>JAFGEO010000071.1 GCA_016931575.1 Bacteroidales bacterium | reverse complement strand
TTCCCATGAAATTAAAAAGCTAATCCCAGATTTTCAAAAAATATATACTGCTAGAGAGATCACCAAGCACCTTTCAATAAATTCCAATAAATCAAGTAGCTTTCAAAATCTAATTTCTGGAATTCAAAAGTTTTTAGGATAGTTTTGTTACTCCACCGTCACCGACTTCGCCAGATTCCTCGGCTGGTCCACATTACATCCGCGCATTACGGCGATATAATAGGAAAACAGCTGGAGGGGCACAACGGATAAAAGGGTAGCATAAACATTTTCCGCATCGGGTATTTCGATCACATGGTCGGCCATCCCGCTGATTACAGTATCCCCCTCGGTTACTACGGCGATAACGATCCCGTTCCTGGCCTTTACTTCCTGGATATTGCTAACGATTTTCTCGTAAGAAGAATCCTTGGTAGCTACAACCACCACGGGCATTTTATCATCGATAAGGGCAATGGGGCCATGTTTCATCTCAGCTGCAGGATAACCTTCGGCATGGATATAGGAAATTTCTTTTAGCTTCAGGGCACCCTCAAGGGCAACCGGGAAAAGATATCCCCTCCCAAGGTACAGGGAGTTGGTAGCATCTTTGTAGAGCGCAGCCAGTTTTTTAATCGAATCAGCCTTGGTCAGGATTTTTTCGATCTTACCGGGCACCAGCGTAAACTCATGGATCAGGTTCTTAAAACGCTCCTCAGAAATGAGACCCTTTTTCTTACCCACTAAAATCGCCATCATGGCCAGAACGGTTACCTGACAGGTAAAAGCTTTGGTGGAAGCCACTCCGATCTCGGGGCCGGCATGGGTATATACTCCTGCATCAGTTTCCCGTGGGATTGAGGATCCAACCACATTGCAGATCCCCAGAACAAGTGCCCCCTGTTCCTTGGCCAGTTTGATCGCTGCAAGGGTATCGGCGGTTTCTCCGCTCTGACTGATCGCAATGACAATGTCATCCTTATTGATAATGGGATTTCTGTACCGGAACTCAGAAGCATATTCCACCTCTACGGATGTCCGGGCAAGGTCTTCAAACAGGTATTCCCCAACAAGACCGGCATGCCATGAGGTTCCGCAGCCTATAATGATGATCCTTTTTGCTTCGACCAGCTTCGGCATAACCTGGTATAGCCCGCCAAGGTGAAGCTCCAGATCATCCGGGCGGACCCTGCCCCTGAAGGTATCTTCAATAGAACGGGGCTGCTCAAAGATCTCCTTAAGCATAAAATGCTCATAACCACCCTTGTCAATCTCTCCGATGTCAAAGGTAAGCTCCGTAACTTTTGGAACACTCATATCCTGTCCCGATGTTTTCAGGATCAGCTGTTCTTTCCTGATGATGGCTACATCACCATCGTTCAGGTAGATAACACTTTTTGTATACTCAACAATAGGGGTGGCATCCGATGCGAGGAAATATTCTTCATTTCCTACCCCGATTACCAGTGGACTTCCTTTTCTGGCTGCAATGAGTTTATCCGGCTCATCAGCGCACAGCACGACCAGTCCGTAAGCACCTATAACCTTCGAGAGGGCCAGGCGAACAGCAAGTTCGGCATCCGTTTTCCCCTGCTCATAGATATACTCGATCAGGTTTGCTAAAACCTCTGTATCTGTTTCGCTCTGGAACTTTACGCCCCTTTCTTCCAACCTGGTTCTCAATCGGGCATAGTTCTCAATAATCCCATTGTGGATGATGGTGAATTTCCCGTGATAGGACTGATGGGGATGGGCATTGACATCGTTTGGTTCGCCATGTGTGGCCCAGCGTGTATGACCAATACCGATTTTCCCGGTCTTGTCTTTCCCTTCCATAAATTGTTCAAGATCAGATACCTTGCCCTTACATTTATAGATATTGACCTCTTTATTCAGGATCGCGACTCCGGCCGAGTCGTATCCCCTGTATTCAAGACGTTTCAGACCATTTATCAAAACAGGCAATGCCTCGCGATCTCCGATGTAAGCTACAATGCCACACATACTATACTTATTTGGGAATTATCGAATAGACTATTCTCACTCTTGGATACCTGCCTGAAACAGAATCCTGCTGCAAAACAACCCTGGCCGGTGTATACCGGAACCTGGTGACCGGGGAACCGGAGGCTGCAAAAAGATAGAATGAATTACTGTAGGAACTTTCAGAGGATCTCAGGTAGGTATGAACATGGTTTCCAATATTAAACCTATACTGAAACTCCGTGGAATCCAGTTTCCCTCCCAAGTGGTCGACAGCCAGTTCGTCGTCAAGGATTGGTTCGTTGGTCAGCGAATCATGCAGTCCCAGGTTTGCAGGGGCCCTGTACCGAGCTGTATCACGTAAAAATGTTGCCTCCTCAAAGGGAATGATCAGGTGCGCAAAGTTCACGGAGATTTCTCCTTCATACTCCTCACGCAAGCGTTCCAGTTCTGGAATTCTTACAAGCACCTGCGGACCTGCCAATGCATTGATATAAGCCCTCTTATAGAGCTTGCTGAAATTATTATTCACTGTCTCAACATTGGGAGAATTTTCGGTATGGTAGAGGTTCAGGTGTACCCCTCCGGTATCGATTTCAGATTCGGGGTTACCCAGGTAGAATACATTCGCAAGGGTATCCCATTTTGCGCTGTCACTGTTGTATTCCAGGGTGCGTAATACCATGGACGAATGATAGTGATCCACCATAATGATCCCGCCACCCTCGGACGCACGGGATTCTGTGGCAAAATACATCCCCTTGAAATAATCCTTAAAGTTGCGTTGGTAATCTGAAACATACAGGGTGGAATCCCCATACCAGTTGGCGGCAATAAGGCGTTCGGCAAAATCATCGGCAATATCCATAACGTACACTGAAGTATCATCCCTCAGTTTATAAGGCTCGCTGACATTCAGGGGTTCGTGGTCATACATATGGTCGAACATCGTGTAATCCGAATAGCCGTAATCGGGCATTGGCTCTGTAAGCTCATATACATCGAAATCAACATCCATTGAATCGCCGTATGAATCCAAAAAGCTGAGGTAGATCTTAAGATCAAGAAGGATTACGTCCTCCCGGTCTGCATCCAGAAAGCTGATATCGTCCGAATAGATGAAGTCGGTGATAAATTCCGTCTGGAGGATCCCTGTCACCGAATCATTGACCGATCCGAGGGGACTGATGCCGATGGACCTGGTATAAACAGCCTCATCGGTTATGGTATACAGTTCAACGCCAAAAGTATCGACAATCACATCGATCAATTCGTCAGATGGCAAAATATCCAGTCCGGCCTCAAGGGGCTTTTCTTCACAATTAAAAAGAAGGAAAATAGATAGGACCGAGATACCTGTAAGTATTTGAGATAATTTAATCTTGCGCTTCATCAACCTTTTAGCTTAGTATTGTATCGTAAAAATCTGAATATGCCTGAATATAGTTTTCCTCAGACTGGAAAGTCAGAAATGGTTTCCCGGTATCTTCAGCATACTTCTGAACGTTTTTATTAATGTTTTCGCTTCCCATGATCATTCCGTCAGAAAAGTTAATCGCCAGTTTCATCAAACTTTCATAATCCGGATCACTGATCACTTCCAGGTCTGATTTTTCTAAACCATCCCAGTCAAATTTGTGCATAATGCGACTATCGAGTTTCTCTTTGAAACCATCCTGATAAATGGATGTCACAATTTTTGAATTACGGAAGAGTGGATCATCATGATAGTATTTCTTCACATAAATAGGCAGCAGGGCGGTAAACCAACCCTGACAGTGGATCAGATCCGGCGCCCACTGCAATTTCTTTACCGTCTCGATAACCCCTCTGGCAAAAAATATCGAACGCTCATCATTGTCGGCGTAAAACTTACCCTTTGTATCCCTCACGGTAGCCTTACGATGGAAATAATCCTCATTATCTATAAAATATACCTGCATTCTTGCGGCCTGTATAGAAGCGACTTTAATAATTAACGGGTGATCGGTATCATCTATTATGAGGTTCATGCCAGAAAGCCGAATAACTTCATGCAGCTGGTTACGCCGTTCATTGATGCAGCCGAAGCGGGGCATGAATGTACGGATCTCCTTCCCGAGATCCTGAATTCCCTGAGGGAGGTTCCTACCAACTATTGACTTTTCTGATTCGGGAAGATAAGGTGTTATTTCCTGCGAGACAAAGAGTATCTTTTTGCTTTCCATCAGATTCACAAAATTTCAGAAATGAACAGCAAAATTACAAAAAAAAACTCAATAGCCCTTAGAGCTTGACAATCGAAGACTTTTCTTTTGAAAAATTAACAGTTTATAAACGCTCCCCTTTTACCTGTCTGAAGCCTGTAGCATAGGGGTTGGGCTCAATCATTCATTATTAATATTGAATTCTGAATGCTGAATTAATTTTACTTGTATCTTTGTCGCCGTTGAAAGATGATACGGATTAGCACCATACAGGATTTACAGCAGGAAATAGCTTCTCTGCGCAGCAGGGGCGGGAAAATCGGCTTTGTTCCAACCATGGGTGCATTGCATGAGGGGCATCTTTCACTGGTTGAAGCCTGTATTCAAAAAGGTGACCATTGTGTTGCCAGCATTTTTGTGAATCCGACCCAGTTTAATGATCCGAACGACCTGCGTAACTATCCCCGGAATCCCCAAAGAGACTGCGAATTACTGGAAAGATCCGGCTGTCATGTCGTATTTATGCCTTCAGAAGCAGAAATGTACCCGGAACCGGATACCCGGAAATTTGAATTCGGTGAAATGGGCTCCGTCATGGAAGGAAAACACCGTCCCGGTCATTTCAACGGAGTTGCCCAGATCGTGACAAAGCTCTTCGATGCCGTACAGGCCGACAGGGCATATTTCGGTCAGAAAGACTTTCAGCAACTGGCGATTATCAAAACGCTTGTTGCTGAGCTGCACTATCCCCTGGAAATAGTCGGTTGCCCGATTATCCGCGAACCCGACGGGCTGGCTATGAGCTCCAGGAATCAATTGCTCTCCGAAGAACACCGGAAGGCAGCCCCTATAATCTATCAATGCCTGCAGGAGGTCCAGTCGCGGGTCGGAACCTGCCCTGTCGTTGAAATTGAGCAGTATATTGAAAGCACCATCAATAACCATCCGCTGTTAAACCTGGAATATTTCCAGATCGTAGAGCGCAACACCCTACGCCAGGTCTCAACCATCATCCCTGAAAATCCCCTAAACGCTTGTATTGCAGTATTTGCCGGAAAGGTCCGGTTAATAGATAATGTCGAGATTATTTTGTAAATTTGCACTATCATGTTTGTTCAGGTTGTAAAATCAAAAATCCATCAGGTAAAGGTTACTGAAGCCAATTTGCATTACGTGGGCAGCATCACTATCGACGAGGATCTTATGGATGCCTCGGGAATTATCGAGAACGAGAAGGTGCAGATCGTAAACATTAACAATGGCGAACGACTGGAAACCTATGTGATCCGAGGGAAAAGAGGGTCAGGCGAAGTCTGTCTCAATGGTCCGGCAGCCCGGAAAGTTGTAGTAGGGGATATTATTATCATTATCGCTTACGCCACCATGGATTTAGAAGAAGCCAAAACCTTCAAACCACAGATTATTTTCCCCGACTCAGAGACTAACTCGCTCGCTTAGTAAATCTTCCGTATTGGCATTCAGCCCTTTAACACCTGCACATTGTGTGGGACGTGGGTTTATTTTCTCCATTTAATTTGCAGGGCCGTGGTACAAATGCTGTATACACTTTCTCTGCCATCCGTCAATCAGGGGTTAATCCAACTCTGTAAATAATCTTATTCGCATCCCCCTCCAATCTGCATTACTTTACTATTTTTGTTCCTAAGGTATCTTGTAAGGAACCCTTCTCTGTACTAGCATGGCAAAAGTCAAAACAGTGTATTTCTGTAGAAACTGCGGGGCGGAATCGTCCAAATGGATCGGCCGTTGCCCTTCCTGCGGCGAATGGAATACCTATATCGAGGAAAAAGTAGCTCCTGTTACTTCCTCCAGAACCATTTCAGCGAAACGCAACCAGAGTGCTGCCCTTCCGCTCGACAAGATCGAGCCAGGCAAAATGAAACGCGTTTCAAGCAGCCTGGGGGAAATTGACCGTTTGCTGGGCGGCGGGTTCGTCCCCGGTTCCCTCCTGCTTTTTGGCGGTGAACCCGGCATCGGAAAATCTACACTTGCCTTGCAGATTGCCCTGGGCATAACCGGGAAAGTGCTTTATGTATCGGGCGAAGAAAGCCCGGAACAGATCAAAATGCGTGCTGAGAGGCTACACCATAAAAACAGCGACTGTTACATCTTCAGCGAGGTGAACCTCGAAAGCATTATCACGCAGTTTGAAAATGAAAAGCCGGATCTTCTGATCCTTGACTCTATACAAACCCTCTATACGGATGCGCTGGATGCCAGCCCCGGAAGTATCTCCCAGATCCGTGAATGTGCAGCACAACTGCTCAAGCTTGCAAAAACCACCCACGTCCCGACCATCCTCATCGGTCATATCACCAAGGACGGAACACTTGCCGGCCCCAAGCTTCTCGAACATATCGTGGATACAGTCCTTCAGTTCGAAGGCGATCACCAGAATATTTACCGGGTACTGCGCGCACTGAAAAACCGCTTTGGATCAACAGCGGAGATTGCCATCTTTGAAATGGAAGCTGACGGGCTGCACGAGATTACCAATCCCTCTGAGATCTTCCTTAACCGCGACAGCAGCCCATCGAGCGGTGTTGCCATAGCTTCTGCCATTGATGGTACCAGGCCTTTTCTGATCGAAGTACAGGCCCTGGTAAGCTCGGCGGTATACGGCACTCCGCAGCGCACGGCTACGGGTTTCGATAACCGGAGACTGAATATGTTGCTGGCTGTGCTGGAAAGAAAAGCCGGTTTCAAACTGGCAACCAAGGATGTCTTTCTAAACATAGCCGGAGGATTCAGGGTCCAGGACCCCGCAACTGACCTGGCCATTGTCTGTGCCATCCTTTCTTCCACGTTCGACCGACCCGTGGATAATCAGCTCTGTATGGCTGCAGAGCTAAGTCTGACCGGGGAATTAAAAGCCGTCACACGAATTGATCAGCGCATTGATGAAGCTGCCCGACTGGGATTTAAAAAGATCCTCATCCCCAGGTTAAAGAAAGCTCCTGCGCGGCAGAATGGCATTACCGTGGTACCCTGCTCCAGGATTGAAGATGCAATAAAACTGGTTTTTCGTAACCAGGACGCCGGAAATAGCTATTCCTCATAGGAATAATCGTCCCAGGCCGGCATTACGTCCAGAACATCCTCCAGCTCACCCGCATGCACCCTGTCATCTGCACATTCCAGAAAGGAAGGGTCGAAATTATTAGGGAGTGTAAAAACATCATTCTGGCTTATCCGAAGCGTGGAATCTGCATATACCTGAAGCATGAACTCTGCCCAGATCGGCAGCGCCATGTTCGTACCGGATCCCATGCTTGTATTATCGAAGTGTATCGAACGGTCATCACCACCAACCCAACCCCCAGCGATCAGTTTTGGGGTCATCCCGATAAACCAACCGTCCGAGTTATTATTGGTTGTTCCGGTCTTTCCAGCAATCTGGGCAGTCAGACCATATTTTGTCCTGAGCCTTATTGCCGTTCCGAAATTGACCACTCCCTGCAACATGGAGATCATTTTTGCCGCTGTTGTTTCACTGATCGACTCATTGGATTCCGGAAGGAATTCAGCGAGAATGTTCCCGTATCGGTCTTCGATCCTCGAAACATAAACCGGTGACATATAGATCCCTCCATTTACAAAAGTTGTATAGGAAGAAACCATCTCTTCCACTGACATGTCACTTGGTCCGTAAATCATTGAAGGAACCGGGTCAATCCGCGACTGGATACCCATTTTATGTGCCAGCTTGGCAATTTCATAGGGACTGACATGGGCAAGCAGCCAGGCAGAAATATAGTTCTCTGAATGGGCGAGACCCCATTTCAGAGTTTGCTCCGAGCCAACATACTTTGCAGAAGCTGAAGTTTTCGGGGTCCATACTTTTCCATTCACATTGAAGGATTGCGGAACTACCTGGACCTTCCTGCAGGGAGAATAACCTTCCTGCATGGCCAGGGTGTACATATACGGCTTAAAGGTGGAGCCGGCCTGTCGTTTTCCCTGGGTTACATGATCATACTGGAATTCCGTAAAATTGATACCCCCGATATAGGCTTTCACATATCCTGTGTGAGGCTCCATAGCCATGAACCCAGTATGCAGGAAATGTTTGTAATACAAGATGGAATCCAGGGGTGTCATGGTCTTCTCCACATAACCGTCCCAGCTGAATACCTTCATAGGGAAAGTCTTCTTCGTAAAAATCTGATAGATGGAATCCCTCGACATTCCACTTCGGACCAGCCTGCTACCCCTTTCGCTCCTCCGGATCTCGTTCCAGATAATCCGATCACGTTCCTCTGTGGTCAGGTTACTGGCATAGGGTGCATATTTCCGGCCTTTCTTTTCCTTGTTAAACTCGGGCTGCAAATATCCCTTCAGGTGTTTCACCACGGCTTTTTCCGCATATGCCTGCATCCTTGAATCGACAGTGGTGTATATCTTCAGCCCATCCTTACCCAGGGAATAAGGTTCCCCGTTCGATTTATGATTCTTGTTGCACCAGCCATACAAGGGTTCCTGGTCCCAGCGCGCAGAGTCTTCCTTATATCGTTGATAACTACCGTATTTTGAACGCTCCGGTTTGGAGGCTGTGAGTGTTCTTCTTAAATATTCCCTGAAATAGGTAGCGGGACCCTCATTGTGACTGACCCTCCTGAAATTAACATTCAGCGGCAATGCTTTTAAAGAATCACATGTCTGCCCTGAGATATAGTCGTACTTCCGCATCTGTTCAAGGACCGTATTCCTTCGCTGCAAAGATTTTTGCGGGTGAAGAACCGGGCTATAGATTAGGGGGTTTTTAGCCATTCCGACTAAAACTGCAGATTGTTCAATAGTCAGTGAATCGGGAGTGGTATTGAAATAAACACGGGCTGCCGACTCAATGCCAACAGCATTATAGAGAAAATCGTACTGATTGAAATACAAGGCAATAATTTCTTCCTTGGTGTAGGCCCTTTCCAGCTTTACGGCAATGATCCATTCCATGATCTTTTGCTTCAGCCTTTCTGTGCTTGATCCGGCTTGTTCATGAAAAAGGAGTTTGGCAAATTGCTGGGTGATGGTACTTCCTCCGCCTGCACTTTCCTTACCCAGGAGCCCCCTGAACACAAAGGCCCTCGCCAGACCTTTGAAGTCCACTCCGGTATGTTTGAAAAAACGTATGTCTTCGGTAGCAATAAGGGCATTGATCAGATGTGGGGGAAGCTGTTCATAACCAACAAAAATCCGGTTTTGATTTTTGTAGTAGACGCTCCCCAATACCTTCCCATCCTGCGATATGATCTGGCTGGCCAGGTTGATCTTGGGATTTTCCAGGTCTTCGATCTTCGGCATATAGCCCATCTTCCCTGAAGCAGCATAGATCAGTATGATTATAAACACTAATACAGGAAGCATGAAAATGCTCCACAATAGGATGGTGTACCGCTTAAACTGCCTTTTCTGCTCTGACATAATAGATTTCTCTTTTTGACGTAAATGTATTAATTTATTTAATTTAAATTTTTGAACATAACTTTGTATATCGTTTCTTTGTGCTCCTTAAAACCGTTCTGGCATGATTGATAATTTGGTTATTGTAGAGTCGCCGGCAAAGGCAAAAACTATTGAAAAGTTCTTAGGTAAGGATTTCCACGTTACTTCAAGCATGGGTCATATTCGGGATTTAGCTAAAAAAGATTTTGGCATTGACCTTAAAAACAACTACTCTCCGGATTATATTGTCCCGACCGACAAAAAGAAAATCGTTTCAGAGCTGAAAAAACTGTCTAAAGAAGCCAAAACGGTCTGGCTCGCCTCCGATGAGGACCGTGAAGGAGAAGCTATTGCCTGGCATTTATCAGAAGTATTGAAACTCGATCCGGCAAAGACACGACGGATTGTCTTCAGTGAGATTACCAAAAACGCTATCCAGGAATCCATAAAAAAATATCGCTCCGTCGATATAAATCTGGTAAATGCCCAGCAGGCGCGCCGGGTACTCGACCGTCTGGTGGGCTTTGAACTATCACCTGTGCTGTGGAAAAAAGTAAAACCCTCACTCTCTGCCGGTCGGGTCCAGTCCGTAGCCGTACGTCTGATTGTTGACCGCGAGCGCGAGATCAACGGTTTTAAAACTACGTCAAATTATCGTGTAACCGCAGCTTTTAATATCCCGGATACCGGAGGCAAAGTCCAGGTTCTGAAGGCAGAAACTGACAAACGTTTTACAACGAAGGCAGAAGCGAAAGCTTTTCTTGAGCACTGCATAAGCGGAAAATTCAGGATTTCTGACATTACACAGAAGCCTTCAAAAAAATCTCCTGCTCCGCCATTTATAACTTCTACCCTCCAGCAGGAAGCCAGCCGCAAACTTGGATTCTCCGTTTCACAGACCATGTCTGTCGCACAACGACTTTACGAAGCAGGGCATATCACCTATATGCGTACCGATTCGGTGAACCTCTCGCAACTGGCCCTGAATGCTGCAAAACAGGTAATCCAGGAAGAGTACGGTGAAAAATATGTCCATATCCATACCTATAAAACCAAGGCGAAGGGTGCCCAGGAAGCTCACGAGGCTATTCGCCCAACCTATATTGCCAACAAAACCATCGACGGGACAAATGCTGAAAAGCGCCTGTATGACCTGATCTGGAAACGAATGGTTGCCTCTCAGATGAGCGATGCACAATTTGAACGCACCACCGTTGCCATCGAAGTGTCCAACTCTCCGGTTCGTTTTGTTGCCCAGGGTGAGGTACTGCAGTTCGAGGGTTTCTTAAAATTGTATCTGGAATCCACTGATGATGAATCCGATGAGGAAACCAAAGGATTATTGCCTCCGGTAAAGGTTGGCGATGAGCTTTCCTACACCGAGATTTCCGCCGTACAGCGATTTACTCTCGCTCCCCCAAGGTATACCGAAGCAAGCCTGGTTAAAAAACTTGAGGAGCTGGGCATTGGGCGCCCCTCTACCTATGCCCCGACCATATCCACGATTCAGAACAGAGGATATGTACTGAAGGAAGACCGCGAAGGGAAAGAACGTAAGTATGAAGTCCTGAACCTAAAGAAAGGCATCATCACCGAAGACGTCCTAAAAGAAATTTATAACCGGGAAAAGTCGAAGTTATTCCCGGATAATATCGGAATGATCGTGAATGATTTCCTGATTGAATATTTCAAGGATATCCTCGATTTTAACTTCACCGCAAAAGTCGAAAAGGATTTCGACTTCATCGCTTCCGGAAAGCTGGAGTGGACCCTGATGATCGATAAGTTTTACAAACCATTCCATGAGCAGGTCGAGAAAACGCTTGAAGTATCCGATTATTCAAAAGGAGAACGGGAACTGGGAACTGATCCCGAAACCGGGAAACAGGTCATTGTGCGCATGGGAAGATACGGCCCGATTGTCCAGATCGGTGATGCCCAGACTGAAACAGGAGAGAAACCCCGGTATGCGAGCCTGCTGAAGGGTCAGCAACTTGAGACCATCAGCCTGAAGGAAGCCCTTGACCTTTTCCGTCTGCCGCGCTCCATAGGTGACTATGAAGGAAAAGAACTCACGGTTGGTATCGGACGTTTTGGCCCATATGTCCGCCATAATTCAAAGTTTTATTCCCTGAAAAAAGGTATAGACGATCCCTACAAAATTACGCAAGAAAGGGCCATTGAACTGATTCTTGAAAAGATCGAGCAGGAGAAGAACCGGCTCATCAAGACCTTTGATGACGAACCCGATCTTCAGATTCTGAACGGACACTGGGGCCCCTATATCTCCTATAAGAAGAAAAACTACAAGATCCCCAGGAAAATGGTTCCTGCAGATCTTACCAGAGAGGACTGCTTAAAGATTATCGAGAATCCGCCTGCTAAAAAGTCATCAAAAAAATAAGTCATGGACCTGTATGAGTTTCTGGATCCGGTAAGCCTGGATAAACCTGAAGAGTACCTGATCTCCAGTCCGAATATCCTGGGTAAAAATATCACTACCCATACGCCTGATTTCAAGCCTGCGGACCTGGCAGGTTACCAGGTGGCATTTCTGGGCATTCCTGAGGACCGCAACTCATACAACCGGGGGACATCCCTGGCACCGGAAAAAATCCGTTCCCAGCTCTATCAACTTTACAAACCATCAGGAAGCATTTCCATAGTCGACCTGGGAAATGTAAAGCAGGGGAATACCTTCTCCGACACCTATGTTGCCCTGAAGGAAATCATGAACCACCTGCTCCTGAACAACCTGGTTGTTGTCCTTATTGGAGGATCGCAGGAGTTAACGATCCCTGTTTTTCAGATCTTTGAATTGCATAGGCAATCGATCAACCTGACGACGATCGACCGAACCATTGATATTGTGAAGGATAACCTGCGGACAAGCGCTGAGTCATTCCTGACGGAACTTCTGTTTAAGAAGCGTACCCTTTTCAAATACTGCAACCTGGGGCACCAGATACATCTTACCGATGCAAAGAACATTGACCTTATCGGAAAACTCTACCACGATGCTATCCGGCTTGGGGAATTGCGTTCCAATATGTCTATGGTCGAGCCCATAATGCGGGATAGCGACATTGTGAGCTTTGATATCAGTGCCGTACGTCAATCCGATTCTCCCGGATTTTTCAATCCTTCTCCCAGCGGGTTATACTCTGAAGAGGCCTGCCAGCTTGCCAAATATGCAGGGCTGAGCGACCGGGTTAGTACCCTGGGAATATTTGAGGTCAATCCCAAACATGATATTCTCCACCAGTCAAGCAGCCTGGCAGCGCAGATCATCTGGTATTTCCTCGACGGCTTTTCCTGCCGTAACCCTGAATACCCGGATAGTGAGGATAAAAATTTCAAGACTTTCATTGTCGGTCAGAACGACCTCGACCATGAGATCACCTTTTACAAAAGCCTGGTCAGCGAGCGGTGGTGGATGCAGATCCCCAATCCAAAACAGGGCAAGCCTATCGTGGTAGCCTGCTCATACCAGGACTACAAGCTTGCCAGTGAGCAGGAAGTCCCGGACTTATGGTGGAAATCATTTCAAAAACTGTCCTAAAACTACACCACACAATTTACCTGCTGTGAAGCGAGTTATTAGAACAGACTAACAAAAATATCCGGTATAGATAGTCTGTTGATTACTCATCTTGTATGGGTACAATATTTTTACTTATTTTACTAATCGTATAAAAGCCTCGCTATAAGCTGGTTTTTATCTTTAAGATTGATTGCATGAAAAAACTACTGATATCAGCTTTGGTGATAGGCTCATGTATGGTGCTGGAGGCCCAGTATAATCCTATGGCTTCGCACTTCATGTATGACAATCTGAGGACGAATCCGGGAAGTGCCGGCAGCATGGATATGGTAAGTGTTACCGGTCTGGTTAGACAGCAGATGGTTGAATTCCCCGGGAACCCTGATAACTTTTTCTTTGAGGCTGAAGCTCCATTTAAGCTGGGAGAAACCAAACACGGAGTGGGATTGAGCCTGTATCGCGATGGAATCGGTTTCAATACTGATATTAATGCAAGCATCAATTATGCCTTCCGGTTCGCTATCAATGACGGAACCCTGGGGATAGGCATCAATGCCGGATTTTTAGACAATTCCCTGGCCGCCGAATGGGTTGCCCAGGAACAATCTGATGCCGGAATCCCGACCAGCGATGGAGCTGACAACCCGGTTCTTAGCCTGGGGGCCGGTCTATTCTATCGAACTGAAGAAATATATTTTGGAGCCTCTGTCCTGAATATTAACCAGCCAGAGGTTAGTTATTCCTCTACAGATGCCGGAATAAGTGAGGCAAACTATAACCTTTCTATGCATTATTACGTAACCGCAGGATACAATATGCAATTACCCAATCCGGCATGGGAATTAAAGCCGGCCGTTCTTTTAAAGTCGGACGCCAGATCTACGGATATGGACCTGAATCTAACCTGCGTGTACAATAAAAAGTTTTGGGCAGGCGTTACCTATAGGACCGGAGAAGCTGTCGTTGGTATGATAGGCTTAGAATTGATTGAGGGGTTGAAAGTAGGATATTCCTATGATGTGCAGACGAGTGCTCTTGCAAATCACTCTCAGGGCAGCCATGAAATTTTATTAAATTACAGTTTCAAGCTGGACCGTGACAAAGAGCCTCAAAAATATAAGAGCATTAGGTTTTTATAAAAATTTACTTAAATTTATATAAGATTTTAGTCGAACTAGAAAATAGTTATTTCAGATAAATTCCTTTGATTATGAAAAAGATTATTTCTTTTGGTTTCGTATTCGCTATTCTCGTGATTTCAGGCTGTTCTAATTACAATGGTGGCGAACTTACCGGTGTTCCGGGTAGAGCGAGATACTTTGAACCGGACCCCTATGGAATGATATTCGTTCCCCAGGGAAGTTTTACCATGGGGATGAATGATCAGGATGTGCCCTGGGCACAAAATTCCTATTCACGTACCGTTACAGTGGATCCCTTCTGGATGGATGAAACTGAAATTACCAACAACGAGTACCGGCAATTTGTTTACTGGGTGCGCGATTCAATTATGAGAAGAATGCTCGGTGAGGTACTGGATGATTATGTTATCTCGGATGACCAGTTCGGAAACCCGATCGATCCTCCAAGAATCAACTGGGAGATGCGTATTGATTACAGGGATGAAGAAACGAACGAATTGCTTAGTGATATTTACTACAACGAACAGGAGCGTTTTTACGGCAGAAAAGAAGTTGATTCCAGAAAACTTATGTATGAATATTTCTGGGTGGACCTTCAGCAGGCTGCTAAAAAAGGAAATCGTTATAACTACCAGACAAAAGAATACGAGGGATATGTAACCAACAGCGACGGAGAAAGGAATGAAATACAGGATCGTTCTAACTTCATCATCCGCGATGTTGTGAATGTATATCCTGATACACTTTGCTGGATTGCAGACTTCACCTATTCATTTAACGAACCAATGACTACCCGATATTTCTGGCATCCCGCCTACGATAACTATCCGGTAGTTGGTGTAACCTGGAAACAGGCCAGTGCATTCTGTATCTGGAGGTCAAATTACCTGAATTCTTCGCTTGCTGCAGCTGGTCAGCCTCCTGTTCATGAATACCGACTGCCTCTGGAATCTGAATGGGAATATGCTGCCCGCGGCGGCCTTGACCACTCAATGTATCCATGGGGTGGCTACTATACCAGAAATAAAGAGGGTTGTTTCCTTGCAAACTTCAAACCCCTCAGAGGTAACTATATTGATGATGGTGGTTCTGTAACATTGGCAGTTGGTACCTATCAGCCAAACGAATATGGCTTGTATGATATGGCCGGTAACGTTGCTGAATGGACGTCGAACGCTTTTGATGAATCCGCTTATATCTTTACACATGATCTGAATCCGGATTATAAATACAATGCCCTTCCGGATGATCCTCCTGTCTTAAAAAGAAAGGTCATTCGTGGTGGATCCTGGAAAGATATCGGATATTACCTGCAAAATGGTGCCCGTTCTTATGAATATCAGGATACTGCCAAGTCATTTATCGGTTTCAGATGTGTAAGGTCCTATCTCGGCAATAACTAAAACGCTCACTTGAAAAATTTCATACTATGAATCTAACCGATATAGTTCAAAGTTCAGGCTGGAAAAACTTCATGGCCAAGCTGTATGGCTTCGGAGCATCTATTGTTATCATTGGCGCCCTGTTTAAAATCAATCACTGGGGAGGTGGAGAATTGATCATCACCCTCGGTCTTGTGACTGAAGCTATAATTTTCTTCTTTTCAGCATTTGAACCCCTTCATGAAGAGCTCGACTGGACGCTTGTTTATCCGGAACTGGCCGGCCTCTCTGATCCGGATGAAATTGAGAATTTTAAAGACAGGAAAAGCCTGGAAGATGGGGGTCGGTCCGTTGACCGCATTGAGGATGTTCTCGGGCAAAGCGGTATTAACACCGAGGCCCTGACCAAGCTGGGAGAGGGATTCACTCGCCTGAACAAAACCGCCGAAGGGCTTTCGGACATATCTCAGGCCACCGTTGCAACGGAAGAATTTGTGTCGCACCTTCAGGGTGCCGCTTCTGCCGTAGGCGGGCTAAGTGAGACCTATGTATCGACTACCGAAAACATCAAGCAATCGACTACAAGTCTTACCAGTGCATACTTCGAAGCGGCTAATAAAATTGTCTCTTCCGGGAATCAGATTGCAAATTCATATGAAGCCATTGCCAATACCATTAATGAGGAACAAAAAAATATTTCTCTTGGCAGTAAAGAGCACGAACAGCATATTGAGAAGCTGAATAAGAGTTTATCCGATCTAAATGCTGTCTATGAAGCCCAGATACATGATACTCAGACACACATGAAAGGTTCTGCTGAGATCTATACCGGTTTGCAGAGTATGATTAAGAATCTGAAAGATTCCGTAGACGAAACCAATAAGTACAAAGAAGAGATGTCAAAACTGAAAGAAAGTATTTCTTCCCTGAATTCTATTTACGGGAATATGCTTTCTACCATGGATGTACTTACTAAAAAGTAAAATTAATTTCAATAAGTAATCTAGATATCTCAAAAACCTATGGGCCACGGTAAAGAAACCCCGAGACAAAAAATGATTGGCATGATGTATTTGGTGCTGATGGCCATGTTAGCGCTGAATGTATCAAATGAAATCCTCAATGCCTTCGACGTACTGGATGATGGTCTGAAAAGGACTATGGGAACCCTTGAACAAAACAAGGGTAACTTGATGAAGGATTTTGAAACACAGAATTCTATCAATCCACAGAAAGTAGGACCCTGGTTAGCCAGAGCAAATGAAGTCAGCAGCAGGGCCGATCAACTTGTTCGTTACATCGATAGCCTGAAAGTGATGATCCTTGAAGGAGATGAAGCTGAGGCTATTGTAGACAAAAAGGCCCTTAAGATAGATGCCACCAAAATTAAAGGCCGCGATAAAACTGATGCCCCGGCACGCGTTATGGTTGGGGATAAAAATGACAAGGAGGGAAAGAAACTGAGAGAGGCCATTGAAGCATATAAAGAATTCCTTACTACGGAGATCCTTGGCGATGATAAAGCAGAACTCCAGCGTGCTTCTGTTCTGTCAGCCCTGAACACAGATGCGGATCAACAGCATAAGTCAGAAACCGGGAAATCAACAGGATTACATTCCTGGGAGAGTCAGCACTTTGAGCACCTTCCTGTTTCCGGGGTTATGGTTATCATGTCCGGACTGCAGATCAATATCCGGAATGCTGAATCTGAAGCTCTGAAATACTTGTACGGACAAATTGAAGAGGGCGAAGTAAGCTTCAACAAAATCGAAGCCACCGTAGTTCCTAATTCAAATTATGTCATTCAAAATGGCGCATATCAGGCCAGCATATTCCTGGCTGCAAGTGATACAACGGCTGATCCCGTGATCTGGGTTACAGAAAACCCCAATCCTTATGATTCCTCCTATAACAGCGATACCAAAGTTTGGGAATTTTCAAAAAGAGATGGGCTTAATTACACCCAACTTGAAGTTCCTAAAGGAAGCGGTCGCGGTATCTACCAGGGTAGTACAGGCTCTGTAGGATATAAAAACTGGGGAGGTTTGATTGAACTTTCAGGATCCTCCGGGAAACTCATCAAACCTTTCAAACAAAAATACCAGGTGGCTGAGAAATTTGTTTCTGTCGCTGCAACGAAAATGAATGTTTTTTATGTTGGCGTGGAAAATCCTGTTGACGTCTCTGTCGCCGGTGTCGCATCGGATAAAGTAGATATCAGCGTAACCAACGCTAAGATGAGAAAAAGTGGTAACTCCTTTCTGATCACGCCGAACAGGCCCGGAAATGCCTGGGTGACTGTCTATGCCACTATAAATGGCAGAAAACAGGAAATTGATAAAAGAGAATTCAGGGTGAAGGTAGTACCGTCTCCGGTGGTTACCCTAAACAGCCAGAAGAGCGGATCTATCAGAAGACCTCTGTTAAAAGCCCTTCCCGGGCCAATTGCCACCATGGAAGATTTTCTTTTCGACCTGAGTTTCACCATTACGGAATTTACCATCGCAGGATTTGACCCCAGGGGATTCTTCCGCGAAGTGGAAACCAAAGGGAAAAACTTCTCTGCCGAGCAGAGAGATTTTATAGATGTTTTACAATTAAACAGGACATTCTATATCCAGGATGTTAAAGCAGTAGGCCCCGGAGGTACAACTCGTCCCCTGTCAGCTGCCAACTTTAAATTGATTGATTAAACTTTAAACTTGATATAATGAAAAAGATTGTGTTTTTGTTAATCGGAGCGGTTATCCTGACCATATCAGCTGTCAATGCGCAGGACAACCTGAGGGAAGTTTATGTTAGAGAGCATGTTCCACATAAAAAACCTGTTCCTTATGAGTACATCAGGGAAGCTGACGTCATGTGGTCAAAAGTTGTCTATCGCATGATTGACCTGCGTCAGAAACAAAACCTCCCCCTGTACTATCCTACAAAACCCATCGGTGGACGTATGAATTTTGTCGACCTGGTGTTGTGGGGAATCGACAATGAAGGAATCAGGGCTTTCTCAACTACCGACCCGCTGAATGAATTTACAGCTCAGATGACCATTGATCAGGTCGACAAGGTATTTGGCGCAGGTGTTGATACAACGAAAACTTATGACCCGAATACCGGTCAACCTATAACGATTATCGTTGAAAACCCCAGAAAAACCAGTGAAATTAAGAAGCTCCTGGTTAAAGAAAAATGGTTCTTCGACAAAAACCACTCTGTGATGAAAGTCAGGATCGTTGGTGTCAGCCCGATTCGCGTATATAACCGCCGGGATGCTGATGGAAACCTGACTGAAGATGTACTTCAAACCCCGACTTTCTGGGTTTATTTCCCGGAAATCAGGCCCATCCTTTCTAATCATGAGGTATTCAACAGACAAAACGATTCGCAACGGATCTCTTTTGATGACTTCTTCATGCAGCGTCGTTTTGCAAGCCATATTTATGCAGTCTCAAACGTTTACGATAACCGTTGGAACAATTCCTTTTCGCAGGGTGTAGATGCCCTTATGGAAGCTGATCAACAAAAAGAATGGTTATTCAATATCGAACACGATCTTTGGGAATATTAACAGATACAATCTTATACTATAAAAGCCATCTCTGTCGGGATGGCTTTTTTTTATATCCACCGAAAGAAACCTGACCGGATAATCCGGCAGAGAACATCACTCCTGTTCATGAGGGTACATTACCTATAAGTCTAGGTCTTAACGAGGAAACTAATAATTCCCCTTCTGCTGTTGCTTTTCTGTGCCGAGCATGCCATGTTATCACTCCATTGAAAGATAATGCCTGCACTCCGGGTAACATTGGGTTCTGTTTTCAGGGGTTGCAGCCATGCTCACAGCTATGACGCCATCAATGCGGCATAAGGTGGTTCTGATGCAATTACTGGCTTATCCGGAATACCGAAGTACTGACAAACCGCCAAATTCCAAGCTTTCAGCAATACTACTAGTTCCGCGTTTCGTACTGTGTAAGTAGCTTCAGTATTCTGCGGTTAAACCGTTGCAGCTTGATACTTTCGAAGTAGCTGATGAGTTTGCGCAACAAATCAAAATACAGGACACCAAACCCACCTATCGCAGAAAGCCAGACGATCAGGATATTAAACCAGAAGGTGTCGATTTTTATCCCGGCAACATTTTTATGGGGTGCATAAAGATGGCCCCTGCCGTCTTGTCGGGAGGTTTTTGTATAAATCGGATTCCGGAGCCTGACAATCTCACCGTCATAAACGATGTACTCTACCAGTTCCTTATCATTCTTTACCAGACTTTCAAGCTTGTCATTCTGGTATTTCGCTCTTAATGCGCTTGCTTCATCAGCGTCAAGAGACCGTAACTTATCCTCCTTCTCAGTATAAGCCTGAAGATACAAGTGATGATAAATGTTCCATGACTGAGTAAGGAACTGGTCCAGCGATACAAGCGTCTCCTCATCCGGCATCAGGCCCAGGTGTGCTTTACCTGCAATCGGATTTTTGAGGTCAATATCTTCGGAAATTTTCCGGCATTCATTACGCAGCAGCCTCCAGGCACTACCAGGCGCCATACACTTTCCAGACTCCAGCAACTCCAATTGCTGTCTTAATTCGGGGATCACATAGGCTTTTTTAAAGAGGGCATGGTTTATCTCCAGCTCGTTGTCAAATATTTTTCGTTGGTATGGATTATCCTTGTACTGGGTAACCACCAGGGCTTCGTATCCCCACCTGGAGGTCATGGCATCCCCGATTAAAGGAACTGCATTGGCAGAATAAATCGCTTTGTTCAAATTTTGGAAATCAACCACTACCCCGCTGAATAATAATTGGGGAACCAGTATTAAGGGTACCAGTATATAAATAGTAGCCACGGATTTAAATCCAGACGAGATGTTCAGTCCAATCACATTGGCCCAGCATGAAACCGTAAACAGGATTAAAAAATACCTCCATGACATCATTCTGATCTCCAGGATATAATTTCCAATCAGCACAAAGAGTAACATCTGTACAGCTGAAATAATGAAGAGGATACTAAGTTTTGAACTAAGGTAGCTGAAGCGGCTCAGACTAAGAAACCGCTCCCTCTCCAATAATTTTCTGTCCCGGAAGATCTCCTCCGCACTAATCACCAATCCCAGGAACAGGGCTACAATCACCGCCATAAATAAAAAGGCCGGCAAATTGGCATTTTTATCGTAGGAATAGTTCTCAAGGAAACCGTGTAGTCCCCTAGCGCTGCGCGTATAAAATGTTAAAAGAAATGCAAGGGCAGGTGCTTCCAGAAGAGTAACTGCAACATACTGCCGGTTTTTAAGCTTTGCCTGGATATCCCGGTAAAAAAATATTTTCATCTGGGTCCAGCGGCCCGGTATTTTATAAAGGCTATCAGGAATGGTATGGGAAAAGGGCCTTTTAATCTGCCGGATAATCGGATCTATATTTTCCATATAGAGGCGGTACCATTTCTCCGCAGAAGTCTTCCGCTTACGTGTCAGGCGTCCGTTTACATCAACAACACGGGCTTCCACATTCCTCAGGATCTGATCAACGTCAACATTACCGCACCTCAGGCAGGCATTCTCTTCAGCATCCACATAATGACTTGCACGTTTGAAATAGCTGATAGCATCGAGCGGGTTTCCATAGTAGATAACACGGCCACCCTGGTCTACAACAAGCAGCTTGTCAAACAGACTGAAAATTTCTGCAGAAGGCTGATGAATATTGGCAAAAACAAGTTTACCCTTAAATGTTTGGCGCTTAAGAAGGTTCATAACCTTTTCTGAGTCAGCAGAGGAGAGTCCGGAAGTGGGTTCATCCACAAACAGGACGGAGGGTTCCCGCAAGAGCTCCAGCGCGATGTTTAAACGTTTACGTTGTCCGCCACTCAGGTAAGTGTTCATCTCATCCCCAACGCGCAGATTACGTGCTTCAACCAGGTCAAAGTTCAGCAATGCCTCCTCCACGGTTTTTGTTAGTTCATCGTGACTGGCATTGCTAAAGGATAATCGTGCATTGATGTAGAGGTTATCAAATACACTAAGTTCCTTGATCAGAAAATCATCCTGAGGAACATACCCGGTAATACCCTGCAATTGGTTCTGGTGCTTGTGGATATCCATTTCGTTAATGAGAATCCGGCCCTTTTTAGGTTTCAGCACCCCACTCAATACTTTCAAGAGGGTTGATTTTCCGCTACCACTTCCTCCAATAATACCAATGAGCCTCCCCGACTCCTCATTCAGGTTAAATAGTTTAATCCCGTTATCACTACTCCCGTAAGCGTATTCAATATTTTCAGCTCTGAAAACGAAATTGATCTTGGAGGTTGCCTGAATAAACCTGCCCGCTATCCAGGTATAATATACCGAACCGAAGAGTGGATTTTTAATTACCGACCCTAATGCCCAGATATAGGATCGGTTGGCTTTTATGGCATGAGCGTTCAGGGTCAGTTTCTGAGACCCATTATACCGGAGGACGTAAGTATTTGTACTCTCGATATGCAACACCTTTACCTGCCCATGAATTTTATCAATTCTCAGGTGTTTAATCTTCCGGTTGTCCGGGGGGGGATTGTTGTCAATATAAAGCAGGTTGGACTTATGCCGGATCAACTCAGTGTGATCAAAACTGAAGGCTATAGCATCTTCGAGCTCATCTTCGCTGATATGAAGAAGGAGACCTACCTGGTTCAGCAACTCTCTTTCATCTGAAGTGATCTCATCCCCTTTATTAATGAAATCGAGCAGAAAAACAAGTACAAAAATCTTTTGCGGTTGCTCCAGTTCCTGGTTGAGCTGTAAGCATAACTCACTAATCAGGGATGTCCGCTTAGACATTTTCTCACTCGCCTGTGGCTCGAGGTGGTATTCCCTGATGTATTGATCATAAATCTCCAGGTAACGATTTACCAGTTCGTCACTGAACTGGCGCTGCAGGTATTCAACAAGCACATTTCTCTCATTGTATGCATGGCCTTCCTCGTTTACGCTGGCGACGAGAGCAAATAATCGCATCAATGCCTGCAGAACAGCTTCATTCATAGAGAGATTGGTTTGTTTGGCAAATATGCTACATGCTTTGCATACATCCTATCCGCAAATCACTATACTATATGATCATCCGAATACTTTCCTAAACCCATTCTGAAAGAGCATTCATAGTGAAGAAAGCGCTTATCAGATAAGCTGAAGCCTACTGAACACCTTTTATTCGCCAAAAATTTACTTACAGAAGGATACTTGCCCTTAGCTTTTTGATGGAAGTGTTAATTTCCGCGAATTGTTGCTCGGAAAGCGACCCATCTGTAGCATCGAACTGCGTTTTTAACGCTTCAAGATCCGCGAGTAACATGCTGATTAATTCATCATCCTTAAAATTCCCGACGAAATCGATGAGGCCTGCCAGAGAACTGCTCTGCTGGAAAATGATCTTTACGATGCTGGTATTCTGGAATGCATCATCTGAAATATTAGCTGCAATGTACATACCTTCAGTCCAGGCCCCTACTGCCATCAATGCAGCCAGTGAAGATTCGCTCTCCCTGTACAGAAATGTGTAAGCGTCGTAGTAAATGGAGGAAACGATACTCACGAGAGTATCTTTACTAATTTCACTATCATCGTTTACATTTTCCAACAGACCTGCATAATCAAGTTTCACGCCGAGATCATCCACAAGGGTCTTAAGCGTCTTTGAATATACATTGACATCATCCTGGTTGTCCTGATTCGCATAGATTGTAGCATAGCCCAGATCAGCAGCATATACCCCGGCATTCAGGGCTTTACTTTTAGCGCTAACATAGTTATCGACATTGGAAACCGGATTCATAATATCCCTAAGGTATCTGGCTCCAATATCCTCAAGCATAGTATAAACCTCGAAAGGCTGAGGAAGCGGATTTGAAAGATCTTTAAGACCTTCCTCAATTTCAGACTTATCAATCATTGTCTGACTTTTATCTTCAGACTTGGTCTGATCGCTTTGATTACAGGCAGTTAGAAGAATTGCAACTCCTGAAATAATAATCCAGTGTTTAGAAATAAGTTTCATGTTTACAAGGTATAGAGATAAGCTGCAAATATACTACTTATAAATAATTTATATACCCTGAAAGGGGCTCAAATGCTATTAAGTATGGAAAAATGCCTGAAATTAAACCAGCTGAAAAGAGATATGCCGGAGCTGTTTCTCCGGCATATCATTTGTGTATTTAGCATCAGGTGATTCTTTGGCAATGCTTTTAAATGAAGTCCTCTCCTTTCTCAAGGCGAACATCATTGACAAAGTGTTTTATTTTTTGCTCATCTTCCATACGACAAATCAACAGGATATTGTCAGAATCGACGATGATAAAATCTTCCAGTCCCTGGATTACCGCAAGTTTGTCATTCGGAAGGTTAATCAGGCAGTTTTTATTGTCATACGAAAACACATTCTTCCCCTGGACAGCATTCGAATAAGTATCTTTTTCAGACATATCGTAAAGCGATCCCCAGGTACCCAGGTCGGACCATCCAAAATCAGCGCACAAAACAAAAACATTATCAGCCTTTTCCATAATACCATAGTCTATGGAGATATTCTTGCATTTTGGGTAAGTTGCGGCAATGAAGTCGTGTTCGTTATCCGTATTATAAATCCCGGTACCTTCCCTGAACAGCGTATCAACCTCGTTGAGATGACTCTCGAAGGCAGCGGTAATGGATTTCAATGACCAGAAAAATATCCCGGAATTCCAAAAGAAGTCACCGCTCTCCAGAAAAACTTTTGCCATCTTCAGATCAGGCTTTTCAGTGAAGGTCTTTACTTTTCTCAGACTTTCATTTACAACGATCTTGCCATCCTGATGTCCGTTGATCTGGATATAGCCATAGCCCGTTTCAGGGCGGCTTGGCTGTATGCCAAGGGTCAGCAGTGAGTCATTCTCAGCTACAAAGTCCAGTCCTTTTTTTACAACATCCAGAAAAACCTGCTCTTTCAGGATCAGATGATCAGAAGGTGCTACAACAATGTTTGCATCCGGTTCTATCTCCCTGATCTTATAGTTGGCATAGGCAATACAGGGGGCGGTATTCCTTCGCATAGGTTCCAGCAGAACCTGCTCTTTTGTAATCTCAGGCAATTGCTTTAAAATAATATCCCCGTATTCTTCATTAGACACGATCAGGATGTTTTCTTTCGGGATCACCTGCGCAAAACGATCAAAAGTTTGTTGGATAAGCGATTTTCCTGTTCCCAGGATATCCAAAAATTGCTTGGGCTTTTGGGTACGGCTAAGAGGCCAGAATCTGCTTCCTATTCCCCCTGCCATAATCACGCAAAAATTTTTCTTGTTCATAATGTCTTTAAATTCATGTTGAGCTTGTGCTTCGAATTTAACAAAATACTTACAGACTCGACCAGTATTTTGATAGACTATTCTGATTTCCGGACTAAAAAACTAAATCATATTATGCAAATCTTTGTATTTTCGCAGAAACTCACAGAAAATGAAATTCCTTCAACCCTTGGGTTCGTACTTTATTTTAATGGGAAGAGTTCTTTCCAAACCTGAAAAGGGTAAGATTTACTACCAGCAGACGGTAAAAGAAATCGTGAGTCTGGGGATTAACTCTATTGGAATTGTGATCATTATTTCCATTTTCATGGGAGCGGTAATAACCCTGCAGACCCGTTACAATCTCGAAAATCCACTTATTCCCACTTACCTGATAGGTCTTACCGCGCGCGATACCATGTTGCTGGAATTTTCATCCACGATTGTCGGATTGATCCTTGCCGGAAAGGTGGGATCCAATATTGCTTCCGAAATTGGTCATATGCGGATCACAGAACAGATTGATGCCCTGGAGATTATGGGAGTGAACTCTGCAAGCTACCTGATTCTTCCCAAGATTATCGCTACAGTACTTTTCAACCCGATCCTGACCCTCATCAGCATGTTTATGGGAGTTTTCGGTGGTTGGGCCATATCTGTAGCAACCGGTGCACTGACCTCATCCGATTATATCTATGGGATACAATACTGGTTTGTTCCATTTTATATTACTTACTCACTGATCAAAACTGTGGTATTTGCCATCATCATCACTTCCGTGCCGGCATTCTTTGGCTACCATGTATCAGGAGGGGCGCTTGAGGTAGGCAGGGCCAGCACAAAGGGAGTTGTTGCCAGCAGCATCCTCATCCTGCTATTCAACGTAATACTGACACAATTACTCCTTGCCAAATGATCACGATCCGGAACATACGCAAATCATTCAACAAGGAGACGGTGCTGAACGACATATCTGTAGACTTTGATGAGGGGAAAACAAACCTGGTAATTGGGCAGAGCGGATCAGGAAAGACCGTTCTGGTAAAATGCATTATAGGCCTGTTCGAGGTAGATGAAGGAGAAATCTTCTATCATAATCGCGATATTGTCAGAATGACCCTGCGCGAGCGCCAGGCCCTCCGGCGTGAAATGGGAAAACTTTTTCAGGGAGGAGCCCTGTTTGATTCGCTGACAGTGGAAGAAAATGTCCGTTTCCCTCTTGATATGTTTACCTCAATGACCGCGGGAGAAAAAAGGAAACAGGTTGATTTTTGCCTCGATCACGTGCGGCTGGATACAGCCCACAAACTCTTTCCGGCTGAATTAAGCGGAGGCATGCAAAAACGTGCCGCCATTGCCCGTGCTATCGTGCAAAATCCGAGGTACCTGTTTTGCGATGAGCCCAACTCTGGCCTCGATCCTATCACGGCTATCGTGATAGACAAACTGATCAGTGAGATCACTCATGAGTTCAACATGACCACAATAATCAATACCCACGACATGAATTCAGTTATGGAGATCGGTGAAAAAGTCGTCTTCATTCATAAAGGAATCAAACAGTGGGAAGGAAACAGCGAGGGCGTGCTTACCTCAGACAATGAATACCTGAATGATTTTGTATTCGCCTCGAACCTGACAAAAAAAATTAAGGAAAAGCTTTAGCTCCGGGATCGCCTGTCAATTGTCATCATCTACTTCCTCAAATTTGACATATTCTCCCTCTTCTTTGCGGAATTTTTTGGAGCCTTTCCCGGGTTTATAACGAATATAGACCTCTCCTTCAGGCCTTCTTCTTCCTTCATTGTCAGCAGATCTCCCTGCCTGGGAGGGTGACCCGAACAATATCCTTCGGAACAGGCGCAAACCTACGTATATCAATAAAAAGATAAGTAAATACCTAATTAATAGGGCCATTAGCGCTTTGTATTTTCTTCAAAGCTATTAATAATCTTTGGAAAAATACATAGGTTTATCCTGCATTAACTTTTTACGTTGATTCCATCCGAATACGAGGTTGATCCCAAAACGGATGTTAAATGCCGTGCGGTTGTCAGCGGAAAGCATTACCGGATAGTTCCGGGTAACACCCTCCTCATTCGAGATAAAGTCGTCACCCTCATACCTGAACAGGGTATACCGCAAAGAGTTGTAGTCTGCTACAGCATAATAGCTTATTGGGCCTGACCGGAATGAGGCGCCAAGTCCAAAGGTCGATGCACCACCTTTGAAAGGACTGTAGCTAAGAGAAAGCGCAAAATAGCTGGTCGGATGGTAATTTGCATGCAGCATTAAATCGTATTCAAATCCCGATTCCGGAAAGTCGAAGCGGGCCAGCATGCCGAAACTCACACTTGGCAGAATGGAATAGCTTGCGCCGACATATACCTTTGGTGTTAACCTGGTCGTGAATGAAGATGCTCCCCCGGTAGCATTAAAATGGGAAAGAAGGGTATCGATGATCCCACCTCCAAAACTGGAGGTATCACTCAATTCGTCAATAACTTCACCTGCATTGGTATTGTCGGAGGAGTTGTATTCGATGCCTTCAAATTCGAAGGAACTCTCCAAATCAGCGGAATAAGCATAATTATTCCAGGTGATGGATCCCAGATCAATTACACTGAGGGAAATGGTCAATTCTTCCATTGGGGTGATATTGACTCCGAAATCAATCCCAAAACCTTTATTCCCCGCAGCACCCCGACTTATTTGTTTAAGTGCCGGAAGGATGGTATCCCTGCTGGATGATGATACCAGTGCCGTAAGGGCAGTATCCAGTGTAATTTCTCCCGTAGGGTCAAAATTCCCCTGAGCGTCGACAGGGAAAATAATCCCGGGTGTGGCCATCTGCATTTCCAGGTAGGAGTCTAATTGCCACATGTCATGAGAAGTACTCAGCCTTATATCATTGTTCCAGGAAGAAATCGAGGCCACCCCAAGAAGTAACTTAGGACGCACCCCAACGGTGATCATATCACCAATCTTATACGATGCGCCAACTCCTACCTCTACATAGTCCCTCCAATAAAAACCCATATTACTGAAGTGAAATTCCTGACCATCTTCGTTCCCCTGAATGAGAAAATTTGCGAGCTCATTGGGAAACTTCAGACCTGCATTGGTTCTCGAAGTTACATCGAACATCAGGTACAGGTCTTTCACCCGGAATCCAAAGGATGCCAGGTTGAAGTCAAGTTCTGAAGTAATGTTGTTCGCATCACCCAGCTTGGCCAGAAATTCTGACATAGCATCTGCGGAGGTCAGGGGGTGCAGCACCTGGTCGCTGTTCGGATCGTTCCAGAAGAAATCTGACATTCCAATCGAATTGTGGTGCAGATCAAAATAACTGGTACTTAACACCGGGGCCCCAATAAAAACATTGGGCTGTGGTTGTATGGCCGGATTCAGATAATATGCCTGTGGCACATTCCTGAGATAGTACATGGTATTGCTTTGCGCCAAGAGTGCGGTTCCGGCAGCAAGAAATACAATGAGCGAAAGAATGTGTCTGCTATAGCGCATAATTACTTGTGTCGTTAGAGTTAAAAAAATCAGCAATGCTGTCAAGATTTGCGGTAAAGCGGATTTTTGCGCTTATACCCAGGTTCAGACTAATAGTATAATAATCCAGAATTTTAATTAGTGTGTCAGTTTGAGGCACTTCCCCTGAAATAATAAGGTGGGTTGTATTGCCAAACAGATTATCAATCGTTCCCTGATCGAAGCTGAGGCTACCCTCAATGGTTTCTACCTGGCTTTCAATTGCCAATCCGTTATCATCATTTGGGGCAGGTCGGAGAAATTCACCGGTGGCATCTCCAAAGGCTACGGTATCAATATTCTCCCCAAGCGAATCATTGTACATGATCAGGCTCAGACGCAAACCTACAGGCAGCATATTGTAAGAGCTATGATGTAAATAGGCGTACTCGATAATTATGTCCTTGAAATCAAAGGGAATCCCCGCAAAATCGACCGTGTCTTCATACCCAATATCCTCAATGAAATATAGTTTTACCGTATCCGTATTGATAATTTCCAGTCCATCGTACTCCTGATCTGAGAAATCACCAAAAGTAAGAGCCGTTTTCAGTAAGGGCATCGCAAAGGATCTTTCGGCTTCAATTTCCCGGGAAACGTCATTTAACTGGATCGTTTCCTTTATGCAGGAAAAAAGTGCCAGAACAGGAAGCATTAAAATGAGCAAAATCTTAGTTTTCATAAGCTTTTTATTTCTCCGCTATTGTACGGAGTAATTATACAAAAAGTTATTTCTGCCACCCACTATTAAATTGAAATGACTCCCGGGGGTATTCAGGAACCCAATGCTGAATAAGGTAGACCCTTCAAGGGGAAATCCCCTGTATAAAGATCCATCCTTATTAATCAGGTATATTTTGCGTGCAATAGTATCGACAATACCCAGTTTCCTGTCATGTCTGGAAAACTCGAAAAAGATAGGTTCCTGGCGGATCTCATTAGGAAATTCGTACTCGAATATCCTGGATTTATCCTGCCTGTAGACCGACAGTAGATTCCTGTCAATAAAAATATAATCCTTCTGCCCGTCTGCATCAACATCCCTGAAATCAAAATAATGCTCCGGCGAAAATTCACCCACCGAAACGGTCTTTATTTTTCCTCCTTCTAAGGTAACATGCATGATCTGTCCGCTTGTATCTGTTGTTACTAATGAAGATTGATTTGAGGGACTGGTATTTAAATGATACGTATTTTTCACTGAATGATGGATTAATCCCTTCACACTAACACGTTCTTCCCCTTTCCGGTTTAGTATATAAACACGGTATTTATCCCTTATCACGATATAATCCTTGTCCCCGATCCTGAAATGCTGCGGGGATTGCGAAATCTTGTTTTCGCTGCCTTTAAAAGACCAACCGCTGAGAATGTTGCCCCCTTTATCATAAACATAGACCTGGTTATTCCGGCAGGGAATAATAATCCGGTATTCATGGTCTCCATCATAATCAAACAGGGACATCCCGGTCGTTGACTGGCTTCGCAGGGTGACCGGGAAGGGTTCAACGTTGTTCCCATTACGATCGATCAGGTAAATCTTGCTGGTCGTACTGAACAGGTACTGCAATTTACCATTTCCGAAATAATCAATTTGTTCAAGCTTTGAATTAATAGCCTCCGGCATATTCTGCTTCCACAGGATTATACCAGCGCTGTTGATCAGGTAGATGGAATTGTTATCGTCCTGTAAAAAGATCTCATTCTCATGAGTATAGTGGTTTTGAACCAGTTGTGGCTTGAATGAGAACGTAGTCTCCAGCTGGCTTTCCCAGACAGTTCTGGGCTTACCCTCCACAACGCCTGAATAACGTACCAGGATGTTGGAATACACCATCCCGCCTACCTGGGTAATCTGGAATCCGGCCGGCTGAATTTTCTGGAGATCTTCAGCATGTTCTTCCCATTCCGAAATTAAGGATCCCTCCAGGTATTTTTTAAAAACACCGGCAGATTTCGTCAGGTCCCCATAGAAAAGCATGTAACTCTGATTTGACAAACCGGACTTAAATGATCCGAAAGCCTCATTCGTCGACAGGGTCTTCTTTCTGGCCTTATTAACGAGGAATGTCTTTAGGATATCACGGGAAGCGGCAAGTGCCAGGTAATTTCGCCAAACTGTGACATACGTATTCCCCTGAATGGTAAAGAAATCCCCAAATAATTGGCCGGTGAGATTCTCTGTTGGGATCCGGACTACAGGATAGGAATCGGGGGCAATAAACAGTTCACTCTGTAGCTGGCTGAGCGATCCGCCTTTCTTCTCCTGTATCTTTCCTGCCATAGCGCGGAGTTCATGAAAAGCATGCTCTCCACTCTTGCATCTAATAAGAATAAGGGACTCTGCATCTTTGTTTTCCTGTTCAGTGAAATTCCCCCGGGCAAGTGTTATCTCTCCTTCAACCAGGGGTAAAAGGGACTCGATAATATTCACCTGGAAGTCCTTTTCGATCTCAGCCAGTTTGTTCCGATTGGACTCTGATCCTTTCTGAGCCTTAAGGTATGCTGCATATCGTTCATTCAGGAGCTTCAGGTTTTCAGCTCCAACAGCTAAGAATGCCGCTGTTGAAGCAGGAAGCAAGGAATCAACTCCAACTGATACGGGCCGGTTATCCTTAAAAATATCAATGAAATTATTACCGCCTGGCTCCGGAAACAAAACACCGTTTAGCAAAACCTGATCCGCTTCGGCATTGAGGTCCAGCACCATCCAGGCACCAAAAACCTTATAGTTTTTCAATTCTGCCTGGTAGGTTTCATTTGCCTGTGTCCCCACCAGCTCAGGGAACCTCCTGAGGTTCACATAAATGTTCGCATCTTTCGTTTTTCCAGCTGCTGCCACCAAACGTTTAAACTGAGGATTGGTCAGCAGAGATTCCTGCTCACTGTACTGTTTTACAGATGCTTCAACCAGAGATTTTGTCCTGCTGACAAGGATATTTCCTTCAACTTCTGTCAGATAGTACCGAATGCTAAGCCCGGACTTAATGGCAGAAAAATGATAGATTGCCCTTCCTTCGTATTTGCTTTCCGTTTTTTCAATATCATCCGAGGTAATCTGTTTCAGGGCCTTTACCGCGTCTTTCAGGTCTTTCCCCTGCTTCAACTGTATAAGAAACAGGAAGGATGTGTTCCCGTCACCCATGGAGTGCAGAGAAAGGTATGCATGGCTGTCAAAAAGGAGTTCCCCGAGCTCGCTGTGCTTTTTGGCCAGTGAATCAATTGCTGTGATGTCATTAAGTACCTGACGAAAAGTTAACAGTTCAGACAGACTCTTATAAATTTCATTCTTGCTGAAAAGCTTTTCTTCCAGGCTGTGGAAGTTGTTCACCTGTACAATTACCACCGCATCTGACGGGATGATCCTGAATGGATTGGCCAGGGTATTGTTACCCTGGCGTATCAGAAATACCACGATCAGAACCATGAGTGCAACAACCAGCACCGACGCAAATAAAATAATCCTCCTCTTTGACATAAAAACAATGATTACACTCGCTTAATCAAATTTAGGTAAAAGAACAGTGAGTTAAAACCAGTTTTACTAACAGGAAGCTCAATCGTTCGGCCTGTCAGCAATTGTATGAACAGCTTGTCCCTGGTGCAGTTAAGCCTGATCACCAGATAACCCGCCTGGTACAGGCAGGAAATCAGGGTGAGCCGGTTACATATCAGAAATTAAACAGGATTTCACTTAAAAGTGAAAAAAACTTACTTTTATAGATAAATTTCACGTACGTGCGAAAGGCATTATTCCTCATCATCCTGCTGCTATCCCCGGTTTGGGAATCACTACTCCTTGCCCGGAATGATTCCATTCCTGAGCCGGTCCCTGAAACAATTTCGCTTACCATTCTGTCAGGAGACCATCAATATACAAGGGTGGGACATCCCTTTGAGACAACTGTGAAGGTCCTGGCAAGCTATTCCACTGGGGTGACAGTGGCAAATTTTCCCCTACACGTGTGGGCGGTTGACCCGGAATATCAGGAAAAACAAATCCTTATTACCGACTCTGCGGGCATGGCTACTTTCATTCCGGCAGTCATGGCTGAGCCCGGAACATTTCGCTTTCAGATATCCGCGGCGGATTCCCCGGATACTTCCGTTATGATCCATCTGAATGTCCGGAAATCAAACTGGGTATTTCTTCTGATTATTGGACTTTTTGGAGGCTTAGGACTTTTCCTCCTGGGAATGAGCATGATGAGCGAGGGGATGCAAAACAGTGCCGGGAACAGGATGAGGAACATCCTGAGCAAGCTGACCTACAACCGCTTTGTTGCCCTGGGTCTTGGGGCTTTTGTGACCATGATTATACAAAGCAGCAGCGCCACCAACGTCATGCTGGTCAGCTTTGTAAATTCGAAACTGATGCGTTTTAAACAAACGATCGGGGTTATCATGGGGGCGGCGATCGGCACAACCATTACGGCCCAGATCATCGCCTTTAAGATAACGGATTATGCCCTGTTATTTGTGGCACTTGGGCTCGCTATGCAATATATGGTTAAAAAACAGCCAGTGAAGGAAATCGGAAGGGCGGTATTGGGGTTCGGGATCCTGTTTTTCGGAATGCATATCATGTCGGAATCAATGAATCCGCTACGTGATTATGAGCCTTTTTTGAGGGTGATCCTTACTATGCAGAATCCGGTCCTGGGGATCCTCGTAGGGGCTCTCTTTACAGCACTTATCCAAAGTAGCAGCGCTTTCATCGGGATACTGATCATTCTTTCCATGCAGGGCCTGCTATCACTCGATGCAGCCATAGCCCTTCTTATCGGGGCCAATGTCGGGACATCCATAACGGCAGTTCTGGCCTCGCTTAACGGCTCGCGTGAAGCCAAGCAGGTGGCCCTTGCGCACACACTATTTAAACTGGTTGGTGCAGTGATCATCCTCTTCCTGATTAATCCGTTTACCGGGCTGATCACGATGCTTGATCCAGGCGTATCCGATACCGCTCATGCCAATCCCAGGCAAATCGCCAATGCGCATACCATCTATAACTTTGCCTTATGCCTTCTCTTCATCCCTTTCACCACACCATTCAGTAAATTCATTTCCTGGATCTACCCCTCAAGGGAAGAACCGGAAGAACCTTTCAGCCTGAAGTATATTGATGATGCGCTCCTGAAAGCCCCTATCGTAGCCCTTGATGCTGCACGACAGGAGCTGATCCGCATGATGAAGAAAGTCTATTTTATGACTGAGAAGATCATTCATCCCTTCACAGACAAAGATCCGAAGGTATTTATCCCCCTGGCACGTGCCGAAGAAGAGATTGATTTCCTGAGGGATGCCATATCCGGGTATTTACTGACTATCAGTCAAAATACCCTGGCTGCAGACACTGCAGAAGAAGCTTTCATCATGATGAATGCCGTGCGCGAATATGAACAAATCGCTGATGTAATCTCCAAACAGTTATTGAAAAAAGCAAAATCGTGGTATGAAAAAAACTATAGCTTTTCAGAGGAGGGTAAGGAAGAACTTGTCCGATATCATCAGCATACACTGACTATCCTCACCGAAGCTGTAAAGGTGTATGAGAATTTTGACCTGAAAGCTGCCCGGAAGTTAAAGATCCAGTACAAAACTTTCCGGGAGGAATACTTTGAGATGGAACAGCACCACTACGATCGCCTGAAGAACAACATTGAGAAAACCCATGCAAGCAGCAAAACTCATCTTGAGATCATTACCTTGCTACGTGTAATATGCAGCCACGCCACCAACACTTCACGAATTCTATTATATAAAAGTGATCATAAAAACATCAGGAAATGGCCCCAATAGAACCCAATATCCACGAAAGCTGGAAAAACATCATGCTCAAGGAATTTGAAGCCCCGTATTTTGGAGATCTAAAGGAGTTTCTGGTTGAAGAGAAGAAAAAACATGCTGTATATCCTCCCGGAAGCGAAATTTTCAGTGCTTTTAACAGCATCCCGTTTGAGGAGGTTAAGGTGGTTATCCTGGGCCAGGATCCCTACCATGGCCAGGGACAGGCTCATGGATTATGTTTTTCGGTACCTGAGGGTATCATGCCCCCACCATCCCTGGTAAATATCTTTAAAGAACTGCATCAGGATCTGGGACTCCCAATCCCAAATCATGGAAGCCTTGTCAAATGGGCGCAACAAGGGGTACTGCTGCTGAACGCCACGCTGACGGTCAGGGCAAATCAGGCTGGCTCGCACCAGGGGAAAGGATGGGAACAGTTTACAGATGCTGTGATCAGGAATCTTTCGGAAAACCGAAAAGGATTGGTTTTTCTCCTCTGGGGACGCTTTGCCCAGGCAAAAGAAGCACTGATCGACAAGGCGAAACACCACATCCTTAAAGCTGCCCACCCCTCACCTTTATCCGCCTATAATGGCTTTTTCGGTTGCCGCCATTTTTCAAAAACCAATGAAATCCTGATCCGGGAGGGGAAATCACCCATCGACTGGGCAACCGCCAGGCCCGAAGCATCGCTGTTCAACCACTAAAAAAGTCCATGGCCCCGATACCGGAACCATGGACTTTAAAGATGAACTGTTGGTCGGAAACTTTTTTAGAAGCGTACCCCTGCATTAAATCCAACCCAGTACTGCCAGTCATAGTTTGCTGTGCTGGTTTCCCGTGCCCAGGAAGGTGCAATCAAGCTTGCATCCGATAGAGGACGGGCCATCATCATGTTAATACTTGGCCCTGCAAATACAGATAAACGATTCCATATTTGCCGTTCATAATTAAGCTTCAGCGTATACAGAAAATTGTCTTCGTTCACCCACAGGAAATGGTTGATATGGTACATATGTGCCTCAAGTTCCAGGCTGGAGCGTTTCCCAATGGAATGGTTCGTGCCAATACCATATCCGAGGCCTGTATTGTTCTCGATGTTCCCGGGCCGGTACCCTAAACTGAACATGGTGTAAAATGCACGGACTCCGGTTTTAAAGCTGACGTTTACGGGGAAAGCTTCGCTCGTCCAAACCTGAAGGCGACGGTATCCATTTTTTCCTACGATGCTGATTAGGGCAATCGGAACCCCGTGAATGGAGTCACAGATGTTCAAAATCCCTGCCAACTGCATCCCTTTCACATCATCGGCAATATTAAATATGCCCCCCACCTGGGCACCGTTTACATCATCGGCGATATTTCCGATGCCTCCAAGCTGCAGGGCTTTTGCATCGTCAGCGATGTTTATGATTCCGGCAGCCTGGATCCCGATTAAACTGTCGGCTACATTGCCTATGCCGGCCAGCTGGGCACCCCTTGAGGTACCCCCGGAAATATTTGAGATGCCGGCGGCCTGTATCCCGGTCAGGTCTGTCCCGGAAACATTTGAAATGCCAGCGGTCTGAAGTCCATGGACACCTCCGCCGGTGATATTACAGATGCCGCCAAATTGTGCGCCCCCGGAATAAGTTCCGGTGATATTGCAAATTCCGGCAAACTGCACACCCTGGTTATAAGTCCCGTTGATGTTACTGATGCCACCAAATTGAATGCCTTTATTATAGTACTTGTTGACATTACTTATTCCCCCTAGTTCAATGCCATGCGCAGCACCGGTTACCCCGGACAGCAGATTTAGCGAAATTGTGTATCCCTGATCAGCAGCATGAACACCGGCGGTGCTTAAAGGATATACCACAGATAGCTGGAAGGGACGAACCGATAAGGAATCCCCTTTAGCGAGGAGATTAAGTGTCAGGGCAAGAACGCCCAAAATGGTAAAAATTCTTTTCATGGATCTTGATTTTTGCCTTAAAGAAAAATAAAAAAGGTAAAGGTTGCATGCTGAAAAAAAAATATCCTATCTTAGCGACCAGGTAGTCGCTTAATATTCTATGGCAAAAAAAACCTTCCATAACCTAAAACCTGAAAGGCAACAGCAGATTCGTGAGCTTGCCTATCGGGAGTTTATTCTGAACGATTACACTTCGGCATCGCTTTCCAGGATCATTAAGGAACTCGGATTGGCAAAAGGTAGCTTTTACAGGTACTTCAGCTCAAAAAAGGACTTGTACTTTTATCTGATCGAAAGTTCAACATCCACACGCTTCAGTACCATTGAAAAGCGGATTCAGGAACCGGGCATGACGCTCACAAAGCTGCTTTTGCTGAACTGGAAGGACAAAATCGAGTTCGAATTGGATCATCCGCTTGAAACCGCTTTTCAGTACCGGGTTTTCCGGGAAAGGGACAATGAGGAAATTGGGAACCTTGAAATGATGTTTAAACGAAAACTGTTTGAGATGACCAAAGGTATTATCACAGAATGGTTTCAGGATGAAGTACGCAAAGATATCGACCTGGATTTTATTGCCCTGCATATCATCCAGGTACAAATAGGCATGTATGATTACCTGTCCATTAAATTCGATGATGACTTACTGAAAAACATTAAGGAAGGGAAACCGCTTTACAGCTTACATAAATCAGAATTTGAAGGGATGATCCTCGCTTTCACCAAACTGCTGGAGGGCGGGATCATTTCAAAAAACCAAGACCATGATACACGTTAAAAACCTCGAATTTGCGTATCCCGGATCTTCCGGCGACACCATCCGGAACATCAGTTTTGAAATTGCCAGGGGAGAAATTTTCGGCTTTCTGGGACCCAGCGGGGCCGGGAAAAGCACCACACAGAAAATCCTGACCAAACTACTGCGGAATTTCCGTGGGGAAGTACAACTGGCCGGGAAAGACCTCAAACACTGGTCTTCGGAATTCTATAACCACATTGGCGTAGGTTTTGAATTGCCAAATCACTACTCAAAACTTACAGCCCTTGAAAACCTCCGTTTTTTTGGAAGTTTCTACTCAGGGAGCCTGATACCTCCCATGGACCTGCTCAGGATGGTCGGGTTGGAGAAAGATGCAAAGAAAAAGACCGGTGAATACTCAAAGGGAATGAAGGTGAGGCTCAACTTCATCCGTGCGATCATGCACGATCCCGAAATCCTGTTCCTGGATGAGCCTACATCCGGGCTTGATCCGGCAAATGCAAGAAACCTGAAGGACATTATTCTTGATCAGAAAGCCAGGGGCAAGACAATCTTCCTTACCACACATAACATGCATGATGCCGAGGAACTCTGTGACCGGGTTTCTTTCATATCCGACGGAAACCTGGTGGTAACCGACAGTCCGCGCAGGCTAAAGCTTCTCAATGGCAAACGGATCGTAAAAGTGGAATATGGTTCAGAAAAGATACAGAGTGTAGAATATTCCCTTGACAAGCTGGGCGAAAACAAGGATTTCCTCGAGCTCCTGCGCAGGGAAAATATTGTGGCTATTCACAGCAAGGAAGCGGGTCTGGATGATATCTTCATCAAGGTCACCGGCAGGAACTTAAACTAGGACGCCATGCAAAAAATACTTCGCTTCACCTTCTGGCAACTCAGGTTACTGGCAAAATACCAGATCCTGACCATTGCCTTCATCATTGCTGCTTTTTATATCGCCATACTCCTGCTGCTCTCCTGGCTGCAAACAGATGTTATCACTACCTTGTTCGTCTTCCTTGATCCTACCGCCATGGGATTCATTTTCATCGGTGTCATGGTCCTGTTTGAGAAAGGGGACAATACCCTTGAGGCTCAGGTCGTCACCCCGATGCAAACCGGCGAATACCTCTGGGCAAAAGCCCTTGCCCTGCTGGTTCCTGCACTGATCTGCAGTTCAGCAATTGCAGTTTCCACCCAGGGACTGGATTTTCACCCACACAGCTTTTTCATTTCGGTGATCCTGACTTCTCTGATCTTCACGTTTATTGGTGTCGGAGGTGTCATGTGGGTGGATACCTTCACACAATACATAGTACTGATCCCCCTGTTCACCGCACCAACGGTATTACCGCTCCTGAACTATTTCGGACTGACCCGTTGGGACTTTTTGTATATCATCCCTACCCAGGCCACCTTAAACCTGCTGAGTGATTCCTTTGACAAACATACCTCGCTGATGCAACTTGCAGATATAGCCTACCTGGCACTCTGGACCTATTTGAGTTATATTTTCGCCCGCAGGCAATTTGAAAAAAAGATGTACCAATGAAAACACTCACCATTTTCCGATACGACCTGAAAAACATCTTCCGGGATCCTTCCATGCTGGCAATTTTAATCGCCCCGCTGGCCATGCTGGTGATCCTGCGCATTGCCCCCCCGCTTTATGAACCCTACTTTCCGGTAATGGTTGAGTACAGGCCCCTTATCCTGGCCGTCTTTTCCATCCTGATTACCGCTCTCTCGGGTTTCCTTATGGCGTTCGTGATGTTGGATGAGAAGGACCAGCACCTGTTTGATGTATTCAGGATTCTTCCCTTTACCTTTAAACAGCTGATCGGAATCCGGATCTTATTCATGTTTTTGCTTGGGTTCGTTCTGTGTGCATCTTTCATTCCTGCATCAGGGATGCTAGATTTGAACATTTTTCAAATTGTGAGTTTATCGGTGCTGGCAGCCATCTCCGGACCGGCAAATACACTGTTGATCGTCAGCATTTCAAACAATAAGATCGAAGGGGCAACCTATTTTAAAGGATTGAACATGTTTATCATGGCTCCCCTGGCAGCTATTTTTATTGCCAGTCCGCTGCGCTATCTGATCGGAATTATTCCTTTTTTCTGGGTTTTCGCCAGTTTTACAGCCTATCAACAGCCACTTTCCTTTGGTATGCATGTTGGCATTGGAATCATTTGCAACCTCTTGTACCTGGGGGCAGCCTACCTCCTGCTCATTCGGAAAACACAGTAAGCGGACAGAATTCAAGGCCGGTAATAAAAAAGCTGCCCGGATTTGCCAGGCAGCTTTTAGTATTTATTAAAAGGATGACCTACAGGTCTTCCTTATCGGTTACCTGCTTATAGAAAGTTACAAAGTCATTTTTCGTTTCCGGATTATCCATCCATTTCAGGGCACTCCGGGGATGCTGGTTCAAGGCCCCGGTGATCAGATAGGGAATGTGGTAACCCCAGTCAATTTCCTTCTGCATATCGATCATATAATCCTGAATTACACCAAGGATTGGCTTAATCTTATATTTTGGATTCTTCAGGAAGGACATCAGGATCTCAATCGGACAGTTTCCTGCACCCCGGCCTATCCCCATAAAGGTTGCATCCAGGAAGTTACAGTTATGTATGATGCCGGTCACAGTATTCGAGAAAGCCAGTTGCATATTGTTGTGCATGTGAACGCCAATTGTTTTTCCCGGAAGGAATTTCTGGTACTTCTTTACCAGCCTTTCAATTTGTTCACAATACATACTGCCGAAGCTGTCTACCAGGTAAAAGATTGGTACTTTCGACTTACCTACATCCTCCAGCGCTTCCTCCAGGTCCCTTTCCATAACATTCGAAACAGCCATCAGGTTTATAGTCACTTCGTACCCTTTATCCTGACAGTGTTCAGCCAGCCAGATAGCTTTATCAATCTGATGTACATAGGCGGCTACCCTGATCATATCGAGCATGCTGTCCTCAGCAGGAGCAATATCTTCAGGTTCAATCCTTCCGATATCAGCCATGGCTGACAGCTTAAGCTTAGTATCGTTCTCCCCGATTACCTTCCGGATATCCTTATCATCACAGAACTTCCAGGCTCCCACCTCACTACGGGAAAAAGCTTTCTCTGAACTTTTGTACCCAATTTCCATGTAATCCACACCGGATTCGACACAGGCATTGTAAACGGCTTTAACATATTCGTCCGGGAACTGCCATTTGTTCATCAGACCGCCATCACGAATGGTACAATCCAGCACCTTTATTTCTTCTCTGTACATGGTAGAATAAATTTTTTGATCACTTATTTTTGATCAGTTTAAGTTCCTCTTCTATAAAATGGTTTAACAAATCGCGGTAGATCTTTTCAATAATATCTCCATTCAGCCCGGCCTCTTCAGCTAATTTCCGACGACTGCTGATCACTGCATCGAAACGCTCCCTGGCAACAACACTTTTGGTATTTGGCTCTTTAAACCGAATCACTTCCTTCACATACAGGAATCGTTTCCCTAAAAGCCCGATTATTTCACGATCGATGTTATCTATAGCTTCTCGCACCTGCTCAATGCTCTCACAATCCGTAGGTTGCCTCATAATACTGAATATTCATTAAAAAGCGATGCAAATATATAAAAAAGGAGGTAGTCTACAAGTCTATCCTGTCTCAAATAGCCTCACAGACAAACCAGTCTGCGGTAAAACTACCGCAACATAACCGTGAATGTAAGTCAGAATATGTGACAATATCTAACTTAGGGAAACCGGGATTAACATATCATTCCGGCATTAGTTAAGTTTTTTTTCCTCCTATGTAAGTTTTTTTTCTTTCTATTCCACTAACTATGAAGATTTTATGTTTTTTGGTAATAAAAATCATCAATTTTTACTCCTTTGGTGCTATTTTTTGAAAAAAAAATTTACATACATTTGATCACAGTAAGAACAACTTAAAAAGGTGCTTTGGTTTAATTGTTTTTTTCTTAATTGAAGTGGGAAAAAAAAGAATCATAAAAAAGTTTGAGCAGTTATCAGATGAACTGCTTGCCTTAATCAGACAGGAATATCCAGACGGATTTGATGATAACCTGATCACATTTCAGACTCCAACCGGAGAATTGGCTTCAGGTTTGACTCTGGAAACTGACGATACTTATTATCTGATCAGAATGCCGAAAAGCGCGCTTCCTGCCGATGATGAAGAGGATGACTCCAGTGGGGATAATTCAGATGGTCAAAATTTCGAAAGTCTCGAAAACCTGCAGATTGCAGATGATATGTCTGATGAAGATGATGAGTAGGAGCGACTTTCATCATGTAATCTATCCTAATAATAAAATCTGATCACAGAATAGGTTCCTGTTCTGAACGAATCCTGCGATAAAATCGGAGCAAGTCGGATTTTGTCAGCTTGTCCAGTTGATGCCATTGGATTCCCTGAACCGCACCTTCGAGTGCATACAGAGAATTAATGCAAGCTGTGGCATCCACTGTATGAAGCCTGATAAAAGCATTGCAGCTGCCTGTGGCGATTAATTCAGAGGGAGAATGTATGCCAGCCTGAATTAATTTCTTTTCAAGAGCTGTTCCGATATTGGGTAAGTCACTAAGTTTTTCCATTTTTACAGCTCAATGTGGTGAAATTATGAAAATATCGGGAAATATGCTCATTGACCTTAGCCACCAGGTCTCAAGGGAAACCCTGGTATATCCCGGCGATCCACCCCTTAAATTCATCACTGAAGCAAGCATTGAGATCGAAGGCTATCGTCTCACACAGTATTCCTTCGGATCGCATACCGGTACGCATATCGATGCCCCTTCACACCTGATTAAAGAAGGTAAAAGCCTGGATGAGTTCCCCCTGGACCATTTCGTTGGAAGGGCTTGTACCCTGGACTGCAGCAATACGCGTGAAATCCCTGCCGGTCTGATTGAAGAGGTTCTCGGGGGCACTATCCCTGAATTCCTGCTTCTCTACACCGCTGCAGATGAAAAATGGGGGACAGATGCCTATTTCCGGGATTATCCTGTGCTTTCCGATGAGGCGGCGGACCTTCTTGCCGGATTACCCCTTAAAGGACTCGGAATCGATGCCCCCTCCTTTGATCTACCTGAGGACACGCATTACCCAATCCACAAAAAAATTCTCAGAAAGGATATCCTCCTTCTTGAAAACCTTACCCGACTAAACCAGACTTTATCATCTCCCTTTACCTTATTCTGCTTCCCATTGAACCTGAGAGGGGCCGATGCCTCACTCAGCCGAATTTGTGCATTAACCTCCTAATCTGTATCTATGCAAACACTGCCTCCTGAGAAAGACGCTCTTGGCCTTGCCGCAATGAGCTATTTTCGTACGGGTGAGAAAAGTCCCATCCGTATTCATTCTGATATCGCTGCGGATGATGTAATCCTCCCTGAGTACCTCTTCCGGTCAAAAGATCAAATGCCGGAGCTGGAAAAACTGGCCCTGGAACATTGCCGGGGCAAAGTCCTGGATGTCGGTGCCGGTGTTGGATGTCACAGTCTCCCCCTGCAGGAAGCCGGAATTGAGGTGACCGCACTGGAAATCTCGGAGCAATGTTGCAACATCATGAATGAACGGGGTATAAAAAAGATTATAAACCAGGACTTCTACGAGTATTCAGGAGTACAATTTGATGTGATCCTTATGCTTATGAACGGGATCGGTATTGCCGGTGATCTGGAAGGTCTGGAAAGTTTTTTCAGGCAGCTTTCCGACCTGTTGGCTCCGGGTGGATATGCGATCTTTGATTCCTCAGACCTTACTTTTCTTTACGAGGAGGAGGATGAACCCTGCTGGGAAAGTCTGAACAAAAACTATTACGGGGAGATGCAGTACCAGATGTGTTTCAGGAAAGTCTGCGGAGATTACTTCAAGTGGCTGTTTATTGATTTCGGAACGCTGGAATCCCTCTCGGAAAAAAATGGATTTGAAGCAATATTGCTTGCAGAGGGGGAGCATTATGATTATCTTGGAATGTTAAGAAAGAAATCCTGATTATCCTGATATCCCATGAAAAAATTCCTGAAATACCTTCTTATCCTGCTGGTGATCTGCGCGGCAGCAATTTTCCTTGCTTACCTCTATTTTTTCTCCCCAAAATCCAAGTACCAGTCGGTCTACCTTGTGCCGCCGAACGCTTCCCTCATCATTGAAAGCGATCAACCTTTTACAGCCTGGGAAACCTTTGTTACCTGCAATGCCTGGGAAAAACTGAAAACTAATCCTTCACTTGCCGAACTGGATGATGATATCAGATACCTCGATTCACTGTTCCATGAGAATAAACTTTTCTTCCGGCTGATGGGTGAAAGAAATGTACTGATAAGCTTGCACGAGTACGAACCGGGAAAGAATGACTACCTCTATATCATTAACCTGGGCCGGATAACCAAACTACGCTCTCCCGAAACCCTTCTGTCTGCTTTCCTGGGCAGCGATTACAGGATTACCCAGACCAGTCATAAGGGTAAAACCATTTACGAAGTGCTTGACACGGAGGATGGGGAAATGTATTTTTTTAGTTTTGTCCTGGATAAGGGTGTCGTTTCCACCAATCTTAACCTTGTGGAAGCATCTATTGATGAAGAAAGCAGAAAAGCCCTGGGAAGGGATGTAAATTTCCTGGATGTCCGGGAGAAAGTGGCGGGAACAGGATTACTGAACCTGTATATCAACTATAAGTATTTCGGGAAATACCTTGAAAGTGAAATGGGGAAATCATCAGACCTGACCAGGGACCTGGACGAGGATCTCCTCTATTCAGCCTTCCGGTTCGATCTGAAATCCAACGGGGAGATCTCCATGGATGGCTACTCCAGCGTCAATAGCAAAAGCACCTCATTTTTCACTACGATCGTGGAAGCCGGTCAGGGTACCCTGAAAAGCGGGGCCGTTATCCCTTCCCGATTTGCTTCCATGGTACAGATCCACTTTGATGATGCCGGAGATTTTTATGACCGATCGATCGCTATTCTCGATGAACAGGAACGGGCTGAGTTCCTCGATCAGCAGTCCAAACTGGAAAAAAAGTTAAAACTCTCTGTCAAAAAGGACTTTCTAAGCTGGATCGACGATGAGATCATCCTGTTGCAGACCAAGCCCTCAAACCTTGGCAGGATGAATGAATTTGCAATTATTATGCCGGCAGTGGATGCAACTCTTCCAGCTGAGAAACTCAACTACCTGGCCAAACAGATCCATCAGAAATATTTCATCAAGATAAAAGGTATTGAGTACCACGGGTATGCCATTCGTTATATTTCCTTCCCGGGACTGTTCAAACTCCTCTTTGGTAACCTCCTGGATAAAATTGAAAAACCTTACTATACCATTATTGATAAATATGTTGTATTCAGTAATCACCCGCAGACCCTGAAAAATATTATTGATGATTACCGGGCGAATAATACCCTGATAAATTCAAGTGATTTTGCCGTCTTTTCGAAGCAATTCAAAGAAAAGAATACCGTTTACACTTACCTGGATGTACCAGTTCTTTTCACTCTCCTGGAAGAGTATGTTTCAAAAGATAAGTGGAAAGAATTCCAGGAGGATAAGCCCTACTTCCTGTCATTCCCAAGGCTGGGTGTCCAGTTAGATGCTGTGGACGGCTTGCTGCATTCAAAATTCCACACCCGGTTTACCCGGAATCCTGAGGAGTACAAGAAAGCATATTACGATGACCGCTACCTCCTGAACACATTCACCATACTGCCCGAGAGCCTGATTAACAGTTACAGCATCTGGTTTGAGCCCGAAATAATAATTGATAACCTGGATGCATCCAAAATCGTTAAAAATTATCCCAATGGGGCGGTCCGCATAAAAGTTGATCTGAAAAAAGGCCTTCTGAACGGAAAATACAACGAGTACCACCTTAACGGAAATATTCGTGTTAAGGGAAAATATAATGACGGTATGCGGGAAGGAGAATGGGTTCTGTATGATTTGGATAAAAACGTCCTTGACAAGAAAACATTTCGTGACAACATAGAACAAGTGGAATGAAAGATAGAGAAGTAATCCTGTTGAATATCAACGGTGATGATAAGCCGGGCCTGACAACCTCCCTGACTGAGATCCTTTCGGGCTACAAGGTGAATATCCTGGACATCGGGCAGGCAGTAATCCACGATCAGCTTTCACTGGGTATTCTCTTTGAGTTACCTGCCGAATCTGAATCGTCGCCCGTTCTCAAGGATGTGCTCTTCAAAGCTTACGAGCTGAATGTACAGGCAAAGTTCACCCCTATTTCCGGGAAAAATTATACAGCCTGGGTCAACCTTCAGGGAAAAGACCGGTATATCATTTCCCTGATTTCAAGAAAAATATCAGCCCGGCAGCTGGCAAAAGTCAGCCAGATCGTCTACAAGCAGGGACTTAACATCGACAGCATAACACGCCTGACAGGCCGTATCCCACTGGGCGAAACCGGGAGCAATGGGAAAGCCTGCATCCAGTTTTCCGTCAGGGGAAATCCGGTTGATGCGCTTCAGATGCGGCAGCAATTTATGGATGGTGCCCGAGAAATCGGGGCTGACATTGCCTTCCAGAACGATAACATTTTCAGGCGTACGCGCAGGCTGGTGTGTTTCGATATGGATTCCACCCTTATCCAGACTGAGGTGATCGTTGAACTGGCAAGACTGGCCGGTGTGGGCGATGAAGTACACGCCATAACCGAGTCGGCCATGCGGGGTGAAATCGACTTCAGCGAAAGCTTTAAAAAACGTATTTCCCTGCTCAAGGGCCTGGATGAGTCGGTCATGAAGAATGTTGCCGAGAACCTTCCGGTAACTGAGGGTGCCGACCGATTATTCAGGATCCTGAAAAAATATGGCTTTAAGACCGCTATCCTTTCCGGTGGTTTCACATATTTCGGCAGGTACCTGCAGAACCGCTTCGGGATCGACTATATTTTTGCCAACGAACTCGAAATTGAAGACGGAAGGCTTACCGGCCGCTATGTCGGAGATATTGTGGATGGAGAAATGAAGGCCGAACTCCTGAAAAAACTCGCCTTCAAGGAAGACATCCATCTGGAGCAGGTGATTGCCGTTGGGGACGGGGCCAATGACCTGCCCATGCTGAACATTGCAGGACTCGGCATTGCTTTCCATGCCAAACCTAAAGTCAAGGAAAATGCCAAACATGCACTATCGACCATTGGCCTAGATGGAATCCTTTACCTGATGGGATTCAGAGACCGGGAAATCGATGGAAAATATTAGGCGTTTCCTGCCTGGAATTAAAGCTTTCTTATCACCCCTCTGAACAGGCGGATCAGATCCACTTCTGCTTTCCCGGCAACGGCAAGAATTTCTGCCAGACCGGTAGGTTTCAGGTTGTCCGGGTCGCACTCGTCAGTTAGCACCGAAATTGCAGCACAGGGAAGTCCCATATGGTTTGCAACAATCACTTCTGGTACCGTTGACATACCAACAGCATCGGCATAGTTTCGGAACATCCTGTATTCTGCGCGGGTTTCCAGGTTGGGTCCCATTACGGCCACGTAGATCCCTTTCTCAAGAAGGATGTTCTCCTCACCCGCAACTTCAACGAATAAAGCGTTTAGCTCTTCGGAATAGGGTTGGCTCATATCGGGGAACCGGGGTCCCAGTTTATCATTGTTCACCCCTCGTAAAGGATTTTCAGGCAGGAAGTTTATATGGTCGTCCAGTAGCATCAAAGAGCCTTTTTTGAAGGCAGGGTTCATGGCACCCGCAGCATTGGAGAGCAGGAGTTTTTTAACTCCCAGGAATTTCATAACCCTGATCGGAAAAGTCACCTCCTGCAGGCTATAGCCCTCGTAATAATGAAACCTGCCCTGCATAGCCAGGATCTTTTTACCTTCCAGGGTACCATAGATCAGCTTTCCGTGATGCGATTCAACCGTTGAGACCGGGAAGTGAGGAATTTCTTCATAATCAATCTCCTTCTCAATGCTTATTTCCTTAACCAGTTTACCTAAACCCGTACCGAGAACAATCCCAATTTCAGGTTTTTTTATTCCCGCTTTTTCAAGAAACGCCCTGGTTTCCATAATTTTTTGTTCCATGATGTTAGTGCTTTAATTGAAAAAAGTTAATGCGCCGGCCGATCCAAAATCCCCCTTGAACCTCCTGGAGGTATTCCCCTGGGGCGATGGGCCGGAAAAGTACTCCTGTAAAACTACTAAAAAGCACTAATCCATGGGCACTTCTATAAAAATAAAGCTGGAATCACTGACAGCGTTGATAATTACTGATTCCATGGGATCAAGAAGTACGGTGTCCCGTCGGTGAAGCTCCTGATTATTGAGGGTGCTTTCTCCTTCAACCTGAAATACGAAAACCCCGTTGTCCGGGCGGTACGATTCATAAATGAAACCCCTGCCCTGTTGAAGCGAAAGACGGGAAAGGAAGGCCTTCTGAAAAATTCTCAGACTGCCTTCCTTAGAGTCGGGTGAAACCAGCAGTTGAATAGTATTCCACCCGGGATTTTCAAATTTCTTTTGTTCGTATCGGGGAGCAAGGTTGATCCTTTCAGGAAAAATCCAGATCTGGAACAACCGCAGAGTCTCATCGCCCGGATTGCTCTCAGAATGGGTAATCCCGGTTCCTGCCGACATGACCTGCACATCACCGGCCTCCAGCACCCCTCCCTCACCGGAAGAATCCTTGTGTCGTAATTTCCCGGCTATCGGTATAGTGATTATCTCCATGTTATCATGCGGATGGGTGTCAAAACCCATCTGCCCCGCTATTTCGTCATCGTTAAACACCCGCAGCATCCCAAAATTTATCCGGTTAGGATTATAGTATCCTGCAAAGCTGAAGGTATGGTATGTAACCAACCAATCGTGATTAAAAAATCCTCTGTCTTCCGATCTGATAATCTCCATTTTCTTCCCTTCTTTTTTCTTTAGTTTAGCCAGAATTGGGGTTGTATGCTTGCATTGGAATTGTGAAATAGTAAGTCGTAAATCCTGAATTGCACATAATTGCTGATCGGGAATGCCTGAACAATTTTTTTGGCTTCATCCACAGAAGCAGCCTGAAGGATCACCCACAGCTTCCTTCTGTCCAATGCAAGGGAATAATTAAAAATGATCCCGCTTTTCATCAGCTGATTAATATGAGCTCTCTGATGAGGTATCAGGTTTATTAAATCGTTGCTGATCTCAGAAATAAGATCGGCTTCAACCATAATTTTTCTCATGATCCAACTCCTTTCAGACTGCTTTTTTTATGATTGCTAATCTTTTAAATCTGATTGTTCCTCTGCTCAATTTCTACTGTCAGTTGGTGAAAATCTTCAGATTATTAACTCTATTAACAAAGGAAGCCGGAGCTTGTTCTAATCCTTGCCGAATAATACTTCTGAAATACGGCTGCCAGTATTGTACTATCCCCTGGTTTGTAAAAAAAATAAAGCGTCCACTTTTTATTACACAGGTAAAAAATGTAATTTAGAGATCAGCTCAAAAACCGGATTTGCGATGGAGTCGACCAAATCACTTGTGCTAATTGTCGATGATATTCCTTCTAATGTTGAATTTCTGACCGACATCCTTGGCACGATGGATGATATTGAAATACAAGGAGTTTACAATGGACAATCAACCCTGGAGTTCATTAGCCAACGTATTCCGGACCTGATACTGCTGGATGTATCCATGCCAATTATCGATGGTTTTGAAGTGTGCAAAATCCTAAAGGCAGATCCGAAAACTGTCGATATACCCATTATTTTCCTGACCGCGAAAGTGCAGCAGGAGGATATTCTCCAGGGATTTGAGCTGGGTGCCATAGACTACATTACCAAACCGTTTAACCTGAATGAATTAGTATCAAGGGTCAGAACACACCTTGAGCTGGGGCTTAAAACCAAACAATTACAAGAGGTTAACCTTCACCTGGAAGAAATGGTGGAACAGCGCACCCGGGAACTGATAAAAACTAACCAGGAACTGTCCTCCGCCAATAAAAAACTTTCTCAAATGTATGAGGAACTCTCGGCACTGGACTTTGCCAAAGATGATTTTATCGCCCATATTAATCACGAGTTGAGGACTCCCCTGAACGGGATCCTTGCGCATACCGCGATCCTGGAAGAGGGCTGCGGTGAAGAAAATAAAAACTTAAAGTCGATCAATGACCTGGTATCCCGTCTGATCAATGTTTCTGAAATTACCCTCTTGCTCACCGAACTCAGAACCAAAGACAATAAAATAAACATCAGCAAAACTCAGTTTTCCGGCTGTCTGCAACGGGCCATTCCCGTGGAACTTTCGCAAAAGAAGAATATCACCATTAACTATTCCGGAATAGACGAAAAGATCTTTGTCATGGCTGAACCCCAACTCCTTTCCAGGTGTATCCATATCGTACTGGACAATGCCGTCAAATATTCTCCGGTTAATGGGGAGATTTCAGTTCAGGGAAGGGATAATATCCAGTTTTTCACTCTGGATATCCAGGATCAGGGTCCCGGGTTTTCCGGCATGGCGCTCTCGAACCTGTTCGAACTCTTTAAGGCGGATAACCTGGAGCATCGCAGTCACGGTTTTGGTCTGGGACTGGCCACAGCAAAAAAAATCATCGACTTGCTCGGGGGAAAAATCAAAATATGCAATACCAAAGCGGGGGCTTCAGTAATGCTTCATCTTAAAAAAGCCTAAGCTGCCCTACTTTCCAGATTAAGTTACTGCTTACATGTTTAGTAGAAATTGTGCAGGAAAAGCATGCCGGTGGATATCAGTTTTGGCATGAATCTTGTTTTTTATCTGTCAACAGTTCTTCCTCAATATACCCGAAGCAATTCGGGGCCGGCCCCGCTAAAAACGGGGCTTTTTATTTGGGGCTGGCTACAATTCCATATTCATTGCCTTACGAACTTCTGATAGCGTTTCGATAGCCACTTCCCTGGCTTGTCTGATTCCGGCATTTAAAATCTCTTTAACGAATGTTTTGTCTTCTTCCAGCTGTTTCCTCCTGATCCTGATTTCCTTAAAATGAGCATTTAAGGCTTCGGAAGTAATCTGTTTTAACTTTCCGGCACCTTGATTTCCAATCTCCTCTGCAATACTCTCAGGGGTTTGATTTAAGCAAAGACTACTAAGTCTTAATAAATTAGCAACCTCAGGTCTGTTTATCGGATCATATTCTATCAATCGTTCAGAATCTGTTTTTGCCGATTTTATTAATTTATTGGTCTCATCTTCAGTAGCCTTGATCATAATGCTATTATTCCGGCTTTTGCTCATCTTCTGATTACCATCCAGGCCCAAAATAACAGGGACTTCACTGAGTAAGCCGACGGGATCTCTGAAAACCCTTGCCTTAAATTTATTATTAAACCGTTTTGCAATCGTTCTAGTCATTTCAATATGAGGCAATTGGTCTTTACCTACAGGAACTACATCACTTTTACAAAATAAAATATCCGCTGCCTGATGAACAGGATAGGTATACATCCCGGCGTTAATGATGTTCTGCCCTGATGCAGCAATTTCTTCCTTAATCGTAGGATTCCTATTAAGTTCAGCATTAGAAACTAATGACAAAAACGGAATGGTTAACTGGTTCAGTTCCGGGATATGACTATGGGGAAATATATAGGTATTACTTTTTTGAGGGTCCAATCCGCATGCTAAATAATCAATTGTCAGTTCAAGTACGTATTTAGAAATATCTGCAAAAACATCCCGGTCTGTTAATACCTGATAATCTGCAATCAGGATGTACGTCTCAACTCCAAGGTTCTGCAAGCGAACTCTATTCTGCAAGGAACCAAAGTAATGCCCGATATGTAAATTTCCGGTTGGTCTGTCTCCGGTCAGTACCCTATGCTTATGAGGGTTTATTTGTAAATCCTTTTCTAACTCATCGCTTCTTTTGATTGCAATATCATAGGATGAATAGTTAAGCTCATTCTTCATTAGATCTGTTTTATTATTCACGAACGTAAAATTTTAATTTGTACCCTGCTGAATCTCGCATTACTCACAAGCGGGTTATAACATGAAAGTAAGCCGATTAGAAAATGTGGCACAAAACTAACAAATGTTGAAGAAATCAGGTATGATGAACAGTATTATCTGCCGAATAAGGACATATTCTGATCAATTCCTTCAGAAGTTGAGCCATTTTGGGCTCCGCCTGAGCTGCAGCAGCCCGAACCATATCGTGTGTCAGGAACTCCATCCTTCCCGGTACTCCGAGGTCGGTAATTACGCTTAGTGCAAAACATTTAATGCCCATATGGCGGGCGACGATGACTTCAGCAACAGTCGACATTCCTACAGCATCGCCCCCAATGATCCTAAAGAATTTATATTCTGCCGGTGTCTCATAGCTTGGCCCGGTAACGCCAACATACACTCCTTTGCGAACCTTCAGCGACTGCCTGGTGGCAATCCGCCCGGCAAGCTCTTTCAATGCAGGATCATATGCTGTTGACATATCCGGGAAGCGGGGTCCCAGTTCAGCTTCATTTTTACCGATGAGGGGGTTCGGCATCAGGTTGATATGATCCTCAATGATCATAATATCACCGATCTCAAACTCGGGATTCATGCCTCCGGCTGCATTTGTCAGAAATAGCTTTTCAATTCCCAGGTATTTCATCACCCTGACAGGATAGCAGACCTCATCCACCGTGAAACCCTCATAGAAATGTACACGGCCCTGCATAACAACGACTGGAATATCATTTAGCGTTCCAAGAAGCAGGGCTCCTTTGTGTCCCTCCACGCCTGCTGCCGGAAAATGAGGAACAGCGGAAAAGGAGATCTCTTTAAGGATAGTGATTTCTTCCGCAAATGAGCCCAGTCCGCTACCCAGAATGATACCGGCCACAGGACGAAGGGAAATATTATCAAGTATGTAATCTGCTGATTCTTTTATTCTTTGCAACAAAGTCATAGATGGTTTCATCAAATTGTTTCCCTTTGTTATCCAGGAATTCTATTTTCGCGGGAAGATAATATATTTTCCCTCCAATACCCTTCTCTGTCATCGGCAAAGTACTCAATTTAACTGCATCTTTCTCTGTGGTAATAACGATCTTGTATTTTCCGGGAATATCCTCCAGTTTCGCTTTGATTTTCTTTAGGTCGGGAGCTGTAAAAGAATGATGGTCTGCATAGCGAAGATGTTCAAAATGGGAGCTGTATTTAATCATCTCCTGTTCGAGCGGGATGGTATTGGCAATACCGGTAACCAGCAAAACACTATATTTTCCGGTGCGGAATTCATTAAGCGGTAGTTTATGTTTCGATGACTTAAAAACCGGTAGCAGGTCGCTATACCTGAAGGTAGTAAAATACAGGAACTGATAGGGGAACAGGTCCAGTTCCTTGATCCACAAGCGCTTCTCAATTGGTTTTATTTCATGTGGCACCTTGGTCACGATGACGATATTTGCCCGGTGGATTCCGTGACGGCTTTCCCGGAGATCCCCGAAAGGCAGTAAAAAATCCTTATGCATGGGGCGATGATAATCGATCAGGAGGATAGAAACTCCCGCCTGGACCCTCCGATGCTGATAGGCATCATCAAGAATTACGCACTGCACACCCTTGTCGGCATTCCTGAGAGACCTTATTCCGTGTACCCTGTCCTCATCCACAGCCACTTTAACCTTTTTGAATTTGGAATAGACCTGGTAGGGTTCATCGCCTATACTGGCAGGGCTTGCCTGACCATCAGCAAGGATAAACCCCCTGGTTTTCCTTTTGTATCCCCGGCTCAGGAAAGCAATCCTGAATTTTTCCTGCAACAAACCCAGCAGGTATTCCACATGAGGGGTTTTCCCGGTACCACCCACTGTAATATTCCCAACAGAAATAACCGGGAAATCAAAACTTTCAGATTTCAGGATCTTCAGATCAAATAACTTATTCCGGACAGACGTTATGAACCTGAAAAGTATGGATAGAGGATAAAGTAAAAAAAATAAGGTATGTCTTAGCTTTCTGGATGCCATTATACAGTTCTATGTGAGAAGTTTTCCTTCTGTTTTCGGCTGCAAACGCAGGTTATCACCTGTTTGCACGGTAATTATTCTCATACGCAGAATGCCCGAAATGGTTGTATCCCCACACACCTTTTAATTCAGAGGGAAAATTCCATATTTCATCTCCCAGTCTGTATGAACCTCTCCCCGGGGGATCTTCTGACTAAACTGCAGTGGAAAACTAATAAACCGTCAGGTCATACGGCAGCCTGCACATGATGCCCTGGTTCATGTAGAGTTTTTTAAGCAATCTGAGATACTCCATATTGATCCCTATCTCCTGTTCCATGGCCTCCACAGCATTATTTTTTAGAAATCTGCCAAGGATTACCTCAAGCGGGCTTTCAAGTTCAGGTAGTTCAAGGAGCCGGTACCTATCTCCAAGTTTTGCTAATTTTCTGGCTGCTTCGATAGCGTCATACAAGCCTCCCATCCTGTCAACCAGACCATTTTCGAGAGCATCCTTCCCTGACCAGACCCTTCCCTGACCCAGGGCATCGATTTCATCGAATGTCAGTTCCCTGCCCTGATCTACGCGTTTCACAAAAGTGGTATACATACTATCAACGGTTGCCTGCCAAAAATTGATCTCAAAAGGTGTAGCTTTTCTTACGCCGGAAAGTGCATCGGCGTATGAATTGGTTTTGTCAACATCAAAACTCACTCCAATTTTATCAAACAGGCCCTCCGTATTCAGATACACCCCCCATACCCCTATGGAACCGGTGAGTGTTGTAGGCTGTGCAAAAATCGAATCGGCCATGCAGGCGATATAGTACCCTCCGGATGCTGCCATGCTCCCCATGGAGACCACCAGCGGTTTTGCCTGTTTTGTGAGAAGTAATTCTCTCCAGATCGCTTCCGAAGCAATAGCGCTTCCACCTGGTGAGTTTATACGAAGGACTACAGCCCGGACAGTTTTATCCTCTCTGGCAGTCCTGATAGCCTTGGCAAATCTTGCGGAACCAATGTTCTGTTCGTCACCCTCTCCGGAAACTATATCACCTTCGGCATAAATTACAGCAATCTTTTCCTCAGCTACACCCTTAAATTTTTTAGTTTCCGGGACTTTGAAATAATCCTCCGGATCAACAGTCCTCAATTCGTCAGCCGATTTGAGCCCTGCTTTTCGTTTCAGGATGCCAATCACCTGATCTTCATACAGAAGGCTGTCGATAAGGCCCTTTTCATAGGCTGCCTGTGTGCTCCCGACCAGAAGTTTATCTGCAATTTCGTTTAGTTCATCCCTTTCCAACCCTCTGGCTTCCCCGACATTATTAAGAATATGGTCCCAGTATGAACTGATCAGGCGGTGGATCTGTTCCCTGTTTTCTGTGCTAAATCCATCCCGGGTGTAGGTCTCTCCCGCACTTTTAAATTTACCGTGACGTATTAAGGTAACCTCAATATCCAGTTTGTCGAGGGTTCCTTTGAAGAATGGGCTCTGGGCCCTCAGACCTGTCCATTCCATCATGCCCACCGGACTCATATACACCTCGTCGGCGGCAGTTGCCAGGTAATAGGCTCCCTGGGAAAACGTTTCCCCGTAAGCGATAACAAACTTTCCGGATTTCCTGAACTCCAACAAGGCATTCCGGATTTCTTCAATGGTTCCAATCCCCGCAGTAACTACACTCAGGTTAAGGAATATTCCCTTAATGTTGGCATCCTTCCGGGCTTTTTTTATATCGGAAAGGATAATGTTCAGCCCTGTCTTACTTTCTGTTGAGAGTTTCATGATATCGAAGGAAAGGGAAGGTTTACGCTCAACAATGCTATTATCCAGTTCCATGACCAGGATGGTTTTCGGTTCAATTTCAACGGCCCTGTTCTGCCGTGCAACTATGATGGCCACTATTCCAATCCCGATAAGAACCAGAAATATCGTTGAAATAATTATTCCTACTACGGTGGCAAAAACATTTTTAAAGAAACTTTTCATCCTGGTTAGCTATTAGTGAAGAACTGAGTTAAAATTAGTCTATTTTTACGGGCTAGAAAACGTCCCTGAAAAAAAATCAGGAACCTGAGGTTATTAATCCTGATTCCATGGCTTTAATAGTCCTGCTGCTCGGCAGTAATGTACCCGATAAAAATGTTAAGTTGAAAAAAGCTGAAGAAGCACTTGCTGAAAGGCTTGGTCCTTCAATCAGTCGATCAGAACTTTACGAAACCGAACCCTGGGGTTTTAAGGCCAGTGAAACATTTCTCAACCGGGTTCTGGCAATCGAATCAGCCCTTCTCCCGGAAGAAATCCTGGAAGTCTGCCTCAACATCGAGAAATCTCTGGGGAGGATCAGAAAAAAGCCTGGATATGAAACCAGGGAGATTGATATTGACATCTTGCTGTATGGTGATTTAATCCTGGAAACCAGGGACCTGATACTGCCTCATCCCAGGCTTCACCTGAGGCGCTTTGTCCTTGAACCTCTAAACGAGTTAGTGCCGGAACTGGTTCATCCCCTGCTGAAAAAAAGCATCTCGGCCCTGTTATCGGAATGCCGGGATACCTGTTGGGTAAGGAAATTATGACTTGATGGCTAAAGCAGTCCCTCATCGGCAAAGCTGAAATATTTCCTGCCAGCAATAATCAGGTGATCGAGGAGCTTGATATCCATTTGATCAGCTGCCTGACTTAACTTCTTTGTGATGCCTTTGTCACTTTCGCTGGGCTGCTCATTTCCGGAAGGATGGTTGTGGGCAATGATCAGGGAGCTGGCCAGTACTTCAATCCCCCTCCGAAGAATCAGCCTGATGTCGATCACCGTTCCGGCAATACCTCCCTGACTGCACTTGTAAGTTTCAATGATCCGGTTTGCCTTGTTCAGGTAGATCACCCAAAATTCTTCATGTGGCAGATCGCAAAGTACAGAACAGATCCCATGATAGGCATCTGTACTGGAGCGGATGGGTGCTTTCTCCGGAAGGGAAACACCGCCGACTCGCCGGGCCAGTTCCATTGCTGCAACGATATTTACCGCCTTCGCCATTCCGATGCCCTTAATACGGATCAGCTCATTTACATTCATCTTACCCAGCAGTCCGAGATGGTTTTCAGCCATGCTGAGTACCTTACGGCCAAGTTCCACAGCAGATTGGCCGGGAGTACCGCTCCCGAGCAGTATACCCAGGATTTCAGCATCAGAAAGATTCTGTGCCCCTTTCCCAAGCAATTTTTCCCTGGGACGATCATCGGATGCCCAGTTCTTAATGTTCAGATTTTTCATTCGAAAGATTACTTATAACGCAAAAAAAAGCTGCAGAAAAGATACTGCAGCTTTTTGTCAGTAGCAACTATTTTTTAATCGCACTTCACAACTTCTTTCATTTCATACTTTGCCCGGTCAGAGAATTTTCCGGAAACTACTTTTGAATACGCATCACAGGCAGCGGATTTATCACCTGTCTTGTAGTAAGCAGTACCCAGCTCAAAATAGAGGCGGTCCTGCTTATCAGGTTTTTCATAGAGCAGCCCTTCATTGGCGATGGCGATAGCCTTTTCCCATTCACTTTGAGCATTAAAAATAAAGGTGAGCAGGTAGTAGGCATCCGTATTTTGCTTGTCAAACTCAATACAAAGATTCAGTTTTTCAATTGCTGCTTCATAATTGGTTGACTGTTTTGCTTTCAACCCTTCATTATAAAAATAGGTAGAAGCCATGAGTGAAATTTCATTTTTTTCAGCAGTTTTTCCATTCACTGTCTGAAGAGCACGGACAGTTTCAGCAAGGGCAGCACCATCCTCAGTGATCAGGAGGATACCAACTTTAAGTCTGTATGCATCAATACTTGCAGGATCCATCTCAATTGCCTTACTCGAATTTTCGAGAGATTTATTAAGCAGATCCATGTCGGTATTGCTTTCATCTGCAGTGGCATTGGTGTACTGGTCACCTGCAATGCTAAGATAGATTTTAGACATCAGTCCCTGTGATTTAGAAAGAACATCCGTCATATTCATTGAACTGGCTGAAGAATTACACTTTTCCAGTGTTTTGATTGCCTCGTCAAGCTCTCCCTGAGTGGCCAATGCAAGACCCGCTTTCAGGTAAATGTTCGGCATCATTTGTTTCAACTTCTTCATCATAGCTTCGGCTTCTTCATCTTCTTCCTCTTCCCACAGATCCTCAAGAATATCGATACTCTCTTCCATCTTAAGTGCTGCAACGTCAAACTGCTCTGCATCCAGGGCTGTTTTACCTTCTCTTGCCAGGTTTTTGGCATCATCAATATCCTGAGCAGCCAGATTGCTTACAACAAATACGGCTACCAGAACAACCAGAAACTTGAAATAATCTTTAATCTTCAACATAATATTCAGGCTTTTAGTAATTTACATTTTAGAATTGACAAAGATAATGATTGCATCAAATTATGCAACTCCTTCTTTATTAGCATGACAAAATAAGTGCCAAAATTACGTAATCAACCTTATTTCATTGATGAATATGCCGGATTTCTCAATGCCCGCCGAGGTTTCAGCCTTTAATTCCGGAGGTGTTCTATTTACCTCCCAAGCCTTCAAATCCCATTTTTTCTTGTAATTTTGTGCTTTCAGAAGAAAAAGCAATGAGTACGAGAAAAGATAAGGTTTCCAAGCAAATCCAAAAGGATATTGCTGAAATAATCCGGCAACACCCTACCGCAATTCAGAAAGGCAGGATGCTGACGGTTACAAAAACCAGGGTAACTCCTGACCTGGGAACAGCCAGAATTTATATCAGTGTTTTTCCCTCTGGTAATTCCGAAGAAATCCTTAATGAGCTGAACAAGCACATTGGTTTGTACAGGAATGCGTTAGGACAAAAGTTAAGACACCAGCTTAAAAAAGTCCCTGAGATTCAGTTTTTCCTGGACGATTCCCTGGATTACATTGATAATATTGACCACTTATTGAATCCCTGAGGTTGAACTTTCCATTTTATATAGCGCGCCGATATGTATTTGCAAAGAAATCACATAATGCAATCAATATCATATCGGCGATATCTATCGTCGGAATTGCAGTAGGAACCATTGCATTTATAACGGTCCTTTCCGTATTCAATGGCTTTGACGGAGTTGTCAAGGAACTTTTCAGTACGTTCTATGCCGACTTTGAAGTGGTCCCAAAACAGGGGAAAAGTTTCACGATCGATGAAGCAGGGATTGCGAAACTTAAAAATCATAAAGACATCCTGAATATTTCTGAGATTATCGAAGAAAATGCCCTGATAATTTACCAGGACCGGCAAACCATTGCTACCGTCAGGGGTGTCGATGAGCACTACGAGGAGGTAACCGGCATTGATACCATGCTTTGGAACGGTAACTACAGTGTAGAGAAAGATTCTGCCTACATTGGCCGGGCATTTGAAAGAAACCTGAATGTACTGCTGTCAAATCCTGACAGTATGAAAATAATTGCCGTTAAGCGTACTGAGAAATCATTCAGCATCCCTGAACGCAATCTTACCTACAGATCGATTGTCCCTTCCGGTTCATTCTCATCCCATGCTGAAATAGAATCAAAATACATCCTCGTGCCAATAGAATTTGCCCGGGAACTGTTCGAGTACCCGAAGGAGATTTCCGCCATTGAAATAAAAGTGCGCCCCGGAGTATCTTTGCCCAGGCTTCAGGAGTCTGTCCAGCAGATAGTAGGGAAAAAACTTACGGTAAAGAACAGGCTTCAGCAAAACGACCTCCTCTACCGGACCATGAGAAGTGAGAAATGGGCCATATTCTTCATTCTTGTCTTCATCCTGCTGGTCTCTTCTTTTAATGTTGTCGGGACCTTGTCAATGTTGATTATTGAAAAGAAGAACGATATCAACACTCTACGGTACCTGGGGATGCCCCTCCGAAAGATCAAGAGGACTTTCCTTATTGAAGGATTGATCATCTCCTTACTCGGGGCAATTTCCGGTCTGATTATCGGAACCATCATCTGCTATATCCAGCAGGAGTTCGGAATAGTTAAACTTGCTGGGGCAGAAGCCTTTGTTATCGATGCCTATCCCATAAAAGTTATTTTGAGTGATATTATCCTGGTATTATTTTCAGTCCTGATCATAGGATTTGTTGCCTCCTGGTACCCGATACGTTTTATCACCAAGAGGCACCTGCAGATAGAAAAGTAAGAAATCCTGGGTTTTCTCAACTGACAATCAATTATTTATTAACAACGCAGTTCATGGTATATTGTTGCTAATGCGTTGATTCATTGATTTTTATGAATGCTCTTAAACCTCCGGGAGAATGTTCCGGGATGCAAAGGTCTCTCGCGCACCTGCTTTTTCTATATTTTTAAGAATTTGAGGGACTGAAGATGAGGGGGATTGATCTGTAACCTAATTAGTTTGAGGTGCGTACAAATAAAAATATAAAAGGGGTTTCCGAAATTAACTTTCACGGGGTCAATAGCATGGTTTCTCAGAGACATACCATATCGATCATCCTGCTTCTCACAGTAATATCCCCGGCAATATGCAGTGAACCGGCATTAAAGGCATCGGTTAACTCCGTTACGTGTTTCGGTGCAGATGATGGCAGGATGGTGCTGGAACTCAAAAATATCAATACCCCTTATACCCTGATGATAGTAAAAGAAGCAAACGCTGACACCCTTTTCGCCACTGTTTCTGAAGATACTGATCTTGAGTACAAACATCTGACAGCAGGAAATATCTTGATCCGTCTCCTGGAAGATGCTGAAGTTATTACTGAAGCCCGGGTTGAAATAACCGAACCCGAACCACTTTTGGCTGGCAGGATAAAAATAGACAAAGTCCCTGCCAGCGAAGCTTCATGTGATGGGGTACTTTCCGTTAGCCCGGAGGGGGGAAATCCTCCCTACACTTACAGGTGGAGCGAAAATGCCGGTTCCATATCCGAGCCTTCGGTAAGCAATGTATGCATGGGCATATACCGCTGCGAGATCAATGACAGCAAAAACTGTGGGCCAGTATACATCTCCGTTCCGCTGGTTAAAAATGCCTTGAAGAAAACTGAATAGAAAAAGAACAACCTATGATGAAAAAGATACTCTTTACGACCCTGGTACTGATATTTTGTACAGCCTATTCTCTACAAGCCCAGGACCACCTGGAAATAACTGCTGAATCAGCCAGTCAATCAGCTCTTGCAAATCCCGAAGATGCTCTGGTCATTACCATAAGGGGTGATTACCCCGGATATACCATTATGTTGTTCGAGAGTGAACCCTGGAAAGGAGCTCAATCCTTTCAGACTATCTCCGATGTTTATGAGACCACCTACCGATTTCAGGATCTGGAGCCGGGCGATTACCATGTTTGTGTAATGGATGCCGAAGAAAATATGGATTGTCAGAAAGTAAGGGTTGAAAGCCGCTAAAAAGAAACACCGAAAATTACATTCTATGGAAAGGAATTCTAGATATCGCAAAATATTTTTATTGCTGGGCATTATCCTGTTAGGCCTCAATACTTACGGACAATTTAGTATTACATCAGTGAATACTGATGATATTAGTTGTCGCGTAGGATACGGACAGATCACCGTTTCCACGGTTAACCGGACCGGCGATGTTTTCTATGGATTATACAATAAACCTCCTTTCCCCCCCACTGCCGGCCTGATCAGCTACGAGGAAACAACCGAGGACCTGGATTCATACACATTCCTGGAGGTCGCTGCCGGGACATACTATGTTGTGGCTGTCGACCTGAACTCTTCAGATGTTGAAGGACAGTGGATCACCCTTTCCAATGTCCAGGTTAAGGTACTGACAGCTGATGCGATTACCGTTGTCAGCGGCCCTACCTGTTATGGCTGGAACGATGCTGTCCTTCAGGCAAATGCATCAGGGGGGAACCCCCCTTACACCTATGTCTGGAATCCAGGCGGTGTCAGTGGCCAACAGTTCACTACTGCTTCTGCACCCGGTATCTACAGCGTAACTGTAAATGACTCCTATAATTGTGATACCAGTTCGTATAGTGACCAGGTAGAAGGCTTTGTATACCCGCTTTCTCACCCCAGTGTCCCAGACCCTGTTACAGGAGGAAGCATCCTTGCATCAGATCCGGCAGTTTGTACGGGGCAGAATCCCGGTGCGATCACCAGTTCTTCTCCGGGAGCCGGAGGTACAGAAAGCTTTACTTATAACTGGGAATCATCAACGACTGGTGCAGCACCCTGGACCCCGCTTGGCATAAACAATGTCAGCTACGATCCTCCGGTACTGGCTCAGACTACCTATCTCCGAAGAGTCGCTACCGATGCCATCTGTGGTAGTGCCTATTCCAATATTGTGGAGATCACCGTTAATCCCCTTCCAACTGTCTACAATGTGGGAGGCGGCGGAAGTTACTGTGCCGGTGGAGCCGGTGTAAGCATCACACTTTCCGGTAGCCAGTCCGGAATAAGCTATGAACTTTACCTGGGTGGTTCACCAACCGGCACCAGCCAGAACGGAACCGGATCAGCCCTCAGTTTTACCAATGTCACAGCCGCAGGTACCTATACCATCCTTGCAACCAATGGTTCAACCGGATGCCAGGCAACTATGAGCGGAAGCGCAGCTGTCAGCATTAATCCACTGCCAACACAATACAATGTTGGGGGTGGTGGAAGTTACTGTGCCGGAGGCACCGGAGTAACGATTACTCTGTCTGACACTGAATCAGGCATAAACTATGAACTATACCTGGGAGGTTCACCAACAGGAAATATCATAGCCGGAACAGGCAATCCGGTTTCTTTCCCGAATATTACCACCGCAGGAACGTATACCATCTGGGCTACCAATGCCGGCACAGGCTGCCAGCAGACCATGAGCGGTAATGCCGTGGTTGCTGTTAATCCACTACCAACTGTATATAATGTAGGTGGCGGCGGAAGCTACTGTGCCGGAGGCACCGGTGTTAACATCACGCTTTCAGACAGCGAATCAGGAGTAAACTACGAATTATACCTGGGGGGTGCCCCAACGGGGACTATTGCAGCCGGTACAGGAAATGCAATATCCTTCGCGAATATTACTATTGCCGGGACCTATACTATCATGGCTACCAATGCAGGCAGCGGATGTCAGCAGGCCATGAATGGAAGTGTGGCTGTTTCAATCAATCCACTCCCCTCTGTCTATAACATCGGAGGTGGAGGAGGCTACTGTGCCGGAGGTACCGGGGTGAACATCACCCTATCCGACAGTGAGTCGGGAATTAACTATGAGCTCTACCGTGGTGGTTCTCCCACAGGAACCATCCTGGCCGGAAGCGGAAGTGCACTTACTTTCACGAATGTTACCACCGCCGGAACCTATACAATTCTGGCAAGCAATACCTCCAGCGGATGCCAGCAAACCATGAACGGCTCGGTGAATGTTTCTGTCAATCCGCTTCCAACAGTTTATTCTGTTGGTGGAGGAGGAAGCTATTGCGCCGGAGGAACAGGGGTGAGCATCACCCTGTCCGACACTGAATCGGGAGTAAACTATGAGCTCTACCTCGCTGGTGCCCCTACTGGCAACATCATCGCTGGCACAGGAAATGCCATTTCATTCCCCAACATCACAACGGCGGGTACCTATACCATTGTAGCTACTAACACTGGCACAGGTTGTCAGAATACCATGTCAGGCAGTGCTGTTGTCTCTATTGATCCCCTGCCGACGGCGTATAGTGTTACCGGAGGCGGTTCAGGCTGTGCCGATGCAGGTGTCGTTGTTGGACTGAGTGGTAGTGAGACCAATGTCGATTACGAATTATTCCGGAACGGACTTACCACCGGAAATACTGTATCCGGAACTGGAGCTGCTATCAGCTTTGGCAGTCAGTTCACTGCAGGTACTTATACCGTCAGTGCAACAAATATCAATACCGGATGCCAGAATGGAATGTCAGGGAGTGTTAACGTATCGATCAACCCCCTTCCAGACAGCTATGATGTAGGTGGAGGCGGAAGCTATTGTGCCGGAGGTACTGGTGTTAGCATTACCCTTTCGGACAGTCAATCGGCAACTAGGTATTACCTCTATCTTAACGGAAATCCGACAGGTACTTCCCTGTCCGGAAATGGAAATCCTCTCAGCTTTGATAATATTACAACGGCAGGCACCTATACTATAGTAGCTGAAATAAACAGTACCGGATGCCAGAGAACAATGAACGGCAGTGCTGTAGTATCCATCGACCCATTGCCAATAGCCTATAATACAGGAGGTGGTGGAAGCTACTGCTCAGGAGGCACGGGAGTGAATATCACCCTCTCTGACAGTGAATCGGGAGTGAACTATGAACTTTACCTCGCCGGAAATCCGACAGGTACTGTCGTTGCCGGCACAGGAAATGCTATCAGCTTTACAAATATTACGACAGCTGGTACATATACTATAGTGGCTACCAATACCATTACAGGATGTCAGAATAACATGTCCGGAAGTGCCGTAGTATCTATCGATCCCCTTCCAACGGTTTACAATGTGGGTGGTGGAGGCAGTTACTGCTCTGGTGGAACTGGAGTAAACATCACCCTCTCCGACAGTGAGGCTGGAGTAAACTATGAGCTCTATCTTGGTGGTGCCCCTACCGGAACGATTGTTGCCGGTACAGGAAATGCTATCAGCTTTACAAATATTACGGCTGCTGGTACCTATACGGTCGTGGCTACTAATGCCACCACGGGATGTCAGAATAACATGTCAGGAAGTGCTGCGGTATCCATTGATCCACTTCCAACGGTTTACAATGTAGGAGGTGGCGGAAGTTATTGTGCCGGTGGTACAGGAGTAAACATCACCCTCTCCGACAGTGAGTCGGGAGTGAACTATGAACTTTACCTCGCCGGAAATCCGACAGGTACTGTCGTTGCCGGCACCGGAAATGCCATCAGCTTCACGAATGTAACCACTGCAGGTGCTTACACCATTGTAGCAACAAACACTGCCACAACCTGCCAGCAAACCATGAGTGGCAGCGCAAACATATCGATCGATCCTCTTCCAACCGTTTACAATGTGGGTGGTGGAGGCAGTTACTGCTCTGGTGGTACAGGAGTGAACATCACCCTCTCCGGCAGTGAACTAAACCTTACTTACGAACTTTACCTGGATGGCAATCCCACAGGCATACTATTACCCGGCACAGGAAGTGCAATTACCTTCATCAATGTAACCGCAGGAGGAACTTATACTATTGAGGCAGTCAATACCATAACAGGATGCCAGGAATCCATGAACGGCAGCGTTGTGGTGGATATTAACCCACTGCCAACTGCCACTGCCAGCAGCAACAGCCCGGTTTGTGAAGGCACATCCCTAAGCCTCACCGGCGGACCAGACTTGATGACCACATACAGCTGGACCGGACCTGATGGATTTGCTAGCGCAGTACAATCCCCTGTTGTCTCTACAACAGCCACTCCGGCTATGGCCGGAATGTATACCCTTACGGTCACTGACGTTAACGGTTGTATTAACTCGGCCAATACAACGGTCATTATAAGCGACATTCCAACCGTTACGATCATGCCGAATGCAGGAAATACCTGTACAAATGAGGATCTGCTTATCAATGCCCTCGTGGGTGGTGGTACGGGAAGCTATGACACCTATGTGTGGACAGGTACAGGTGCTGTATACCTCACTCCAAACAATGCTGTCCCGACCGTCTTTAACTCTCCGGTTGCCGGAAATTACGGTCTGACCTTAACGGTAACGGATGATGGAGGTTGTGTCGGAACAGGAACAGCAACCGTGAGTGTCATTGGCTCCCCCACTTCCTATGCAGGTCCTGATACAAGCCTTTGTTATGGAGGCACTTATCAGGTGGTAAATGCCGATACTACAAATAGTGACGGCATCCAATGGGTAACATTGGGTGATGGTACTTTCAGTTCAACAAATATCCTGAATCCGGTTTATACTCCGGGAGCCGATGATATTGCCGATGGATCAGTTAAGATCGTTTTAAGGGCCTCCGGCATCGGAGGATGCGGTAATGCTACCGATACGGCTGTAATTTATCTTCCGGGACCGATACAGCCCCTCATTGGAGCCCCGGCTCCCTTCCTGATTGGTCCTAACACAGAGATAGAGGTATGCCTAAGTACAACCGGACACCAGTATATCGAAGATCTTGGCTTCTATCTCCGCAGTCCGAATGGGCAGCACTTCACACTTAAACGCGGACTTCTTGAGACTAACTTCTTCCTTCCACCCTGTTTTAACTTCCTCGGAGGAGGGGATGTAAATAACTTATGCTTTACCACTGAACTTACCCTTGCAGACACACTCGACCTGTGTACCGAACCTCTTCCGATCAACGGTCAGTTTGCTGCAACCGGTGACTGGAGTCAGCTATATACCATGAATCCCGCTGAGGGAGGATGGGCAGTGGCTTTAAATGATACCGCCGACTTTGGAACAGGGGGTATCGACGGATTTATCTCCAATGCCACCATCTCGTTTATTGATACCGCAACGGCCACCAACCTGTTGACTTCGGTTAATTATTCCTCCGGAGCGATATTGTCACCCATCCGTGATGACAGAATGAATGAGATACTTATTCAGCGCGACCTGCAGGTAAGTTGTCCGGGTGAATGCGATGCCGTTGCCCTGGTTACCACAACCGGCGGTGTCCCCCCATATAATACCTATGTCTGGAGCCCTGCGCCGATAGGTGGAAACGGAAAAGACAGCGTGATTTTATGTGCAGGGGATTATGAAGTAACCGTCTATGATGCACTGGGATGTTCAGGAGTAGCAAATGTTACTGTCCTTGAGCCCCCATCAATAAACATTGATGACATCAACATGACCGATACGCTTGCCTGTAACGGAGTAGCAGATGGTTTCATCAGCGTAAAAGCCAGTGGTGGAACAGGAAGTCGCCGCTACACGCTCCTTCCAGATATTGAATCGGAAGCAGCAGATTCCGGGTATTTCTCCGGCTTGGGTGCAGGCACATACACCATTCAGATTGAGGATGCAAAAGGCTGCTACCGCGATACAACACTTACCATCTATGAACCGAGCGCCCTGGTTCTCGGAAGCGCCCTGGTAACGGATAGTGTTTTCTGTACAGGAGATAACAATGGAAGAATTGTTGCAACGGCCGGTGGAGGAACACAGCCTTATACATTTATTTTAGATCCTCCGGGAATTACTAATAGCACGGGGGAATTTACAGGTCTTGCACCAGGCAGCTATGTTGTAAAACTCACGGATGCCAATAATTGTGATACCCTGATAAGTGATACCCTGATCCTTGGCGTTCCCGTACCACTGGAAATTGATACCATTATCATAGATTCAGTGGTTTGTAATGGTGATGATGGAATGTTTACTGTAGTGGTAACCGGAGGGACTCCGCCATATGACATCCTGGTCAATGGCATTACCGAAATAACAGGTGTCACCGACACAGCATACATCGCCCGGAGTGCGGGGAGTTATGATATCTCTGTAACCGATGCCCGCCTGTGTACCGACAGCTGGGCAACGATTACCCTGACAGATCCACCTGTCCTCACATTAACCAGCCTCATACTGACTCCGGTTACAGGATGTTACACCAATACCAACGGAGAGATTCTGGTGAATGTTGCCGGTGGTATACCACCCTATGAATATTCGCTGGATGGGATCACCTACCAGCCTGCGAACCAGTTTACAGGGCTTATGGGAGGCAACTACACGGTTTACTACCGGGATGCCCTGGGTTGTGAACATTCCAGGGACACCACAATGCTCAGCCCTCCTCAGCTTCTTGGTAATCCGGTCGTTACCAATGTTGAAGGGGACAACCTTGGCGCCATAGAACTATTCCCCTCAGGAGGTGCACCATTCCCTCCTCCAAATGAATACCTCGTCTCATTTGACGGTGGGCCACTGGATACCATCCTGCTCTTTGAAGACCTTGCAGAAGGAGCCTACGATGTACACCTTGAAGACTCCGAGGGATGTGCGTGGGATTCAACCATAATTGTTGGAAGGAACGATCTTGATGTGCTGGTGGTAGCCTACGATGCAGACTGTTACGATGACCCATCCGGAGAGATCCGTATCTGGATCAATGATGGAACGGCACCGTATGATATTTACCTCGATGGTGAATTGCAGTACAACGATGTATACGATAATTTCAGAACGCTTCCCTCGGTGTTCCCGGGGACGTATCTGGTCCGCGTTGAGGATGTCACTTCGCGCAGGTTTGATACCCTTGTTACCGTCAGTTCACCCCCGCCAATCGATATTGAGAAGCAAAGAACCAATGTAGATTGTCATGAGTTTAAGCTCGACGGGACAGTGTCAAACAATGGGGCAATCTCTTACGAATCATCAGGAGGTGCAGGCGGGTTCACTTACATCTGGGATGATACGGATTCGCGGGATTCCACGAGGACCGGCCTGACACGCGGAACCTATGTGGTAAGCATCAGTGACCGGAACGGATGTACAATCGTTGACACGACACACCTGATCGGTCAGGATACCATCGGTGCCTGGATAGAGATCTACCCCGAGGATCCGATGGGCGATTATACACAAACAGAACTCCAGGCATATCCTTCATCAGAGGATCAAACCCTCTGTTTTGGCTCCAACTGGCATCTCCTTGCGCGGTATAGTAACAATACCACCCACAGCTTGTGGAGTCCGGATACACTGCTCGATTACCCGGAAAATGCTAACGAGATAGACGTAACAGCTACCATTAACGGCCCCAGGTTATTCAGACTTGAAGCATGGAATGATCGTTGTATGGATTACGACGAAATAGAACTCACCGTGTTTGATACCATCGGCATGTCGATCACAACCGAGGAATATCGTCTGAATGACAGCATATTCAGCCCGGAAACCAAGCCGCTTGAGCTTGCGGCGACAGAAGGATATCAGGCATACCTCTGGCAGGCTGCAGATCTGTTTGATGATGAAACGGCAAGGCTTGTTACCCTGACGCCTACCATGTACCAGATCGTTACCGTATTCGGAACAACAAGTTTTGGATGTTATGAATCCGATACAGTATTTGTAGTACTCCAGCAAACCATTGAAGAGCTTTACGAAGTGTTTACACCCAATAATGACGGGCATAATGATATGTGGATAATACCGAATGCCATTCAGTATCCCGATCTGGAAGTGCTTATCTTCAATAGGTGGGGACAGCAGGTATTCTACAGTAAACCTTACGGAATCGATATTTATCACACTTTTGACGGCAGGTCGCAGAAAAATGGAAAAGATCTGCCTGTCGGAAGCTATTACTTCGTAATCAATCCAAATGACGGAGAACAAGACCCAATCACCGGAACCGTTACAATCGTGAGATGATGAAAAAATTAGTTATTATTTCAATACTGGTAATTAACTGTGTCCTGAAGGTCAGCTCACAAACTGACCCTCTGTACACCCAGTTCATGACAAACCCGTTCTTAATCAATCCTGCCCTGGCGGGGACCTATCCCTACTATCAGGTTATTGCGAACAGCAGGCTACAGTGGACAGTTTTACCGGATCCTCCGGTGAATAATGTGCTGAGCATGTATGGCCCTACGGTCTCTAAACCCATGGGATTTGGCGGGTTTATTGCGCACGAAACCTGGGGATTAACCAGTAAGACCACTCTGATGGCTTCCTATGCATACAATTACAATCTCGCAGAAGATCTGAAAATTGCCATGGGGTTATCCGTTGGAATTCTGCAATTCAAGATTGAAGGGACGGAAAAGTACGGTGAATGGGATCCGGTTTACCAGGGTCAAACCTTTACTGATTTTGCTCCGGATGCATCAGTGGGTGTTTATTTATACTCAACCACTTACCATGTTGGATTGGCATCCACTCACCTGTTTGGAAACCGGCTGAATATCGGTGAGGAAGCAGATACGGTGACGGGATTGAGCCGGCTATCGCGAAATTTTTACATCCACGGGGGTTATAAATACTTCATCAACCAGGAAATGGCGATTGAACCAACGGTCATCTTACGGCAATCACCTGCTACACCCATGCAGGTGGATATAAATGTCCGCTACTGGTATGGGAAACGTAAATGGGAGAACACCAAAATCTGGGCAGGTGTCTCTTTCAGAAGCCAGGATGCAATAAATATCCTTGCCGGCGTTACCATCAAACGGAAGATCGAAATCGGCTATTCCTACGATATCGGCATCAACAAACTCCGAACATTTCATTATGGCAGTCATGAATTGATGTTTGGATTCAAGTTCAATGATATCAAGGAGTATTAAAGCAAAAACAGGAATTCTTTAAACACCGTCAGTCAGGTTTTTTAGAAAAATGCCTTCCGCCATCAGAAGTTACGGGAGTATACTTTAACTTTGCGCTCAAACGACTCAGGATGAGAAGAACCCTCTTAGCTTTACTCATTGCCCTTCACGTGTTGTCATGTCAGATGAACAAAGCTGACATGAATATCATTCCCGAGGGAGATTTTGTAAAACTCCTGGTGGATATGCATATCACCGATGCCATGGCAATGAATCACGACATCAACAGAAGTTTTGGGGAGCTGGATTCTACCCTTCTGTATAGAACGGTACTTAAAGAGCACGGCTATACCTATCAGCAAATGAAAAACACTTTTGAGTACTATACCGACAGACCGGATAAATACGTTAAAGTATATAACAAAGTCTTTGCGGAACTGAGTAAAAGATCGGATCAGGCAAAAGAAGCCTATAGCTCAATCCAGTCATCCAGGACCTTTCAGCTTTGGAGGTCAAAAGAACCCAGATTCAATATTATGGGAGACACCCTGGATTATCCTGAACCTTTTGATATAGCCGTTGATACAACCGGTACTTTTGTTCTTGTTGCCGAAGCAAAGCTCAGCACTGCTGATGAATCCGTCAACCCGGTTCTGGAAGCTTACTTTTATGATCCGGATAACGATACTCCCGACTCAAGGATTTATATCGCCCGGGAACCTATTATTAAGTCTGATCATAACCGGCCCCGGGAATATTCCTTTATTAAAGAAATGAACAATCCCCGCTATTCAAGGATGCGAATCATCATTCCCAGCCAGGAAAATACTGACTCAGTCTTTTTTAAAGAACTGGAATTAAGAAACTTGCGAGTATCCTTGAAAAATGCAGAGAGAACAAAGTAAAACTCCAAGTTAGTATTATGCCAACTTTTCTGTTTGATGAAATAGTATTCGGACCCGTTAAAAGCCGCAGACTGGGAAGCTCGTTGGGTATTAACCTGCTGCCTGTAAAACAAAAATACTGCAACTTCAACTGTCTGTATTGCGAATGCGGCTTAACCGACAAGAATTATGTTAAGTATAAGGCTGATCTGCCGGCACGAACAGAAATTGCTGCACGACTCAATACCTTCCTTGCTGATTACCTGAAGCGGGGCAAGCAAATCGATACGGTCACTTTTGCCGGCAATGGTGAACCCACCCTTCACCCTGAATTTCCTGAAATCATCGATGATACAATCACCATCAGCAGAAAATATTATCCGGAAGCCAAAATTGCTGTTCTCTCAAATGCTACCCTGATAAGCAACGAAAAAATTTTCAATGCCCTGCATAAAGTTGATTATAATATCCTGAAGCTGGATTCTGCCCTGGAGGAGACTGTCCGGATCATGAATTGCCCGCTGGGAAATTTTTCAGTGGAGAAACTCGTCCGGAACCTGAAAAAATTCACATCTGGTCTTACCCTTCAAACCCTCTTTGTCAGGGGAACATACCAGGGAACCCCATTTGATAACACCACCGATCATGAGATCAGTGAGTGGCTTAAGCTGCTGGATCAGATCCGACCCGAACTGGTAATGGTTTATACCATTGCCCGCGACACACCCATTGAAAGCATTGAAAGGATCAGTGAAAAAAGCTTAAATGAAATCGCCGAAAGGGTTAAACAGCTCGGATTAGCTGTCAGTGTATCTGCATAATGCCTTCAGCCCAGCATACGAAGAAAAAAATCCTGGTAGTACCTCTCAGCTGGGGACTCGGACATGCCACCCGATTGCTCCCTGTTATCCGTGAGTTCCGGGAAGCGGAAGCCGAAATTATTATCTCAGGAGGCCCCGACCAACAAAAAATCCTGGTTTCGGAATTCCCCGATCTGAAAGTAGTTAATCTTCCCTATCTGAAGATCAGGCTGAGTACCAGTAAATCGCAGGTTCCCAGCCTTTTCCTTCAGCTGCCGGGGATCTTGCTGTACCTGGCCAGGGAATATCTGGCACTGAAGAAACTTCTTCGAACTGAAAGCCCGGATGCGGTTATCTCTGACAACTGCTACGCCCTGCGGAACCGGAAAGTTCCGGGCATCTTCATCACTCACCAACTGAATATCCAGGTCCCCCGCTCTCTGAAAAGGTTCGAAGGATGGGTAAACCGTATTAATCACCGACTGATCCGTAAATTTGACCACTGCTGGGTACCGGATTTACCCGGAGAGGACAATCTGGCCGGAAAATTATCACATACCAGGCTGAAGAACATCCATCCAGAATATATTGGCATACTGTCCCGTTTCAGCGGGATGGCGATTCCTGACAGGAAGCAGTCTTCGCCTGCTCACAAAAAAATCCTGGTTCTGATTTCAGGCCCGGAAAATCAGCGCAGCCTTTTTGAAAACCTCATCCGTTCTGAGCTGAGAGCCCTCCCTGACAAATACTCGTACAGGGTAATCCGGGGACTTCCAACCCAGGATCTGCCCTGTGAGGAGGGTTGGTACAATCATGTTAGCACGGAAGACCTTCAGCGGCTTATCCTGGAGGCTGATACAATACTATGCAGGGCTGGGTACAGCACAATCATGGACCTGACTACTTTAGGCAGAAGTGCCCTACTCATACCAACCCCGGGGCAAAGTGAACAGGAATACCTGGCCAGCTACCTGGCAGATAAAAAGTTATTCCTGAAGTCTTCACAGGATACTTTAAAGCTGGCGGATTTCCTGAATTGCTCCCCTGACAATTTACCTGGTATTATACCCCATTACTCCTTATCCGCTGTTTTGCTTAAACAAGCTGTTCGGGATTTTCTGGATACGCTGGAATAATCAACTATGAAATACAAACAGGCTTACTGTTACCACTAAGAAACCCAGAAACCATCCTGTCAACAACTGGATCAGCTTCTGATCCCGGAGAATAATTAACAGGCTGCCTGCAATCCCCGAGATTAAAAATGCGAGGGAGATATACAAGGTCAGGTCGACGGATAAAACCAGGTTAATAAAGAACAATAGTCCAACAATACCCCCTGAGGAGGCCATATGCGGGGAAAGTTCCCAGAAAAATGAGATACTCAGCAGGGCAAGGCAAACAAAAACACAAGCCAGCAAGAAAATACTGATGAGATTTAGTGCCGGATAACGGGTGATGATTGGATCAGTAAGAAACCTGCCCATAAGGAAATGCCCCAGGTAGTAACAGAATGCAGTAAAAGCAAGGTATATTTTCCTTTCGCTTGCCCTTTCGATAGCTACTTCATTGATTAATTTGAGAACAAACAGGGAAAAGAACAAAGTTATCGGAAGCACCAGGGTGCAGAGGAGAACCAGACGATAAATGAAGTCTTCGATCCGTGTCCAAAATTCAGTATTCAGTTCCAGGTTAAGTATCAGGGCAACTCCCAGGAGGGGCATCAGAAGTGGATGTAACAGATAATACAGTACTTTTGCTGTTCGCATGTGAGAAATATTTTAATTCCAAAAGGCTGCCGGGGTTCTTTACCGGCTCAAATCCTGGTGGCATACAATGCCTGTTTTGAAGGTTACCATATTACAATTCCTTTCTCAGACGGGCGACCGGCAGGTTTAGTTGTTCCCGGTATTTTGCTACTGTCCGTCGGGCAATGTGATAGCCTTTTTCCTGAAGTATTGCAGCAAGCTTATCATCGGTAAGAGGTCTGCGTTTCTCCTCCTTACTGATGCATTCCTGCAGAATCGATTTTATTTCCCGACTTGAAACTTCTTCCCCGTTTTCTGTGCTCAGTCCTTCTGAGAAGAAATATTTCAGGGGGAAAATTCCGAAATGCGTCTGTATATATTTACTGTTTGCCACCCTGGAGATTGTAGAAATATCCAGACCTGTCTTATCAGCGATATCTTTAAGGATCATTGGTCTCAACATGGTCTCATCGCCTTCCTGAAAGTAACGTTGCTGATATTCTATGATGGCATTCATCGTCAGTAATAGTGTATTCTGTCTTTGTTTGATTGCATCAATAAACCATTTGGCCGAGTCCAGCTTTTGTTTAACAAAAGTGATGGCTTCCTTCTGTTCGCTGGAAGGCTTATCCTTGCTGCTGGCATAGCTATGAAGCAACTCAGAATAGGTCCTGCTCACCCTGAGTTCCGGAGTATTCCTTGAGTTGAGTGATACGGAAAGTTCCCCGTCGTCATTATCGAGCATAAAATCAGGGATAATAGCATAACTGGTTTTATTCTGTGGGTCACTGAAAGAGCTGCCCGGTTTTGGGTTCAGCCTGAGGATTTCCTCCATGGCATGCTTAAGTTCTTCCTCACTTACCCCCAACCGGTTCTGGATTTTATCATAGTGCTTACGGGTAAATTCTTCAAAATGGTGTCGGATGATTTTTTCGGAAAGCGCTATTTCCGGAAGATCCAGGTTTTTACTTCTTATTTGCAGAAGCAGACATTCACGGAGGTCACGGGCCCCTACCCCCACCGGGTCAAAATCCTGTATTACCCGGAGAATCTCCAGAAGTTGGTCCTCGGTGGTCGAAACATTCAGAGAAAAAGCAAGGTCATCTACAACTGCGCTTAACTCTCTCCGCAGATAACCATCCTCATCGATATTCCCGATCAGATACTCTGCCAGTGCATGTTCTACTTCCCCAAGCTTGCGCAGGCCCAATTGTGCTTCCAGAAATTCATGAAAGCTTGTTCCGGTAGAGAAAGGGATTTCTTCCCGTTTATCATCTTTTGAATAATTGCTGGCATTCAGTCTGTATGAAGGTATATCCTCATCATTCAGGTAATCTTCAATCGAAAACTCCTCATTATCCTTGTCTTTCTCACTTTCCCGATCCTCCTGCAGTTCGGATATCTCAAAATCATCCTCATCCCGCCCTTCCTCCAGCACGGGATTTTCCTCCAGTTCGGCCTTGATCCGCTGCTCCAGCTGCATAGTAGGAATTTCCAGCAGCTTGATAAGTTGTATCTGCTGTGGAGAAAGCTTTTGCAGGAGTTTCTGTTGTAAGTTTTGTTTCAGCATCTTACTTCACTCTTATACCAAATCGTCTTTATAAAAATAAAAAAAAAGCCCTGAAAAACAGGGCAAAGCTCAGATATTATGCCGTTTTAATTTCACTGCAGGAACAGTCCGGGCAGGTAACAGGTCCGTAAGGCAGATCCCGGTTAGTATTCTGCATTTTTTGGAGTCCGGGGAAAAGGGATCACGTCACGGATATTTGCCATGCCGGTGACAAACTGGACCATACGTTCGAAACCAAGACCAAAGCCCGAGTGTGGTGCTGACCCAAATTTCCGGGTATCCAGGTACCACGAGAAATCGCTTTCCCGAAGTCCCAGTTCTTTAATGCGTGTGACCAGTTTGGAATAATCCTCTTCACGCTGTGAGCCGCCAACAATTTCTCCGATTGCCGGGAAGAGAATATCCATAGCCCGAACGGTTTTACCATCCGGATTTTGCTTCATATAAAATGCCTTGATCTCTTTTGGATAATCAACCAGGATCACAGGTCGTTTGAAGTGCTTTTCAACGAGGTACCGCTCATGTTCACTCTGAAGATCCGTACCGAATCCGTTAATTGGGAACTGGAACTGACCTTTTTTATTGGGTTTGGAATTTTCAAGAATCTCAATAGCCTCCGTATAAGTCAGTCGCTGGAAATCGTTTTCCAGGATAAATTTCAGCTTTTCGATCAGCTCCATTGACCGTTGGTCCTGAGGTTTACTCTGTTCCTCTTCTTTCTGCCTCGCACTAAGGAATTCAAGATCGTCAAGACAGTTATTAAGCGCATACCGGATTAAATATTTCAGAAAGTCCTCGGCCAGGTCCATGTTATCCTTAAGATCATAAAAAGCCATTTCCGGCTCGATCATCCAGAATTCAGCAAGGTGCCTGGGGGTATTGGAATTTTCGGCTCTGAAGGTAGGCCCGAAGGTATAGATATCAGAGATCGCCATGGCTCCCAATTCCCCTTCCAATTGTCCGGAAACAGTCAGATTGGTTTCTCTGCCAAAAAAATCATCGCCATAATTGATTGATCCGTCATCATTTTTTGGGATATTATTGAGATCCAGAGTGGTTACCCTGAACATCTCACCAGCCCCCTCACAATCCGACCCGGTGATGATGGGGGTATGGAGGTAAAAAAATCCTTTTTCATTGAAGTATTTATGAATGGCAAAAGCCAGGGCATGGCGCACACGGAGGATCGCCCCGAAAGTATTTGTGCGGGGCCGGAGGTGTGCAATAGAACGCAGAAATTCGAGACTGTGTTTCTTTGGCTGAAGAGGATAGGTGTTCGGATCGCTGTCTCCCAGTATCTCAAAATTATCCACAGCCAGCTCAAGCGATTGCCCTTTCCCAAGGGATTCAACCAGTTTTCCCTGTAATGCCACACATGCCCCGGTTGTGATACGCTTCAGCTGATTCTCATCATGCTTTTCAAAATCAACAACTGCCTGAAAATTCGTAATGCTGGAACCGTCGTTTATATGGATAAAGCGATTGCTTCGGAAGGTTCGTACCCATCCTTTAACCAGTACCTCTTCACCGGTTTTGCCATGTTGTAAAAGTTCTTTTATTTTCGTCCGTTTCATAAGCACTTATCCTGAAATTTCCTGCAAAAATAGTGGCAATTATTTCAATACGAACACTTTCAGGAAGAAAATGTCAGAGAAATCCTCTTCCTTCCTGATGAAATTCATGGCTTAGGGATTGAGAACCAATTCGAATCCTTTGTTTAGAATCAGTATGAATTATAAAATAATCCCACTTGTGCTTGTGGAGTGCCCAAACGCCCCATATCTTGGTTCCTGATAAACGTTATATGTAATCTTAATTTATTTAGCATGAAATCAATCTGTTATTTAGTCATTTCCGTGTGGGAAGCCATTTTCATTACTTTGGCTGTATTCTTGTTTACCACCTGTTCGACCCCCACCGGACGGGAATCGCTCCCCACAGGTAAACTGGGACTTCGGGTAGGAATATCCGTATCTGCTGAAGATGTATTTCGCCATCTGAAGGCCGCAGAACCTGAGGAGTTTGTTGTAACGATTTACAGCGAGTCAGGGACTGAGGCGCTCAGCTATCCCAGGGCAGCAGAGCTGCCTGAAACCATTGAACTTCCCGCCGGCAGCTACTATGTTATTGCCCATTCCAACAATAGTGCGCCGGCAGCCTTTGAGAATGAGTATTACTCAGGAACTTCTGAGACCTTTACCATCCGGGAAGGTGAAACAACGGAAGTATCGCTGACCTGCTCGCTGGCAAATATCCGCGTGACAGTAGTCTACGATGCATCTGTAATCAGCAGGTTCGAAAGCTATGAAACAACAGTAAGCAATTCCGGTGGCAGTCTGACATTCTCCTCAGACGAAATCCGGGCAGGCTATTTCGATGAAGGCCCGTTGGCCATCGTGGCCGGTCTGTTGTACACCGATGAAGCAGGGGCACTCCGGGAATTAAGCCTTACAGGCAGTATTCCGGATGCGACACCCGGAAAACACTATGAAATAGCGATCAGCGTTTCGGCAGAAAACGGGAGCGGGAGCATTGCCATCCTGGTGGATGAGTCCTTTGAAACCGAGGTAGTCAGCATAACAGACGAAGAACTTCCGATGAGTGGCGAGCTCCTGATTACCGAGATCATGTACAATCCAAGTGCCATAGGTGATGCAGAGGGTGAATACATTGAAATTACCAATGTTTCAACAGAAACGGTGAACCTTCAGGGACTGGTAATACGCCGGGGCTCAACGAATGATACCCATGTGATTTCCGAAGACCTCCCCCTGGCGCCCGGCGGGGTCCTCCTCCTGGGACGCTCTGCCGGAGCAGCTGCGGAGGTAGATTATGTTTACAGCAACATCTCGTTGCTGAATAGCGGCGATGTCATTTACCTGAATCACTATGGAACCGATGGCATCAACGGGGAAGTAATCTGCAGGGTGGACTATGGTGCTTCGGGGTTTCCGGGCTCTCTGACAGGCCAGTCGGTTCAGCTTGATCCTGCCGTAAAGGATGTGAATGATGCCCTGCTTGGATCAAACTGGTGTGCCAGCGGCACTACCTTCCTGGCGGGCGATTATGGAACACCGGGAGAGGCAAATACAAACTGCCTTTAGCAACTTAGTGATCCGATGACTCTATGTCATCGGATCACTAAGTTATTCCTGGTAATCGGCGTAAATTTTGGTAATCCCTGCATCGAGACTAACAGTCTCTTTCCAGCCCAGGTCATGAATTTTATCTACGTTCAACAATTTTTGCATGGTTCCGTCAGGCTTGGAAGAATCCCAGACCAGTTCACCTGCAAAACCTGAGATCGACTTGACTTTCTCAGCCAGTTCCCTGATCGTCAGATCCCTTCCGGTACCAATATTGATATGGGTATTGCGTATTTCTTTTTCGGCAATCTCCCCAAGGCTTTTTTTCCGGTTTTCTACCAGATCAGCAAAGTCTACATTTTCCATAACATACACGCAGGCATCCGCCATATCGTCGGAGTACAGAAACTCACGTTTTGGGGATCCTGTTCCCCAAAGGCTTACTTTTGCCCCGCCAGCATCTTTGGTTATTCCATATTTTGCGAGCATACCAAGCAGAGCTTCTTCTGAAGCCTTCCCATCAACACCCTCAACCGGTCTTTTGTTGAAATCCTTTCTGATGGCTCCCCAATCGCTGTTATCTAGACATTTACCGAGGTGCATCTTCCGGATCAGGGCAGGCAGAACATGCGATTTTTCGAGATCGTAATTATCATTCGGCCCGAAAAGATTGGTGGGCATTACAGCAATAAAGTTGGTATTATATTGAAGGTTGTAGCTTTCGCACAATTTGATGCCGGCAATTTTAGCGATAGCATAGGGTTCGTTGGTATATTCCAGCGGATCGGTAAGCAGGTATTCCTCCATGATCGGCTGAGGACAGGCTTTTGGGTAGATACAACTACTTCCCAGGAAGAGCAGCTTTTTCACTCCATGCACATAGCTGAGATGAATGACATTATTCTGTATCTGCAGGTTTTCATAGATAAACTGGCCCCGGTAGGTATTGTTTGCTACGATACCCCCCACTTTTGCGGCTGCCAGGATCACATAGTCAGGTTTTTCCTGCCCAAGGAACCTGTCCACCGCCTGGTAATCTCCCAGATTAAGCTCATCGATACTTCGGCCAATGATATTGGTATATCCCTTTTTTGTCAGGTTTCTGACCAGCGCACTTCCTACCAGTCCCAAATGACCCGCAATATATATTTTGCTGTTCTTTTCCATTTGAACGTGTTTCTGTTATTGTATAAAAGAAAGGGGCATGTTGAACATCCCCCTTTTATTCTGTTCTGCTATTCAAAATAGTTTAGCGTTTGGTAACCACCTTCCCGAAGGTACTGGTCTTTCTTCATCAGTTTAAGATCTGAAGCAACCATATCCTTAACAAGTCCGGCAAGATCATACTCAGGTTTCCATCCCAATACTGTATTTGCTTTGGTAGGATCACCGATCAACAGATCAACCTCCGTAGGACGGAAATACACCGGATCTACAGCGAGGACCTCTTTCCCTTTCGGAAGCTGGTATTCAGGATTGTTACAGGCAGCAATGTAGCCTTTCTCATTTGCACCTTCCCCTTTGAATTCCAGTTCGATTCCAACCTCAGCGAAGGACATGGAAACAAAATCACGGATTTTAGTTGTGATGCCTGTTGCCAGAACAAAATCATCGGGCTTATCATGCTGAAGGATCAGGTACATTCCTTTGACATAATCTTTTGCATGGCCCCAGTCACGTTTTGAATCCAGGTTACCTAAAAAGAGCCTTTCCTGCAATCCCAGGGCAATTCTGGCTACCGCCCTGGTAATTTTACGGGTCACGAAAGTTTCCCCCCGAATGGGCGATTCATGATTAAACAAGATCCCGTTGCTGGCAAACATGTTATAGGCTTCACGATAATTTACCGTGATCCAGTAGGCATACATCTTTGCCACCGCATAAGGACTCCTGGGATAAAAGGGTGTTTTTTCACTCTGGGGTACTTCCTGCACCAGTCCGTATAATTCGGAAGTTGATGCCTGGTAGATTTTGGTTTTCTCAACAAGCCCAAGAATGCGAACAGCTTCAAGAAGACGAAGTGTCCCAAGACCATCAGCGTTTCCGGTATACTCAGGAGTATCAAAACTAACCCTGACGTGGCTCATAGCTGCGAGGTTATATATCTCATCAGGTTGAACCTCCTGAATGATCCGGATAAGATTGGTCGAATCGGTAAGGTCAGCGTAATGCAGAACGAAGTTCCTGTTTTCCACATGAGGATCCAGATAAAGGTGATCGATACGATCGGTATTAAACAGGGAGCTTCTCCTTTTGGTACCATGGACAACATATCCTTTTTTAAGCAGATATTCTGCCAGGTATGCACCATCCTGACCTGTTACTCCGGTAATTAAAGCTACTTTTTTGGTCATATTTTTCGAATTTAGAATTTGTTCATTTCTTACACATTGGGTGATATTCGCCCTTTAACCCAATGGGTGTTGCATTACGTATTGTATAGACGGTTTCGATTGAAGGTTTGGCTTCCTGAAGAGAAAAACCCTCTCCGGCAAGTATTTTTTCATAGCTGGTAGTATGCAGATCTGTAAAACCACCGCTAAATTCTATCTCATGATTATCCAGCAGAATGGAGCGGTATGTTCTCATGCCCCTGCCCCTGGCTTCAGCAGGAATATCGGAATAATCGAGGCTCAGGAACCACTTCACCCGTGCCCTTTCCAGTTCAAGGTAACCCGAAGCTTTATTCCCTTCCATCACATGGACCAAATTTTTCTTCACGGGACCAAAAATCCAGATGAGCATATCAAAGAAATGCACTCCAATGTTGGTAGCGATACCACCGGACTTATGGATATCCCCTTTCCATGAAATATAATACCATTTACCGCGGCTGGTAATGTAGGTCAGCTCGATATCATGAATTTTATCCTGGGGCGCGGCATCCATCTTTTGCTTAAGCTCCATGATGGAAGGATGCAGCCGGAGCTGGAGAATATTGTAGATCTTCTTATCGTATTCTTTCTCGATCTCAGCGATAGCGTCAACATTCCACGGGTTCAGCACCAGAGGTTTTTCACAAATTGCACTGGCACCTGCCCGCAAAGCAAACCGGATATGTGCATCATGAAGGTAATTTGGGGAACAAATGCTGACATAATCCAACTGTGTCCCGTTTCTTCTGAGCTTATCGATATGCCGGTCGAACCGTTCAAATTCAACAAAAAAATTACAGTCGGGAAAGAAACTGTCAATGATCCCGACACTGTCACAAGGGTCAAGAGATGCCAGCAATGCATTTCCTGTTTCCTTGATCGCCTTTAGATGGCGAATAGCAATGTATCCGCCTACACCAATTACGGCAAAGTTTTTTATACTATTTGTTTCTTGCGTACCCATTAAATGTGCAGTTAAATTAATCATCCCTAATACATATTGGAAATTAGTATGAGGAACATTAGCAATTCCTTGATGAGTGATGTATATGAGTCGGGGAAATATTCGCGGGCCTACAAACTCATATAGCTAACCTTATCCGAGAGCCTCCTGTACAAGCCTTTTACATCGAAAAGAATTCCCCCATTTTCAAGGTGTGTGTTGAAAAAAGCATCGTCTAGCGCTATATAATCCTTATGAGAAACCGCCATGATGATGGCCTGATAACATCCCTCAATTTTACTGCTCATCCTTATACCATATTCCTCCATGACCTCCTCTGCATCAGCATAGGGGTCAACGACATCCACAGGGATCCCATAGGCGTTCAGTTCACCAATGACGTCTGCCACCTTGGAATTCCGGATGTCACTGACATCTTCCTTGAAGGTAACTCCCATAACCAGTACGCGGCATTTAATTACGTTTTTCCCGGCTTTGATAAGCCCTTTGACCAGTTCGGTGGCAATAAATTTGCTCATGCCGTCATTAACAGACCTCCCGGCAGTAATTACCTGGGCAAAATGCCCCAGTTCGTTCGCTTTGAAGGTCAGGTAATAAGGATCAACCCCTATACAGTGCCCACCGACCAGTCCCGGAAAGAAATTCAGGAAATTCCATTTTGTACCGGCAGCTTTCAGAACATCGTAGGTATTGATACCCATTTTGTGAAAGATGAGAGAAAGCTCATTCATCAGGGCTATGTTAAGGTCGCGCTGTGTATTCTCAATGATCTTTGCAGCTTCTGCAACCTTGATGCTTGGTGCCCGGTGGATACCGGCAGTAATAATGCTTTCGTACACTTTGGCGATCTCCTCACCCGCTTCGGCATCACATCCCGAAGTCACCTTCACAACATTGGTCAGGGTGTGTACCTGGTCCCCCGGATTAATACGCTCCGGTGAATACCCAACTTTAAAGTCGGCCGGAAAATTCAGCCCCGATTCCTCCTCCATAATAGGGATGCAGATCTCTTCCGTAGCCCCTGGAAAAACGGTGGACTCAAAAACCACATAATCACCTTTCTTTAGGGCTTTCCCAGCGGTTCTCGAAGCTGACTTCAGAGCTCTCAGGTCGGGTAGATTATTCCTGTCAATTGGAGTAGGAACAGCAACGACATGAAAAGTAGCTGCTTTCAGATCTTCGATGCTGGAGGTAAAGCTAATGTCAACATTCTCAAATGCCTCCGCAGTAAGCTCTTTGCTGGGATCGATACCTTTTTTCATCAGGTTGACCCGCTTCTCATTAATATCAAAGCCTATTACCGGAAATTTCCTGGCAAATTCAAGTGCGATTGGCAATCCGACGTACCCAAGACCAATAACTGATAATTTTTGTTCTTTGCTAAATAGTTTTGCAGAAATACTCATAGTCTGACGTAATTCGTTTTAAGCATAATCCCTGCCATACAGCAGGGATTATGAATACTTCTAGATGTTAAATTCTTTTTTCAGCGTGTCAACAAAGTCCAGTTTTTCCCAGGCAAAGAACTCAACCTTTTTGCTGATTTTTTTACCGTCAACTTCAAGCTTCACTTCTCGGGTTTCAGCTTGCCGACCCATGTGGCCATAGGCAGAAGTTGCCCTGAAAATAGGATATTTTAGGCCCAGTCGCTTGACAATTGCAGCTGGTCTGAGGTCGAAAATCTGTTCAATTTTCTGTGCAATCTTTCCATCATCCATGCCCACCTTTGCTGTACCATGGGTATTCACAAAGATCCCTACAGGTTTTGCCACTCCGATGGCATAGGCAACCTGAACCAGTACTTCCTCGGCAATGCCGGCAGCTACCATATTCTTGGCTATATGACGGGCAGCATATGCTGCCGAACGGTCAACTTTCGAACTGTCTTTTCCTGAAAAAGCCCCACCTCCATGAGCCCCTTTACCACCGTAGGTATCTACGATGATCTTTCTGCCGGTCAGACCAGTATCCCCGTGAGGGCCACCGATGACAAATTTTCCGGTAGGATTTACGTGAAGGATATACTCTTCCTTAAAAAATGCCTGAAGGCGCTTGGGAAGCATGGCTTTTACCCTGGGGATCAAAATACTCTGCACATCGCTCTTGATTTTAGCCTGCATTTTTTCATCAGTATCAAACTCATCATGCTGCGTCGAAACAACGATGGTATGTATCCGTGCAGGCTGATTGCTGTCATCATATTCAACCGTAACCTGCGATTTTGAGTCGGGGCGCAGGTAGGTCATTTCTTTTCCTTCCCTGCGGATGTCAGCAAGAACCTGAAGCAGAAGGTGCGACAATTCTAGCGACAAAGGCATATAATGATCAGTTTCCTTACAGGCATACCCAAACATTAACCCCTGGTCGCCGGCTCCCTGGTCTTCTTCACTAACCCTTACAACGCCACGGTTAATATCCGGAGACTGCTCATGTATGGCAGAGATCACTCCGCAGGAATCTCCTTCGAACATATAGTCTGAATTGGTATATCCAATATCTTTAATTACCTCACGGGCAATTTTTTGAACGTCAACGTAAGCATGGGTTTTAACCTCACCGCTTAGTACCACCAAACCAGTAGTTACCAGCGTTTCACATGCAACCTTTGATTCAGGATCCTGCCTTAAGAATTCATCTAACAGTGCATCACTTATTTGGTCGGCGACTTTATCAGGATGCCCTTCTGATACTGATTCGGATGTAAATAAATAGCTCATTTCTTAAAGTGTTTATGTTAAAGATTCCAAATTTATTCCTTTTTTTAGCAACTGGCAAGATTAGTTTTGCTGTGTCAATGCGCGAAAAGCTTCCTCCAGGTTGTCAGATTTCTTCTGCAGTCCCAAAATCACCAGTTTGTGTTTGATGGCAAAAAGAAAAAGACTTTCTCTCAGGTCTTTTTCTGCTGTACCTTCGAGAACATACGAATGCTGGTTTACGGTCCGGATTTTACCGATCTGTCCCATCTTCTCCAATAATCCGGGATCTACCTCATCCCTGAACTCAACAAAGACGGATTGTTCTCTTCTTTTCGAATTCCAGGTAAGATCTGCCGTCGTCCCGTCAGCAACAAGGATCCCTTTATTCAGTACAACTACCCGGTCACAGATCGCTTCCACTTCCTGCAGAATGTGTGTGGAAAGGATAACCGTCTTGTTTTTGGCAATTCCGGATATCAGGTTCCGGATTTCGATAATCTGGTTTGGGTCCAGTCCGGTAGTTGGTTCATCCAGTATCAGGACCTCCGGATCATGAATCATTGCCTGAGCAAGTCCTACCCGTTGCCTGTATCCTTTTGAAAGCTGGCCAATGCGTTTATGTTGCTCAAGCTTTAGCCCGGTGTGCTCAATGATCTGCTCCACCCTTTCGTTCCGCCCCTGTGCCTTGCTGTAAAATCCATCCACATACTTTAGGTATTCCTTTATGTACATATCAAGGGGAAGCGGGTTGTGCTCCGGCAGGTATCCGATCATCCTTTTGATATCCAGCGGATTCTTCTGAACATCCAACCCTTCCACGGTAATCACGCCTTGATCATAAGGAAGGATCCCACAAACACAACGCATAGTGGTTGACTTGCCTGAACCATTAGGACCCAGAAAACCAACCACCTCCCCTTTATTAACAGAAAAGGATAGTTCATTTACGGCTTTTTGTTCACCGAAAGACCTGGTAAGTGATTGTATTTCAATAGACATAGTTGCTAGTGGTAAACGTGATTAAAGTCATGTTAAATATAGCTATACGAATGTAACTAATTTTAGTTTTATCCGTTCAGAAATTATAATCTGTGCGATATCGAACAAGCTCTGTTCGCTTATCGATCAACTAATTTAAACAGCAAGCTAAATTATTAAGCCTATATCTCTGTTTACTAGTTTTTTATAAGATTTGGCACAGATAATGTAATAGCTTATTCGAACCAGAACTATGAAAACAATTTCAACAAAAAAGATTAAAACGATGAAAACAAGAACTCTAGTATTCCTGCTCCTGACAATTCCCCTGCTGACTTTTGCATCAGACCCGGGACACAAGAAAGCGACATCTGCCTTATCAAGTGATGCCTCTTCCATAGAGTATGTTTTAGAAAACTGGATGTTTGAACCCGCAACGTGGTCGGCAGCCGGGAAAACCATGGAAACCGAAACAGAAGAATCGGAAGTGGTCCTTGAAAGCTGGATGATACAGCCAACTGACAAATCATGGAGCAACCAACTTACAGAACAGGAAGTAGAGCTCGAGAGCTGGATGAATGACCCATCCGGTTGGAAAACCAACTAGCAATACCTCACCGTTTTTATCTTTTAAGGGCCTGACAGGCCCTTTTTTTGTGGTCTGCCAGGGAAGGTCTCTATTTTTTGATCTGGCATATTCTGTAGAAATTTGATGTTTCATTGACTCCTTTTACCATTTGGTTAAGACAAAAAATGTTTAGAATTGTTGAGAGAGTTTAAACTTATCGATTGACAAAACTTTCTCCATCTCTCAAACCAGCTCATGCCAACGTCCCCATGTCATTGAATAACTTTTTTACCGGAACAGCTCGCTTTCCTCCCAACTTTTCGGATTGATCCTTATTTTTACAGGATATTCAGCATTGTTTCTACCTTAGCTACTTCACTAGTTTTATTCTAAACGATACGATTATGAGAAAAACTGCCATACTTACACTGATTGCGATACTGTGCATCCCTTTCGGGGCAAAAGGACAGGAGAATCTATCCGGATTAGAAAATGTGCATGCCATCGATGTTACCGGTAATATTAAACTGGAGATACGCATTCAGGATGAACCCGGTCTGGAGATAAAATCAGACGATGTGGAAATCGATTGTTTCTCCCACTCCATTGAAGAAGGAGTGCTGACACTCAGGATCAGGACTAACATCAACTGCGACGGGGAAGTAAAGGCCATTCTATCGATTCCTTCGCTCAGTAGCATTAAACTTACGGGCAAGGCAGATATTTACAACACGGGTATCCTGAAAACCGATAGCCTGGTTATCTACCAGCAAATGGGAAGCAAGGCCTACCTGGATATCGATGTGAAAAAGCTGGATGCACAGCTCATGGAGGGCAGCGTACTGGATGTTAAAGGATATGCTGACTCGCAGCTTGTTTCAGTTAATTCAAAAGCCATCTATGATGCTCTGAATTTACAGAGTGAGAACATTGATATCAGTGCAAAACTATTGGGGATTGCCAAAATATGTGCAGATAAACAGCTCAAAGCCAGCGCTAGTGCAAATGCACACATCCTTTATCGGTGTGAGCCGGAAGTTACTGACTTTCAAACCAGGCTTGGTGGTAATATTGAAAAAAGCACTGAATAGTCTCACCTCATCAGGGCTTCAGCAATTTTCAGGTCCATTGGCGAAGTAATCTTAATGTTTTCAGGATTACCCCGGGTAATGGTTATTTTATAACCTGCAGCCTCTACCACAGAAGCATCGTCTGTAAAGCTCTCACGATATTCAAGCCTGTATGCCTTCCGGATGATTTCAGAATGAAAAGCCGCCGGGGTTTGTACCAGCAGATATTCCGACCGGTTTACCGCAAGGGTAACTTCACCTTCCAGCTTCCTGACAGATTCCCTGATCTCTGAAACGGGGACCACAGCACCGGATCGTTCGGCTTCCTCAAAACACCTGGCCAGGGTCTGATGGCTTACCAGGGGGCGTACCCCATCGTGGATAGCCACAACAATTCCATCCGGAATACCCTCCAAGCCATTAAGAACAGAATGAAAACGTGTTTCCCCGCCCGGAATGATTTCTGGTCTAAGCCTGAAATTATATCGCTCACATAAGGACTCCCAGTTTGCTATCTGAGCCTCAGGCAGCACAAGCCTCAGTTTCATTTTCGGGTCGAAACTATGGAAAACATTCAGGGTATGCATTAAAACCGGAAGTTCGCGAAGCAATAAAAACTGCTTGGGTATTTCCGTCATCATGCGTTGTCCGCTACCTCCTGCAACAATGAGTGCCAATCTGTTCATGCTATCCTTTTATTCAGTGCCAGCTCAATCCGATTTGTGAGCCTGCAGATATTCTCCGGATTTTAAGAATCAAATATATTAATTATTAAGCGAATGCTATTTTATCTTAATTTCGAATATTCAACCCCACATTTCGATACCATGCTTGAAAAATCGTATGCCTTTCTTGAATTGCTGAAGAAAAACAACCACCGTGAATGGTACCATGCCAATAAAAAACTGTATCAGGAAGCGCAGGAAGAATTTGAACAGATCACGGAGATCATGCTGTACGAGACCAGTAAATTCGATAAAAGCCTGCTTGGCCTCATTCCAAAAGATTGCATTTTCAGGATCTTCCGGGATGTCAGGTTTTCGAAAGACAAATCCCCTTATAAAACCAATTTTGGCGCGTTTTTAACCCCCGGGGGTAAAAAATCCGTCAAGGCAGGATACTACCTGCACGTTGAACCAGGAGGCAGCTTTGTGGCTGCAGGGATTTACATGCCCCCTTCAGAGGTGTTGCGGGCCATACGTTCCGATATTGTGGAGCACTTCCAGGAATACCTTGAAATTGTGGAGAGTCCGGACATAGTGGAAGAATTTGGAGGTGTTTCAGGTGAAAAACTTAAAACCGCCCCAAAGGGATTTGACAAAGAATTTCCGGGAATTGAGCACCTGAAATTCAAAAATTATGGTCTGATCGCCATGCGAAGTGATGAACAAATCCGGAGTGAAGAAAGCTTCAGCGATATCATGCGGCTTTTCAGGCTGGCGAATCCTTTTGTGTTTTTTTTAAACGAGGCAGCAGGAAAAGTTTAAAATTAGTCCGTGAGGACCTTCCTCAGGACGGCGATCAATTCATCTATGGTAAAGGGTTTTAACACGTGACCGCAGCAACCGGCTTCGTATACCTTTCCGATCTCTTCGTCGAGGGCGTAAGCAGTTTGAGCAATGACCGGAATCTGCGGGTGTATTTTAAGAATCTCGCGGGTAACCTGAAGACCGTCCATAGCTGGGAGGTTTATATCCATTAGGACCACATCAAAAAGCTGCCCTTCCCTGATCATATCAACGGCTTTCTGTCCAATTTCTGCCCAGGTGAGGATCGCCATCTGTTCTTCCAGGATATCCCGGATTAAAAACCAGTTAATTTCCTCATCCTCAACAACAAGGATTTGTTTACCTTTCAGGAATTCTTCCATCTTATCCAGATTTTAACTCTGAAACGAAGGTATAAGTAAAGGAAAAAAAACTACTTTTCCAATTCCTTCCAGGCCAGGGCTGAAGCGCCCAGAACTGCGGCATTTGTTTCTTTCAGGTCGGAGAGTATCAGTTTAACTTTTCCGCGGTATACCGGGAATAGGTTTTCTTCCATATACTTTCTGGTCGGATTGAGTAACAGGTCGCCTGCACGTGCCAGACCGCCAAAGAGGAATATTGCTTCAGGGCTTGTACAGGTTACGGCATCAGCCAGTTTCACACCCAGGATACGGCCGGTTATTTCGAAAGCTTCGAGTGCAATTTCGTCGCCCTTTTTTGCTGCTTCAGAAACCATTTTTGAGGTGAGGTCGTTAAAGCTGTAGTCCCTGAGTTCGCTTTCAGTGATCCGCTCGGCCATCAACTTCAGCACAGTACGTTTCAATCCGGTAGCCGAAACATAAGTCTCCAGGCATCCCCTCTTTCCGCATCCGCATTCACGCCCACGGTGTTTCACATTGATATGTCCCAGCTCCCCCGCAAAGCCATCATGACCATACACCAGCTTCCCGTCAACCACTATCCCACTGCCTAATCCTGTGCCGAGCGTAATGACGATGAAATCCTTCATCCCTTTGGCGCCGCCATAGATCATCTCACCCAAAGCGGCTGCATTGGCATCATTGGTGAGAACAACAGGAATATTTGGGAAGAAGGTCTTGAAGCGTTCAACAAAAGGCACAATGCCTTTCCAGTTAAGGTTAGGTGCATTTTCAATGGTCCCGCTATAATAATTCCCGTTGGGAGCTCCAATACCGATTGCCTTAACCTCAACCCGTTCAGTGATGGATACAAGCGATTCTTCTATCTCTGTCTGAAGATTTTCCAGAAACATATCAAACTCCTGATATTTATCTGTACTGGTAAAATTCTCCTTCAGGCAATGTCCTGTTTTATCGATAATGCCATATTTGGTAAATGTACCACCGATATCAATCCCAATGACGACGTCCCTCATACTCCAAAAATTTCTTATTATTGTGGCCACAAAAATAGCATTTTCCTGCCGAAATATGAACCGGAACAAAAATACTCACCGGAAAAGAATTGGATTGTTATCAGGAACTAGCTGAAAGTCTTTAGGTATTTACGCTGAAAGATAAGTATGCTTGCCACGCCCACAGAAATCGCTGCATCAGCAACATTGAAGATTGCATTAAAGAAGGTAAAATCCTGGCCGCCCAGGCGGGGTACCCAATCCGGGTAGTGACCCTTAATAATGGGGAAGTAGAACATATCCACAACTTTCCCATACAGAACATGTGCATATCCGCCATCATCAGGAAAGATGGTTGCGACAGCCGTTCTGGTGCTTTCGTTGAACATGATCCCATAAAAGAGGGAATCAAAGATATTACCGATCGCACCGACAAAAATGAAGGAGAGGCAGATGATGAAGCCTGTCGGGGCCTCTTTTTTGATCAGGGAGCGCAGGTACCAGGCAATAAAGAAAGCCGCAACCAGCCTGAAAATTGTCAGGAGGGGCTTGCCAAATTTGGTGGGTATGTCGACTCCAAATGCCATCCCCGGATTTTCGATAAAATTAATGATGAACCAATCCCCGAAAACGGGTTTATAGCCCAGGGTCATATTCGTTTTGATCAGAATTTTGAGACCCTGATCGAATACGAGGACGCCGAGTATCACTGCCCAGACATAATAGTACCGATTCCCGGTATGCAATCCCATCAGTGAAAGTGCCAGGCTTACAGCCAGCCCAAGGTTTACTGTCAGGTAGATAATGAAATTTATATTCCGGGGATTTCCTATTGAGTTGGAAACGATGTGATTGAATAATAAAATGATCAGTAAAACAACGGCAACCGCTGATACTGATATTATGAGGAGTGACCTAAGTTTTATGGACATGAGCTAGTTGCTAAAAATTATGCCAAAAATAGAAAAAGGCTTATAAATAAAAAATGTTTGGAGGATTCTCCAAACATTTCCCGGCGCTGGGCCTTTTATTTTTGCTTTTGCTTGGCATCTATGGATAATGTCGCATGAGGTACAGCACGGAGCCTTTCCTTAGAGATCAGCTTGCCGGTCTCACGGCAAACCCCATAAGTTTTATTCTCAATCCTGACAAGCGCTGCCTGGAGGTGTTGAATAAATTTCAGTTGTCGCTGGGCCAGTTTCCCGGATTCTTCCTTTGACAAAGTTGCAGCTCCCTCTTCAAGGACCTTAAAAGTGGGAGAAGTATCCTGTGTATCGTTACTTTCGCTCTGAGTTATGGCACTTTTCAGCAATTCATAATCTTTCTTGGCCTTATCGAGCTTCTCAAGAATTATTTGTTTAAATTCTGAAAGCTCCTCGTCTGTATATCTTGTCTTTTCAGCCATAGTCGTATTGTTTAAGTATCTAAAAGTATAAAAAATATTGATATATGAACGATATCCCGTCAAATCTTATCAACCAGGATATAGGTCTCTATCTCATCATCAATTATTTCCGGATCAGTCCTGCTTTCCAGCTCTTTCCTGTCAACAAGTTCAACCCGTTTGGCCAGGGTCTGTTCACCGATATACTTATTGAAATTTTTCACGGCAGAATTAATGGAATCATGCATCCCGATTTTAACTTCAATCCGGTCCGTCACTTCAAGTCCTTTGCCTTTTCTGAGGTTTTGGATCCGGTTCACAAATTCGCGTGCGATTCCCTCCTCACGGAGTTGATCGCTAATGGTAACATCCAGGGCTACAGTCAGTTTTCCTTCGTTTGCAACGAGCCATCCGGGAATATCTTCCGATACGATTTCCACATCTTCGAGTGTTAGCCTGGCATCCTGATCCTCCACCCGGATCTCACATTCGCCCCGGCTTTCAAAGTCAGCAATCGCGTTTTGGTCCATCCCGGCAATGGCAGCTGCCAGTTGCTTCATGATCTTTCCATACCTGGGACCCAGTACTTTGAAGTTTGGTTTAATCTTCTTCACCAGAACACCAGCGGTATCTTTGAGGTACTCCAACTCCTTCACATTAACCTCGGAAAGAACAAGGCCTGAAACGGCTCTCAACTGATCCTCGAAGTGCAGATCACTTATCGGGACCATCAGTTTACCAAGGGGCTGGCGCACTTTTATATTCACTTTCCGGCGAAGCCCCAGAACCATGGAAGAAATGCTTTGTGCGATCATCATCCGTTCTTCGAGATCCAGGTCGATATGCTCTTCCCGGTAATCAGGAAAATCAATGAGATGAACTGAATCAAGGCTATGCTTCCGGCTACATGCATTCAGATCACTAAAAATCTTGTCGGCATAGAAAGGTGCGATGGGCGACATAAGGACAGATACAACCTCCAGACAAGTATAGAGCGTCTGATAAGCAGCAATTTTATCCTTGTCAAACTCACCCCCCCAGAATCGCTTGCGGTTGAGACGTACATACCAGTTGCTGAGGTTTTCAATTACGAATTCCTGTATCGCCCTGCCGGCTTTGGTGGGTTCATAATTTTCGTAATGTTCACCAACCTCCTTGATTAAGGAATTTAGCAGGGAGATGATCCACCGGTCAATTTCAGGTCTTTCGCCAACAGGAACCTCAGCATGGGAATGGTCGTATTTATCGACATTGGCATACAAGGCAAAGAAGGAATAGGTGTTGTAGAGTGTCCCGAAGAATTTCCTTTTCACTTCTTCTATCCCGTCCAGGTCAAATTTCAGGTTATCCCAGGGTTGCGCATTGGTGATCATGTACCAGCGCAGCGGGTCGGAACCATATTTCTCTATGGTCTCAAAAGGATCCACTGCATTTCCAAGCCGCTTGGACATCTTGTTGCCACTCTTGTCAAGCACCAGTCCATTACTGATGATGTTCTTGTAGGCAACTGAATCAAAGAGCATGGAAGCGATCGCATGCAGGGTAAAGAACCATCCGCGGGTCTGGTCAACCCCTTCAGCAATAAAATCAGCCGGGAACCTTTTGCCAAATTCTTCTTCGCTGATCGCAAAGGGATAGTGGAATTGTGCGTATGGCATGGCTCCCGAATCAAACCAGACATCGATCAGGTCTTCTTCCCTGTACATGGGTTTTCCGGAATCCGAAACCAGGACAACATGGTGTTTTTTAGTAATGGCATCCTTATCGAAAGTATTTTTATGCAGGTCGATCTTCTCGTAGTTTTCCTTCGAAAAATCACCGCTGACAAAACCCTTTGCAGTCAGCGGGTTTTCATCCATCATACCTGCATTAACGGCCTTATCAATTTCCTTACTGAGTTCTTCAACTGAGCCGATACACAGCTCTTCAGTCCCATCCTCTGTGCGCCAGATGGGCAGGGGCGTGCCCCAGTAGCGCGAACGGGACAGGTTCCAGTCCACCAAATTCTCCAGCCACATCCCGAAACGTCCGGTACCGGTAGATTCAGGTTTCCAGTTGATTGTTTTGTTCAGCTCAATCAACCGGTCTTTCAGGGCAGTGGTCTTAATGAACCATGAATCGAGGGGGTAATACAATACCGGCTTATCCGTTCTCCAGCAGTGGGGATAATTATGGGTATGTTTCTCGATACGGAAGGCTTTATTTTGCATTTTGAGCATGACCACAAGGTCCACATCAATGGTGGCGTCATCTTCGCTCAGATTCTCATCATAACTGTTTTTTACATATCTGCCGGCAAATTCCCGGTAGGTATCCTGGTTCACCTGTTCTTTCACGAAATTACCATCCAGGTCTTCGATTCTGAAGAATCTCCCCTTACGGTCGACGAGCGGCGCAGCATTTCCTTCCTTATCGGTAACCAGCAGTGCAGCAACATCATATTTGGCCGCAACGCGGTAGTCATCCGCACCAAAAGTGGGGGCGATATGGACGATTCCCGTTCCGTCTTCAGTAGTCACAAAGTCACCAGGGAGTACCTCAAATGCCTTACCTTCAGGCTTCACCCAGTCGATGAGCTGTTCGTACTGAATACCCTTCAAATCATTGCCGGAATACTCGGCCAATACCTCATAGGGAATATGTTTGTTCCCGGTTTCATAGGAATCCATGGGCAGTTCAGCGTTCTTCGGGTCGAAGTACACGCTCATCAGGTCCCTGGCAAGAATAGCGCTCATGGGGGACCCGGTATAGGGATTAAAGGACCTGACCTTTACATACCTGATGCTACCTCCCACGGCAAGAGCTGTATTGGAAGGAAGCGTCCAGGGGGTCGTCGTCCAGGCCAGGAAATAAAGCTCCTCATCGGGAGAAGCGAAAATTGAAGCCGACCGATCGTTGTTAATAACCCTGAATTGAGCTACACAGGTGGTGTCTTTCACATCACGATAACAACCGGGCTGGTTCAGCTCGTGAGAACTCAGTCCCGTTCCGGCTGCGGGTGAATAGGGCTGGATGGTATAGCCTTTATACAGCAAACCCTTTTTGTACAGTAGCTGCAGCAAATGCCAGACCGATTCGATGTAGCGGTTATCATAGGTAATATAAGGATCATCCATATTTACCCAGTAACCCATCCGGGCAGTCAGGTCTTCCCACTCACGGGTATATTTCATAACCTCCCTGCGGCAGTTACTGTTATACTCCTCCACACTGATCTTTTTACCAATATCTTCTTTAGTAATATTCAGGGCTTTCTCCACACTCAGCTCCACCGGCAATCCATGGGTATCCCACCCTGCCTTACGCTCCACAAGGAATCCCTTCTGCGTTTTATACCGGCAAAAAATATCTTTGATGGTTCGCGATATCACGTGATGGATCCCGGGTTTCCCGTTTGCGGATGGGGGTCCTTCATAAAAGATGAAAGGCTTTGCGCCTTTGCGTATATCAAGACTTTGTTGAAAGACATTTTTCTCTTCCCACACTTTCCGGATCTCCTCGTTAATCGCTGAAAGATCTAATGGCTTGTATTCAGGAAACTTAACACTCATGGAACTCTGCTTTTGATGATCCTGCTTAAAAATGCACAAAGATAGATTTATGATCAGAAAAAACCAATTAAAATAAAATGAAGTGAAGTTTTTGATAATCAGTGAATTTAGCAGATCGTGTACTTGCTTAAGCCTTTTGAAGAGTAAATGAGAATGAAGTACCTTTGTCGGGCTTACTCTGCACGTTCACAGTCTGTTTGTGGGCCTCAATAATATGTTTCACGATGGCGAGCCCCAGCCCGGTCCCTCCCATCTCGCGGGAACGGCTTTTATCGGTGCGGTAGAACCGTTCAAAGATCCTGGGAAGATCCTTCCCGGAAATCCCGATACCATTGTCGGTTATATCCACCATGAGATGATCATCCATATCGAGGAAGGAAACGGTGGTTTGTCCCCCCTCTTTCCCGTACTTGATTGAATTCCCGACAAGGTTGTTCATCACTTCAAGTATCCGGTGGCGGTCTGCACGAACCCATATGGCTTTCTCCCCTCCGCGATCCAGTTTCAGCATGATATTGACCTTCTTTGCTTTCATCTCAAGTTCATCGAAGACCTCCTCAACAAGCTTCGTGATGTCGAAGCGGGAATATTCCATTTGCAACTCCCCGGATTCAAGTCGTGAGATGCTTTCCAGGTCGGTAATGATGGAAATAAGGCGGTTTACACTTTTTTCAGTTCTTTCCAGGTAATGCCGGTTGATGCTTTCATCTTCCAGTCCCCCGTCAAGCAGCGTTGAAACATATCCCTGAATGTTAAATACGGGTGTTTTCAATTCATGTGAAACATCCCCCAGGAATTCCCTGCGGTATCGTTCAAGCTGTCTGAGTTGCGATATCTCCCTGGCCTTTTTACGTGCCCAGAGGGTTACATCATTCTGGACATCGTCGATCAGATCCCTGTCTTCCACGGAATTCAGGAGTTCCTCATCCGGTATGTTTGTATCACGAATGACTTTAAAAATTGGCTTTATCTTCTTTATGATGAACCGGTTGATGGAGTAAAACACGATCAGGTATACCAGGAAAAATACCGCTAAGGCCAGGAACAGGATCCATACCAGCAGGTTCTCCCCTTTCAGGGAGTTCAAAATGATGCTGGAAGCAGCCAGAACGATGGAGGTCGCAAGAGAAATCAGGATGGCAAGTTGCTTTGGGGTGGTAGTCCTCATTAGATCCATACTTTGCATCAAAAATAATGATCTGCCCCCGCATATCCGTTTCTTAAAAGTTAATTTTTTGTTATCAAGCCATTTTAAGGGTATATTTCCCCTGTCCTGGCATACCACAGCGGGTAAATTGATGCAGGTTCTTTTCCCATTCCGGCGAAAGAATTACTTTTACGCTTTGAAAAATCAGACAATATGCCAGACAGGGCCAGACAAATAAAACGTGCTTCCTGGGTTGCCATAGTTGGCAATGCGGTTCTTGCCCTGTTTAAACTGGTGGCAGGTTCGCTTTCCGGCAGCCTGTCGGTGATCGCTGACGGGATAGATTCAACCGGCGATGTTCTTATATCTGTTATGACACTGTTTATAGCCTATCTGCTCACAAAACCGCCCAGCGTCAGGTTTCCGTATGGCTATGGGAAGGCAGAGCCCAATGCGACACTTGCCCTGGCCTTTATCATCTTTTTTGCCGGTGCCCAGCTGGCCATTTCCACTATCAACAGGTTCATTGAGGGCAGCACTTCTGAAATGCCTGGCAAGCTGGCGATAGTTGCCATTGTGGTTTCCATCATGGGGAAGTTTATGCTTGCCTGGTACCAGGCCTATGTCGGAAAGAAAGTAGATAGCAAAATGCTTCAGGCGAATGCCAAAAATATGCAGGGCGATGTGGTCATCTCCTCTTCGGTATTGGCTGGTCTGATATTTACACATATTTTCAGATTGCCTGTCCTTGACACCTTCGTGGCTTTTTTTGTCAGCCTCTGGGTCATTTGGGTTGCCGTACGGATATTTATTGAAACCAACCTGGAATTGATGGACGGCAACATCGAAAAGAAAATCTACGAACAGGTTTTTTCACTGGTTGAGAGCTTTCCGGAAGTAAGGAACCCCCACCGGATGAGGATCCGGAAAGTGGGTCATAGACTGATGATCAACATCGATGTCGAAGCAGACGGAAAGATGAGTCTTAAAGATGCGCATGATATTTCCCACGAGATTGAAAAGAGCATTCGTGACAACCTCTCCTACGAAGTGCTGGATGTGATTCTTCACGTAGAACCTTTTGGTTATCATATAGATGAACAGGCCATTGGCATTTCGAAAAAGGAATTGCATGCACCGAAAAGAAGCACCGCAGGCAATTCTGTAAGAAAAAAATTCACCCGTTAAGCCTAGCTGACCAGGATGTGCTATTTAAATGCGCGGATAAAGATTGAAAGATTTTCCCTTTCTTCCTGTAACTAAGACACAGATGTATTAATTTCACTTCGGAAGTCTGAAAATCAATAATAAAAACAGGAATATGCCATTCACAGCCTCTATGAAAATGGCAGAGCTCATTCACCAGAATTACCTGCTCCTGCCGATTCTTAACCGGTTCGATATTCAGCTTGGTTTCAAAGACCGTACTATTCGGGAAGTATGTGAATCAGAGGGAATCAATACCGATTTCTTTTTGGTTATTGTTAATTCCTTTCATGATCATGAATATTTCCCGCAG
>JAFGEO010000070.1 GCA_016931575.1 Bacteroidales bacterium | reverse complement strand
TTAATCAGGAAAAATGGACATGCTTAATTGCTAAAACCTGTACATCCTTATTTGCCATTTTCTGTGCATTGTAAGTTGCTGCTTACAATTCTGCCATGCGTATACCACAGGCAGTCGCCAACTGATAAGCCACCATCTCCCAGGCACCTGAATCCATACGGTCTGCCCGGCTTGGAAACTTAGCAATCCATAGATCTTTTTGATCATCTTCAATATTTGCCTTGGGTCTTGCCCCTCCAAGCGACGATCCCGGAGCAATAAGCATATTGAGCCATTCTAAATATTCCTCATCATCCATAGCGTTATCTTCCTCGAGCTTAAGGCTGATAGATTCCAGTTCTCTGAGGGATGACCAGGGCGGTGTAGTCAGTTCATCGGCCTGATCCAGAAAAGGCCCGTCTGGTTCAATTCTGAACCGAAGAGCTCCCATGCGATGCGCATCATATAAACCCAACAAATAATCCGTCTCAAAAAGTGTTCGAACAGGCCGCTGTTCCTTTCTGGCCAACACTGCTTCTCTTCGCTGCAATAATACACGTCCCCAACGATCAGGGGATGAATCCATAAATATCCCGAAATTAGCTTTTTGACGATCTCCAAGGTATTGAATCCCTTTAAATAACTGTAAATCAGGATCTAGTTCCTGTGCATGCCCGGATGAAAGCCAGTCCTTATCATATTCAAAAGAAAATATTTCAGATCCTCTTACTCTTTCAGCATATAAGTTACCGATAAAAAACGGCTCGGATATACCCTGCCAATGAGCATACACCCGTATAGTAAGTCTTTTTTCACTATTCATCGCTATTGAAACGTTTAGGGGCCCGTTCCTTTAGTATAAGTCCGGCATCCTGAATTTTTCGTCCCAACTCATCATCCCTGGCGATCAACAGCAGATCATCCTGTAAGCCAAGTGCCATTAGCACTTTTAAATAAGATCCCATACTTACGCTCGCAGATCCCTTTTCAATCGACAAAAGGGTTGGGCGACTCATATTAGCCCGTTCAGCTACCTGCTCCGCCGAATATTTCCTTCTGAGCCTCGCCAGCTTAATATTTTCCCCCACCTCCTTAAGCAGTTTTCTTTCTTTGGGAAGTAATAGTATCTTTTCCTTCGCCATAATGATAATTAATTTTTACAAATATAGGCTTTTTTGTAATTTTTATTTTACATTATATAAATTGTTTACGAAGTAGAATAACTGCAGGGGAGTTTTTAAGTTCCTGCACCTCCCAAGCAGAGAAATCAAAAAGCGCTAAACCCGCCACCCCTGCCTGCTCAAATAGAAGCCACCCATCCCTCCTCTCTAGGGGAGGGTCCGGTCAACGACCGGGGGTGAGTATAAAGACTACTCCACAGTAAATGAGCGCATCGTTCACCTTCCCTTGTGGGCTGTCTGTTTTTTTTCTTACATTTACATTCAACAGGCGGGTTGGCGCAAAGCTGCTGTTGGAAATGGAATACGTGAATGCCGGATGCTTGACAGAAGCGTTTCAGTATGGTATGGTGTAGCTGGCTTTCAGAAGGGTGGGTAGGGGCTCTGCATTTTTTATTCCCTCCCGGTAGCGCACGAATACGACATCTAACTACTAAAAATAAATAACGTGAAAACTGATTCTACACTTAAAATGACGCGTATGGTGAAAAGATTCTCCATGGCATTTGCATGCATAAGCATGCTGACCATCTCCAGCCAGGCCCAGAAGGGCACTACAGAGGACATTACCTATTACTCCACCGTAATGAGTGATTCGGTCCATATGAACGTGTATGTCCCCCCCGGATACACCGATGAAGCGGATACCAATCACTATCCGGTATTCTACCTGGTGCATGGATACGGAGAGGATTATACCTACTGGAAAGACTATGGGCAGGCCGACACGGTACTGGATTATTATATTACCCACGACATGGCTGTCCCCATGATCCTGGTAATGACAGACGGGCGTAACCTTGCCCCCGATGTATATAGCAATGAGATGTTAACCGACATCATTCCTTATGTTGAGTCGAATTACCGTGTGAAAACCGATAAAGACAGCCGGGGTGTCGGAGGACTATCCTGGGGGGGTCAGCAATCCATGAAAGTCGGGATCCTCAACTATGACATGTTTGGCTACATGGCCATCCTGAGTTCGGGGTATTTCTCACAGGATCTGTTCGATGAGGCCGACGCCTTCCTTGATACCACCGCCACAAAGGTGGAAAATAGCATGAGGTATTTTTATTTTGCAGAAGGATCACAATACGACATTACTTATGACGGAGGAATGCAGGCACTGGAGATGTTCAGGGAGCATGGACTGACCGTACATTACTGGGAATACTCCGGAGGACACCAGTGGACCGTTTGGCGGCAGGATTTCAAATCGTTTACGCCTTACCTTTTCCGCGATACAACAACACGGTACATCTCGCTGGCTTTCCAGGGAGGGACCATTAAGAATTCAACCGTGATGACCTGTCTCGACTCACTGGCAACCCCACCTGCCGATCCCACCCGGACAGGCTATAGCTTTGCCGGTTGGTACCTCCAGCCTGAGTATGTCGACAGTTTTAATTTTGCCACGGATACCATCCGGGCCAATATGACCCTGTATGCCAACTGGTCACCCAATCCCTATACGGTGAGTTTCAATTCCAACGGAGGCAATTATACCCCCGATCCGGTGGTTGCGCTGTACAGGACATTGATCGTGGAACCTGCGGAACCCGAGAAAGAAGGCTATGTGTTTGGAGGATGGTTCAAGGATGAAGCCCTGACTCAGGCCTGGGATTTTGCAGCGACAAAAGTAACCGGCGACATTACCTTGTATGCCAAATGGATTGATCCTACTGCCCTGAAAGAAATCGGAGAATCAACGATCCGCGTTTATCCGAATCCTGCACATCATGAGGTGTTGATCGGGAATCTGCCATCACAGGCTCAGATTTGTCTGTTCAGTACCGATGGCAAGTTGTTGATCCGCCAGGATGGTGTTAGTACCGATGAAATGCTTGACATCAGCAGTCTGCCCGGCGGCATGTACTACCTAGTGGTCCGTTCCTCCACCCAAAACTTCCAGCAACGGCTGGTTAAGGAATAGCATTCATCCTTTCCATGCGGCACATCCGCCCTGCTTCATCAAAGAACAAAAGAGGCTGTCCCCTTCAGGACAGCCTTCTTCTTTTCTGAAATCCCGGCCAGGGGTCAATGTTTCAATCAGGCTCATGGAAGAAACTCATGCCGGTATTTTCCAGTCAGGGCATTTGCAGCCCTGGCTTTTTAATCCTCCAGACAACGAACACCTTGTCCATGTTCATATTCCCGACCATACTGACCACCTCATCCAGGATCGTGTTGATAGTGTTCCGGAAATTTTTCTAAGCAGATGGGCGTACTGCCTGGAAATGTCGTGCTCCTCGTTGGAAGGTTTAAGCACAGAATCTGTAAGAACGAAACATGTTGTAGCCCTGAATTGAAATTCAGGGCAGAATTGGTCGAACGTTATTTATTCGGATCAATCTTTTCCTAAAATATGAATACGCTTCCACGATATCAAATTTCCCTCCAGGTAGCTGCGATCTGTATTTCCTCCATATATAACGTAACTGTCAGCGGCACCAGACTTTCCTGCCAGCTTATTCCAGTAAAGGAGGCTCTTGAAAAACCCGGGATCAAAGCTGCTGCCAGATTTAATCTCAACGGGAAGCAGCTGTTCACCCTCATCGATCAGAAAATCAACTTCTGACCCCTTATTGTCCCTCCGGAAATAAGCATTGGACCTTAATCCCTTATGATATCTTTCTTTTATAAACTCAGCAATAACGAGGTTCTCAAAAAATCCTCTCCTAAAAGTAACATGCGGGATGGGCATTCCGGTGATGCCCGCAAGACCGTCCTTCCCTGAATAGAGCCAGCAGTTCCTCAGTTCCTCAACCCATAAACCTAAAAACCCATAAACCATCAACCTCATCAGCTTCTCATTGTTTATTCGGTCGTTTAGTCGGACCTTCGAATTTAGCATTTACCTTTATCGGAGCATTCTAAACAACTAAACGCATAAACAACTAAACAAAACACCAACATCAAACAAACCCACTAACATCAACTCCCCACCACCAATCCAATAAGCACCCATAAACCATCAACCCATAAACCCATCCCCCTTTTTTTCCTACCTTTGTTCAAACCCAATCGTCCATCCTATGAAAAAATCAAGTGTTTATTGCCTGGGGTTTATCATTTTGGCAGCGCTTCTTTCCTGCCAGGGAGAACCCTCGACCACAAAAACAACAGCCAAAACCATTCCCTGGGATTTTGAAGTAAGTTCCGTTCAACTGTCCGACCACCTATCCCAAAGGAACTGGGAAACCCTCGGTTTTGACCGGATCGATCCGGCTACTCCCGGTAAGCTATTCCTACTGGTGCAAATTAACTGTGCCCCTCCCGACACCCTGGCTCCCTTTTTCCTAACCGGTGAATGCCTGCTCAGGACCGATGGCGGATCCCCGCTGATCTGCAAAGGATTATACGAAAATGATGATTTCACTCCCCTGCCGCTTCCCGAAGGTTCCTATATGGAAAGGGTCAGGGAGGGAATTGGCAAAAAAATAGCCGAAAGCGATAAACTCTATTGCCTTGACAGCCTTACGCTTGTATGGGAAATTCCGGAAAACACATCGAAGCTGGAGATGAGCCTGAAGAATAGCGGGTATAAACCCATTAGCCTTCCTCAATAAAGAAAACAGACCAAATTGACCAGGATTATGTCAATTTTACTTATTATATTGAGTAATTTGTCAATAATGTTCCATAGGTCAGAAATTCAAGTGCTTAGAGCCCGGTGTCAGGAGCCTCGAAAATTCATGCAGGCATCATTGGGGATGAAATGCGGTGGAAATCGTACATTAAAGATTCTCTCATCGAAACGGGCATAAGCCGGGACATCATCCAGATAACCCGCATCGACAAACCAGCTGTAATGAAAAACCTTTTCGAATTAGGATGTACTTATTCGGGACAGATCTTATCCATGACAAAAATCCTGGGGCAGCTGCAAGATGCCGGGAATACAACTACGCTCAGCCATTACCTCCACCTGCTGGAAACAGCAGGCATGCTTAGCGGAATCCAAAAATATGCCGTAGCCCCGCTGCGCCGGCGAGCTTCCATTCCAAAATTTCAGGTACATAACAATGCCTTGTTAACCGCTCAAACCGAGATTTTGAAAAAAGAAATTCCCAATCATCCTGCTCTCTGGGGACGTATTATTGAATCCTGTATTGGAGGCTACCTGATAAATCAATCTATTCGATCATCCTTTGATGTTTATTATTGGCGTGAACGCGACAAAGAAGTAGATTTCGTGTTAAAATACGGCGACAAGATGATCGCCATAGAAGTTAAAAGTCAGGCTAACTCAGGTCCATATAATGGCATGGATACATTCCGCAAAGTATTCAATCCGGTTAAAACCTACTCTATAGACAATCAGCACCTGAGCTGGAAGGAATTCCTTCGTATTGACCCTTTACAACTATTTTAATCCTTTGCTGAGGAACTTCCTGATCCTTCTGATCTTCGTTTTCCCCAAACCTTCGATTTCCAGCATTTCCTCCTCACTGGCAAGAATGACATTTTCAATGCTGTCAAATCGTTCCAATAAAGCCCCGGCTAAAACAGGTCCAACACCCGGTAATCCCTGCAGGAAGTGAACATCCCTCCCTCCCGGCTTATATGAACTACGATAATTCACAGCTTGTGAATGTTGCTCTTTTATCCGTTGATGCCCGGCCATGATGAGCAGGTTTGCAGTATCCAGTTTATCTGCAGAAAAGATAACCGGGATCTGCCAGCAAACAGAAATCGAAAGAATTGCTCCCCTGACAGCCTGAGGATCAATGGCATGTCCGCTCTGATAAGGATCCCCTTCAATCAGGATAACAGCCTGTTTCTGGGATCTTTTCATACGCCCACACTGTGAAAAAAGCCTCCCCTGGATCAGGGAAACCACAAAATCCCTGCTGGTTTTCCTTTCAACAAGAAGTTCGCCATTCACGATGTAATCTGCAATATCCAGGCTTTTTAACTCAACTTCCACCCCCAACTCCTTCAATCTATCGGGCACCGAAGATGCAGCTTCCCGATAATCAGCAATAATTCTCATTCCGTGCATTTTCCCGGCATTTACCTGACAAGTGATGGACAGCGTATTACTTCTTCCTTTCCCTGACCAGGAATAATACCGCCACCTGACAAACCAGGATAAAATCGATAAAGTCGAGCCTGGGTATTTCTTCAAAGAATTTGTTTGGCGATAAGACTTTCAACAGAATAAACAGGAGCGTAAACGCAATAAATACAAAGAAAATTCTGGAGCTTACGCGATAAAACAGCTCACTGGCCTTTTTAAATCTTTGATTAAAAAAAATAAACAACAACACCGAGAGAACTGATTTAATAACCAGTATCAGAATAGAATAGGATGATTCCATGGCTGTAAATAGATTAAGAGGATTACAACTAGTGTAATCCTCAAAAAATGAATATTAAATTTTATTTGCAGGATCAGACATATTTACATATGTAGCTGATTTTGTCAATAAGCCCAGCAGGCGAAATATGCCTTCAGAGAATTCACTACCACCATTTGTAGTAATCAATTCTTCCTTTGTTAAATCGATTGTTTTCATAGTAAATTTATTAATTATTTATTAGATTGTGTTCCATCCTTCTCTAAAGGCTTCAATATGAGCAGATGGATTTAGAAAAGCCTCAACCAAAACATATGCAACGATATATGGCCAAATGCCGCCATGCGTTGATTCAAGCTCCCGTTGATTTAATTCTGATAAACCAAAGTTATCACCTAACATTTTTTTCATAGTTCAAGAAATTTAAGTTAATGCACTATTGCCAAACAAACAAGATTTTCCACTAACAGGCCTGAAGTGATTAGATTAGTTTGCTGATTCAAATATAGGCCCGGTTTGTGCAATTAACTTGCACAATGAAATTTTTGGATCCTCCGCTTTAAAAAATATCCTGGAATCTGATGGTTGGCCAGGTCCGAAAGATGAAGCCAGGGATGAGGCTAAGCAGGAGATTCTAACCAATTCTGAAGATTACCTGGAGGATCTCATGAGGCTTTTCAGGCAGATGAAACAAAACGGATCGCTGATCAGACTGTCGGATGAACAGGATGTTTTGGATTGCATACTTTACAAAATCACCACCCAAAGTTCCCCCCAAAGCTGAACGTCACCAGGTCCCCCCTCCAAAACTCCGTATTATACCGTTCCTCATTCCCCTCCATGTTCTGCTGCTCCAGCTCAACAAAGAAGCGGAAGTCATTCAGCAGCTGATATTCTGCGCGAAATCCCAGGAGTTCTTTCTGCCATTCCACACTTTCCATAAAAGTATTTCCAAGCACCATGGGAATACCCGTTACAGGATCCGACGTACGATCATAAACCCGGTCAGGTCCCTTTTGCGCCAGCGAAAACCAGGCCTGCAGATGTAAAGTCTTCCAGGGCCGGAGATCCACTGCTACATAGAGCTCCTGCGCATTATCCCCCAGGTAGTGCCCCAAACTGTACCAGTTGGAATTATAAAGGGTAGTGAGGTTATCGTTCTTATATACCAGCGGGTGGTTACGTACATATTCCAAGGTAAGTGTCGTATTGGGTAGGAGGTTACTATACCGGATCCCCCCCAGCATGCTCCAGTGATTGGCATGGGTCTCTGGATCAAAGAGACTTCCAAACGACATCACGTCAATAAACATGCTGTAGTACATGTGTACATTCCTGATCAGCCGGTTGCTGATATCAATGAACATCTGTGAATTTTGTCCTCCAAAGGATGTGCTTCCGTAGTAACTATGATCCACAGACTTATAAAAGAAAACAGGAATAAAATAGGCAGGATTAAGATATTGATCAGAATAGATCACTGAATTACCTACAGACAGGTTCAGCCGCTTCCAGGGTTTAAAAGTGAACAGATTGGCTGAAATATATTTGCTGTGATAAATATTGTGCTGAACACCATTATAACTATACGACCTCAGGCTGTCCATGACCCCTGATACCAGCCACCCATGCACATAATTGAACTCGAACCAGTCGGCCGGTGCCAGGTGCAGCCGGAACTGGGCAAAGGAAGGTGCTTTGGAAGAAATGATATTGGGGTAGCGGTACGAGTTCCCCCATTCGATATATTCTTTCACCAGGGCCACATCCCCCCATTTCCATCCGTAGGTGATGCCGCCGCGCATCTCGCTATAGTCACCGGACCGATAGGTTCCACCGTGCCGTGTTGTAATAATTCCGGTATCAGCCGTAGGGTAGCGCTCGGCATTGTCACGCATGCTGGCGTAGAATCCCAGGTGCTTGCCCATATAGCTTGAAAGTTCAGCCCCATACCAGCGGTGGTAATTGAAACCGTTCGAATTCACCCAGGCCTGCCCGCCGAAGATGCCATTGATCGTACAGGTAAATAACGAATCACTGTAGTACAGGATATCGAAACGCTTCGGAAAGTAACGTGCAGACAGGAGTTCCTTATTAAAATCCTTCAGGTAGAATTCCAGCTCGGCCTGCTGCCGTGGATTCAGGTGTTCAGAATCCGCCTGCACCTCGTTCAGACACTCCGCAATAAACTCCCTGGAATATGGCTTCACCACCGAGTTTACCCGGATAAGCTGCATATTCGCCATCTCGTCCAGGAATTCGTATATCCCCGGATTACTGACATCCTGGTATACCACCTGGGCAGAAATCACCCCTGCCGTCCACAGGGCAAAAGCAAAAATAAATAGGAATCGTTTCATAATTAGATTAAAGATAGTAAAAGTATGTGGTAGAGACACCCAACTGGGGTGTCTCTACCACATACTTTCTAAAAAACTTGCATTCAACAGCTAATTTTTCTATTTTGGCCTCTGCGATACCAAAAAAAGCATCCTGCTAAGGAATCGCGTTATGTTTAATTTAAAGTTCTAAGCTTATGTTTTTTAAACACTTAAACCGTTTACAACAACTGGACCAGCTGATTCGTCAGCAGAATACCGGCAATGCCGAGATCCTTGCCGGAAAAATGGACATCAGCCGACGTCAGGTCTACAATTTCCTGAGCGAGCTCAGGGACCTGGGCCTGGAAGTCGAGTACCGGAGGGATCTTAATTCCTTCGCCTACACAAAACCTTATCGGATAAACTTTAAAATCGACATCCGGGAATTATCCCCGGAGGAAATCCTGAATCTGGAGGGCACTGCCGGAAAACAAAGAACCCGGCTCCTGGTAGGTTAACAACCCTAGAGACGCCATGCCTGGCGTCTCTAGTCATACATCTACCAAATCCGGCAAAGACGCCACGCCTGGCGTCTCTAATTTAAAATCCACCAAACCCAGTACAAACACCATTCCCTGCACCTATAAAATAATCACCAAAATCAAACCACCCCATGCCAAAAAGCACTCGTAAAAAATACCGCATCCCATCTGCCCGCCTGCCCAACTGGGATTACGGCAGCAACGCTTCCTATTTTATTACCATCTGCACTGGAAAAATGAAATGCTATTTTGGAGATATTGTCGAAGGAAAAATGATTTTATCAAAATTAGGAGAAATTGCTAAATCGGAATGGCTAAGAACTCTCGAAATAAGGCCGGATATGAATCTGGAACTGGATGAATTTCAGGTAATGCCAAACCATTTTCATGGAATAATCCATATAGGCCAAAATAAATTCAACTGCACAGACGCCATGCCTGGCGTCTCTAGTCATACATCTACCAAACCCGGCACAGACGCCATGCCTGGCGTCTCTAATCCTGCATCCAGCAAAGACGCCACACCTGCCATCTACCCTTTCGAACCCACGAATATTACAAAACCAAATAAATATGGCCCCCAGCGCAAAAATTTATCATCCATAATCAGGGGCTATAAATCTGCTGTGACAACCGAATCCCGAAAACAGGATCCCACCTTCCGCTGGCAACCCCGCTTCCACGACCACATCATCAGGGACGCACAATCCCTGCGCAACATCCGGCAATACATCCGTAACAATCCGGCAAACTGGCTCAACGCTGAACAAAACCATAAATCTTTGAAAAAAAACATAAAGTGAAATGAAATTGCACAAAGACATTGTACTTTCATCCTATCAACCGGAAACAATTTCATCGGACCCGTTACCGGAAAGTTTTGTTTGTCAGGCAATAGTGCCGTTATACTTAAAAATTTGACAAGATGAAAAATTTAGATTTGAAGAAATTTGATTGTTCTGAATTGAGTGCTTCTGAAACTTTACGGGGAAGCGGGAGTGAACCCCTGTCAGCCTACTGGTTGGGTTATGTCTTCGGATGGCTGTCCAAAAATGCAAACAAATCCCTGGCCGCAGGAGAATACAAAACTCTGCAATATTATTATTAAACCTAAAACCAACGGAAAATAATGAAATCAGATCAATATTCTGTTTGTGAACTTGATCGTGTTGAATTGGAAAACACATCAGGTGGATACTGGTGGATTGTCGTTACTTTAGTAGGGAATGCCATCTGGGACAGTGTTACAAATCCTTCAGTTTTTATGGAAGGATATAAAGAGGGTTATGCAAAAGCCTCTACTAATTAATAGGTTTCCAGGCGGCTATTGTAACAAATAGCCGCCTTCCAGGAATAAGGTTTTTTTTATGGCTATTTTTGATCAAAGTAATTTCAAATCATCATTACCAGCTGAGTACTAACCAACCTCTAAAATATCATGAATTCGTTTACCAGACTTACAGCCAAATTTGGCCGCCGCTTCTCAGACATTAAGACGGAATTCCCCGTTCAATCCCTGTACGTTCTGATCAATATAGGGATTTTGATCCTGGTCCTGCTGATCCAGCGTCAGTGGCGCCCTGCCTCGCCAAATTTTATATTTAATATTTTGCCGAATTTTCTTGGAGCGGCAGGAATAACACTCGTATTCGGGATTTTTGAAACCAATTTAATGAAGGTATTCCTCATTTCCCTGTTGTTTAACTATGGATACGAGCTTAAAAATTATTTTTTATTCCACCAATCCATTGACCCCTGGGACATGATCATGATCTTCCCGGGTATTCTGCTTGCCCTGGCACTGCACTACCATTTCCTGACAAAGGCACTGGCAAAACAAAAGGGCCAACCTGCTGACTAATCCAACCGTCAGCCAGCTCAGGGTCCGGGTTCTAATTGTTCCCCATGGTCCCTGAGCAGGCCGAAGGGCCGGTCGTGCCCTGCTCTGTCTATTCCAGTAACAGCAATCGCAGCCACCGCCATGGCGAGCGCATACGAAGCAAGCTCTCCCAATCCCACCTTGTTACTTTTTATCAACCCTCCATAAAAAATCCTCTGAATGCAATAAAATTGCACCAGCTCACCCTACCTTTATCTTATCAGACAAAACCCCACCAACGGGTCCGAACCGAAGTGTTTTTGTTTGCAGGCAATAGTGCCGTTAACCGTAATAGGATGTAACATGAAAAATTCAGTATTAAAAACCTGCCGCTGCACCGAAATGCAGCCTGCAGAAAATGTCAGGCTGTGCGGAGGTGACAGCATTTTTCTGAATCTCGAAGATGAGCGGATCAAGGAGCTTTTAGGTAACTGGTTCCGCCCATTCGGCATTGATCACCTGTTGTAGATTTCATGCTATTCAAAATGAACAATAGGTCTATGAATTCTTCATTCAGGGGATTCCCCGTTTCAGACCTGGAACAGGACGAACTGCTCACTGCTTCAGGTGGAATCTTCGATGGTATAGTCCTGATCCATCTGGCAGAGCTAGCCCTGGCGGAACAACAAAAATCCGCCCTTTTCAGGCAGGCCACCCAGGCGATCAGCTATTGGTAACAGAAAAGCAGCTGCTCATGCAAGCAGCTGCCTTTTTTTGTTTGCTGTCAGCTAGCTGCGCTTCACTCACAATGACACAGATCAAACTCTTTTCCCAACTTTGAAGTCCACCACCTATACTTGTCTCGCAGCCGCCGCCATGGCAAGCCCCAGCGAAGCAAGCTCTTCCAAACCCACCACCACCGAACAAACCGATTGGCGAAGTCTTCCGGCTACGCTCCATATTAAGCTCAAAAAAAGTCCCAAAATGCAATAAAATTGCACAAACGCCCCATATCTTTACTCCTGGCAATGATGCCGTTAATCGTAAAATTGTAATGCCATGAAGAATGCTAACCTGCAAAAAATGGAGTGTGTTGAGCTGCCTGCTACCGACCTGAAAGAACTGAATGGTGGTGGTATCGCGTATAATCCTCTCCTCTGGCCACTTGTTGTCTACATCCTGCTACTACAGGGTATCGATATCGAAGCCATCCTTTTCACGGACTAAAATTTGACTGGAGTTTTGTATTCATGAATTGGTTTTGTTCGCAGCTGCCCTTCGGGGCGGCTGCCTTTAACAAGCCAGCTAATCTCTGTACCATCAGCCATGCAAACCGATCTTCCTCAGGCTGAACACTTCCGGCTAAAAGAGGTGTTCCACCACCAGAATTCTGTCAGGGGCAGGAGCCTCTACCTGGCAGCAATTACCCTGCTGACCCTCTTCCTTGTCCTGTTGCCGGTAATAGAGGTCCCGCTGTCTGTTCAGGGCCGCGGAATGATCAGTCGCGATTCCACACATATCGCAGAGGTTTATATCTCCGGAAAAGATATCGTCCATCTGTATAAAAACCAGAAAGTTCGTATCCAGGTCGATGCCTTTAACTATAACGAGTGGGGATTTGTTCCGGCCCGGATCCTCACCCTATCGGAAGAGCTTGTTGTGCTGGAAAACCAGCCTTTGTTAAGGGTACAATGTGCCCTCGACAGGAACTACCTCAAACGGCAAAACGGTATGAAGGGTATGCTGCGAAAAGGAATGACAGTCAATGCGGTATTCCCCGTGGCCAGGAAGTCCCTGTTCCAGCTGCTGTACCAAAAAGCAGACGACCGGATGAACCCATCACGAAGCCGGGTAAACTAAGTATCCACCCGCCCCCCTTTCACTTCGAAAAAACCTATGAAAAAATCTATACGCATCAAACAGCACGATATGACCGATTGCGGTGCCGCCTGCCTGGCATCGGTAGCAGCCAGTTACAGGCTGCATATCCCTGTGTCGCGCATCAGGCAGCTGGCCTCCACAGATCAGCGGGGGACCAATATCCTGGGACTTGTAGAGGCAGCAGAAAAAATGGGCTTCTCAGCAAAAGGGGTGAAGGGCATCCCTGACAGCCTCTCAAAAATTCCCCTTCCCGCCATCCTCCACCTGGTAGTGAAGGATGTCCTGCACCATTTCGTGGTGCTCTATAAGGTCACAAAAAAGCACATGCTCATTATGGACCCTGCAACCGGAAACCTGGAGCGCAAAACGCATCAGGAGATCCTTGACGGCTGGACCGGCGTGCTGGTCCTTCTGGTCCCGGAACAGGACTTTAAGACAGAAAGGCAAACCGACTCCCTCTTGCGCAGATTCTTTAAACTGCTGTCGCCCCATCGCCCGGTATTGGTACAGGCCCTTTTCGGCGCGGCATTTTATAGCATCCTGGGCTTGTCTACCTCGCTTTACCTGCGCTTCATTATCGATCATGTGCTGATCAGCGGCAACCTGAACCTCCTGCGCTTGCTTAGTTTCGGCATGATCATCCTCTTGTGCTTCCGGGTGTACATCAACATGATACGAAGCTTCTATGCCCTGAAAACCGGCCAGCAGATCGATGCCAGCCTGATCCTGGGATATTACCGCCACCTGCTGACACTGCCACAACGCTTCTTTGACACCATGCGGGTGGGGGAAATCATCTCCCGGGTGAATGATGCAATGAAAATCAGGGCCCTGATAAACAACGTGTCGCTTGAACTGATTGTCAACGCGCTGATCATCGTTTTTACCCTGGGAATCATGCTCATCTTTTCCTGGAAGCTGGCGATGATGGTGATGCTGAGCCTTCCATTATACGGCCTGGTCTACTTCCTGTTCAACAGGCTGAACCGGCGATACCTCAGAAAGATCATGGAGCATGCTGCCGACCTGGAATCCCAGCTGGTAGAGTCGGTCACCGGAATTGCAACCATCAGGCAGTCGGGATCCGAGGCTTACACCGCCCTGCAGTCGGAAAATCGCTTTCTGCGCCTGCTTGGGTCCAGCTACCGGTCGGCCCGCGGCAGCATCCTCAGTACCAATGCTGCTGAATTCATTGCAGGGGGTCTGACAATCGGCGTGCTTTGGTTTGGATCATGGCTGGTGATTGGCCAGGAGCTGAGCCCCGGAAAACTGCTTTCATTCTATGCCCTGCTGGGATACCTGATTTCTCCGGTGGGGATGCTCATTCGCGCGAACCAGAGCATTCAGGATGCACTCATCGCTGCCGACCGGCTGTTTCAGATCATGGACCTGGAAACTGAGGAAGCTGAGGGTCCGAAAATAGAACTTACAGCCGGCCGCATCGGGGATATTCACTTCAGGAACGTCAGCTTTCGCTATGGCACGCGGGCCATGGTATTCCGGGATCTCGATCTGGTAATCAGGCAGGGGCGTACCACTGCCTTTGTCGGGGAAAGCGGTTCCGGGAAAACCTCCCTGACCGCCATGATCCAAAAACTCTACCCCATACAATCCGGAAGCATAGAGATAGGTTCCTACAACCTCGAACATATCAGTAATTTCAGTCTGCGCAGGCTGATCGGTGTTGTCCCCCAGAAAATTGAACTTTTCGCAGGGACTATCACGAAAAATATCGCCTTTGGCTGTTTCGAACCGGACATGAAGCGGATTATTGATGTGTGCGATTTCCTGAACATCCGCAGCTTCATAGAACAGCTGCCCGGGGGCTTCAACGCCTGGCTGGGGGAGCAGGGAGTTTCCCTTTCCGGGGGCGAAAAACAACGTATTGCCATCGCCCGGGCGCTTTATCATGATCCGGAGATCCTCATACTCGATGAAGCTACTTCAGCCCTGGACTCTGCCTCGGAAGAATCCATACACCAGGCATTGTCGGCGCTTCGACAGCAAAACAAAACCATCATCCTGATCGCCCACCGCCTCAGCACAGTCATGCATGCCGATCAGATCTATGTCCTCCATAACGGAGAGGTAGTAGAAAGCGGCACCCATTCAGAACTTCTCACCAGAGAATCCCGCTACTATAATCTTTGGGCAAAACAGATCCCTGTGGTCGCCGGTAGCCTCCGCGTGCATTAAGCCTGTCTAAAGGAACCTGTCGAAGGACAATCTCCACAATCTTTCTATCTTTGCCCCTTCAATTCTTTTCACTATGAGCAAGCCGGAAAAATTCAAATCTTTCGATGTCTTCCTGATCAGCCTGTCGCATCACATTCATGATATCTATACCTCTTTTCTGGCTCCGGTGCAACTGATCATCTATGAGAAGCTGGCGATCAACCATACCTTGTTTGCCCTGCTATCCGTTATCCAGCGGCTGCCCAACCTGATGAATCCCTACATAGGGATACTGGCGGAACGTGTCCGCATCCGGTATTTCATGATCGTCTCCCCCTCCATTACGGCCATTGCCATGAGCCTGATCGGAGTGGCACCAAGCTATGGTTTCCTGGTCATTCTGATGCTGGTTTCCGGTATCAGCGCAAGCATGTTCCATGTTCCCACTCCGGTGATGATCCGCCATATTTCCGGCGACCGCCCGGGCAGGGGCATGAGCTTCTATATGGTTGGCGGAGAGCTGGCACGGACCCTGGGCCCTATCATCGTAATCGGGGCTATTGAGCTCTGGGGGTTTGAAGGCATCTTCCGGCTGATTCCCCTGGGATTGGTGTCGTCCTTCATCCTCTTCATCCGGTTCCGGCATGTCGATCTGCGAAAAGATTTTCCTCACGAAGAGCGCAGAGGCCAGTATTCCAGGGCTTTCCGTGAATTCCTTCCGATGCTGCTGATCATTGTGGGAATCAGCTTAAGCCACGGTATTATGAAATCGTGCTTTACCTTTTTTCTGCCGGATTACCTGAAGGAAAAAGGCAGCCTCGACTGGATTGCAGGGGTTTCCCTTTCTATCGTCTACCTTTCCGGGACGGTGGGAACCTTCCTTTCCGGGACCATCTCCGATTTCATTGGCAGGCGCTCCACCCTCCTGATCTGTACCATTGCCTCGCCAATTCTGACAGTCCTCTTCATCCTCTACGGGGATCAGTTCACCTACCCCCTCCTGATCCTGCTTGGCTTTACCCTGCTTGCACCCACCCCCATCTTCCTGGCCATGATCCACCAGAAAAAAAGGGACCATATGCCCTTCATCAATGGCATCTACATGACCAGCAACTTCCTTGTCGGTTCGCTGAGCGCCCTGTCTGCCGGAGTTTGTATTGACCACCTTGGGAACCGCACAACCTTCATCCTCGGTGCCGCAATCGCCTTCCTCGCCATACCCGTTGTCCTGCTCTACAAAGAAAAATAAAGGATCAACCTGCTAAGTCGGGAAAGAAGGTGTAGTGTTGTCTGCGAAAATCAGCCTTATTTAGCTGCGTTTATCCGCGGGAATCCTCTCAGAAATAAATCCAGTAAACCAACAAGGACGTCACCACCCCCACCATCACATTAATAATAAGTCCCGATTTCAGGAAGTCCGAAAAACGGTAGCCCCCGGCACTGTATACCATGAGGTTGGTCTGGTACCCGATCGGGGTGGCAAAAGAGGTAGAAGCAGCAATGGCCAGTACGATCATCAACGGCTGAAGCGGGAGCCCCATCTTGTGAGCGGTGGAAAATACAACGGGAAACAGGATGGCTGCAGCAGCATTGTTGGTGATCAGCTCGGTATAAAAGCTGGTGAGAAAAAAAATGCCGGCAATCAGTCCCAGGGTCCCCAAGGAATGAAGGGCTTTGATAACGGAAGATGCGATAAGAGACGCCAGCCCCGACTGATCGATGGCTTTCCCGATCCCCAGGGCAGCAACAATGATCAGCAGCACATCCAGGTCAACCGCGTTGCGGGCATCATGGTAACTGATGATGCGCAAAAGCAGAAGCAAACCTGCGGTGATGGAGGCAGCGAGCAACATGGAAGAGATCAGTCCCGTAACCACACTGATGACCATCAGGGCGATCAGGACCAGGGCAAGGTTCCCTTTGGCCCGGGGTTTCGAATATTCCTTTACGCTCTCACTGACCAGCGCAAAATCCGAAGAATGGTACCACTTGCCTTCATACCCCTTTTTTGCCAGGAGAAATAGCGTATCGTTGGCCTGAAATTCTATATCGCCAACCTTGCTGTTTATGCGCTGACCATTGCGATGAATGGCCAGGATCACAGCCTGGTATTTGGTCCTGAACCCACTATCCCGGACCGTACAACCTACCAGGGGGGATCCATTTGAGATCACGGCTTCAAAGGTCCGGTGTTTATCAGAATCGAGATTGGCCAGGTCGAACTCCGGGTCCTTAACCAGCAAAAATCCGGGAGTTTTAAGAATGTCAAAGATGGTTTCCGGGAGCCCCGTAAAGAACAGGCGGTCGTCCAGCTGTAAAACCTCATCGGGCGGAAGGGGAGCCAGCTCCTCCCTCCCGCGGGCAATCTGGAACAGGTAAAGTCCCTTGAGGTGGCGCAGGTTGGCCTCCTCAATGGTCTTGCCGATCAGCGGGCAGCTTTTCTCCACCTTTACTTCGGCTACAAATTCACGGGTGGTATGACTGAGGGCAGTGAGCATGTCTTTGTGTTCGGGAAGAAACCGGCTTCCGATAAATGACAGGTACAGAATGAAAATAAGGGCCACGGGCAGCCCGATAGTGCCGATCTCAAAAAAACCAAACCCCTTCTCCCCGTAATCGATCAGCATACCATGGATCACGAGGTTGGTGCTTGTTCCGATCAGGGTGCACATACCTCCCAGGATAGCCGCATACGATAGAGGGATGAGCAGTTTGGATACAGGAAAATCATTCTTCCTTGCCCAACGTTTCAGCTGCGGTATCAGGGTAGCGACCAGGGGAGTGTTGTTGATGAAAGCTGAAATAACAGATACCGGCAGCAGGAACCTCAGGTACATGAAACGTTTGTTCTTCCTGCCTAGCAGAGAATGGATAAACCGGGTGAACAAGCCGGAACTCTGTAGGGTAGTGGCTATGATATATAAAACCGCAATGGTCAGCATTCCCAGGTTGGAAAACCCTGCAAAGGCATCCCTGACATCCAGAATTCCTCCAAGGGTAAGAACAAGCAAAGCCGAAAGCATCAGGTACACCGGCCTGGCCACTTCAAGGACCAATAGCAGGGTAAGAAGAATAATGACTGTTGCCGTGAAGAAGATCTCAAACAAAGCTCTGAAGTATTTTCTCTCTTAAAAGTAGTAATTTTCCACAGACTAATATCATTCCCCCGATAAGCGTGGTCTTCCGGCCAGGCTTTCCGGAACCAGATCCATTCACAAATACCATTCAAATCCCCTACCTTTGAAAAAAAAAGATTAATGATACACCTTCCCCGGTATCTTCTTCCTCTTCTGCTCCTGGGTGTTCTGTTGGGCTCCTGCAAGCCCGAGCAGGGCCAGATTATACCCCTCTGGGAAGGGAAAGCCCCCGGTTCGGAACAGGTATCCATGACAGAAATCCGCAACAATGTAAACCTGAACATTTTCAACCCCAACCGGGCCATCCGCCAGATCCAGGATCCGACGATAGAAATATTCCGGCCGGAAAAACCCAATGGCACATCGGTCCTCATCTGCCCCGGAGGCGGATACTGGATGATCATTTACGATAAAGAAGGCATAGACATCGCAAAGTGGTTCAACTCCATCGGGGTTACAGCATTCGTCCTGAAATACAGGCTCCCGGCTGAAGGACATGCCAACGGTAAGGACATCCCCCTGCAGGATGCCCAGCGGGCCGTCCGCATCATTCGGGCCAATGCGGCCAACTGGCAGCTCGATCCCAACCGCATAGGAATTCTTGGGACCTCCGCCGGAGGCCACCTGGCAGCACTCCTGGGCACAAGCTATTCCCGGGAAACATATCCCCGGCGTGATTCCATCGACCTGATCAGTCCGCGTCCCGATTTTATGATCCTGCTCTACGCTGTAATCAGCATGGATCCAGCGTTCACTCACCAGGGATCCCTTCATGCCCTGTTGGGTGAAGATCCCCCGGAAGAATTAATCCGTAAATATTCTGCAGAAACCCTGGTGGATGAAAATACCCCTCCGGCATTTATTGTTGCTTCAGAAAATGACCATACCGTATCACCAGAAAATAGTCGGTTGTTTCACCAGGTATTAGAAGAAAAAGGGATCCCTGTCGAAATGCATATATTCCCTCGCGGAGGCCATGGCTTCAGTGTGAAAAAGTCGAATTATGCAGGCTCACGCTGGCCAGGGATGTGTGAAAGCTGGCTGAGAAAGGAAGACTTTCTTGACTGATAACCTTCTTCCGGTTTTAAATGGCAGGAAGTTGGAAGTTGCCTGAATACGATGAAAGCTTGCCTGCTTAAAATAAAATACCCAGTTGCAGAGAATAATTACTTACAGTGGTCAGGGACATAAACTGGCTCCCCCTTCCCACACTATCAATGCCTTCCCCCTTCTGGATCATGAGCTCCAGGGTAAGGTCAAACCATTGAAAATTGAACTCGACACCGGCGGACACAAAAAGAGCATGCTGAAAGCGGGCAAAAGGGAACTCTTCCGTATACAATTCAACTCTTCCTGTACTTGTGAAGATCTTTGACTGAAATTGTGCTTCCGTCTCAAAGATCAGTCCCAGGGAATATCCTGCCCGGAGGAAGGGCTGTACCTTTTTGGAGTATGGGAGAAAAGAAAACCTGAGCGACAGGGGAAGTTCAATCGTCTCCACATCAATATCCATGGAATTTCCAAGGGAATCATATTCCTGGTATTCAAAGTTACCCCAGGAATATTTCGTGAAGGAAGGATCAGTCACAAGCTGGAAATACTCGCCAAAAAATGCCGGCTGGAATGTAAGAATAGCCCCGACCCTCATAAAGCGGTTTGGGTGCAGGTTATAGTATTGGCTCATCTCAGGATGGGGGCGCAGGCTATTATCAATATGCAGATCCGAAAGCCCAAACGCGCCAGACACCCCTGAACGAATGATCAGCGGGCGCTTCGCATCACCCCCCTGTTGTAGATCCTGGCTGTTCACGAATACGCAAATCCCGGGAAGAAACACTAATGCGAAAATCAATGAAGAACGAAATCTGAAACTACTGGAATTCATGGGCTATAACGATTTCAGTACTTTATAAAGATACTAAATGTGTTTGGCTTTCCTGCTATTTTTAACGGATGCATCTGCAAGGAGACATCAAACCAACTTGCCAGGAATAATTCAGTTTTCATCCCTTCACCACGGCCAGGGGAGACAACTCCTCAACAATATGCACCAGATCAGCCTGTTGATCCATGACATCCTGAATATTTTTATAGGCTGACGGAGCCTCATCCAGGTCATCGACCGACCGGATAGAATGGATGATCCCCTGTTTATCCAGCCTTTCCTTCTCGCTTTCCAGATCCAGTTCCCGTTGGGCCTGCTTCCTGCCCATCACCCGGCCTGCCCCATGTGAACAACTCTGAAAACTTTCCGTATTGCCTCTTCCCCTGACAATATAACTCTTGGTCCCCTGTGATCCCGGAATGATCCCCAGCTCACCCTCCTGTGCACGGGTAGCTCCCTTTCGGTGTACCAGGACATTCTGACGGAAATGGTTTTCCATGGCAGCATAATTATGCGCGATATTGATAAACTGCTGTTCCCCGCACCCACTTCCGGTATGGTCATGGAGCACCTCCAGGATTCGTCCCATCATCAGCTTCCGGTTTGAGAAGGCGAAGTCGACACAGTACTGCATCTCCTGCAGATAGGCCCTAGCTTCTTCGGTTGCCAAAGGCAGGAAAGCCAGGTTTGCTGACCGATCAATTCCGGTATGCCATTTTTCATTGAGCTGTTTTGCCAGCTTATTGTAATGCTCTGCAACCTGATGCCCCAGGTTCCGGCTTCCTGAATGAACCATAAGCCATATATAGCCATCTCTTCCCCGCTGAATCTCGATAAAATGATTGCCACCCCCCAAAGTGCCGATCTGCTCCCGGGCATGGTCATATTCCCTGTCCACTATTCCGTTCCGGGGGATGTCCTCCGGTATGGGCATGAGCGCGGCATCCTGTTTTTCCTTGTGGCGCTTGAATCCCAGTGGGATCGACTTTCTGATGCCTCCCAGGATTTGCTTCAGGATTTTAGGTTCGATCTCCCGAAGATCTGTTTTCTGTGCACACATCCCGCAACCAATGTCAACACCCACCGCATTGGGGATAATTACATCTCTGGTGGCCAACACCCCACCGATCGGCATCCCATAGCCCTCATGTACATCTGGCATCAGTGCTACATGGCGAAAAGCAAACGGCAGCCTGGCCAGATTCCTGGCTTGTTGCAGTGCGCCTTCTTCAACTGTTTCTGCCCACAGTTTTATGGGGATGGCTTCTGTAGTTATAACCTTCATGAGCGATACTCAATATTTTCAAAGTTAGGGAATAAAACACGAAGCAGGTGACGTAGTGATTCAAGGAATGTTGTTTGAAGAACAGCCGGTTGCCCTAGTGTTTTTTTATCCCGGTTGACCATCGGATCAGGTTGATATAAAACGGACTCAGGAACAGGCTCAGCGCGATGATGCTGATCGTAAGCTGGTATACAAAGTCCCCGATAATTCCCGAAAAATAGGCCATGGAGCTAAGGATAAAACTGAACTCCCCCACCTGGGCAAGGAGCGATCCTGCATACAGGCTTACTTTCCAGTCCTTGCAGAAGGATCGCAGGGCCAGTACATTGATGGCATTGTTTAATACAAATATCAGGGAAACAAGAAGCACGATGGTGCCCAGGTTTTCCCGGATAAACTGCAAATTGATCAGCATTCCCACAGAAACAAAGAAAAGCGCAACGAAAAGAATTTTGAAAGCATGCAGGCTCTCGCTGACCCATCGGGTAGATCGTACTGAAGAAACCACGATACCGGCAACAAAAGCCCCAAGGGCCGCTGAAAGGCCAAACCAGGCTGTAAGCATAGAAAATCCGAAACAAAGGATAAATGCCAGGAATACCTGTAGCTCCTTATCAACGATGAAAATTTTCTGAAAGGGAATTTTGATTTCCTTCTTCCAGAGTACATACAGGATGATACCAATAATCAGAAATCCTCCGGCCAGCTGCTTCACCAGCTCAATACCATCAGGTCTGTGTCCCCCAAGATACCCTATAATGATTAACATGGGTACGATCAGGATATCCTGCACTAAAAGAATACCCAGGACATACCTCCCCGCCCGTGTTCCAAGCTCCTGACGTTCTTCAAGCATTTTAACAATTACTGCGGTACTGCTCAGGCTCAATACAAATCCCAGTACAATGACCTGGCTGATTGCCCATCCGAAAAAATACCCTATCAACCAGGTAATCGAAACACTTATCAGTACCTGCAGCAAGGTCCCAAATACGGACACTTTCCAGTTGGCAATCAGGTCGGGGAGATGTATTTCCATTCCAATGAAAAAGAGTAACAATACCAGTCCCATGGATCCCAGGTTCGAGATCAGTGCCTCATCCGCGATCAGTTTTAAACCAAAGGGGCCCACCACTACCCCTACCAGGATATAGGTAATCATACTGGGTTGCCTGAGGATCCTTAATACCATCCCTACAGCAATGATAATCAGGGAAAGTAACACGAATTTCGACATGAGAGGATCAATATTTACTACCGCAAGCATGCTCTGAAATTTGAATGACTTAGTAATCGTTTGTAAATTAATAAAAAAGAACGATTAAATCGATCCCGCCTGTTTTTCGTCAGAGCCTTGCACGGCATCATGGAGATCCAAAGAATGAAGGGTATCTCCCTCCTATGGTCCGGGCCTTTTTGTCTACTGAATTATCGCTTTGGTCTACTCCTTTTTGTCCTCTTCAACCGTCAGGATATCTTCGCCCCACCTACACCAACCGATTTTGTTGTAATTACACCAGAGACTTCTGATCATTTGTTTACGTGCCGTTCCGAAGCTCACAAAAAAATTGAATATGTCAGGAATTTTATATTGGCTTACATGCCAAAATAGCCGGGAAACGTCATATCGGATAAAAAGCTTTCGTTCCGGCCATTTGGCATTTTTAGTTCTGATGATCATATTCTTCATATTGTCCGGCACTTCCGGCGAGGTATACGGGCAGTATAAACTCACAAAGGAATATGCACAAACCAGGCTGGATGGATGGATGTGCTGCAACCTTGATGAAGTATTAATGAAGATCTCCGGGGAACAGAACCTGAAATTTAAATACGATGCTGAACGGCTGGCAAGGATTGAATTTAAAAACAGGATAATCAATAAACCATTGGGAATGTTCCTGGATCAGGTCTGTAAAGACAACCAGCTAAAATTCTATATGAGCCCTGAAGACAGTGTGATCCACATCGTTGACCGCTGGTTCACACTGGAACAATCCTCAATCCAGGAAATTAAAACGTATACCGGCGGTCCAAAGAAATTCAACTTCCCCATATCAGGAACAGTCATCGACAAAAAAACCCGGGAATCCCTACCCTTTGTGGCCATTATGCCGGTTAGTTCAAAGACCGGCACCACATCCAATGTCGACGGTTATTTTTCCTTGCTCAAGGTCCCCACGGATACTTCCACCATCCTCTTCAGCTACCTGGGATATCAGCCAAAAAAGATCTATCTGACACCCGATACAAAAACACAGGAACTTATTATTCAAATGGAACCTGAGGCTATTGGTCTTGAAGAGGTTATCGTCAAGGGTGAAAAGCAGGATATCCTGCAGGTGAGTGGGGTTCAGACCAGTATGATAAAAATGTCCCCCATTAAGCTGGATTATATCCCCAACCTGGGGGAAAAAGACATGCTCCGGTCTTTCCAGCTGATGCCGGGAATCAGTGCTGCAAACGAGAACTCATCAGGTTTGTATGTTCGTGGTGGCACACCCGATCAGGTGTTGGTTCAGTATGATGGCTTTACCGTGTATAACGTAGAGCATATGTTTGGTTTTTTCAGTGCATTCAACAGCCATGCTATTAAAGATATTCAGCTTTATAAGGGTGGTTTTGATGCCAAGTGGGGCGGCCGGCTTGCCAGTGTGGTCGAAATAACAGGAAAAGACGGAAACCAAAAATCCCTTAATGGCGCGGTGGATTTAAGTATGATGTCTGTCAGCGGATTCGTTGAGTTTCCTGTTAATGAAAAAATGACCGTAACACTGGCAGGTCGCCGCAGTTGGAAAAGTCCCCTGTATACTAAGATATTCGATCAGTTTACCGAAGATAATGAGGTGCCAATGGGAGGCATGGGCCGTTTCGGACAATCTACCGCTCAGGAGACAAAATCGTACTTTTACGATCTCAACGGAAAGATAACCTGGCGCCCCAATGACAAGGATATCTTCTCCTTCAGCATTTACAATGGTAAAGACGATCTGGATAATTCAATAAGTCCTCAGGTACCCCAGGGGTTTCCGGGTGGCGAAAGTTTTTCCATGGACATGGAAATGATCGACGAAACCAACTGGGGTAACACCGGGGCATCCCTGAAATGGTCCAGGCAACTGTCCGAGCGCTTTTATATGAACAGCCTGCTAAGTTACTCAAACTACTACAGCTCACGTGTCCGCTCTACTTCAGGATCCTTTGTCAGGGGCGATGAAGAGGAAACCAGCATTTCACGGGGGATCAACGAGGATAACGACCTGAAAGACATCTCGGTAAAATCCGACTTCGAATACAAACTTTTCGAAAATCAGCAGCTGGAATTCGGCTTCCAGGCTTCCCACATCGATGTAGACTACAATTATATACAAAATGATACGCTTACTGTCGTCAACCGCACGAGCAACGGCCAGTTGTACTCGGCATATCTTCAGGATGGAATATCCCTTCTGTCCAATAAAATGGTCATTACGCCTGGCTTACGCCTGAATTATTTCAGCGAGACCAATAAATTCTATTATGAGCCGCGCATCAACATGATCTACTCCCTGAGTGAGCGGTTTAAACTGAAGGCTGCTGCCGGAAAATACTATCAGTTTGCCAAACGGGTGATCCGCGAAGATATCACGCAGGGAAGCGTCGATTTCTGGGTGCTCTCGGATGATGATCTGCTTCCTGTAAGCTCGTCAAACCAGGTTATTGCCGGATTTTCCTATGAAACCAATGCTTTCCTCCTCGACATAGAAGCATTCTATAAAGAATTGGATAATGTCACGGAATACTCACTCCGGTATGAAAACACACGCGATGGCGGACCCGGCCGTCCGAACGAAAGTTCAGAGAGTATCGATTATTCGGAAAATTTCTTCACGGGCACCGGAATTTCAAGGGGTATAGACTTCCTGATCCAAAAAAAGGCCGGTGACTTTACCGGATGGATAGGCTACACCATTTCGCAGGTTACGAATAATATCCCGGCCTTTGGTAACTACGATTTCTATGCCGCCCACGATGTCAGGAACGAATTTAAAACGGTGGCAACTTATAAATGGCACAGGTGGAACTTCGGAGCAAACTGGATCTATGCTTCCGGAAAGCCCTATACAGCTCCCGAAGGAGGCTATCAGCTGACATTGCTGGATGGGAATACAGCAGATTATATCAATGTCTCGGTTAAAAATGGCAACCGCCTGCCTGACTATCATCGTATGGATGTATCTGCCACCTATAATTTCACCCTGCCCAACCGTTCAAAAGCAAGCCTTGGATTATCCATCTTCAACCTCTACAACCGGAGCAATATCTGGTATATGACCTATGAAATTGTCGATGATGAGATTATTGAAACCCCTGTCTACTACCTGGGTATTACTCCAAATATCAGCCTGACCTTTAAACTGAAATAAACATGAAGAAAACCGGCATAATAAGCCTTCTCCTGATAATGGCGCTTAATTCCTGTCAGAAACTGGAATTACAGCTTGCCGATACCAACGTACCGGTTGTTGAAAGTTACCTGCAACCTGGAGGGGAAGTCTGTGTTAAAATCGTTAAACAGCTGGTATTTAATTCCGATGCGGATAGCACAGTTGTGCTCGATTCCCTGCTTGTTACTCTTTCCGATAGTACAAACTCCTGGGTACTGGAAAATACAGGCAAAGGTTACTACCTGAACAGCACGGTTGCCATTGAGACCGGGACCGGGTACTGCCTCACCTTCGAATACAATAATAAGACGGTAACCGCCAGTACAAGCATCCCCAGTAAACCAGTCAGTTTTGAAGCATCGGATACAAGTATCGAAGCCTTCACGATGGATCATTTCACTCTGGGAACAGAACCGGAAATGCCGGATCCCATAACGCTTTCATGGAGCAATGATGAGGGCGACTATTATATGATTGTAGTCGAAAATATTGAAAATACGCTTGAGCTTATCGACAGCAATACCGACCGTCCGGTCAGGAAATTTCGAAATGTTCCAACCCAGGGAAGTGAAACGGAACTTGATGCACAAACCTTTATGTACTATGGCACCCACCGGATCATTCTGTACCACCTGAATTCAGAATATGCTGCCCTGTATGAACAACTCAGCCGAAGCTCTCTGGATATAACCGCACCCCCCTCCAATGTTGAAAACGGACTGGGAATTTTTACGGGTATCAATTCGGATACACTCTTTGTTGAGGTCATCTGAATTAATTATAACTTAGTGTTTAAATCATCTTATGAAACGCGCCGCCTTGTATAAAAGAATTAGTATTCATCTTGTTGCATGGCTCATTGCATTCTCGCTTAACTTTCTGTTCTTACAAAATTACAGCATTGACTTCGATATCATACACCTGAGCTCATGGCTAAGTTTTTTGGTGCTGTTTTATGTGACCTATCTGTTTATCATTCCCTTTTTATTCAGGAAAAAACACCTTCTGTTTATCCTTCTGAGCCTTCTCCTGCTTGCGGCTACCTATATTGGAAAGGAGCTGGTGATCAGCCAGTATTTCGAGAGCAGGGGTCCGCAAATGCCCGGGAAATTTCAGGGTCAGCCTCCATCAGGATTTATGCCTCGTGAACGTGAAGGATTCAATGACGGACCCGGCTCTTACAATCCCGACGGCGATCCCAGGGAGTTCAGTCCCGGTCAGAATCCCGGGCCACCGATGCAGGAATCCCACGAATTCAGTCCCGGTCATAAACCCGGGTCGCAAATGCAACAAGCTTCAAAATTCAGACCTTATCCCGGCCGGGACAGGCAAGCCTTCAGGATACTGAATGTTGGAAGGATCCTCATGAATACCTCGGGGATGCTGCTTTTCTACCTGTTGGCAATAAGCATACGGTTCGTTATGAAATCAAGAGAGGATGAAACAAAGCGTTCCGAGCTCGAGAAGGAAAAGATTCGGACCGAATTATCCTTTCTCAAACAACAGATCAATCCTCATTTCCTTTTTAATTCACTAAACAGCATTTATTCGCTTTCCCTGATAAAATCGAAACTGACTACCGATGCGATCCTCAGGCTCTCTTCTATACTGCGTTACGTGATCTATGATTCAGAATATTCGTCCGTGGCCCTCAAAAAAGAATTGGAAACCATGCAGGATTATGTGGAAATGCAAAAGCTGCGGCTGACTGTAAAGACGAAGCTTTCTTTTGATTCTCAAGGAGAGCCTGAAGATTATATGATCGAACCTCTGCTTCTGCTTCCCCTTTTGGAAAATGCTTTTAAATATGGAACAGACAATGTAAATGAATCCTTCATCAATATTGACATTAACATTGAAGATGAACACCTCTGCCTGAAAGTTGCCAACGTTATTGTGACGAAAATACAATCAGACCGGAAAGACTATGGGGTGGGAATAAAAAACCTGAAACGGCGACTGGAATTATTATACCCCGATAGCCACCTGCTGAATATTTCTGAGAAGGACAACATTTTTACAGTTTATCTGGAGCTTAAACTTAAAAAATGAGATGCATAGCGATAGATGATGAACCCCTTGCACTGGAAATAATCCGGGATTTTTGCTCAAAAGTTGGTTTCCTGGAGCTGAAAGCTACATATACCAATCCCCTGGAAGCTTTTGAAATGATCCATATGCATGCTGTGGACCTGGTCTTTATTGATATCCAGATGCCAAATATTACCGGGCTGGAATTCATGAAAACCCTTTCCGATCCCCCGCTGATTATCTTTACCACAGCCTTCAGTGAACATGCACTGGAAGGTTTTGAGCTGAGTGCCGTAGATTACCTCATCAAGCCCATCCCCTTTGAAAGGTTTATGAAGGCAGTCAATAAAGCCTACGAACTACACACCCTTCGTAAGGGTAAAACAACTGAGTTGGCGCCGGAGCCGGAAAAACCTGTTGCTGCTTCAGACTACCTGCTGGTTAAATCCGAGTACAGCACCCTTAAGATCAACCTATCTGATATCCAGTTCATTGAAGGCCTGAAAGATTACATACGGATTCATATGCCCGGCAAAACTGTCATGACGAAAAACACCATGAAAAATATTGAGTCGCGGCTGCCTGAGGATCAGTTTATCAGGATCCATAAATCTTTTATTGTGGCACTGGCAAAAATCGAAAAGATTGAAAACAACCGGATCATCTTTGGTAATAAATACATCCCCATCGGGAACCATTTCAAAGACGATTTCTACCAGCAGCTGGGAAAATACAGCCTCTAAATACGCATTGTCTGTAAACCAGCACGGCTTCATGAATGGCTGTGATCAGGAGAGTAATCAGTTGGTGAGGACAACAGACAGGTAAAGTTCATCATCAGGCCTGAAAACCCCAAAAAATACTGTGCCCCCAACCAAAGATCAGGCTTAGGGGCACAGCCACTCCGGGGATAAAAAACAATATGCATGTTTACTTTACCGGGGCTCTTTCATCAGTACCATTGGATCATGCCAATATCAGAAATTTATTCTGTAAAGCATCATCGGTATGAAGCCCTGCTGGGGAACCGGGGTAGTCTCACCGGTGGCCACATCATAGCCCTGACTGAAGATATTCAAATGGTTTGTAATGTTCTGAAGGTCGAGCCCCCACTCCTGGCTCATTCGTTTCCCATTCAGCTTAAACCCGATTCTGAGGTCCACCCGGAAATAGTCGGCATAACGTTCTTCGTAGGCATGATCCCAGTCGTAGACTTCGATCTGCTCGATCTGCGACTGCTCCCAGTCATAGGGTACATAGCGCTTCCCACCGGCATAAACCCCTTTCACATCGAAGGTCAGCATCATCTTATCGCTCAATTTTTTTTCGTATCCGGCCAGGCAGTTGAAAACATAATTTCCGTTGTAGGCAGTATTGCGCTCAATGCCATCATATCCTGTGTATTTCGAATCAAAAACAGACCCGGTAAACAGCAGGTAGTAGTTTTTGCTAAGGAATTTCTCGACGGTAAGCTCCAGTCCGTAGTTCTTACCGGTTCCTTCATTAACCAGGTTCCCGGAAGAAAAGATGCCAAAGAAATCACCCGAATTCAGCATGGAATATTCAGGGAAACTTTCAGCAACGGGTACCCGGTACAGGTCCTGGTAATAGGCTTCCATTTTAACTCTGAAATCGGGAGCAAACAGGTAGTTGTACCCCAGGACGTAATGGATACTTTTTGTGAATTCAACATCTTCATTGGTCAGGGAATAGGTATGGGTATCAGGATCATAATCTTGCTGATAGTATACAGCTTTAGGCTGCATCTGGCTGTGCATCCCGAATCCAAGGTCCAGGGATGATTTTGGGCTCAGCTGCCAGCGCAGGGACATCCTTGGTTCTACAGCCAGCTCTTCAGTCAGGTCGAGGTACTGGGAATGAACACCCGCATAAGCGGTAAGCTGATCGTTGAATTTATGCTGCCACTGGGCATAGCCCCTTAGCATGGCCAGGTCGCCGTCGGTATCGGTGAGAATGCGGAATTCATCCTGGTCATAGATATAGGCACTGTCGTGGTAGAGGGTAGTATACCTGTCATATACCATCCCAAGGCTGTAGTTGTTTTTTGCATTGATCTTATGCCTGAATTGAGTGGAGAATGAAAGTTTATTCTCACCCTGCAGGGAACGGTAATAGGGAATGTAAATCTCTTCTTTAAAATTCACTGAGTCAACTTCGGTGATCGCTGAAGTTTGCTGATACGAAGCCGTTGTTTTCATACGTATCTTTTCAGTTAAAAAATAGGTGTGGGTCATTCCCAACACAGCCAGGTCGCTGCCAAAATGGGTAGAACCGCCAGCCTGGTTATACGCATTGTCTACCGAGTCAATCAGCAGGATATTGCTTAACCCCCACAGACCAAAAAGTTTAAACCGACCTGCCCTGGTGGCGGGAACATCCACCAGGAAAGTCAGATCCTGGTATTCCGGAACGGCAGAACCGGTTCCCATGTCCAATCCCAGCTTACTGACAACGGCAAGGGTTGAATAGCGGTAATTGATCAGATAGGAAGGATTAACACCATTTTTTGTTCTGAAAAAAGGCCCTTCTGCTCCCAGTTCGAAACCATTAAATCCAACCTGACCCGTAAACTCAGTGGTCTCATCATTTCCGGACCGGATGTTCAGATCGAAAGCTCCTGCCAGTGCATTGCCATATTCGGCAGGGAAAGCCCCGGTGAGAAAGTCGGAATTGGTGAGCAGGTTGTTGTTGACCATACTTACTGGTCCACCGGTTGTCCCCAGGGCACCGAAATGGTTCGGATTGGCAATCTCAATGCCTTCCAGTCGCCAGAGTACGCCGCTGGGTGAGTTTCCACGGATGATAATATCGTTCCGTGAATCATTCTGTGTCATCACCCCGGCATAGTTGGCCACCATACGTGCCGGGTCTCCCAGGCTTCCGGCAAAACGCTCGGTTTCTTCAACAGAGAAAGTACGTGATGAAACCATAGCCATCTCATTGATCGTCGCGTCCTTGCGCTTTTTTGCACTGACAACTACCTCATCCACCTCAAGTGCACTTTCCTCAAGCTTAATGTTGATTACCATTTCTTTTGCACTTGTCAGCAGAAGGTTATCAATCCTTGAAGGCAGGTAGCCCACGTAACTGATTTCCACCGACTGCCGACCAACCGGTACACTGTTCAGTTCAAAAAAACCCTCCGGATCGGTTACGGTACCCACCAGCGGATCCGAATTGAGGATCACCACCGTGGCACCAACCAGAGGATATCCGGTAATGGCATCGGTAACGCTGCCCCGGACGGTCTGGGTAAAATCACTGTCGTTGGCATGTATACTAATGAAAACATAACTGAAAGCAACTAAAATGCAAATTCTTTTCATGCTTATAATTTTTTGATTTTGATTCAAAGTCAGATTGGTGTAATACGTCACAGGAAATGAGAGCTGATGAAAGAAAAGGTTGCAGGACTGAATGGGAATTTCCTGCGATGAATGAAAAACAGGATAAGAAAGCTGGAACTGAGGCAGCCCTGGTTCCCTGAGGGGAGGAAAAAACAGATCCGGTTTTTTCCTCCGATTTAAGCCTGGAAATCATAAATAATCATAAGAAACAGTCGGGATTTGCACTATACGACGGAATAAGGGATACTAAAGCCCATAGAATACAACCCTATGGTGGATATATCTGTTGATTATACTAAATTAGCCGAGTCAAAAAAAAAACTTATATTGATGAATCGCAAGCTTGTACGTCTGTTTTCACTGGTGCTGATATCCCTGGGTATCCCTGTTATATGCAACTCCCAACCTTTTCATGTCGAAGGACGGAAATTGATGGATCCCAACGGTAAGGAATTTATTATCCGTGGGGTTAACAACCTTCACGCCTGGCATTACAGGAAATCACTGGCTGCACTGGATAAGTTCAAGCAGTACAAGATAAATGCTGTCAGGGTGGTTTGGGAAACAGAAGGAAACGATTTCAAACTTGAAGAAATCGTTCAAAAATGCCTCGAAAACAAACTGATCCCCATCATCGAATTGCATGACGCAACCGGTGATACTACGGAAGAAAGCCTGATGAACCTGGTCAGCTACTATACCAGCGACCGTATAAAAAAGATCCTGCTCCCTTACGATCATAAGATCCTGATCAACATAGCCAACGAATGGGGAACCTTTACGACCACACCAGAATTTTGGAAAGAAGTCTATCTGAAAGCAATCCCTGCCATCCGGGAAGCCGGCTACCAGGCTCCCATCGTCATCGATGCCCCGGGATGGGGACAGGCACATGAAGCCATCCTGAAATATGGAGAAGACCTGGTAAATTCAGACCCCTTATACAATGTACTGTTTTCTGTCCATATGTACGGATCCTGGAACGACCCCAACAAAATAGAAACTGAACTCCAGAAGCTTTATGACGCAGGATTGCCGGTCATGGTCGGGGAGTTTGGATACAACTTCGATAAAGGTGTCAATAACCTGAATTGTACAGTAGACCATACTGTCATTATGCGCAAATGCCACGAGCTGGGCTACGGATACCTGGCCTGGTCATGGAGCGGTAACAACAAGGTGAACGAATGGCTCGACATGGCCGACAGAAGGGGATGGAAAAACCTTACCTGGTGGGGACGCCAGGTCCTGAATTCAGAATACGGGATTACACAGAATGCAAAGCTGGCCTCACTCTTTGAAGAGGAAACCGAAGCAGAAAAAGCTATACGCCTTAAACAGGAAGAGAAAGCCGCCAAAAAGAAGGACCGCCTCGAGAAGCAGGAAGCAAAACTCCGGGAACAGCGTGAAAAACAGCGCAAAATAGCCCAGGAGAAGGCTGCCAGGATGAAAGCAAAAAATGAGGAGATGAAGGCCAGGCAGATGGAAAAGATGAAAGAAAAGCAGGAGAAAAAAGCAACTAATTCTACAGAAGAGTAAGAATCTTCAGATAAGGAGTTGTATGCACACAGGTATGGAATCCTCAGTTTAAGCCTGGCGATCTTTTACTGAACCAGTCCGAAACCCATTTCCGTCCATTCCAGGATCCCATCGCGGAGATTGACGATCTCCCTGAAACCCATCTCCTCAAAAATGTAAATTGAATTTGCGCTCCTGTTTCCGGATCGGCAATATATGTAAACAGGGGTCTCCCTGTCCAGCATACTCAACTGATCCCTGAAATCGGGACTGTAAATATTTATCAGGCTGGCCCCTTCAATATATCCTGAGGCAAATTCATCGGGTGTGCGCAAGTCTACCAGCTGTCCTTCACCCTTATCAACCAAAACTTTAAACTCGGCAGCTCCCACGTTTCTTATAACTGATCCTTCATCTGCTTTCTCAGCACAGGCTCCAACAAAAAACAACAGGATCAGGCTATAGTATGCACGTATCTTCATAATTCGATTTATGGATATAACGATCATCCATCGGTTTTGTTCCCGGTAGGGATAGAATACTTTCTTTGGTCACCGTCAAAACTGAAGGTAAGCACTGATCCTCTTTCGGTCAGCCATGCATTTTATCTCCCCAGGTCAGGAAGAAATGTTATCTTCGCGTATTTCAATAACATCGTATCATGACAAAAGCATTTGTCACCGGAGCAACCGGTTTTATCGGCCACAAACTCACTGAAAAACTCCTCGACCAGGGGGTAATGGTCCATGCATTATACCGCAGTGAATCGAAGATCCAACATTTTCAGCATCCAAACCTGGTATGGTTTAAGGGTTCACTGGATGATAGGGAAAGCCTGGAAGCAGCCATGAAAGATTGTAAGTATGTGTTTCACCTGGCTGCATTTGCAAAGGTTTGGTCGAAGGAGCAGAACATCTTTTATAAAAGCATCTATGAGGGGACGCTGAATATTATGGAGGCAGCCATAAAGATGAAGGTGGAAAAAGCTGTGATCACTTCTACAGCCGGGGTATTCGGTCCGTCGATGGAAAAAGAAATGGTGGATGAAGTCCGCCCGCGTCCCAATGCCTACTTTTCCGACTACGAAAAGTACAAGGATATGACTGACAGGTACCTGATGGAGAATTATACCGATAAGCTGAATTTCTGCATCGTCTGCCCATCGAGGGTTTATGGACCCGGCGAGCTGTCAGACAGCAATGCGGCAACCAAACTTATCCGTTTGTACCAGGCGGGTAAATACCACATTCTTCCGGGCAATGGTAAATCAGTGGGCAATTATGTGTATGTCGACGACGTTGTTAACGGTACACTGCTGGCATTAAAGAATGGAAAAAGAGGTGAACGTTACATTCTTGGAGGAGATGAGAATGTATCTTACATTGAATTTTTCGGCACAATATCTGAGATTATCGGCATAAAATACAAATTATTTAAGCTCCCCCTGGCCGTGATGCTTGTTGTTTCGGCACTCATGAAAACAGGGGCTGTCCTTTTTAAAATCCCACCACTTATTACTCCGGGATGGGTTCGCAAGTTCTCATACAATTGGTATGTATCCGTAGAAAAGGCTAAGAACGAACTGGGATACAAGCCGATATCCCTAAAACAGGGCATCCGGAAAACCTTGGTCTGGATCATGGCACAGGAAGAAAAAACTAAGTAATAACCGGGATATAGTATCGTCTGAGAGAGATGTAACTTGTATTGATTGTGATTAGGGCGATAATTACGGTAGTGATCGGTGTTGTGCTGTATGGCTTTTTCAAAATGACAAGCATTCCGGATGTACAATCCAGCAAGAAAATCAGGCAGCTGAATACAAGGTCCGGAATATTCCTACTCTGATCGTTTTTAAAAATGGCAAAGAGCAGACCCGGATTGTTGGGGTAAAACAAAAAAGCCGATCCTGAAATCGGGCAGGTGCAGTAGTTAATCCTGTCATATTTTTATCGCTGACTTTCGCAGATCTCAACGATTCGCGTCAACCTGCAATACCCTTTTAAAGGTTTTCACACCTGATTGCACTTAAACCATGCCACTGCCATTCTCAAATCCCGGTAGCTGTATTTTTCCTTTAGGGTCTCTCTCAAAGGACTGAGGAGGGTTTCGCCGGTTTTTTCAATGGCCTCGGTAATCTCTTTTAGCGCTACCTCATCCAGCAATTGATGGATATTAACGTACCCCTGTTCCACCTGCGAGGCCAGGTGCGTTTCAATGGTAGTTACAACCATGTCCCTTTCAGCAGCTATCTCTTCAATGGATTTTCCCTGTTGAAACAGCTCAAGGCTTACCTTCTGGCTGTCCTGCTTAGTTTTCCTGCCAGGTTTTTCGGGTATTGGCAACTGTGCATCGGCCTGGTAATCGATCTGTTTCTCTTCACAGTACTCCCCGATCATCCCCAGGATATCCTTTCCGTATTTTTCCAGTGTACGCTTACCAATGCCCTTGATCTTTAGCATTTCGGGTATGTTGGACGGCAGGGCTGTGGAAATTCCCAGCAGGGCACGCTGCCCCATGATCCGGTAAGCCGGAAGATCCTGCACTGCTGCCAATCCATTGCGCCAGTGCCTGAGTTTTTCGAACAGCTCCGGGTGACTAAGCTCTGAAATGCTGGCCGGCTCATCAGCCGGCGACTCTTGTTTCACCTTTACCTTCCCGATAGACGCACGGGCACGGGCATCCAGAAAGCGTTTAAGTTCAAAACCTTCCCTGCTGCTCTCCAGACAGGCCTCTTTGACCTGAGCTTCAAGAAGCAACGACTCCATGCGGGATTTCAGCACCTTGGCTACCTGCTGATTATCGGTATCAATAGAGAGGGTGCCGATTTTATGCCGGAAGATACGCTCCAGCTTTTCCAGGAAATAGGCTGCTCCTTTGATAATCCGTTCCTGAAGAGCCTTTTCATCAAGGCTAAGCTGGTCGAAGAGCTGGTTTAGCTGAACAATAAATTTTTGTGCCACCCCTTCAATTTGTTCCCTGATTTCCTGCTGCATAGTCTCAGCATGCGGAACCGGATCAAGGATAAGGGCTGACCTGTACCCTTTCATCTCCTTTAACAGCTGCCTGAGTGCCTGGCTCAGAGCCTTGAAGTCGAACATCTCAAGGATCAGCTCCTTTTTGAAATCAAGCTGTGCCTTAAGGAGAAGTTCCTTATCCGGCTGGTTCTCCTCAACCTCCTGCGAAAACCGCGACACCCCCGGATCCATTTTAATGCTTGAGGTAGAAATCGGGGTACTTAGAACCATCCCTTCCAGCGACCGGCAGCGGCTCAGTGCAACATATACCTGCCCATGTGCAAAGGACTCCTGGGCATCGATCACAGCCTTATCGAAAGTCAGTCCCTGACTCTTATGGATGGTTATCGCCCAGGCCAGTTTAAGAGGAAATTGAGTGAAGCTGCCAACAACTTCTTCTTCAATCTCTTTCGTTTTCTCGTTAAGACTGTATTTACAGTTTTCCCATTTTAACCGCTCAACAGCGATCTGTTCACCATCTTCTTCACACCTTACATAAATGATATCGTCTTCAGGATCTATTTCCTCCACATACCCGATCTTTCCGTTATAAAACTGTTTTTCAGGGGAAGGATCATTCTTGATAAACATGACCTGGGCCCCCTTTTTCAATTCCAGCTGTTGTTCTGTCGGATAGATATATTCCGGGAAATCCCCACCGATATACGCTTCCCAGGAGTATGATTTAACCGAAAGGGCTTTCAGCCTGCCGTCATTAATCTCCTTTGCCTTATGGTTGTGGGTAGTCAGGATAATATACCCCTCGCCGCCTTCAAAATCAGGCAGGTACCTTTTGTTTAGCTGTTCCAGCTGTTCGTGGTTCAGGTTTTTATTGCGGATACCATTCAGGATAGTTATGAACTGATCGTCAGTTTGCCGGAATACCTCCGTAAGTTCGATACTGATGAAGTCTGTTTTTTGAAGGGCCCGGCTGCCATAAAAATAAAAGCTGGAGTAAAAAGGACTTAGCAGTTTTCGATCTTCCTCCTTCACCACCGGGGAAAGCTGACGGATATCCCCGATCATAAGCAGCTGCAATCCCCCGAAGGGTTTGCTTGTCTTGCGGTAGCGACGGAGGACCTCATCGATCCCGTCCAGCAGGTCTGCCCTCACCATACTGATTTCATCAATGATCAGCAGGTCAAGGGAACGAATGATGTTGATCTTGGTCCTGGAGATGCGGGTATACCCTGCAGGGTTTTGGGCATTCTCTGCCCTGCCCTCAGCAGGGATAAAGGGTCCGAAAGGCATCTGAAAAAAAGAATGAATCGTTACCCCTCCGGCATTGATGGCCGCAACCCCTGTGGGAGCAACTACCACACACCGCTTTGGAGAGTGGGCTTTGAGCTGGTGAAGAAAAGTGGTCTTCCCGGTGCCCGCTTTTCCGGTTAAAAAGATATTTCTGTTCGTGAATTCTACGAATTTATGGGCAAGTTCAAGTTGAGGATTAGTGACCATAACTAGCTGATAATTGAATAAAGATGGGCTGAAAATAGGTTTTTCCTGTGCAATGATCTTGCATTTTTCATTTTTTTTCGCTCCGGAATGAAACAGAAAATCATACCTGATATTCCTTCTTGATTATTATTACCAGATATCCTAACTTTAGTTGCTTCAAAAATAAATCACCAAATCTTGGAGATTCCAACTATATATTTATTCATTTTAATCCCTTAACCATGATAAAAAGGATTTCGTTATTCCTGTCAGCCCTGTTGCTGCTATCCTTCACTCAGGAGGAAAATTTTCCGGGGTATACCCTGATCGAAAAGCGTTTTGTTAAAGAAGTTAATGCAGACTGTTACCTCCTGGAGCACAATAAAACGGGTGCGAGGATTTTCAAAGTGGCATCCGACGATGCAAACAAAACCTTTAACATTCAATTTAAAACCATCCCTGAAAATGATTGGGGAACCCCTCATGTTCTGGAGCATTCCGTCCTGAACGGGTCAAAGAATTTTCCCGTTAAAAGCCCCTTCGATGTTCTGCTGAAAGGATCACTGAACACTTTCCTGAACGCCATGACCTCATCGGATGCAACGGTCTACCCTGCAGCCAGTCTGAATGAAAAGGACTATTTCAACCTGATGAATGTCTATTTTGATGCCGTGTTCTATCCCCTGATCTATGACGATCCGATGATCCTTCAACAGGAAGGCTGGCATTACGAGCTCACCACTCCGGATGACCCGCTGACTATAAAAGGTGTTGTATACAATGAGATGAAGGGCGCATTCTCCAGTCCTGACAGATACCTTTATTACTATTCCAACAAGTATCTTTTCCCGGATAATACTTACGGAAGCAGCTCAGGAGGATATCCCGATGCCATACCGAATCTGACCCAGGAATATTTCACGAATTTCCATAAGACATTCTACCACCCATCCAACAGCTATATCTTCCTCTACGGTGATGCAAACCTGATGGATGAGCTGACTTTCATCGATACAGCCTATCTTTCGCACTTCGATAAGCTGGAAATCGATGCGGAAGTTCCTTTCCACAAGCCTTTCGACGAAATGAAGGAAATATCGGAATATTATTCCGTTCCGGAAGGCAGCAATACCGAAGGTCAAACCTACATCGCCCTGAGTTTTGTATTTGGTGACTGTACAGATGAAACCATGGACATGGCGCTCAATGTGCTCACCGATGTGCTGGTCAACCAGGAGTCGGCCCCGGTGCGCCTGGCCTTGCAGAAGGCAGGGATAGGCAATGATGTATATGCCTGGAACGGTAGCACGCGCCAGAATGTAGTGCAGATCGTTATTTCCAATGCAAATCCTGAGGATGCTCCAAAGGCCAAAGAGGTTATTTTTTCAACCCTGGCAGAGCAGGTTAAAAATGGTCTGGATGCCCAGGCAATTGAAGGTACCCTGAACCGCATAGAATTCAGGCTTCGCGAAGGAGATAATGTAAATAAAGGTCTTACCTATAGTTTCATGCAACGCACAAGCTGGATGCATGCAAACAATGCCTTCCAGGGGATCGAATTTGAAAAACCCCTGGCGGCAGTTAAAGAAGGGCTGTCCAAACACATGCTGGAGGACATCATTCAGAAAAATATGATTGATAACCCCTACAAACTCCTGCTGACCCTCGCTCCGAAACCCGGTCTTGAGAACGAGCGTAAAGCAAAAATTGAGCAGGACCTCGCTGAATATAAAAGTACCCTGTCCAACGAAGAGATCGATGCCATTGTTGCCTCCACACAAGCTTTGCTTGCAAAGCAGAATGAGGAGGACTCACCGGAAGCTCTCGCTACCATTCCTTCGCTCAGCCTCGCGGATATCAGCCCTGAAACCGACTGGTTCGAGATCACCAAAAAAGATCTGAAGGGTAATACCGTCCTGCATTTCAATGAATTCACCAACTCGATCCTTTATGCAAACTACCTGTTTGACCTCCGTGTTTTACCGGAAGATATGATCCCATGGATAGGCATTTTCGAGGAGTTCCTGACCAAGCTGAACACTGAAAATTACGATTATGCCGGTTTGGAAAAAGCCCTTAAGATCAATACAGGGGGTTTCAATACCTCCCTGTCCACCAACATCAATTCACAAAAGGATCATGAACTTATCCCCCATTTTAAAATCACTGCCAAAGCAACCATGGATAAGGCAGACAAACTTTTCGAACTTACCGAAGAGATCCTCCTGAGAACCGACTTCTCTGATACGGCACGCATCAGAACAGTACTGGTGAAACACCTCGCAGGTCTGGAAGCAGATGTTAAAAACAACGGCTTTTCCTATGCCCGTAAACGCATGTTTTCCTATAACAATGCCGAAGGGCTGTTTGGTGAACTGACCAGTGGAATAGAGTATTACTGGTTTGTTCGCGACCTGGTCAAAGACTACGCAAACCAGGCTGATGAGGTAGCTGCCAAAATGCAGGCGATCTCGGAACTTTTGTTTACGCGTGAAAACCTGACCATGGGCATAACCTGCTCAGAGGAAGATTATAAAACCCGGGAAAAGACCATGGCGGCTGCTTTTGAAGCGTTCCCTTCCAAAGAGCAAAAACTCCAAAACTGGGCTTTAGAAACCTCCCCGAAAAATGAAGGATTCATGGCCGCATCAAAAGTTCAATATGTACTCCAGGGCGCTGACTACCTTGCGCTGGGACACAAATATTCCGGCGATCTGCTGGTAATGAGTAAAATACTGAATTCCGACTGGCTTCAAAAAGAAGTACGCATCAAGGGTGGTGCCTATGGAGGATTCGGATATTTCCGCCGGGATGGCCGTGTATTTTTCGGATCGTATCGCGACCCCAACCTAAAGAATACCCTGGATGTTTACGCTGCCATGCCGGAATATATCCGTAACTACGAAACGGATGATACCGAAATGGTACGCAGCATCATCGGAACCATAGCCGACCTGGATTATCCTGAGACTCCCTCGGAAAAAGGAAATACTGCCATCAACCGTTACTATTCAGGATACACAAAAGCAGAAGCCCAGACAATCCGGGATGAGGTCCTGAACGTCACAGTAGCTGATATTCGGGCACTGGCGCCGCTTCTGCAGGCAGTGATAGACAAAAATTCATTCTGCGTTTATGGTAGTCAGGCTGTAATAGAAGAGAACAAAGAATTGTTTGATTCGGTAATGACAATCGTGGAGTAGGCAGCTAAGTAAGTTTGCTGACAGATAAGAACAGATCAGCCCGGGAAATTCCCGGGCTGATTTTGTTTACAACTTGGGTCTGAATTCTTCGCTTCAGGATCTTATTCATCGAGCTTTATCTCCTGCTCAATGGAATACCTGCAGCTTATTTCACTTCCGGGGGCAAACTGCTTGTCGATCTCACCGGATTGCACGCCTGAAACTGTGACTTTCGCCTTATAGATTTCACCTTCATTCAGGCGGAAATTCTCCCGGCCAATGGTAAATTCTCCCTGAGTGACAAACCGTGCGGGAATGTTCAGGTCTTCAGTCTTAATACCCTGTGATTCATCCCTATCGTAGTAGCAGGCCAGCTTTACCGTCATCTCATCATACCCGTGAATACCTTCCCATGAAATGACCATATCTTCGTTCCTATTATGCCTGTCAGGCACACGGAGCAAGTCAAGTTTTTCTTCAGGGGTTTTTATCGAGGCTTTATAAGCTTTGCCATCTGCCAGGATAATCTCAAAATCGTAAGTTGTCCCAGGTTCAAGGTCCCTGATGATCCTGTCTGCAGAATAATAAGGTGCCTCGGTGAATTGCACCTGCCTGACTTTCATGTCTTTTCCGTTTACGCGGACACCTCCGTCCTTCAGCTCAACGGTATTCCCGTTCTTATCATACAGCCAGACTTCAATGGACCCGGATTCCCGGCCATCTTCATCGATATGCTGAACCAGCCGGATCGAGGGAGCCAATACCGAGGGATCAGTGAGTTTGATATCTGAAAGGGGGGAATTCTGGGGGCCGCAGCCGGCCAGCAGGAAACCAAAGGGTAGTACAAAACTAAGAAGTTGTTTCATGGTTGAATTTTTAGTAACACGTTGTTAAAGCTAATTTATTGTTTTTAACATAAATTTCATCTTTTCTGCTTTTTCCAGAGACATGCTATCATCTCATCAGGTTAAGATCGAAATAAATACTTAATCCAAAAAACCGGCAATATGAAATTTCTTTCTTTTCGAAGTACGGCGATCGTTTTTGCCATGCCCTTCTTTGTGAACGCATACGGACAAGTACTACGACAAAGTATCGTCGCCACGGGAAATAACCATACAGGGACCAACCAAACAGTCAGCTATTCCGTTAGGCAGATCGCCTGCACTCCTATCCCCGGAGAAAATGAGTCCATGATCCAGGGTATCCGGGGGAGGGTCGAAATTGTGGATCTGTCTGAAACCCTTTCCGAACCGCTGAATATAGCCATTCCCTTCTACCCTGATCCGGTATCAGAAAAACTGATCATGAAAATTGACGGGAAAGATCTGGCATTCATGTCCGCTTAGGCTGCAAACATTGATGCAGCGGTTATCACCAAGCTGGATAATTTGATCGGGGCACCTATCTTATGGAGAGTGGCCCTACACAGTTCTATTTTTACAGGGCTTCCCCGGTACGTTTCCCTATAATGACCCACCAACCCCTAAAAACGGCATTATTTTTGTATATTCAACCCTGGGTTTGCATGTGAATTCATAAACAGCTGAATTAGTATTCCCTGCATACGAAAACCAGTATTTATCAAACACCTTATGTCATGAAAATTAAGACAACTACCTTTTTAAAAGTTAACTTGTTCCTGGCATTGTCAATAGTGATTGCCAGTTGTACAAGCACAACCGTAATCAATTCTGTTCCTCCCGGAGCAAAAGTCTACATTGATGATCAACCAGCCGGAACCACGCCTTACACCTATGCTGACACTAAAATTGTTGGCAGTGTCACCAGCATACGTCTTGAAAAAGAAGGCTATGCCCCTTACAATACCATGATGGTTCGTAATGAAGAGGTTGACGTAGGAGCAATCATCGGCGGATTAATATGTACCGTTCCCTTCCTATGGGTGATGAAATACAAACCGGCGCATACTTTTGAGATGGTCCCGATGTCAGGTTATACTCCTGATGACAGCTATGAAGCTGCAGAAAGTGATGAAAACACACAGGATCTGTAGGGTACAGGAATCTCTTTATACTGAAATTTAAATTGAGGCTGCTTCTAAAGGATCAGCCTCTTTTTTTCATGATCGTATCGACCAGATTCTGGGCCGTATCCAGATCTACTCCCGTTTTTCGGGCAGCCTCAGCAATATCGGGCATACGGTTCGCATTAAGATCAGGTAACACCAGGGCAATAAATTCATTCAGATTATCCAGGACTCCGGAATCTTCCGGATCCTTATCTTTATGGAACATTCCTGCATACTCGTTCACCTGGATATTTTTATTCAGGATTCCCTCGGCAGTCATTACCATTTGGGGACGAACCCGTAGATAGGGAACCTCCGGAAAATTATATCCATAGGTATTGAAATCCTTTATCAGATTGTGAAATCCCACTTCAGTCATGGCTGAAAACAACAAGATCCCTTTATTCTCATCAAAATACACCTCAGCAAAATGAGGAGGTTCTCCCAAATCTTTATGTCTGAACCTGTACACACCGGTATCGAATTCATACTTGTAGGTTTTCTTCATTCGGGCGGTATCAAGTTTTCCCAGCTCATGTTCCGCCATCATGATAATCATCTCATCCTTTTCGTGAAAAGTACGGGGAAAAGAAGCACCTGACAACAGCATCATATAAGGTAGAGGATCGTTTTCAACGTCATCGTATATATCCGTTTCATCCTCTATTTCGGGATTATTTTCAGTAGCAAAGAAAAAAATATCCTCAGGTTCGAAGCACCTAAAGGCTCCTATTGGACCGTAGCTTTGCCAACATGAGCCGTTAAAACCTATCAGGTTACTCCAGAGAAGTACCCATCCCGCCATATCCGCCGATGTTATCTGCGGACGTTTCAGTAATGATTTTATCGGTTTGTAAGTGATATCGATTTCATTGAGCATAAAACGCTTTGTACCCATAATCCTGCCCTTTCATAAAATGTGAATGTCAGGACTATTGTTTCAGGGATTACAGAAAAAGAATACGCACAGAGGTTTACGCCCTTACAAAACGTTTCAATGGTTCATAATCATGGCCATCGGCAAAGCGCAAGGCACTAATATAAATATCACGGACATCCCCCTCGTGAACTAAATCCCCACTTCCCCATGTAAAGGCTTTCTTACCCAAAACATCCGTTAGCAATGTATCCGTCATTAATCGGGCGTGCCGACCATTACCATTTGGAAAGCAATGGATATGCACCAGCCGATGATGAAAACGCGTAGCGATCTCATCCGGCTCATAGGTATTGTTATCAATCCAATATTTGGTATCGTCCAGAAGCTGGCGCAGCTCAACACCAATACGGTGCTTATCGACACCGATATTTTTATCCGTTTTACGAAACTTCCCCGCCCATTCCCAAACCTTATTGAGCATTTGGTAATGCAGTTTTTTCACAAACTCTTCATTTAAAATCTCGGACTTGTTCTTGCGCTTGTCCAGCCAGTCCATTGCCTCCCCGATATTCTGCTGTTCCCAGCGGTCAAGTTCACCACGGGTGGTGATGGTCTTGATTTTAAGCCCCTCCATTTCCTCCTCGGAGAGTGGTGTAGCACCTTTAGGCAGGTTGTCCTGAATCATTTTTTCCAAAAGTCTTTCGGTTCATCAATGAGTATCTTGTCAATCATGTCCGCGAGCGCCTTTTGCTTTTCATCATCGCTTAATTCCTGCATTTCAAGGCGCATGGTATGGTCAAGCCGTTGCATTTTCTGGATAGCCAGCTTTTTAGCCTGCCCCCTAACCATATCATTGAGTGTTGTTTTGGGAACAAAGCCGTAAACAAAATCCATATCTAAAGCATCGGCAATTTTCTGCAAGGATGACAGTTTGATGTTACCATCCACTTCCGCATTTTCAAGACGGGAAATCCGCGACTGGTCTATACCAACCTGTCTGGCCAAATCGGATGTGGACATCCCCAACGCTTCACGGATGGTTTTAATCCACCCGAGTTCGTGCAAGCCTGATTTTGCCCAAACCTTAAGCGGTTCAAGCTTCTTATCAAGCTGTTCCCGTATCAATTTCTTATCCCAGTATGACATATCAATGCTCTTTATAACATTAAAATCAATTAAACTAATGCCAAATATAGCATAAATAAACAGCATTGTCAATGCTATATATGGCATATATTAATAAAACAAGCCTTATGTCCGTTTTTTGGCAAAGTATTTGAAGGTAATGTGTTGCTTGGTATAAGCAAATATCTAACCATTAAAAACAGGAACTATGGACGATTTTACGAAAAAATTCATCAAAGATTCCTCGATTAAATTACCAGATGGAGGAGACACACATTTTCACAACTGGAGTAACAAAAAGGGCGTTACTGTAACAACACGACTACCTGGTGGAATAGACTTCCACGATGATTTTGATGTGAATGGCAAGTTTTAAGAACCACACCTATTCACAGTTAAACAAATGTTGCCTAACCGGATTTCAACAGAAGAAAAAATTAAAGCCATCCTGTAAAAGGATGGCTTTTTCATTTATCCCTTGTGCGTTTCCTTTTTTCAGAATTATCCCAATAATATTTCCTTATCAATAAAGAACTGGAGGTAATAATGTTACATAACACCGAAGAAAAAATCCTGCGCTTGCCGAAAGTCCTGAGTAAAACAGGTTTAACAAGAACTACCCTTTATAACATGATAAAAGAAGAACGCATTCCCAAACCTATCGGTCTGGGAATGCGCTGTTCAGGATGGCTTCTTTCCGAGGTCAATTCATGGATTGACTTTAAAATCCACCAAAGGGATTGTGAGGATCACGCTCAAACTACGGTTTGAGCGAGTCCACATAATCCGCCCAATCCTGCATCATCTGGATGCGTTCATCAATGAACTGGGTGCGGTCATGATTAGGATTCTGGTTACTATCTTCAATATTTTATTTCCAACTTTAAGGTAATTAAATTGCTGAATCTCAATCCTTAAACAGACATTAAATGAAAATCCTATACACAATTTGTCTGTCAATAACACTTTTTGGCCTTTATAATTGTACTAACAATTCTTTAAAAAAAGAAGATGAAAAGGAAAGTGATGATTCTCAAACAGAAGTTTGGGAAATTAACGAATTTGTAGATGCCTATGGCGATCCTTCTGGTAGAAATTTTGTCTCCACTGTTGGAGAAGGAGTATTCTCAAATTCCGCAACTTCAAATTCATACTTATTTGTAGATCTATTTTTCACAAAAACTTCAGCTGGGATATTATTACATGAATATGATATGACTAGTCCTGCTGAAAAATTTATCGAATCTGCTCAAATTCAAATGAAAAATGAATCTGGCGAGGAAATTGTTCTTAATGTCTCTGGTGAATGGAATCAATCTGGTGGATTAAAAATCGATAATAGAATAGGTACTTATTATCACGGTAAATTCGATAAGTTAAAGAAATTCCTTGAAAGTAGTGATGGTGTAATAAAGGCTGTAATCTTCGATGACTATTCAAGTATCTACAAATTCGTCTTCATTGCCACTGGATTTACCGAAAAATACCAGCAACTATGACCAGCTCAAAATGAAAAAGCGAGTCTCACTCTCAAGACTCGCTCTCACTCTGTTTCTGTGGTCCCACTTGGGCTCGAACCAAGGACCCCCTGATTATGAGTCAGGTGCTCTAACCAGCTGAGCTATGGGACCAAAATAATTAAGAATAAATAATGAAAAAAGGTTTGCAATATTAGCTAATTACAGAGACTTATGCAATTTTTTTTAAAATGGACTTGTGTGCCGGGGAGTTCTTAGATCTTGTCAATGGCCAGTAGTAACAAATCTGTTATCATTCCCCGGCAATTCCGGATTACCTCCATCTTCTCGTCCCTGCTGGCAGGCTTTATATCAGTCCTCCAGGTATCGTAGTAAGTACAAAGGGAAATAGCCCCATACTGAATACCGATCTCATGTGCCAAAATAGCCTCCGGTGCCGTCGTGGTATTCACCACATCTGCCTTCCATCTGCGGAACAGGTTCGATTCGGCCCGTGTGGATTGCCGCGGACCGTCAACGGCAAGCACCGTGCCCTTGGTATGAATGGTATATCCTTTGATCACGGCGGCTTCTATCAGGGCATCACGAACCTCATCCGAAAAGGGCTTGTGGAAAGCGGAATGGTTCAGCTTTTTATGATCCAGCTTATCGGAATAGCTCAGTTCCCGGTGTGTAGTCAGATCAATAAACTGGTCAAAAACCACCAGTTCCTCCACCATAATCTCCTCCTGAAGACTGCCACAAACGGAGCTTGCCAGAATGTGAGTGCATCCCAGCTTGTGCAGGGCAAACAGGTTAGCTTTATTATTCACCTGAAAAGAAGGTATTTCGTCTTTGTCACCATGACGCTTAATAATGACAACTTCCTTCCCTGAAAGCCTGCCGGTGATAACTTTAGAACTCGGATCACCATAAGGAGTGGTAACCAGCTGCTCCATCGCAGATTCCATATACTCGTTCAACTCTATTTCTACTCCCGGTAAGATTCCAATTTTTATCATGTTGAGATTGCTTTGCATCCGTGAATAAACCTTGACGATACCTTGCAGCTTAGGTTCTGCTGAAATATCTTTACCCTGTCAAGCTTTTCGCTAAAGTAATGAAAATATCACACCCCGAAAAAACGGATATTAACAGGGTAAACACACTGATCTTTGACTGGGGCGGGGTTATCACTCCCATCTCTCCTGCAAAAGCTATGAACGAATTCCGAAAATTGGGTCATCCCCGGATCGAAGACTATTTTGAACCGGACCTTAAGAACGATCTGCTGGTAAAGCTTGAGATCGGGGAAATAACTCCTGATCAGGCCTGGGAACTCTTAAAAAAAGACTTCCCGGGTGAGCTGGAAACCAGCAGACTGGAACAAGCCTATTGCTCTCTGTTACTTAACACTCCTCCTGTGCGTATTCAACTGCTCCGGAAACTAAGTGCCCATTTCAAACTTTACCTTTTAAGTAATACCAACGCCGTACATACCTTATATTATAGTCAGCTTTTACTTCAGGAGTTCGGCCAGGACTTTTCCTCCCTCTTCAGACAAACTTTCTATTCTCATGAGTTGGGAATGCGAAAACCTGGGAAAGAGATTTTCAGGAAAGTACTGGATGAAATTGCCATTCCTGCTGAAAATATCCTGTTTCTGGATGATACCAAAACAAATCTCGAAACCGCACGTTCTTTAGGTATCCATGTACTGTGGATGACTGAAGCCCATCCGGTTGAAAGCATTTTTGCAGACTGGTTATAGGCAGAGCCCTGAAATAAGATTTTAGATCCTGAATCAGTAACGCCCTGAAAATAAACCTGAATCCGGGAATTGTTGACAATAAATAAAATTACGTAACTTGGCTTTTGAAGTAAAACTATCTGCAATGAAAATAAAAATCCTACTGACAAGTCTTATACTGGCCTGGGCAACAGTCAGTTTTTCACAAAACGACAAGCAAGCCTGCGTGATCAATATGAAGAGCGGCGAAACCCTGGATGCCATACATTTCGGGCAACTGAAATGCGGTGCTAAAACCATGAGCAGCAACTACATCATTGTGCGGGGCAAGTTCATGGACAGCCCGACGGAGATCAAAGAATACCGCGACATTGAAAAAATTGTTCCTGAAGGGTATGAAGATGCTCCCGTAGCATCCATAGGGAATGAAAAAGGGGTTGTGAAGATCACCAAGCGAAACGGAGTGGTGGTTACCCTTACCGATGCCGAAATCGTAATGTCTTGCTATGGAACGGGTGATTTGTATAACCAGATCGTGGTTCAGATCCTAAATCCCCTGACCAACCAACCAGCTGAGAAGACGATCGAAACCCGTAATATTCAGTCGATCATCTTCAAGTAAAAATATCGGGACAACGGGGGCTACGGATCTACCCAGTCTCCGTTTTCCTTTATCAATTCGATGAGCTTGTCCACCGCTTCATCTTCCGGAATATTCTTCCCGACTACTTCCTTTTCTTTATAGAGTGTCACCTTCCCTTTTCCTGCTCCTACATACCCGTAATTTGCATCAGCCATTTCACCGGGCCCGTTCACAATGCACCCCATAATGCCGATTTTCAATCCTTTCAGGTGAGAAGTGCGCTCGCGGATCTTCCGGGTGGTAGCCTGTAAATCGAACAGGGTTCTTCCGCAGGAAGGACAGGAGATGTATTCAGTCTTTGAAACTCGTACCCGGCTGGCCTGCAGTATTCCGAATGCCGTTTCAATAACATCCTTGATATGGAAGCCGGCGTTGGTATTCTCCAGCCATAAACCATCCCCCAGGCCATCGATAAACAACCCGCCAAGATCGATTGAAGCCTTCAGCTGGAACAATTCTTTATCTTCTTCGAAGTAAGCTGCCCTGATAATAACCGGAATATTACAACCGGCATTCATCAGCCGGAAAAATGCTGACCGCAGATCTGCAAAACGATTTGTATTTTGCGATTCAAGGATCAGCAGGACGTTTTCTGAATTTTTCAGAATTTCAAGCTGCTCTTTCAGCAGGTCTTTTGCAGCAAGCCGGACAGCGCTAAGCTCATCATTTTCCCCCCTTGCTTTCAGGAACTCATCCCAGCTCAGGCAGCTGATCTGTTGGTTCGCTGTAGCAGCTGGTATAAGGATGTTCCTGCCTCCCGGTTCACCCGGTTCAGCAAGAAAAACCATATCCGGAGAAAGGTCTCCCCCCTCCCAAACGCCTGAGGAGCGCTGTTTCCACCCTGCTTCCGGAAGTTCCGAGGAATTCTTCAAACCTGCTACAACAACCGGAACCTGATCTCCGCCACACAAGGCAGTCGGGACAGAATGCCTTCTTTTATAGGAAAAGGGATTGATAGGTATCTCCCCAAATCCCTGAATATCTTCATGCCCCTCTCTTCCGGAAATATACGTAACAATCTTCTGACAAACCGGAATTTCAGCTTCCGGATCTTCCGTCAGGGAAACGCGTATGGTCTCTCCAATGCCATCAGCCAGCAGCGTGCCGATCCCTACGGCAGAACGAATCCTCCCATCTTCCCCTTCTCCGGCTTCAGTTACTCCCAGGTGCAAGGGGAACTCCATGCCCTCGTCCATCATTTTAATAAGCAGGATGCGGGTAGCATATACCATTACCCTTGTATTGGAAGCCTTCATCGAGACCACCACATGGCTGAACTTTTCCTGCTTGCATACCCGCAGAAACTCCATGGCCGATTCAGCCATTCCTTCGGGAGTATCTCCATAGCGGCTCATAATCCTGTCAGACAGTGAACCATGGTTGGTTCCAATTCTCAAAGCTGTTTCATGCTCCCTGCAAATAGTAATTAGTTCCAGGAATTGCTCGCGAAGACGAAGAAGTTCAGCCCGGTATTCTTCATCGGTGTAGGTATAGGATTTGAAGCGCTTTGTATCAACGAAGTTGCCGGGATTGATCCTGACTTTTTCTACAATTGCAGCGGAAAGATAGGCCAGTTTGGGATTGAAATGAATGTCTGTAATGATAGGGACCTGGCAATTTCTCTCTTGCAGCTCAGCTTTAATTTGTGGAAGACAGTCTATATCCTTTTGTGCCGGAACTGTTATGCGAACAAAATCGGCCCCGGCCTTAAAAATTCGTTCAATCTGATCCGCTGTAGCTTGTATATCACTGGTAAGCGTATTGGTCATGGACTGAATACGGATGGGTTGGTCCCCACCCATCAGGGTATTCCCGATCCTGACCGGACCCGTCTTTCGCCGGGCATAACGAAGAAAATCTTTACAATAATCCGGACTCATGGCTAGAAAAAATAATCAGCCCCGGCGAAACACCGGGGCTGACAAAGTTAGTAACTTGATCCCAACAATTCCTACACTTCTATCCTTTCTTGTAAACTAACTTATTGATTACCGAAACCCGAAACTTTAGTAAATATACGGGTACGCCCACTGAAAAGCTTCATTTAATAAATGAACATCATCACCTTTGATTAATGATTGATATCATCGGTAATGCTATGAAGGCGTTTTCTGTATATAAGTATAGACGCCCAATATGGACGTCTATATACTAATATCCTAAATAAGACTTAACTACATTAATAAGAATACTCAATGGCCAGTGCTTTCCCCAGTGAGTCGGGACAGATCTCGTCCTTAATGATATAACTTCTGGCACCTGCTTCTATCATTTGTACGACATATTTCATTTCAGAATGGAAAGAAACGGCCACGATAACCAGGTTCCTGTATAGATTGCTGGCCTGGCGGGTAGCTTCTATACCGTTGATCTTTGGCATATTGATGTCCATGAAAACAAGGTCGTAAATCTTACGGTTTAACTCTTTCAGACAATCTTCACCATCTTTTACGATAATGATCTCTTCAATACGATCATGAAAAGAATCCAGCAACATAAACTTCAATGCCTTTGCGAAGTGCGGATTATCATCTGCGATCAATACCCTGTTTTTTCTCATTTCAGTCAGGTATGTTATTCATTTATCTTTCCTCCCTTATCAAATATCCCGTATTTACAAATCTACGTAACCGCATAAAAAAAGTAAAGGGAGAAAATACGCAAAAAACTGAATACCATACGCATAAAGATATGAGTAATAACCGCCAATGGCGTGAGTACTAATACTTAACAATAAGTATTCATGAAGAATTGAAGACCTATTAATGCTTAATTTTTCATTATTAATTAAAGCTCCCGGCAACCTGACTCCCCAACCTGACTTTGTACAAAAAAAGAAGCAGGGCAACATAAATGCTACCCTGCCGTCTACCTAAATCCAACCAAACCCTACATCAAATATTAACCATGAAACAACCTATATGACCAATATATCTTAAAATCTTCCCGTCAGTATTTGTATACAAATATACGGCTGTCGTTTGCTGAAGGTATCGGGGCTATTACCCAATTTATTACAAAAACCACGCATTTTCATATGCGTAAAAACCGACAGTATTTGCCTGAACCGCTGCCGATGTCATTCTGTCTCCCGTCAAACTGATATCCCCGCTACCCAATAGGCGAAAAAAACGCTCGAGTTTCCGGTAATTGACCCGGAAACCGTTTTCTTCACTTTTCAGGTTCACAATGTTCAGGAAAACCCTGAAATCCGGACCCAGCTTTTTACTTTCACTTCTTACAAGCTGCAGGGCCAGTTCAAGCTCCGATTTCATGAAATAGCCATCAAGACTGATGTGCATCTCGTTCCTGTTTGGAAAGGCTCTCACCTGAAAATCGTTGATCATCGTTCAGTTATCTATTAACCAAAATTACGGATTGAATGTTTACTTGCATATGCAAGATAATACTCAATTTTCGATGATTTATACCCAATTGATTAGCTAAGTTTTCTAATTCGCCCCTGAGTATTTACCGACATTTGCCCTTGCATTCTGGTTAAAAATTTTAAATTTGTTAGCAGATGTTGATTTGCTGCTATGTTCAAACGCATTATTGATTTTTCGGTTGAGCAAAAACCCATTATTGGATTCCTGGTCCTTGTTCTAATCGGATTTGGCATATATGCCATGCTCCAGCTACCCATTGATGCGGTTCCTGATATTACCAACAACCAGGTACAGATCGTGACCTCATCTCCTTCACTTTCCCCGCAGGAAGTGGAAAGACTGATTACCTATCCTTTGGAAACAGCAATGGCAAATATTACCGATGTCATTGAAATCCGTAGTATTTCACGCTATGGTCTATCCGTTATAACGGTTGTTTTCAAAGACAAAGTTCCCATTCTCAGCGCCCGGCAGCTGGTTGGAGAGCTGTTGCAACAGGCCAGGGAAGAAATCCCGGAGATGTATGGAACCCCGCAAATGCTGCCCATAACCACCGGACTCGGGGAGATTTTCCAATACACACTGGAAGTGGATAAAGCGTATAAAGATAATTATGATGCCATGAAGCTTCGTGAGATCCAGGACTGGATCGTCAAACGACAGCTTTCCGGAATTCCCGGTATCGTAGAGATCAGCAGCTTCGGTGGCTACCTTAAACAATATGAGATCGCCGTAGATCCTACCCTCATTAAAAGCCATAACATTACCTGTTCCGATATCTTTGATGCAGTCAGCAAAAATAACCAGAGCAGCGGGGGTAGCTACATCGAGAAGAACGCCACAGCCTATTACATTCGTGCCGAGGGCTTGCTTTCAGGAATAGACCAAATTGAAAATATAGTTGTTGCCAATCGTTCAGGGGTACCCATTCTTGTCAGGGATGTTGCCAGGGTACAATTAGGATATGCCCCCAGGTTTGGTGCCATGACAAAAAACGGAGAGGGCGAAACTGTGGGAGGGATTACCCTCATGCTTAAAGGCGCCAATTCATCAAAAGTAATTGCCGAAGTAAAAGACCGGATAAAAAAAATTGAACCTTCACTACCCCCTGGGATCCATATCAGGCCTTATCTCGACCGGGCATCGCTTGTAAAACAAACCACTTCGACCGTTACAAAAAACCTTTTCGAGGGGGGGCTTATCGTAATCCTTATACTGATCCTCTTACTTGGGAATTACCGTTCCGGTATTATCGTTGCATCGGTCATACCGCTTTCCCTGCTGTTCGGCTTCATAATGATGCACATTTTTGGAGTTTCAGCGAACCTTATGTCGCTGGGAGCCATTGACTTTGGAATCGTCATCGACGGCGCTGTGATCATTGTCGAAAGTATCCTCTATCACCTCCATCAAAACAATGCGGGGAAAACTCTGACTCAAAAGCAGATGAATGCAGCAGTCAGCAAGGGTACCGTCAGCATTTACCAATCGGCCTCCTTTGGGGTAATTATCATCCTGATCGTATTTATTCCGATTATGTCGCTGACGGGTATTGAAGGAAAGAATTTCAAACCGATGGCACAGACTTTCTCTTTTGTCATATTTGGCGCTTTCTTGCTTTCAATGACGTATGTCCCCATGATGTCGTCATTGTTCCTGAAGAAAAAGATCGTCAACAAAAGAACCCTTTCTGACAAGTTCATCCGTTTTTTAAAATACAGCTATCACCCGGTACTAAAGTTCTCCCTTCGCTACAAAAAACTGATCCTTATTGTTACCTCGGTGGTTTTTCTGGCAAGCCTTATTTCCTTCCCTTTCCTGGGAGGCGAATTTGTACCTGTACTGGAGGAAGGTGACCTGGCCATGCAGATGACCCTCCCCCCCGGCAGCTCCCTGCAGCAAAGCATAAAAATGTCCAGCCGGGCAGAAAAGATACTCATTGATAATTTCCCCGAGGTGGAACAGGTTATTTCCAAGATCGGGACGGCTGAGGTGCCCACCGATCCCATGGCGGTTGAAGATGCTGATATTATGATTGTGCTGAAAGAAAAAAAAGAATGGGTCTCGGCCAAAACAAGAGTAGAACTTATCGGAAAAATGAAGAAGGCCCTTGAGGAAATTACCTCAGCCTCCTTCGAATTTACACAACCTATCCAGCTTAGGTTCAACGAATTAATGACCGGGACCAAATCAGACGTCGCCGTAAAGATCTATGGTGACGACCTGGAACAACTATCCGCAAAAGCCAACGAAGCAGCACAGATTATCGGCACCATTCAGGGTGCAGCCGATATCCGGATAGAACAAACCATTGGATTGCCCCAGCTCATTGTTCAGTATAAGCGCGATGCCATAGCCCGCTACGGATTGAATATTGAACAGCTGAACGATATTATCCGCACCGCGTATGTGGGAACTACGACGGGCGCCATTTTTGAGAATGACCGAAAATTCGACCTGGTCATCCGCATGGCAGAGCCCTACCGGAACGAAATGAACCTCAATAATCTTTCGGTGATGACTCCGCAGGGCACGGTTATCCCATTTAGTGAGGTGGCATCGGTAAAAGAAAATCTTGGCCCAATGCAGATTTCAAGGGATAATACCCGCCGCAGGATCAATATCGGGGTCAATGTCCGCGACCGTGATATACAAAGCCTGGTGAACGAGATTGATGAGAAGCTCACTGCCCAATTGAAGTTGAATCCCGGATACTACATCGAATACGGAGGCCAGTTTGAAAATTTTGAGCATGCCCGCAAACGCTTAATGATAGCTGTTCCCATAGCCCTGCTGCTGATCCTGATCCTGCTTTTCTTTACATTTAATTCTTTCCGGTATGCCCTGCTAATTTTTACGGCTGTTCCCCTTTCAACCGTCGGGGGCATCGCAGCACTCTGGATAAGGGGTATCCCCTTCAGCATTTCCGCCGGTGTTGGGTTTATCGCCTTGTTTGGTGTTGCGGTACTGAACGGCATTGTGCTTATTTCCTATTATCGGGAAATGCAGCTCGAAGGGATCACCAATGTGAACTACATCGTTATTAAAGGAGCGTGTACCCGCTTGCGGCCTGTGCTGATCACTGCCACAACCGATATCCTCGGTTTCCTGCCGATGGCCGTTTCTGCTTCGGCCGGAGCAGAAATTCAAAGGCCCCTGGCCACGGTCGTTATCGGTGGTATTGTGACCTCCACGATGCTCACCCTGATCATCCTGCCAATCCTTTACCTGATGATGAATTCAAAAGACGGCATCACCTTCAGACCGCTCCGAACAAAGAAAAAATGGTCCCGCTCCCTGCTTCTGGTTCCTATCCTGGCCCTTGTTCCCCTGAATCTACAAAGTCAGGATTCACTTGCTACTCCCATTAGTCTGGATGAAGCTGTACAACTTGCACTGGAAAATAACCTGAAGGTTAAAAACGCAGGCCTCAGGGTAGATCAGGCCGGGCAAGCGGTCATGGGAAGCTGGCGGCTCGATCCCGCTGCCTTTACCTACCAGTATGGCCAGATAAACTCTACCGAAAATGATTTTTATCTGGAAGCCAACCAGAATTTTGGCTCTATCCCCTACCATATCAATGCAGTAAAAAAAGCTAAAACTGAAATCCTGGCGCAACAGGATTTGCAAAAACTTATTGTCAGGCAAATCAAGGCAGAGACCCGTTCAGCCTATCAATATTACCAATATGCACTGGCCATAAAAAATATTCGGGAACAGGAAATCAGCTTTTACACTACCCTCACCCGGCATGCCGACCTTAAATTTGATGCCGGTGATATTAGTCTTCTCCAAAAATCATTGGCCTACACGCAAAGTTCGGATGCCAGCGGAAAATATTACACAGCCTCTGACCAGGTGGTTATCGCGCAAAACCAGCTTCACAAAATTATGATGACAGATGAAGCATACTGCCCTGTAGAAGCTGAACCGGAATTATATCAGATCGACAAATTGACGGATACATCATACTACCGCGGAACAGACCAGCTATCCTATTACAACCGCAAATACGAACAGGCTTTACAGGATGAAGCTATGATAAAGGCACAGTATTTCCCGGAAATCAATGCCGGCATTTTTACCCAACGCATCGCTCAGAATACTGGGCTGTTTGGCTGGCAGGTAGGAATCGCCGTTCCCCTATGGCTGCCGTCAACTATTTCGGAGGTCCGCCAGGCAAAAATAGCGACGGAGATTATGGCAAATGAGGTACAAATACAGCAGCGTCAGATCGCACTAAATATTGATAACCTGCTTTATGAACTCAATCAACATTTCAGGCAGGTCAGACATTACCAGGAAGTGGCCCTCCCTCACGCTGAAATTTTATTACGTACAGCAGAAAGTATGTTGTCAACAGAAGAAATTGACTTTACCACTTATGTTCAGAGTATTTCCCTGGCATTCAGAATTCAGGAGGAATATTATACTGCTATAAATAATTATAATCAAACTGCATTACAACTTGAAATATATGCTGAATAAAAAAGTTTTCCGGATAGTAATACCTGTTATTATCCTGATGGCCGGCTGTGGAGATAAGAACCAGGAAACTCCTTCAGAAGGTGCAGCCGGAGAAGCCCTCGGCATTACCCTGACCGATGCACAGATTGAAGTGAGTAAAATTGAAACGGGTACCATCAGCAGAATACTACTGCATGATAAAGTGGAATGCAACGGGACAATTGAGGCATGTGCTGAGAACCAGGCTATCGTAGCACCTATAATGAAAGGCTATCTGAAAAACCTGCATGTTCACATGGGCGAATATGTCAGAAAAGGAGATGTGCTGGCCACTCTTAGCCATCCGGACTACATCCGTATTCAGGAAGAATATCTTGAAACAAAAAGTCAGTACGAATACTTTAAGGAAGATTTCAAACGCCAGGGGGAATTGAGTATTGACCAGGCAACATCCATAAAAAAGATGCAGGAAGCCCAAAATGAATATCGGAAAACGGAAGCCAGGCTTTTCGCACTGAAACACCAACTGCAGTTCCTGGGACTCGATCCTGAAAACGTCCATGTCGAGAGCATGATCCCCGAAATAGAGCTTAAATCTCCCATAAACGGTTACATTTCAGCTATCAATGCCACAATTGGCATGCTGTGCCGGGAGGAATCGACCATTTTTAAGATCATTGGGGATGGCCTTCCAATCCTGCATCTGAAAGTTTTTGAGACGGATGCTAATAAAATTGCTCCCGGTCAGTCGATCAATTTTGTCTTGCTGAACGATCCGGATAAAACCTATACAGCCCTGCTAAAGAGCTCCACTCATAATCTGGATGAAAATAACATCGTTAACATTCATGCAAGCCTTACCGATAAAGATCAAAACTTCATACCGGGGATGTTCGTGAAAGCAGAAATTTTGGTAAAGTCTGACTCCGTATATGCCCTCCCCGCACAGGGAGTACATATAGAAAACAATACAGGATTTATCTACGAACAAGTAGCTGATAATCAGTTCAAATCACTTGAAGTTAAGATCGGTCGAACGGAAAATGAGTGGGTAGAAATAAAATCACTTCCTGAAGGGGCCCTGAAAGCAAATTATGTTGTAAGGGGAGCGTATGAAATGCACGCAGCCTTTGCCCGGTAATAATGATCCGGCTTAACCAAACTTATTTATAATATCGATGTGCTTCGGATAGGCCTGGATCAGGTCTTCTTTTTCAAATACCTCAAAATCAGAAAATTCAAATCCCGGAGCAACCATACAGCCGCACAAACCATACGTATTGTTTCCGATGACTTCGGCTCCGAAAATGGCTCCCGCTGGTACAAGCACCTGCAGGTGCTCAGCCTTCTCAATGCGCGGCCCCAGAAATTTGGTATGTTTATTGCCCTCCCGATCGATGATAATAATCCTGATACTGCTTCCGTGGTGATAGTACCAGAGTTCATCGGAACGTAACCGGTGAAACTTCGATACATCCCCTGTCCGGAGCAAATAATAAATGCTTGTAACAATGCGCCTGGACCCATCATATCCTATGGGCAGGTGATATTGTTCGATACCTATGCTGGAACGAAATACTTCACGATAGAACCCTCCTTCCTTATGAGGTAGTAAATTCAGGTGCTGTATCCAATATTCAGCCGTCTCCATAAGCTGTTGTTTTTATGTTTTACCTTATGGCCATCCTCTAATGACATGACATCGGCGCATAAACCTATTACTCCCTAAGTTAGGAAAAATATTGAAAAACAAGAATTTCAAAATCCTAAGATTTTCGTTGAATTTTTCAAATGTTCTTGAAATACTAGCATAGAATTAGTAAATTTAGTGAGGAGACACCCAAAATTGCTTCAGCTTATGAAAGTTGATCTACTTAAGTATATGTCTAATCGCCTGACTGAGGAATCAGCCAGAAAAGAAAGACCCGGACCGGTAATCACAATCTCGCGTTTGTATGGTTGCCCTGCAAAAAAAATCGCCAGGAAACTTATTGCTGACCTTGCAGAAAAAATGATGGTAAAAGGTGAATCCAGTGCACCGTGGAAGCTGATTACCAAAGAAATAATGAGTGAGTCGGCCCGCGAACTTGATATGGATCCCTCCAAGATTAAATATGTTTTCGAGTATGAGCAAAAAGGATTGATCGACGATATCTTCTCTGCTCACCTTTCAAAATATTATAAAAGCGACCGGAAGATCAGGAACACTATAGGCCGCGTCATCCGGAACATTGCCTGTGAAGGGAATGCCGTTATCGTTGGCCGGGGGGGTGTAGCCATAACTCGTGATATTCCTTTGTCGCTTCACATAAATCTTGAGGCACCACTTGAATGGCGCGTTCTGAGAATAAGTGAAAAACAGAACCTTTCCCTGGAAGAGGCTGAAAAGTATGCCATGGATGTCGATAAAAAGCGCAAGCAGTTTCGGGAGTATTTCGAAGGAAAAAATACCGACTACACCCAGTTCGATCTGACATTGAATACCATGACCCTCAGCGTTGACGAAATTGTCCGCATTATCATAAAAGCGGCTGAAGTTAGAAATCTGATCTGATTCTCAGGGTAAAAGTGAGGAGAAGTAGTCATTTATGGATCGTTGGTCACTCATTTATACCATTTTATCAATCGAGAAATGGTTTTTATCCCGAGAAAATTAATTTTGTATTACCTGATAGTTGTTGTCTATGGAAAATTTATTCATTGAGGGTTCTTCCACAATGCCATCTGTAGAATTAAATACAAATGGTTTACTGCGTATTGCAGGAAGAGCACTTCCTGAAAATGCACACGAATTCTTCAGCCCTATGATTCAATGGGTAAAAGCTTTCTCAATTGATGAAGTCAGGCTGGAAATTAACCTGGAATACTTCAATACAGCCGTTTCAAAACAACTTTATGATTTTCTTAAGGCAGTGGAGGGGAATACCAATTTTAAAAAAATCAACCTGAAGTGGTTCTACGAAGACGGAGACGATGAGATCCTTGAATCCGGAGAGATTTACGATGAACTGCTTCCCAGGATATCCTTCGATTACCACAAGTATGCTGAAGTTTTTGACGACTGATCGCTCACCAGATTTCCGCTGAATTTTTTTATTATGCTAAGACTTTCGCCCCCGGTAAGCAGGTGATGCTTATGTTTTATTGGATTTATTGCTTTTTGAAAACTATTCAGGCTGTCCTGTGAAACTTTTACTAATTTTGAGGGTACAAATCCGGCGATCCTATGAAAACCTGGTTTCTCATTTTACCTGGCATATTTCTGCTTCTGCCCCTGTCAGCCCAGGATAATCCTTACGGAGAACCCGTAATGAGTAAGAAGGAATTGCGCAATATGGTCAAAGAAAAACGAATTGCTGATCGCCTGGCCGAAGAGGAAAGAATGATAAAGCTTACCGAAGAACTGGTATCCAGTCAGCAGTTTGTCCTGGAGGCAGATTTTATCGCCGGAAAATCCGGAACCCGTCAAGCTGTAAATTCCCTGCTGAATTTCATCGTTGTTGATTCGCTGGATGGAATGCTTCAGATTGGCTCAAACTGGGGTGTCGGTTACAACGGGGTAGGCGGGATAACCGTTGATGGATCTATCACAAAATATGAGGTCAGCAAGAAAACAACAAAAAGGGGAACTACCTTTAATATTGAAATGCATTTGATGTCTGCCTTAGGAAATTATGATATTCATTTCTGGATTACCTCTACGGGTAATACAGAAGCTACCGTTCGTGGAATGTATTCCGGTTCGCTGACCTACTCCGGGCAAATTGTGCCTCTTAATGAAGCCAGAGTTTATAAAGGAAGCTCATTCTAAAAACAGACCTGGAAACAGAAAAATTGGATTTGTAAATACCTTTTAACCCGATAAAACAATAAATCCTTGGAATATTAGTTCGTACACTAAACTATTTAATTAAACTATGGAATCTACAACAAATACCCCAAACTTTGAGAAACTCAAAAGGCAGGAACCAGAAAAGAGAGTGCCAATGTGGCTGATTGCCACCATCATTACACTTTCTGTTATTGTAATAATCCTTGTGATAACCATCATCAAGGGAAATCAGAATCAAAAAGCTGAAGATGTCAATCAGGCTAATGACAAGGCCTTGCTTACCGAAGAAAAGACGCAACTCGAAGGTGAATTGAGGGAAATGATCATTGCTTATGATTCTCTTATAGCGCATAGCGATTCACTGGACACCCAGCTGGGAGCTGAACAGGAAAGGATCCGCAGCCTGTTAAAAACACAGGCCTCAAATTATGCCAAAATTAAGATGTACCAAAAGGAACTGGGTACCCTTAGGGAAATTATGAGAAGTTATATTGTTCAGATTGATTCACTGAATGTAAGAAACGATTCGCTTACACAACAGAATATCCGGGTGACCAACAGGTATATGGCTACCTCACAGCAACTGGAGGAAACACAGAAAATACTGGAAACCCTTGAAGAAACTGTTGACCTGGGAAAAAAGCTGACAACCAGCAAACTTTTTGCTGCCGGATACAAGGATAATAAAGATAAACCAAAGAACAGCGCTAAAAAACTGGACCAGATCCGGGTAGATTTTACCATTAATGAGAACAGGACCTCAGAAAAAGGCGATAAGATGATCTACCTTAAAATTACTGGCCCCAACGAAGAGATCCTGCCTGCACCGGAAGGTGAAAGCGGAGCATACGAGCACAAGGGTCAGATTTTCGAATATTCCGAGAAAAGAAAGGTGTCTTATGATAATACTGCACTGGATGTAAGTATTTTCTGGCACAAAACCGTTGAGCTTAATCCCGGATTCTACTATTGCGAATTATATTGCGAAGGTCACCAAATCGGAGCTGTTTCGTTTCAACTGGGAAAATAAAATCATCATGCCTGACAGGTTGAATAGCCTGTCAGGCAATGATTAACTCGGTCATAATATAGTCCGAAATAAGTTTCCCTTTACGACTTAAAATATACTGCTCCCCCTTTTGTATAATCAAACCCTCCTGCATAAAACGAGGGATTTTTTTTACTGTCTCCCCGGCATAATCCTTCCCGAAACGTTCCTGGATATACCCTGAATCGATACCCCATTTTGTGCGTAGTGCTGTTAAAATGTATTCGTTAAAAGCCTTCTTAACATCCGTTATCTCTGATTCATAATAATTTTCTGAACCCTCCCGGATCTCATCGATATACACTTGATTTATTGCCACATTCCAGCGCCGGCTTTTCCCGTCAAAGGAATGAGCTGAAGGACCAAAGCCCAGGTAGGGCTTCCCCTGCCAGTACCCCAGGTTATGTTTTGAATGGTGTCCCTCCAGGGCGAAGTTTGAAATTTCGTAGTGATCATAGCCCAGGGATTCCGTGAAATCAAGTAATAGGTTGAACTGTTCCAGGCTTTCTTCTTCAGCTATCTCTTTGATTTTTCCTTTTTGAAGCATATTACCGAACACAGTCTTTGGTTCGATCCCCAGGTGATAGGCAGATAAATGCGGAACAGGACTCCTGGTTAAAATGCCCAGATTCTCCTTCCATTCCTGTAAACTCAAACCAGGAATGCCATAGATGAGATCGATGTTCAGGTTTTCAAATCCGGCTGAAAGGGCTGTCTCGATACTTTTTCTGGCTTCTTCTCCCGAATGACGACGGTTCATCAATTGCAGGTGCCGGTCCTGGAAAGCTTGTATGCCTATGCTCAGGCGATTGACTGGGGTATCTGTCTTTAATAGCAGGGCATATTCAGGTGTCAGATCATCTGGATTGACCTCCAGCGTGATTTCTGCCTTCTCTGTCAAAGGGAAGTGCTTCTCAATACTATTGAAAAACCTGCTTAACTCGGAGATGCTCAGTACAGAAGGTGTCCCTCCTCCAAAATACAGGGTTTCCACCGGCACATCCACCTCAGCCTTACGGTACTCCATCTCCTGCAAGATGGCACAGATCATAGCTTCCTTATTCTTCAAAGAAACTGAAAAATGAAAATCGCAGTAATAACACACTTTTCTGCAAAAAGGAATATGAATGTATAAACCGGCCATTTCCTGAAAATCATGATTTGAGAATACAAAGTAAAACCAGTTGGGAATATTTTATGGCTTTCAAAGCAGAAATTTTCCCTGCCCAATTATTCAGCCCCTTGAATCATGTCGGTGAAAGTGTAGAACAGCTGATAAAAAATTAATATCTTTAATTGAAACGGGATAACTCCCATTCCATGAAAATTCCAAATCGACTCGGACATCGGAAAAATAAGGAAGGCCCTCACCAGCTTTCGAATCCAAATCCCTGGAAAGAGAAGTACAAGGAGCTTATTATCAGTTTGCCCCTGGCTTTGCTTGAAATAGATGGAGATGAAATTACTTATTGTAATGAGGAAGCACAGCACATTCTTGAAATTAATCTGAATCAACCGATCGATACCCTGTTTCTTGAAAAAGAAAAACTTCCTGTTGGCAGCCGGGAAATACTGAGAACAACCTCCGGATCTTCAAAAAAAATCCGATTAGTATTAATCCGGGAATATAGCCCGGGAAATTCACTCTATCAGGTGGTTGCAGCCGAAACCATTGAGATTGAAGACACCCGGGGACTATTCAACTCCCTGATCCACCAATCACCAGATGGGATATGCATTTTCAACCAGAAAGGAATTATCGTGGAATGGAATTCAAAAATGTCGGAATTGTATGAAGTGGATCAGGAAAAATACCTGAATAGACCCGTTTGGGAGTTTGATTTTGATTACCTGCCCCCCAACAGAAAAACTTCTGAAGAGAAAAAACGCCTCCGGGAAACTCTACAGGAGATCCTGCATGCCCCTAAGAATAAAGAATTTATTGGTGAGATCGAAAAAGATGTTCAGGGAAAAAGAAAATATATTCAATTCCGCATATCCTCTTTTAATACCCCCGGTGGACTGTTCTTCGCCAGGATCCATATGGACATCACAAATTCAAGGGCTGCCTATATTGACCTTGAAAATAAATACCATACCCGCACCCTTGACTGGCGTAAGAGTGAAGCCCAACTTCGTATGATTGTCAGTTCAGTACCTGTGGCTTTCTATTCTTTCGAAAAAATGGACCGGAGCAAGATCTGGTACAGCGAACAAATAGAAATGCTAAGCGGATTCACTTCCAAAGAATTAATGGAAAACCCGGAAATGTGGCACTTAAGGATACTCAAGGAGGATTATGCCAGAGTTGGCGGATCATTTAATAAAATGACCCCCAACGAACATATCTCTGTTGAATACCGCTGGAAAGACGCTCATGATCGGGAGATCTGGATCTATGACCAGGCTGTATATATTGATAAAAGTGACAAACACCCGGCACAGATCGTTGGTTGTTTCATGGATATTTCAGAACGCAAACAGGCAGAAATATCAATTAAGGAAAGTGAACAAAATTACAGGGAGATTTTTAATTCTTCTAACGATGCGATACTTATTATTCATGCTTCCACCGCCGTGATAGAAGATGCCAACCTGACGATGCTGAGGATGTTCGTGACTGACTTTGAAGCTGTTATCAATTTTAATATTTGCAAATTCTTTAGTGACCCGGATACAACCATAAAAAATGAATTGGCAAAACGGATTGAACAGGCAATCAAACAAAAGAGCATACAATTTGAACAGCTGGCAAAACGCCAGGATGGTAAAGAATTTTGGACTGAAATTATCCTAAAAAGCATAAACCTCAACAGTGAGACCAAGATCATGATAGTGATCAAGGATATTGACCAGAAAAAAAAGATAGAAGCCCAGCTACGGATTAATGAAGAGAAATATCGCCTGTTGATTGAAGGTCAAACAGACCTTATAGTAAGGTACCATTTTAAAACGGGTTTTACCTTTATCAGCCCCTCCTTCTGCGATTTATTTGAGGTAAATGAAGAAGAGGTTATTTCGACACATTATCTCCCCCCCATTCATGAAGGTGATCAGCAAAACCTGAAAACAGCAATAAAAATTCTGGAGCATCCCCCCCACTCCTGCTACCTGGAGATCCGCATGCATACCAGACAGGGCTGTCGATGGATTGCCTGGAAGAACAAAGCTGTGCTTGACGAACAAAACCAAATTATGGAAATCCTTGCGGTTGGTCGTGATATCACCAATCAGAAAGGGGCGGAAGAAGCGCTTCGCATCTCCGAAGACAGGTTTAGGTCAATCGTGCAGCGCTTGTCTGATATCATTGTTATCTGTGATGAAGAAACCAGCATAATTTTCGATACTCCTTCAATAAGCAATGTATTGGGTTATAAGGAAAACTATCTGGTAGGACAAAAACTCCTTGACCTGATCCATAAGGAAGATATACCGCTGGCCCGGGAAAAAATAGCCGAGATCCTTCAGCAGGAAAATAATTCAACAAAACTTGAGCTTCGGATAAAAAATGCAGCAAACCAGTATATTCCCATGGAGGGTGCAGGAATCAACCTGCTCCATGTTCATGCGATAAGAGGAATTATCATTTCGCTGCGTGATATTTCCGAAAGAAAACTCCTCGATAAAAAAATTCTGGAAGCTGTGATTAAAACAGAAGAACAAGAACGTGAACGGTTTGCTAAAAACCTGCACGATGACCTGGGCCCACTCCTGTCCGGCATAAAAATGTACATCTCCTCGCTCAGCAGCTCACAGGAGGTTGAAAAACGAGAGTATATCATCTCCCAGTTAAACGAAGTGGTAAAAGAAGCTATCACAACCACGAAGGAAGTTTCCAATGACTTGTCACCCCATATCCTGATCAACTATGGACTGGTATCGGCCATAGAAAACTTCCTCAATAAAATTCCCTCGAATATTGCGGTAAACCTGGAATGTACACTGCCTGGTGAACGGTATTCGAATGCCATAGAGAATTCATTTTACAGGATCATCAAGGAGCTGATTAACAATTCCCTAAAGCATGCTGCTGCCTCACGCATCGACATCCTGCTTGAAGATACCGGGAAAGAACTTCATCTTTCATATTCCGACAATGGCAAGGGTATGGATATGAAAAAGCTGGATCCTTCGGTTATCAAAGGAATGGGGATTTCAAACATCATCAGCCGCGCAAAATCCCTCAATGGAAAATATAGTTTTAATACTAAACAAGGTGCCGGATTCTCTTTTAATATTACAATCTCCATACATCAACCATTGGAATAAACCTTTTTATAAGTAAATTGCACGTAATACCTAAGTCCCCTATACACCATGACAGAACATCCAAAAATCAGGGTAGCTATCGTTGATGACCATCAGTTGTTTCGGAATGGTTTGAAATTTATCATTGGGAACGAATCTGACATGGAAGTGATCATTGAAGCCTCAAATGGTAAAGAATTTGTTTTCTTCCTTGAAAATATGAAGCCTGATCTTGTGCTGATGGATATTAACATGCCTGAAATGGATGGCGTTGAAACCACCCGTCAGGCTCTTCAAAAATATCCTGACCTGAATGTTTTGGTGCTCTCCATGTACGGCGATGTGGAATACTATAATACTATGATTGACCTTGGAGTTAAAGGATTTATTTTAAAGGACATAGACAATAATGAACTCACTAACGCCATTCGTAAAATTTTTGGAGGTGGCAATTATTTCTCACAGGAACTTCTGCTGAACCTGATTAAACATAAGCCTGAAAAAACAGGGATTGATCTCACAAAAAGGGAGAAGGAAGTACTGGAGCTTATCTGTAAAGGACATTCAAATCAGCAAATCTCCGAGGAGCTCTTTATTAGTCAACGTACCGTTGAACGCCACCGCTCAAGCCTGCTCAATAAAACAGATTCAAAAAACTCGGTAAGTTTAGTGGTTTATGCCATTAAAAATCACCTGGTAAAAATTTGATCAGTCACGCTCAATCTCAATAAGTACATCCTCCTTATTGACAACATCCCCGATTTTTGCAAAGACCTTCTTGATGGTTCCGGAAACGGTTGAAGAAATTTCATTTTGCATTTTCATGGCCTCAAGGATCAAGAGGGCTTCGCCTTCTTTGACTTTTGCTCCCTCTTCCATCAATACATCAACAATTTTTCCGGGCATAGGAGCCTCTACCATTTCGGTTTTACTCCTCTGCTGGTTTTTCTCAAGATACTTTTTGCGTTTATAGGATATCGGAGTCTCAATGGTAAACGTATAGCTAACACCATTAATCAGAACGGTATACTTATTTTGAGATTTCTCAACAATTTCAGCCAGGTATTTTTTCTTCTTGAAAAGGATGTACGTGAAACCATTCTCGTCATCAAAGATCTTTATATCAGATTTCTTATGATTAATCATGATATCTTCACTAAACGGATTCTTGATCTTATACTTATTATTCGTCGATGAAACCGCTATATACTCCGTAGTTTGCTCTTTTTTCTTTTTTCGGGATAATTTCATAGGTACAAATCATTAAAGAGAACGCAGACGTTTATTCAAAATCCAGGGACTGATGTTTTTACCCTGTTCAAAATCAATATGTGTGGTACGTTCCGTTTCAAGTCCGGCAGCAAAATCAAAAGTAGCCAGGTAGGCAGCCAACATTTCATCGTATTCACCCTGGTAAAATAGCTCATCCATTTCTTTCTCAATGAAAGAGGTATTAAAATCCCCGTTCCTGAATTTCTTGTTATTGAGTACAGCCTTACAAAAGGGGATCGAGGTTTTGATTCCCTTCACCCAAAATTTATTCAAAGCATTCAGACAATTTGAAATTGCTTTTTCACGTGTTTCACCATGTACAATTAGTTTGGCAAGCATCGAATCGAAATAGGGGGTAACAACCGATGAATCCGTAATTCCTGAATCAATCCGGATGTTTTTACTACGGGGGTACTGGATCTTATCCACTACTCCCAGGTAGGGGGCAAAACTGGATTGAGCATCTTCCGCATTGATGCGGCATTCTATAGCCCACCCGTTTTGTACGATATCTTTCTGGGTAAATGGGAGTTTTTCCCCTTCCGCAATCCGGATCATAAGTTCGATCAGATCCACGCCGGTAACCATTTCGGTAACCGGGTGTTCCACCTGGATTCGCGTATTCATTTCCATAAAGTAGAATTTCTTATCGTCATCCAACAGGAATTCCACGGTTCCGGCACTGAAATATTTAGTCCCTTCTGCGATACGGATAGCAGCATCACCCATTTCCTTGCGCAGTTTATCATCCAGGGCCGGTGAGGGTGATTCCTCCAACAGTTTTTGATGCTTACGCTGAACCGAGCATTCGCGTTCCCCCAGATGAACATAATTGCCATGCTTATCACCGATGATCTGGAATTCTATATGCCTGGGATTGCGAACATACTTCTCAACAAATACCGAAGCATCATTAAAAGCCTTCAGGGCCTCGGTACTCGCCAGTTTATACATTTTTTCAATTTGTGTTGCCTTCTCCACTATTCTCATACCCCGTCCACCACCACCGGCAGCAGCCTTAAGGATAACCGGATAACCAATTTTTGATGCAATTTGTTTGGCTTCCTGGGGACCCATCAGGTTGCCCAGGCTACCCTGTAACAAGGGGACTTTGTATTTCTTTGCAATTCCTTTGGCAATGGTTTTATTTCCCATTTTGTAGATGGCCTCCGGGGAAGGACCAATAAAATTTATTCCCTCCTCTTCGCAACGCTGAGCAAAATACGGGCTTTCAGCCAAAAAGCCATACCCGGGATGAATGGCATCAATATTGTGCCCTTTTGCCGTCTGAACGATTCGTTCAACATCCAAAAATTCAGGTACATCATCTCCCTCATCACAAAAATCAATAATTTCATCTACGAAACTCAGATAATGAGCTTTTGGCTCTTTTGCCGTTTTAATACCAAAAGTTTTTATACCCATATCCTTTGCCGTGCGACAAATCCGTATGGCAATTTCCCCTCGATTCGCAATTAGAAGACTTTTGATTTTCATAATTCTGATTTTAGATCAGGTTAGTGCGGTATAACAAATATGGTTCTTTTTCTTGAAAGAGAAAATCCTGTGCGCGTGTAGCAGAATCATAAGGATTAAAGCGGAATATTTCCGTGTTTCCGTGATGGGCTGCTAATATGCTTATTTTCAAGGGCTTCAAACGTAAAGATTAGTTTTCTGCGTGTCTCTGCAGGGTCAATTACCTCATCGATGTACCCCTTTTCATCGGCCACATACGGGTTGGCAATCTCATCCCTGTACTTGACCGCAAGTTCCTTTTTAAGTTTAGCAGGGTCGTCAGATTCTATCAGTTCTTTCCTGTAAAGGATCGAAACGGCACCCTCAGGACCCATCACAGCAATTTCAGCTGTTGGCCAGGCGAAATTAAAGTCACCACCCAGATTCTTGGAATTCATAACACAATAAGCACCTCCATAGGATTTACGAAGGATTACAGTGATTTTTGGAACGGTAGCATCGGCATAAGCATAGAGTAATTTTGCCCCATGCCTGATAATGCCACTATGCTCCTGATCAATCCCGGGCAGAAATCCAGGCACATCTTCCAGGGTCAGGATAGGTATATTAAAACAATCACAAAAACGAATAAACCGTGCCCCTTTTATGGATGAATTAATGTCAAGTACACCTGCCAGCACTTTTGGCTGGTTGGCAAGGATACCAATAGTTTTACCCATAAGACGGGCAAACCCCACCACAACGTTCTGAGCATAGTTTTCAGCTACCTCAAAAAAGGATTCCTTATCCATAATCAATCGAATAACGTCCTTTACATCGTAAGGTTTATTGGTATCGTCGGGTACAATGTCCCGTAATTTCTCTTCAATACCAATATTCCTGTCGATCGACTCCACAATCGGAGGGTTTTCAAGATTATTTGAAGGAATATACGAAAGCAGTTTTTTCACGCCCAAGAGGGTGTTTTCCTCATCTTCATAAACGAATTGGGCAACCCCGCTTTTTTTCATGTGTACATTCGCTCCTCCAAGATCATCAAAGCTCACATCTTCATTAAGCACTTCCTTGACCACGTTTGGCCCGGTAACAAACATATAACTGGTCCCGTTGGTCATAAAAACGTAATCGGTAATGGAAGGGGAATATACCGCTCCACCCGCTGCGGGGCCCATGATAACTGAAATTTGGGGAATTACACCCGACGACTGTACATTCCTCTTGAAAATCCCGGCATAACCCGCCAAACTGGCCACACCTTCCTGGATACGGGCTCCTCCGGAATCGATAATCCCAATCATTGGGGCTCCCATCTTCATGGCCATATCCTGAATTTTCATGATCTTATCGGCATGAACCGATCCCAAAGATCCCCCCATCACCGTAAAATCCTGTGAGTATACAAAGGCAGTTCTTCCCAGGATCTTCCCGTGCCCGATAATTACACCGTCACCGTATGCATCCACCATTTTGCCAAACTTAGTATCAGCAGCCGCTGTCCTTGAAAAACCATCTATTTCATTAAATGTATCAGGGTCAAATAATAGTTCGATACGCTCCCGGGCAGAAAGCTTCCCTTTGGCATGCTGTTTCTTTTCTGCAAATTCGTTCTGGTATTGGCTCAGAGAATTCTTCCGTTCCAGGAATTTCTTGAATTGTCTTCCATTTACATCCATAAGACAAGTGTTAGCTGAAATTTAAAAAGGGTAGTCCAGATTAATGGTTAAAAAGGAAAATGAGGATGAAGTAAGTTCAGGCTCAAACTGCTTAAAGTCAGGTTCCGAATCAAGGTGCTCATATGCGCAATAGAAGCGTATAATCATTCCTTTTTAAGTTTAAGGCCGTTTGCACACCGATCAATAAAAAACAGAACAACTTCACAAACAAACCGGGTGCAAAATTAATAATAAAACAATGAGAATATCAAAAGATAAGTGTAATCATTTCTCATGAAGTTATAGTATAAGTCTGACTGACAAAAAGTTAAACTACAAAATTGAAAAGTATTATCTAAGGGAATCGCATGCTTCGACTTTTTACCCGTCAGGACTTTGATTCGAATATAAATACCTCATTCCCTTCTTATTACTCTCTGATACTTCATCCCGCGTGGAAATTTTCTGCAAATTGAGTTGAAATAGTGAAAAGAAAATTTATTATGCCAACTTTGTAGTAATATCATCATCATTGTTTGAATACTAGTCTTAATATATTATGAAATATAAGAAAAATGTAAAGCGCAAATCGATCGTTAATGAAGAAGCACTTTCGAATCATATACTGGGTGTCTTTACCAACGAACCTCGAAAAACATTTAATTATAAACAGCTTGCAAAGCTCCTGCTCATCAAATCGGGGCCTGAAAAAGTACTTTTAAATACCTTACTGCATAAATTATCCAATGCAGGCTACCTTGAAGAGCTTTCCCCCGGTAAATACAAATTGAAAGCAACGGGGGGAAATATTGTCGGAAAAATCCAGATAACACAGGGAGGTTACGGCTTTGTGGTTTCCGACGAGATAGAAGAAGATGTTTTCGTCTCTCAGAAAAACCTCCATAAAGCACTGAATGGGGATATCGTTAAAATTTATTTGTTTGCCCGGAAAAAGAAATTAAATCCCGAAGGTGAAGTTGTCCAGATTATCGAACGTGCACGGGAAACCTTCGTTGGTGTTCTGGAAATTCTTGAGCGATATGCATTTTGCATTCCTGACAGCCGACAGATGCCTTATGATATATTCATTCCACTGGAAAAACTGGGAGGGGCAAAGAATGGACAAAAGGTAATCACACGGATATATGACTGGCCTGAAAAAGCAAAAAATCCTTTTGGTGAAGTAATTGAAATCCTGGGGATGCCCGGTGAAAATGATACCGAAATGCACGCTATTCTAGCTGAATTCGGCCTTCCCAATAAATTTTCCGAAGAGGTGGAACAGGACGCTGAACAAATTTCGGAGCTTATCACCGAAGAAGACATTGCGGAACGTCGCGATTTCAGAAAAATTACCACCTTTACCATTGATCCGGCCGATGCCAAAGATTTTGATGATGCCCTGTCCTTCCAAAAATTACCAAACGGAAACTGGGAAGTTGGCGTACACATCGCTGATGTAACACATTACATCCGCCCAAAAACCATCCTCGAAGAAGAAGCACTGGCAAGGGCTACTTCTATCTACCTGGTTGATCGGGTGGTACCCATGCTTCCTGAGCGCTTGTCCAACTTCTTGTGTTCACTGCGCCCCAATGAAGAAAAGCTGTGTTTCTCAGCCGTCTTCGAGCTGGACGACAAAGCAGAGCTTCTGAACGAGTGGTTCGGAAAAACCATCATTTACTCTGATCGCCGGTTTGCCTACGAGGAGGCTCAACATGTCATCGATACGGGTGAGGGCGACCTGAAAGAAGAAATCCTTAAACTGAATCAATTGGCTCAAACCCTGCGGTCGAAACGCTTTATGGATGGGGCTATATCCTTTGAGCGAGACGAGGTAAAATTTGAAATCGATGAGAACGGAAAACCACTGGGTATCAAATTCAGGGAGCACGGAACTGCCAATGAGCTGATTGAGGAATTTATGCTGCTTGCCAACCGGAGGGTCGCCGAATTTGTGGGCAATGTCCCCAATAAAAAAGAACGGAAAACCTTTGTCTACAGGATCCACGATAAACCCAACCAGGAGAAACTTCAGAAATTTGCCAGTTTCGTGCGGAAATTCGGGCATAACATTATGTTTACCCAGGGAGATACTATCTCAACGACTTTAAATACTATACTATCCGAAGTGAAGGGGAAACCTGAACAAAATATCATCGAAACCCTGGCTGTGCGTTCCATGGCCAAAGCAGCCTATTCAACAGATAACATAGGGCATTATGGCCTTTCCTTCAAACACTATACTCATTTTACATCCCCGATCCGGCGATATCCTGATATGATGGTCCACCGCATGCTTTTTGATTACCTGAAAGGGGAAGAATCCAAAAGCAAGAAGAAATATGAAGCCCGTTGCCGCCACGCTTCTGAAATGGAACAGCTCGCAGTGGATGCAGAACGTGCATCGATTAAATACAAACAGGTGGAATTTATGCAGGATAAAACCGGAAAAGTCTTTGACGGCATAATCTCCGGAGTTACCGAATTCGGACTCTTTGTGGAAATCATCGAGAATAAGTGCGAAGGGCTGGTAGCCACCCGGGATATGCAGGACGATTTTTACGAATACGATGAGGATAATTACTGTCTGAACGGAAGGCATACCGGAAAAACTTACCAGCTGGGCGATCCGGTAAAAATTGAGGTGCTCAGGGCTAATCTTTCCAGGAAGCAACTCGACTTTGCCCTGGCCAGCGGGGACGATAAATCCGCCGAAGAGGAAAAATAGGTGTTAAACGGTCTTAATAAACTGTTTTTTATCTCTGCTGTAATAGCATTACTTTTCACTCTGAAAACTTTAAGGGTATATGGTACTGAATTATATCTGGATTGGCTTCTTCGTTGTCGCATTCCTGGTGGGGATAATTCGCACCCTGGGTTACATCCTGCAGCAAAACCTTGATATTTCGTGGCTTTCGCATTTCACGGAAGCCGATGGGCAGGTATTCAACCGGATGGTCCAGGCCACTTTCGATTGGGCCGAAACCAGTGTAGGCATTGCCATTACCCTGATCGGGGTTATGACACTCTGGCTGGGGATCATGAAAATCGGGGAGAAGGGCGGGGCAATTAATATGCTGGCCTGGGTAGTATCTCCTTTTTTTCGAAAAATATTCCCCGAAGTACCCTCCCGCCATCCTGCCATGGGCGCCATGATGATGAACTTCAGTGCCAACATGCTGGGGCTGGACAATGCAGCAACTCCTCTCGGGTTAAAGGCCATGGATGAGCTGCAGAAGATCAATCCAAAAAAGGATACCGCCTCCAACGCACAGATCATGTTCCTTGTGCTGAACACTTCCGGCCTGACCATACTACCCATTACCATCCTGGCCTACCGGTTGAAAGCTGGGGCCGCTAATCCGGCCGACGTATTTTTACCCCTGCTGCTCACAACTTTCTGTTCAACAATTGTTGGATTGTTTGCTGTAGCTGTCGTTCAGCGAATTAACCTGTTCAACAAAATTGTCCTGGCGTACCTGCTTGCCCTGAGTACTGCCATTGGTCTACTGTTCATGTGGCTGACCTCCATGCCGCAGGAAATGATGAAAACCACTGCGCTTTTAATCGGGAATTTCATCCTCTTCGGTTTTATTATGTTTTTCCTGATAGCAGGGATCCGAAAGAAGATCAACCTGTACGAAACCTTTATTGAAGGGGCAAAAGAAGGCTTTCATATTGCTATCAAGATAATTCCTTACCTGGTGGCCATGTTGGTCGGCGTCGGTGTTTTCAGAGCCTCCGGAACACTTGATCTCATCATCGAAGGAATTGCAGGATTTTTTAGCTGGGTGGGTTTTGATACCCGCTTTGTAGAAGGCCTGCCTACTGCTTTCATGAAACCACTTAGTGGTAGCGGTGCACGGGGTATGATGCTTGAAGTTATCAATAATCCCTCGATAGGCCCGGATAGTTTTGCCGGGCGACTGGTATCCATCCTTCAGGGATCGACCGAAACCACTTTCTATACGCTGGCGGTGTATTACGGGGCCGTCAATATATCAAAAACGCGCTATACACTTAGTTGTGGCCTGATAGCAGATTTAACAGCCATCATTGCCGCCATCCTCTTTACCTATTTCTTCTTCGGATAACTTATCTCCCAAACCGGTAGTAAATCGCAAAACTGATCACATCATTGTAGGCAGCCTCCAGGTTGCGGGTGGATGTAGCTCCCGGAAATTGCTGCCAAATGGGGATCATGGAAATGGCATACCGGATATTTACACCCAGGTTTTCTGATATCTTGTATTCAGCACCCAGGCAGGCCGCCACTTCTATGGGATTAAAATCATCTATCGGATCAACAATACCTCCCTCCCGTTGTACCTGTCTGAAAAGGTAACCTATAGATACTCCTGCCTGAGGTTGCACCTTCTCAAAAATATCGTAGGTAACCATCACTGGAACTTCAATATACTGTAGCCGAAGGATCAGGGTACCATCATCCATTAGCAGTCCGGAACCCTTTTCATTGTAACGCAATTCCAGCATACCACCCCAGTTTTCTCTGAAATCAGTTTTCACAAAGACCCCTCCTGCGGCTCCGGCTTTGTGATAACCTCCCTGTGTATCCCCGTGTATCTGGCTTACATTCAAACCTGCAAGTAAACCACCCGTAAACCGCTGTCCGTGGACTACCGACGCAGAGGTCAGTAAAAAAACAATGAGAATCTTTTTCATGTTATCGGTATTTTTCCAGTTTTTGTTTCAGTATTTCAACTCCCTTACCGGCCTTTTCCTGAATAAACTGGTAAGGCCTGTGCATGCTTACTCCCGGATCGTTGGGATCAATGAGAAAAATCGGTGTATCCATCGGTACATAGGAAACTAGTCCGGCAGCCGGGTAAACCAGCAGCGATGTGCCGATGACTACAAAAATATCTGCCTGGGCGACCAAGCGTGATGCCAGCTCAATGGCAGGTACAGGTTCCCCAAACCATACGATGTGCGGTCTGAGCTGATGCCCTTCCTCGCAAAGGTCCCCCATGACAATATCTTTATAACCAATGTCGTAGACAAGCATTTCATTCACCGTACTCCGGACTTTCGTAAGTTCCCCGTGCAGGTGGACCACATTGTGGCTGCCTGCCCGCTCATGCAGGTTGTCAACATTCTGGGTGATAAGGGTAACATCGAAGAATGCTTCCAGCTCGACAAGTCCCTTGTGTGCCGCATTGGGCATGGCATCTTTTAACTGGACCCTTCTCTCATTGTAAAACCGCAGGATCAACCCGGGATTTGCCAGCCATCCGTTATAACTCGCCACTTCCATCACATCGTAATTCTCCCAAAGACCTCCTGCTTCCCTGAATGTCTTCAATCCGCTTTCCGAACTTATGCCGGATCCGGTAAGAACAACCAATTTTTTCATACCCTGCAAAATGTGGTTTAAACAAAAGTAACTAAAAAGAAATTTGGTATCTGCAATCCCTTCATCTGCTGCTCAAAAAATAGTACTTTTATCCCGACCTTAAAATTTTTCCTCGCTGAGATGATTGATCAGGCTACCATAGATAAAATATTTGCTGCTGTTGATATTGTTGAAGTAATCAGCGATTTTGTCAGCCTGAAAAAATCAGGTACCAACTTTAAAGGTATTAGCCCGTTTACCAACGAAAAAACTCCTTCCTTTTTTGTAAGTCCATCGAAACGAATTTTTAAATGTTTCAGTTCCGGAGTTGGTGGAAATGCGGTTAGTTTCATCATGGAACATGAAAAGCTCTCCTATCCGGAAGCACTTCGCTATCTCGCAAAAAAATACAATATCGAAATTGTTGAGAAGGAACAGACACCGGAGGAAATCCAGGAGAAAAACGAACGGGAGAGTATATTGGCAGTCACCGAATTCGCTGCCAGGCAATTCGTGGAATGGCTTAAGCACAGAGAGGAAGGGAAAGCGATCGGTCTGAGTTACCTTAAAGAACGTGGGCTCCGGGAAGCAGAAATTGATAAGTTTCAGCTGGGTTACTCCCTGGAAATCCGGGATGCGCTAACCAAACTTGCGCAGGAAAAAGGCTATAAAAAAGAATACCTGGTTAAGTCTGGATTAACGGTTGATAAAAACGATTATGTTTTCGACCGGTTCGCCGGAAGGGTAATTTTTCCAATCCACAGCATCTCAGGGCAGGTTATCGGTTTTGGTGGACGTATTCTGAAAAAGGATGTTAAAGCAGCCAAATACCTAAACTCTCCGGAATCAGAAATATACCATAAGAGCCATGTACTCTATGGACTGTACCAGGCAAAAAATTCAATTATCCAAAGTGATAAATGCTTTCTGGTTGAAGGCTATACCGATGTAATCAGCCTCCACCAGGCGGGCATCGAAAATGTAGTGGCCTCGTCGGGTACAGCCTTGTCCTCGGATCAGGTGCGGTTGATTAAGCGCTTTACCAAAAATGTTACCGTACTCTATGACGGGGACGAAGCCGGTATAAAAGCCTCACTCAGGGGGATAGACCTCATCCTGGAAGAGGGGCTGAATGTTAAAGTACTATTGCTTCCGGAAGGGGAAGATCCAGATTCCTATTCCCGCTCACACAGCAACAGTGAACTATTGGAATATATCCGGGAAAACGAAACGGATTTTATAAAATTCAAAACCCGTCTCCTCGCCAAAGATGCTGAAAACGACCCGGTTCGTCGTGCTACCCTGATAAGCGATGTGGTACGTTCCATCGCAGTGATCCCGGATAATATTATTCGTGCCGTATACATACGGGAATGTAGTAAGATTCTCGATATCGACGAGTCCCTCCTCTATAATGAAACTCATAAAATTCGCAGGGATAAGGCTTTTGAACAGTCAAAAAAAAGCACTTATATCCCTGAATACCAACCTCCCAACCAGGTTCCTCAAAAAAAAGAAATCAAACTGACAAACGATTTCCCCCATGAGCGGGATGTCTTGCAGATTTTATTGAAATTCGGGAACCACGAGCTTCACCTGAAAGATGAAACACCGAGAATGGTGTGGAAATACATCATCGAAGAAATTAAAAATGATGAATTGGAATTCATGCATCCCATTTACAAGAAGGTGTTTGATTACGCGGTAGAATTATATTCAGAAAACACTGAATTCGATGACCGGTATTTTATACAGCATGAAGATCATGACATATGTAAAACAACGGTTGACCTGACAACTGATAACTACGAGCTCAGCACGATCTGGAAAAAAAATGAGGTGTTGACCCAGACCGAAGACATGCGATTAAAAGAAATTGTTCCCGAGATTGTTATTGCTTTTAAGAATAAAAAAGTGCTGGACATGATTCGGCATACGCAGGAAGATATTAATAAATCGCAGAAAAGCAATGATCTTGAGAACCTGGGGTTCCTCCAACAGAAGCTGATTGTACTAAATGAACTCAAAAAGAGTTTTTCTAAAAAACTTGGCGACAGAATAATAATTTAAACCAACCATGCAAACAAAAACTAAAACATGCACAACTGCCCTGGTTTTAAGCGGTGGAGGTGTAAGAGGTATATCTCATCTGGGAGTTCTGAAAGCCCTGGATGAAAGGAATATTAAAATCGACTGCATTTCTGGAAGCAGCGCCGGGGCCCTGGCAGGGGCACTGTATTCAGCAGGGCATACACCTGAGGAAATTCTGAATATTATCTCATCCAAGAAGATCTATGAACTCATTCGGTTCTCGATACCGAAAACCGGATTGTTTAGCATTGCAGGATTACAAAAAACCCTGGAAAAAAATCTTCCCTTTCAGAAAATTGAGGAGTTGCCTATTCCTCTGACTATTGCGGTAACTAATTTCCTGGATGCTTCACTGGAATACCTGTCTGAAGGCCCGCTGATCGAATCACTCCTTGCATCCGCCAGCATCCCCGCACTTTTTAATGTTACCAAACTCAAAGGTATGCCTTATATCGACGGGGGGGTAATGGATAACCTTCCCGTACAACCATTTATTGGCAAAGCCGACCGGATCATTGCTTCTTACTGCAATCCTGTTGGAAAAATTAAAAAAGTCCATAACCCTGCCCTCATTGCCGAACGCGCTTTTCATATGGCTATCCGATCCGATATTCATAAAAAAGCAGAGATGGTAGATGCTTTCATAGAGCCCGAAAAACTTGAAAAATTCAGCATGTTTGCCCTTCATAAAGCCCGGGATATCTTTGATCTGGGTTACGATGAAGCTGTAAAAGTACTGGATACCCTCAAATTGCACTGACAATTGCCTGAGACACTGTTCAATAATTTTTACCTTTGCATAATATCTGCGATCAATAAGTATACTAATGGAACACCCACTTTTTCTTTACAATTCCCTGACCCGAAAAAAAGACCAGTTCATTCCGCTAAATCCTCCGGCTGTCGGCTTATATGTTTGTGGCCCAACAGTATATAGCGAGCCTCATCTAGGTCATGTCCGCATGGCAATTACCTTCGACATTCTTTTCAGGTACCTGATGCACCTTGGATATAAGGTCCGCTATATTAGGAACATTACCGACGTTGGACACCTGGAAGATGAGGTCGCCGGAACTGGTGAGGACCGCATCAGTAAAAAGGCTAAACTGGAGCAGCTTGAACCTATGGAGGTTGTTCAAAAGTATAAGCTCGTATTTCAGGATGTGCTCAAAACTCTGAATACCCTTCCACCTTCTATCGAACCCCAGGCTTCCGGGCACATTATTGAGCAACAAGAGATGATCGATAAGATTATGGAAAACGGGTTCGCTTACGAAGAAGAAGGATCCGTATATTTTGATATCGAAGCATACAACAAGAAATATAAGTATGGAAAGCTCTCCGGCCGAAAAGTAGAAGATATGCTTTCCAACACCCGAAACCTTGACGGACAGTCAGGAAAACGTAACCCTCTCGATTTTGCACTTTGGAAAAAAGCCAGCCCGGGACATATCATGCAGTGGCCTTCAAAATGGAGCAGGGGTTTCCCGGGTTGGCACCTTGAGTGTTCTGCAATGGGTACCAAATACCTGGGTGAAACATTTGATATACACGGAGGTGGGATGGACCTCCTCTTCCCACATCACGAATGTGAAATTGCCCAGTCAACAGCCGCAAACGGAAAAGAACATGTACGCTATTGGGTGCACAACAACATGATTACCATCGAAGGACAAAAAATGGCCCGCTCCCTGAATAATTTTATTACCCTGGCTGAATTGTTTTCAGGTAAGCATGAAAAACTGGAACGTGCCTATTCGCCCATGAACATCCGTTTCTTTATCCTGCAGGCTCATTACCGAAGCACCATCGACTTCTCCAATGAAGCACTTCAGGCTTCTGAAAAGGGAATGCAACGCCTGTTCAAAGCAATGGAAACACTCGAAAATATTAAGGCCGGCGACAACACAACGGTAGATATTGAATCTTTTTCAAAAAAATGTTACGAGGCCCTGAATGACGATCTGAACACTCCCATTGCTATGGCTCACCTGTTCGATGCAGTTAAGATAATCAACCTGTTGTATGAGGGAAAAGAACGTATTCTTGAATCCGACCTTATCCGCCTGAAACATTTCATGTACTCCGTCACCAGGGATATTCTGGGATTGGTACCTCAACAGGAACTCAAATCATCTGATCATGAAGAATCCCTGGTGCAGATGATTATTGATCTGCGTCTGCAGGCAAGAAAAAACAAAGATTTCTCAACTTCCGATCTTATCAGGGACAAACTTGCTGAAATGGGAATCCTCCTTAACGATACTAAAGAAGGAACCACCTGGGAAATGGAAAGCTAAGCAAACCAGACTGACAGCCCAATTATTAAGGTCTGCAGCCTGTTTTTTTTACGGATAAACATGAATGTCTGTAACAATTTCTATTTTTGGCTAATTTTTCATAGATCCTGATTTATGCCAAAATTCTGGAAATCAATCCTGTGGGCCCTCCTGATTCTAATTGCCTTGCTCATCCCAAAGAACAATCTCCCTGATGACAATTTTTTGAATATAAAGCATTTAGATAAATTGGTACATGCCTGTCTCTTTGCCGGGCTCCAGTTTCTGGTAGTAGTTGAAAGTTTCCCGGAATCCCTCGCTTTTCGCAGACTGGTACTAACTGTTTTTTTTTGCACCTTGTATGCTGCCGGATTGGAGCTGGTGCAACAGCTTCTAAACCTGGGAAGGTCAGGTAGCTGGAATGATTTTCTGGCTGATCTGGTGGGAATTATCCTTGGCTTATTCGTATTTCAGCTCACAAAAGGAACTAAATTTCAATCTTTTTTCCGGAAGTACTAAATTCTTTGGCCAGACTGCCAATGGTATGGGTTGAAAAAAGTTTAACGATATCTCCCCGTATGCTTTCATAGTGATCGTGAAGGGCACAGGTGCTCTCCCTGTTCTTATCGCAGATTTTATTGCTGATCAGACAGCGGTTGAAGAGATCGTCCCCATCAATGATCTTGATAATGCGCATGAGCGTTACTTCCCCCGTCGTATCATTAACGCCAAAGCCCCCGTTTGGTCCTTTGATAGAGGCTAGCAGATTCTGCCTTACCAAAGTCTGCAGGATCTTTCCAAGAAAAGGCGAAGGTATTTCCAGTTCATCAGCAATTTTCTTTATCCCGATTTTCTTTTTATCAGAAGTGTGAATTGCGAGGTAGATTAACGCACGTATGGCATATCGAGAGGTATTGGAAAGCATCGTTAATTAATTATAAAGGAATTTTGTCAATTCGCCTTTTATGTCTTCCCCCTTCAAAATCTGCCCCCAGAAATGCATCAATGATTCCTTTGGCCTCTGCTACTGTTACAAACCTTGCCGGTATGGCACAGATGTTCGCATCGTTATGCTGACGGGCCAACTCGGCAATATCTTTTCTCCAACAAAGGGCAGACCTGATTCCTGCATGTTTATTTGCTGTTATGTTAATCCCGTTCCCACTTCCGCACATTGAAATACCCAGATCAAACTCTTTGTTCTCAACTGCTTTTGCCAGGGGATGGGCAAAATCAGGATAATCGGAACTTTCACCGGAAAAGGGCCCAAAATCCTTTACCACATGCCCTTCTTTTTCAAGGTATTCCTTTACATGCACTTTTAACTCAAACCCTGCATGGTCGCTTGCAATCGCTATCTTCATTTTCCATCTCTTATAACTTTACAAATATACATCAATTATTATTGAATTGGACCCATACTTACCGGCACCTTGCCATTACTCATAAGCATTTGTTAAAGGATAAGATTGTTCACAATAACTGCTCATTTCTTGTTAAATAAATTTTTGAAGAAAATAAAAAAAGTACTTGACAATTCAAATTCCCATCCCATATATCAATTTTCCCGAAACTTCAAGCGGTAATATTTTACTCTTTAAGAAATAGATTTTAACAACGATCAAACAGTTTCAGGCTTGTTCATATCCATGAAAATTTTCAACCCAAGCCCTATTAACAAGCTGTTAATTCATTTTATAAATTATTGAAGTTCATGTGTTTTTTAAGAAATTAACTGTTAATATCGTTTGAGTAAAATTTTAATTACCAAATTTGCAAATAGGACGAATTTACTTTTAAACAGTATTAACAGCCTATCATCATCATCATAAAGTATATTTATAAAATATTAAATTATTATATAATGAAAGAGGTGGTTAATAAAATGGATTTAGAGGAGTTTGGGTTTTTAAAGTTAAGCATACCTCCGGATACCGACATTAAATCAGAAATTGAAAGACTTAGAAAAGAGAAAAACGTTGTAATTCTCGCTCACTTTTATCAAAGTGGAGATATTCAGGATATTGCCGATCACGTTGGAGACAGCCTGGCTCTTGCGCAGGCCGCAGAATCAACCACAGCCGACATTATTCTTTTTTCAGGAGTTCATTTTATGGCTGAAACTGCAAAAATTCTTAATCCTGATAAAAAAGTGCTTCTTCCCGATTTGAAAGCAGGATGTTCCCTGGCAGAATCTTGTGATCCCGCTCAATTCAGGAAATTCGTGGAAGCTCACCCGGATCATACTGTGATAAGTTATATTAATACTACTGCTGAAATAAAGGCATTAACAGATATCATCTGCACTTCTTCTAATGCGCTCCATATAATAAATTCCATACCTGCTGATGAAAAAATAATTTTTGCACCAGACCGAAATCTGGGGAATTATTTGAAAAGTCAGACAGGTAGGGATATGCTAGTATGGGATGGTGCCTGTCACGTTCACGAAGAATTTTCACTGGAAAAAATTCTGGAGATAAAAGAAATGCATCCGGATGCGAAAATTATTGCCCATCCTGAATGTGAAAGGCCTTTACTGCTGGTTGCAGATCATATTGGATCTACCTCCTCTTTATTGAATTTTACTAAAAAAGATCCGGGAAAGAAGTATATCGTTGCTACGGAAGCTGGTATTCTGCATCAAATGAGGAAATTTAATTCGGATAAGTTGTTTATTCCTGCGCCTCCGAAAGATTCAACCTGCGCATGTAATGACTGCAATTTTATGAAGTTGAATAGCATGGAGAAGATTTATAATGCGCTTCGCTATGAAATGCCTGAATTAACGATGGATAGTATGCTGATAGAAAAATCTTTGAAGCCAATTAAAAGAATGTTGGAGATTTCAGCCAAATTTGGATTGTAATGTATCGATATTTCTTTCTTCTCGGAATGTTTCTGATCCTTTTTCAGGATAGTTATTGTCAGGATACCTTGAATCCTGATGGATTCAATATTATGTATTACCCAAACGGCAAGGTGCTTAGTGAAGGTAACATGAAGAACGGTAAACCGGATGGATATTGGAAAACTTATTATACTACCGGTATTATAAAATCGGAAGGGAACAGAAAGAATTATTTACTGGACAGTACCTGGATATTTTACAATAGCCTTGGGGATACTATTAGTAAGATTAACTACCTGAATGGAAAAAAAAACGGGTACTATATTGAATATTTGACCTCACGTGAGAACCCTGAGTTTACAGGTAATATCTTAAGCAGGGAATTATTTATAAACGATAAGAAAGAAGGCACGTCTTATTACTACTTTGAGGATGGATCTCTGAAAGAAGAACGTACTTATGTTAATGACCTTCTGGATGGCGTTGCAAAGGAATTCTCCCGTGATGGGCTACTTATTACTATTAAGAAATATCGTAAGGGTACTTTGGTAGAACGAAAGAGAATTAACAGGTTCGATAAGGACGGAAACAAAGTTGGTGAATGGGTTGAGTTTTATGAAGGGGATAAAATTAAAAAAGAAAGTTATTACAAAAACGGTAAACTGGACGGATATTATAAGGAGTATAATGAAAGCGGAAAGCTTTCGATGTCTTTATTGTATGATCAGAACCTGTTAATTCAGGAAGTTAGTGAGGAGGATAACGAAGTCGAGTTTAAGGATATTACAAGTACGGATGGTAGTAGAAATGTTGGTTCATATTCCGGGGATACTCCTGTAGGAATACATAAAATCTATAATCGGGAAGGAAATGTTATTCATTCCATGATCTACAATGATAATGGTGAGCTGATGGCTGAGGGAATCATAGATGATGATGGTATGAAGCAGGATAAATGGAAAGAGTATTATCCTGATGGAAGTATTAAAAATATTGGCAATTACAAAAATAACCTGAAGGAAGGAAGCTGGGTATTTTATTTTGAAAATGGTAAAACGGAACAGGAAGGAAGTTATCGCATAGGAAAGGAACATGGACCATGGACGCGTTATTACCCGGACGGATCTGTCTTTGTTGAGGAAAACTTTTTTAATGGCGACAGAGACGGCCTGTATTCAGAATATGACAGCATCGGTAACATTGTTACGCAGGGGGAATATATCGAGGGAGAAAGAGAAGGAGAATGGGTATTAATGATTAATGACTATAAAGCTGTGGGTAAATACATATCCGGCCTTAGAGATGGTAGATGGAAATCTTTCTACGATAATGGAGATATTCTATTTGAAGGAAATTATATTCAGGGGAATGCTGAGGGAAAGCATAAGTATTATTTTCCGAATGGGCAGATAAAGGAGGAACAGTACTATTCTAGTGGTATACCGGTTAAACACTGGAAAAAATACGAGGAAAACGGGGAGCTAAAAATTACTATCAGTTACCAAAGGGGTAAGGAATACAGGATAAATGGTCAGAAGATTGATTTACCTAATGAGGATAGGGTATTAATTAAGTGATTTTGTATGACGGATGAATTTGATATAAGAAATTTTAATAGTGCTGGAGAGGAACAGGACATTGACAGTGTGATCAGGCCTACTTCATTCAAGGAGTTTAAAGGGCAGGACCGGAATGTTAATAATCTTAAAATATTTGTGCAGGCTGCAAAGCAGCGTGGGGAAGCTTTGGATCATGTTTTACTTTCTGGACCTCCTGGATTAGGCAAAACTTCCTTGGCAAATATTATCAGAAATGAAATGGGTTCGGATATCAAAGTTACCTCCGGACCTGTATTGGAAAAACCCGGCGATCTTGCCGGACTGTTGACGGGGCTGGAAGACAGCGATATACTTTTCATTGATGAAATTCACCGGCTAAGTCCGATTGTTGAAGAGTTTCTTTATTCGGCTATGGAGGATTTCAAGATTGATATTATGATTGATAAAGGTCCGAATGCGAGGAGTATTCAATTGTTAATTAATAAGTTTACCCTGATCGGAGCAACTACAAGATCTGGTTTGTTAACAAGTCCCCTGCGTTCCCGCTTTGGCATTAAAGCGCATTTGGATTATTATGATTCTGATGTTTTGAGTGGCATTGCACGTAGGTCTGCTGCAATCCTGAACATACCCATTTCTGTGGAGGCAAGCAATGAGATTTCGCGACGCTCAAGAGGAACCCCTAGAATTGTTAATGCTTTACTACGTCGAGTCAGGGATTTTGCGCAGGTGAAGGGAGATGGAACTATTGACATTGGAATTGCCAGGTATGCGCTTAATGAGCTCAATATTGATGACAGTGGGCTGGATGAAATGGATAATAAAATTCTGGGTGTTATAATTGATAAGTTTAAGGGAGGTCCTGTAGGATTGAATACCATTGGTACCGCTGTTGGCGAGGATCCGGGAACAATAGAAGATGTTTATGAACCCTTTCTTATCATGCAAGGGTTTTTGAAACGTACTCCTCGCGGAAGAGAAGCAACGGAAAGAGCTTATAAACATCTGGGAAAAGATCATTACGGACAGGAGCAAACCCTGTTCTTTTTATGAGAATTGGTTAAGGAATCGGATATCATTTTCAAATAAATATCGGATATCTTTGATCTGGTATTTGAGCATAGCAATTCTTTCAATCCCCATTCCAAAAGCAAAACCTGTATAGATTTTGCTGTCAATACCGGCTGATTCGAGTACTGCAGGGTCAACCATGCCACATCCGAGTATTTCCAGGAAGCCGGTATATTTACAAACATTACAGCCTTTTCCACCGCATATTGTACAGGAGATATCCATTTCTGCAGAAGGTTCAGTGAATGGAAAAAATGAAGGACGAAGACGGATTTGAGTATCAGATCCGAAAAGTTCCTTGGAAAAATAAAGTAATGTCTGTTTCAGATCAGCAAATGAAACGTTTGTATCAATATATAATCCTTCTACCTGGTGAAATATACAATGTGAACGTGCTGATATAGCTTCATTCCTGAATACACGCCCTGGGAATATTTTTCGGATCGGAGGTCTTTCCTGCTCCATCGCACGAACCTGTACTGATGAGGTATGAGTTCTTAAAAGATGATCCGGATTGACATGAATAAAAAATGTGTCCTGCATATCGCGGGCAGGATGCTCTTTTGGAAAGTTTAGTCCTGTAAAAACATGCCAGTCATCTTCAATTTCTGGTCCTTCCATAACTGTAAAGCCCAAACGTGCAAAGATGTCAACAATTTCTCTTCGAATAAGTGATACTGGATGGCGGGAACCTATTTTAAGTGGCGAAGCACTCATGGTGTAATCAACAACTTTTTTTGATAAACCGGCTTTTTTTAGTGAAGCCTTTTTATCCTCGTACAATTGCGTTGCCTGTTGCTTTAACTTGTTGATTTCCTCACCGTATAGTTTTTTCTGATCGTTCGGAACATTTTTAAACTCAGTGAAAAGAAGAGATATTTTACCCTTTTTACTCAAATAGGTTAGCTTGAAGTCTTCCAGTTGTCCTGAAGTGACAATATCAATCTCTGCAAGTTGTTTTGAAATGTGAGCAATAAGATCTTTCATTAAGTTTATTTTAGAATATAGGTTTTAATAATTTTTATATCCTCCAGAGGTCTGTCCCGCTGGTCAGTGGCAACTAAAGAAATATTTTCAAGTACTTCCATACCTTCTACCAGTTCTCCAAATACAGTGTAAGCGTAATCAAGATGTGGTGTTCCTCCCAAAGTTGTATAGGTTTTGCGTTGTTCCTCAGTAAAAGGAACATGCTTTTGAAGCTCAACCAACCTGTCGAGTTGTGAATCATCAAATACCTGTCCCTTAACGATATAGAATTGTGAACCGCTCGATTCTTTGTTTGGATTTATATGGTCACCAGCGCGGGCAGCTGCCAATGCTCCTTTTTTATGGTAATATTCAGGAGCAAATTCTGCAGGTATTGTGTAGCCCGGATCACCTGAACCCAGCATTTCTCCGGGTTTTGCTTTTTTTGAAGCCGGGTCTCCTGCCTGGATCATGAAGTTTTTTATAACACGGTGAAAAAGAACATTATTATAGTATCCTTCATTTATTAATTTTGTAAAGTTCTTGCTGTGTAAAGGAGTGTTATCATATAGCATGAAAACTAATTTGCCAGCTGTGGTCTCAATGACTACTTTTGAATATTGAGATTGGGTAAATGTGGGCAGATTAACCGTGAGTAGGGCAAGTACGATTAAGATCCGTTTCATAGTTGCAAATTTTTAGAAGTAGCAAAGTTATAAAATGATTAAAACATCCGGGTATTGAAAATCTATAAAAAGCTTGCTGGTCAGACTATTGTTTATGGTGTTGGAACAATCTTGCCCAGGATTCTAAACTATGTTGTTTTAACTGCTTATTATACAAGACTTTTTGAAGACCAAAGGAAATTTGGGGTAATTACTGAATTATATGCTTATGTTACTTTCTTGCTCATAATTCTTACCTATGGAACCGAAACGGGATATTTTAAATTTTCTCAAAGGGATAACAAGGGAAAGGTTTTCGGGACACTGGTAATAAGCTTGTTTACTACTTCTTCGGCTTTTATTCTTATTGTTCTTGCATTCAATAGAAAGATAGCTCAAATGCTTTTATATCAGGGTAATGAGCAATATATTATTGTTTTAGCCCTTATTGTGGGTATCGATGCTTTCTCAACAATTCCTTTTGCTAAATTAAGAAGACAGGAACGCAGCTTAAGGTTTGCCTGGCTCAAAATTGTTAATGTCCTTGCTACCATGGCTGCAGTGCTTTTCTTTTATGAGGTACTGCCCAGGGTCCAATCTCACTTTTTATTCCTGAAGGGGGTTGATTTTCGCGGAGATGTTTCCTATGTACTGTATGCTAACTTATTTGCAAGTGCGCTGATCCTGATTCTTTTACTGCCTGAAATTTTTAGAGAGAAATTTTATTTTAACAAGAAAATTCTTCGTGAGGTGCTCGCCTACTCTCTTCCTTTATTAATTGCAGGTCTTGCAGGTACGGTTAATGATGCTTTGGATAGGGTACTGATGAAACATCTGATCCCGGATAAAGAGCAGGCCTTATATGTTCTGGGTATATACGGTGCAAACTTACGGATTGCAATGTTGCTTTATATTTTTGTTCAGATGTTCCGGTTTGCTGTCGAACCATTTTATTTCAATTATCAGGGAAAGAGTGATGAGAAGGAGGTTTTTGCTGTTATCATGAGGCTTTTTATAGCAGTTATGCTAATCCTTATTATGGGTATTATGTTTTACCTAGATTACATTAAATTCTTTATTTCTTCCCGGTATCATGAGGGTTTAGAAGTTATCCCGGTGGTGATTGTAGCCTTTTTCTTCTACGGGGTATTCTTCAATCAGTCGGTCTGGTACAAATTGATTAAAAAAACAGGCTATGCGGCTATGTTAACTTTGGTGGGAGCAATAATAACAATTATTGCCAATGTATTTTTTGTGAAGAAGTTTTCCTATATGGCTTCTGCCTATGGGCGGCTGTTTGCTTATTTTGTGATGATGGTTTTATCCTATTTTATCGGCAGGAAATATTACAGAATAGATTATAAGTTATTACGCATTGCAGAATATTTATTATTGGCGCTGGTATTCTTTGGTATTCGTTACCTCGTTTTGCCAGATACAGGTTGGATAAAGGATATTGTATCTTTTATTTTGATAATTTTATATGCTGCCTATATTTTGAAACGCGAGAAACTAATGACACTCTCAAAAATTTTTAAATGGAAGTCAAGGTAATTAATAATTCTAAACATCCCCTACCCCGGTATCAGACTGACAATTCTGCGGGTATGGACCTGTGTGCGAATATCGATGAAGCAGTTTTATTAAAGCCATTGGAACGGAAGTTGGTTAAAACTGGTATATATATTGAGTTGCCGCATGGTTACGAAGCTCAGATTAGGCCAAGATCAGGATTAGCCATTAAAAAGGGTATTACTGTTCTTAATACCCCTGGTACCATTGATTCTGACTATAGAGGCGAAATAGGTGTGATACTTGTAAATCTGTCAAACGAAGATTATCTTGTTCAGGATGGTGAAAGAATCTGTCAGATGGTTATTGCTAAACATGAGCATATTTCATGGGAAGAAGTTACGACTCTCGCTGAAACAGAGCGTGGTGCCGGAGGTTTTGGACATACAGGAAAATAAGTTATGAAATTAATCATACCTATGGCGGGTCTTGGAAAAAGGATGAGACCGCATACATTGTTGACACCCAAACCACTTTTACGCTTGGCCGGGAAATCTATCGTTCATCGGATTATTGAGGGTTTTGCTCAGAATTCAGGTCGGAAGGTTACCGAAGTTCATTTTGTTGTTGGGATGTTTGGGAAAGAGGTTGAAGAGGAACTAATTGGCATTGCTAAGACTATTGAAGCCGAGGGATTCATTCATTATCAGGAACTTGCTTTAGGCACCGCACATGCTGTTTATTGTGCAAAAGCTGCCCTGACAGGTGAAGTTTGTATTGCTTTTGCAGATACGCTTTATGTTGGAAGTTTTGAAATTGGCGATAACGAAGAAGCTTTGATCTGGACGTATGCTGTTAAGGATGCGAACAGCTATGGCGTGGTGGTTACGAATGATAAGGATGAAATTCTTGATTTTATTGAAAAACCTTCAACTCCGGTTTCAAAGGATGCCATTGTAGGTTTGTACTATTTTAAGGATGGTTCTCGTTTAAGAGAAGGTATTCGGGAGTTAATAGAAGGTGATCATCGGGTCAGGGGAGAATTTCAGCTTACAGATTGTTTACAAAACCTGGCAGCAGCTGGCTTGGTTTTTAAGAAAAAGGGTCTTAAAGCCTGGCTTGATTTTGGAAGTGTCCCTAATTTTTTGAAATCCGCCGGAGAGTTTCTGTGTCTTGCTCAACCAATGATTGATATAGAAGAAAATGGAGTGAAGATTATTCCACCGGTCTGGATTGGTGTTAATGCTTTTTTAGAAAATTGTATCATCGGTCCAAATGTGATTATTGATAATGATACGGTAGTTAAAAATTCAAACATCGGTAATTCGGTTATCGGACGTAATACTATAATTAACAGGGCAAAACTTACCAACTCGTTTGTAGGTGGGTGGGTAAGCATTGAGAATTGTATTGGTGAATTAAATATTGGAGATTATAATGAGATTAAGGGGGTCAATAATATGGCTGGGTTTTAGTGTTTTATTGTTTACTGCTTGCATCGGAAAGCAAGGAGTCAGTAAGGCACCAGGCGGTTTGGATTCAGGCCTGAAGGAGACGCATTATTATAATTTATTTACTAATGCTACGAAGCATGCCTTGTTTGGTAACAATAAAACTGCAATACCCCTTTACGAAGCATGCATTGAGGATTTTCCTCAGCAGGCTGCCCCCTATTACCAGTTAAGTTCTATCTATCTGCGGGAAAATGATAATGATAAAGCTCTGGATTATGCAAAGAAAGCTTATAACCTCGATCCTGGGAACAGATGGTATAAAGAACACCTTGGAAACATCTATCATTATTTGAAGATGTATGATGATGCTATAGACATTTATTTGGAGCTTTTGAAGGAAAATCCGGATGATGAATTGGTTTATAATGTTTCATTGCTATATTCTGATCGTGGAAAATTCAGGGAATCCTTGGAAGTTATTGGCAGGATAAGTGATGAATACAGGAATAGCTATGAGGTCTTGATGTTAAAGCATAAAGATTACCATAGTATGGGAATGTATGATTCTGCTATTTATGAGTTGGAGACTTTGGTTCAGGTATTTTCAGAAGGTGTTGATTCATATGGTATTCTTGCTGAATACCTGGCAGAAATCGGAAGAATCGATTACGCTCGTGATGTTTATATGGACATTTTGAGAAGAGACTCAACGAATGGCCTTGCCCTTCTTTCCTTCTCAGAATTTTATCTGAGGCAGGATAAGGTAGACTCTGCTTTTTGTTTTCTTGAACAAGCTTTCTGTTGTAGTGATTTGCTCGCAGATGATAAATTGGGAACCATTATAAATCTAATGCAGGATCCCGTTATTACTGAGAAGTATGCGGATACTATTTTAAAGTTTATAGAATATATTGGGGAAGAAGAGAAGGGATTTTCTTACTATGCTGCAAAAGCGGATTTATACATGAACATGCGAAACTTTTTCGACGCTAAACCAATTTTAGATAGTGTATTACTATATGAGAAGGAAAACTATCTTGTATGGGAACAAACGCTCAGGGTAAATGCCAATCTCGGAAATCATAATGAAGTTATTAGAATCTCAGATGAGGCGCTACTGTACTTTCCGAATGAGCCTAATGTGTATGTATTAAGAGCTAACAGCTATTCTGCCCTTGAAGAGTATGACCTGGCCATTGTCGACCTTGAAAAGGTTTTGGATTACGAATTGGTTAATTTTCAAAAGATACAGGTCTATGCTCTACTTGCCGAAGCTTATCACACTAAAGGAAGAAATAGTGATTCGGATGAATATTTTGAGCGTATTCTGGAATTAGATGAATATAATACGATCATCAGAAATAATTATGCCTACTACCTGGCTGTTCGTGAGGAAAGGCTTGAATATGCAGAGAAGTTAAGTCGCTATACTATCGATACAGATCCTTTGAACCCAACATTCCTGGATACCTATGGTTGGATTTTATTTAAGATGGGTAGATTTGAAGAAGCAAAGAAATATATCGAAGCAGCAATTCGCAATGGCTCTGATAGAAATCCTGAAGTACTCGAACATTATGGAGATATTATGATCGAGTTGGGAAGATGTGATGAAGCTATCGAAGCGTTCGAAAAAATTTTAGAAATACAGAGTAATTCTGAGATAAAGATGAAAATGGATTCAGTGCAAGTAAAATGTAAATGAAAGCAGGAATTGTTAGATATGGTCTGATTTTTATAATCAGTATGTTTTCTGTCCTTGTCTTTCAGCAAAGTTCAGCCGAAAAGAATAAAGCTAGCCTGGAACAGAAAAAAAGTAAACTCGAAGAGGAAATTTCTTTGACGAATCGATTATTGGAGGATACACGGAAAAAGAAAGGTAACATTGTTCAAGAGCTCAACCTGCTAAATACTCTTATTCGTCAAAGGGATCTTCTGGTTGCTAAGCTAAAGAACGATATGGAGGACATCGATTCTGAAATACGTGTTAAAACTTTTCGTATTAATGAAAGTCGTGATAAACTGGAACAGAGGCGAAAGGAGTATGCTAAACTTATCTACATTGCATATAAAAACAGGGATGCAAACATGGATTTGATGTACCTGTTGGCATCTGAAAGCCTTACTCAATTATTTGCCCGTTATGAATACCTTGTTCAATATCGTGCTAATCGTTTGAGTTCTATAACCGAGATCGAACGATTATTGGTTATTATTGGTGAGGAAATTGTTGGGTTGGAACAGCAGCGTTCAAAGGTGATGGAACTTGAAGACAGAATTGCGTCGGAACGCGATAAACTTATTGCTGATCAGGCCCGGATTGACAGGATGGTAAAAAACCTTAACCTTGAGGAAAAATCATTAAAAGATGACTTGGAAAAGAAGCGAAGAGAAATGAAGGAAATTGAGAACCTAATTGCTAAAGAGGTGAAGAAGATCCTTGAAGAAGAGTCCAAGTCTAATAATTTCGATAAAGTCCATGCTGAAAATAAACTTATAAGCGATAAGTTTAATGAAAATAAAGGACGTTTACCCTGGCCGACAGAGAAAGGTGTTGTCACCTGTAAATTTGGGGAATATGATGTGGCCAACCGTAATAATCTGGAAGCCATTAACCTTGGAATTGATATAGCAACCGTTCCAGGGGCTAAAGCCAGGGCTGTTTTTGACGGTGTTGTAACCCGCATCGCTGGTATTAAGGGAACCGGAAGAACAGTCATCGTTAAACATGGTAATTATTTTACGGTATATCATAATATGGGTAAACTTGATGTGGTTTTGAACCAGCAGGTAAAGATGAAACAAGCCATTGGGGAGATATTTTATGATGCTACAAAAGGGCAGAGTATTCTTCAATTTTCTATCTGGAATATGAATAAGAATGAAAACCCTGAAGTTTGGTTGAGTAATTGATGTACAATTTTGATAGATTCGTTGTACATTTGTGCAGCTTTATTGAATTTGTGGTTTTATTATTAGTATATAGAAACCTTATTTTACTTATGCAGTATAAGTATGTGACAAGAAAATTTTCCAACTAATAATGAAAAAAGTGAT
>JAFGEO010000007.1 GCA_016931575.1 Bacteroidales bacterium | reverse complement strand
TCCCAGGCCTTCAGCCTGGTATTACCAATTACTTATTTTATGCTTCGATCTTTCAGGCTTTCAGCCTGTTAATGGTATTGCCGATCTGAGGCTTCAATCTTTCAGGCTTTCAGCCTTTCCATATTGCTAATAACGAACCTATCCTGGTCATGCGTCTGCCAAATACTCCATTTTGTATTCCCGTAAAATAGCATCCTCCAACCTAATCCCAACTTCCATCCAGAGTATCGGTTGCTCCTGATCCCCAATTTTTCATCATTTGTTGTTCCAGGGAATTGACGGAATCTATAGCCTCCTGCCTATGAGTTCCCCTGCTCATAAGCCTCAGGTAATGCCCATAGGCTTCAATGCTGTTTACGGTTTTTACACTGTCCCATAAAACATCGTAGCATTTGATCCTGAGCATTTCCCGGTATTTAGCATCTTCAAACCGATTATCATTAAACAGGTGGATAAGTTTATAGGGTTCTTTAATATCTTTCACACGTTCCCACATTTTTTCAGCATGCCTGCCGGCAGCTTCCTCAAAATGCCGTGAAGCATAGTAATCATCCTTATACTTTGCGTAGGCTTCCTCGGAATCCTTAATCTTGGTGATTTGCCAACTGATTTCCTGGCTGGTAAACAGATATATATAATCAAATAGAATACATACGGGAATTGCAACTAAAAGAATGACTACCATCCAGATATACCACTTTCTTTTTACCTTTCGGAGCCTGCCCCACAGCTTAGAAAAAAAGCGGCCAATAGTTAGCCAGAAGGCTTTTTCATCGGAAACAGGTGCTCCAACGGAAGGGGTAGTTTGCTTTTGTTTCCGGTAGCTCCCTTTCCCTATATGTTCCAGGTAGAAATTGTATTCATCCAGCAGCGAATCATATTTTTCCAGCTCCTGCTTTTTGGCTTTCAGCTTTTTCCCAAGATCACTTTTTTTCTGCTGATAGACATCCTTCAGTATTTCCTTCTTTGAATAAAGCTCTTCATTCCCGTTCAGTTCGTTTTCCAACTCAGCATGCTCATCCCTAATGGGTTGACTTTCTTGTGTAATCTTGTCGATCTCCAGTCCGATTTCCCTTTCGTACGATTCCACCTTTTTCTCCAAATCCTTTATCTCGGCCTTTAAAGCATCGCTGGTCTCTTTATCTTTTAGCTCTTGCGCAGCTGTCAGCTTTTTGCTGAGTGCGTCCAGCTTTGCTTTCATTTCGGGTAATTCAGTGGCAGAAGGTATGATATTCATTTTTTCAGTACGTTTTAAACGGTAAAGTCTGTTCAACTACTAATATATAACAAATAGAAAGACTTTGATATTCTTCTGCTGAAGATTTTACAGAACTTATCCCAGTTTCATCAGCTCTCCCGGGCCGAAAAGATAATAATCTATCCTGAATGATGGCCTCTCAGGTTCCTTCAAAGTCGGGGTTCACCAGTCCGTACCGATATTCATCCAGGATTAGTTCATTCTTGATCACTGATTTACGGAAGATAGCTTCCTGGTCAAAACCACATTTTTCCAACACCCGCATCGATGCCTTATTATGCTCAAAGACCGCGGAGTTCAAGCGCACCAATCCAAGATCATGAAAGGCGTACTTAATCATCAGCTTAAGAGCTTCAGGAGCAATTCCCTTCCCCCAGAAGGATTCTCCCAGCCAATACCCGATCTCTGCTGTCCTGTGATAAACATCAGTTTGCAGTATAAGTCCTATTACGCCACATAATTCATTAGCGTACCTGATCCCAAATGTAAGCTTTGGATTTTCGTCAGCGCAATAGCTGATAAATTCCAGGGCATTCTGAACGGTATAGGGATGTGGGAAAAAATCCCTTACATTATCATAGATTTTTTTATTATTGGCAAGTTCAGCAAGCTGTCTGGCATCTGTTTCTTCCAGGATACACAGGCTTACTTCAGGATATTTTGTTGATTTCACGGTGATGCGGGTTGATATTGCCCTCAAAAATAATAATTTCTGAAATAATAACAGAATCCTTCAATATCCGGAGAATCATCAGGGAACGTTAGGCAGGGAAGCCGTGAAAAATGGCACAAAGTATCCCGCATCAATAAGAAAGAGTTTAAGCGGTTTCCGTGAAAATAGATAATTGATACCAATGGATGTGGCCACCCAGGCCAGGCTGATGGTCAGACCGGTAAGGAGACCCTCTGACCAGTCGGCAGCAAAACCAAGTGTCAGATCAAGGACCAGGGCACCTGCCAGGTTAAGAAGAAAGGTAAGACCGAAGATCAGGGGCATGTTCGCATTTCCGACATCTTCATCACTTAGTTTCAGCAGGCTCTGCCAGCTTTTTCCGAATAACAGGGCTGAATACCATAATCCGCCAATAGCAAATGCAACAATGGCTGACACGATTACAGAAAGCCAGTTTACCTCATAGAAGTTATTTAACAGACTCATAGTTATACGCTTATATTTCGTTTATAACCAGAATATTTTAGAATTGTTCAGACCTTCTGATAACCATTAAGGGATCTTCAGGGAAAGCCATTCGCAGCTTGAGATGCTCAATAGAATTTAACTGACAGCTTCCTGAACAAGGGCCGCTCCCTGGAGCTGACTATTGATTTCGAAGGCCAGGTTAGCAATGTTGCCTAACTCGGAATAAATATCCGTGTAAATGATCCCGTCCTTGCATTTATAGAGCCCTTTCTTTAGATTTTTGAAATGCTCCGCCTGGAATTTCGAGATCATTTTTTCCAGTTTCTGGTGGTTTTGCCTTACCTCCTCAAAGGGGACGCCCTGCCCATCAAGATCGAGGTATCCGGCCATAGCATCCAGCTGGTACTTGCAAAGGGCGAACAGGTTGTTGAAATTTTCGTTCATCTCAGGTGTCAGCTGGATCTTTTTATCCATTTGCCGCTCGACAGTTCTGGCAATCATATGGCAACTGTCACCAATACTTTCAATTTTATTGATGGCGTAAAGGATCCGGCTTATCTGGGCCGATCCGGCATCACTCAGCGAAGCTTCGCCCATACGGGTAAGGTATGAAGTAATTTCCTCTTCCATTCGATCCGAGATATCTTCGTATTTCCGGATCTTTTGAAGCAATTTATCCATTTTACGGGTTTTACTTCCCTGAATGAGTTCCTCGGTGCAGTCGAACATTTTTCGGATCCGTATTGCATATACCTGGCTCTCTTTCTGGGCCTGTAGAATGGAAAGCTCATTGGTAGACAACATACCGGTGCTTATATACTTTAAGCGAAATTCTTCGTCATCTTCCTTCTGAGGAACCATCCATGTCACAATCGCTGCCAGGTGCTTTACAAACCAGACCAGCAGAAAGGTCAGCAGCATGTTAAAGGAAGTGTGATAAATCGATAAGGCTATCGGAACCGCATCGGCGGTTTCCTGTGGGGTTTGCCCTCCCTTCCCCAGAGGGGAATTAAAACCCAGTTCGACAGCAGCCCAATTCACAAAATTCAGGAAAGGATAGAAAAAGAATAGGATCAGAATAACCCCGAATACATTAAAAATAAGGTGCGCCCTTGCTGTTCTTTTCGCCGAGGTGTTGGCTATTAAAGCCGCCAGGTTAGCAGTGATCGTTGTTCCTATATTCTCACCAAGGACCATGGCTGCAGCAACTTCAAAGGATAGCCATCCTTTTGAACACATCACCAGCGTAAGGGCCATTACTGCACTTGACGACTGAATCACAACGGTTAGCAAAGTGCCTACCAGTAAAAAAATTAATACAGACCCATAGCCCATTTCAGCATACCTGCTCAGGAATTGAAGGATTTCAGGGTTGCCGTTCACATCGGGTGTCGAATCCTGCAGGAAGTTTAGGCCGATGAAGATAAGGGCAAAACCGATGATTACAGCTCCCCAGTTGCTGCGCTGCCTGTTTTTGGAAAATATCAGCGGTAATGCAATCCCCATCAAAGGGAGGACAAGTTCCCCCATGCTAACTTTAAAGCCAAGCACTGAAATGATCCAGGCAGTAACTGTTGTCCCTATGTTTGCCCCCATAATTACGCCTATCGACTGCAGGAGATTAATCAAACCAGCGTTCACAAAACTCACCAGCATAACGGTGGTTGCCGAAGATGACTGAATAATGGAAGTAATAAGAAATCCGGTAAGTATTCCTCGAAACTTGTTTGAAGTCATGGCTGCCAGGATGCTTCTCATCCGGTCACCAGCCACCTTTTGTAATGATTCGCTCATGAGCTTCATCCCGTACAGAAATAGTACAAGCGAACCAATGAGTTTCAATAAATCAATGATTCCGTAATACACCTCTAAAAACATTTAGGTACTAAATCTAATGAATATTTTTACAGTCCGAAAAGACTGGTGAAAAAATGCTATTAATGGTTGAAAAGTTTCGCGAAGCAAACTCCGGAACTGAACCCGAATTTATTGCATTGTTTCCATCAGGTTTAGTACTTTAGAAGCATAATTCAACCTGGGCCGGCGATACCCGGGCTGTACAAAAAAACTAACATGAAAGGATTACTAACCTTCATTTTTTGCTGGATCATGATCATGAACCTCTCATCCCAGAACCTAAGCATCCAGGAAAAGCTGGGCTTCGGACCTGATGCTAAACTGCTGATCATTCATGCCGATGATGCGGGAGTATCTGCCTCCACCAATCAAGCCGTGACGGAGTCCTTTCAGGATAACCTGATCTCTTCCACTGCCATCATGGTACCCTGCCCCTGGTTCCCGGAAATCGCTGAATTTGCCCGTTTGCACCCGGAATTTGATTTCGGTCTGCACCTGACCTTTTCTTCTGAGTGGGAAGGGTATAAATGGGGGGGAGTAGCTCCTTCAACAAGCATCCCCAGCCTGCTCAACGAACAGGGGTATTTCTATGCAACAACTCCCGAAGCCGTGAAGCATGCCCGTCCTGATGAGGTCGAACTTGAATTGAGGGCACAGATCGAAAAAGCCCTGGCTGCCGGTATCAAACCCAGCCATTTCGATACACACATGAATACGGTTTATGGCAGCGCTGCGCTGTTGCGGGTTTATGTTAAACTTGGTAATGAATATGGCGTGCCTGTTATGATCCAGGGCAACATTCCTGACTTTCCGGATAGCCTCAGAATTCCGGAGACAGAGAACTACCCGCTGATAAATGTCTATGAGGCTCCCACGGAAGTGGATCCGGAAAACTGGCAGGAATACTATCTCAACGTAATCAAAAATCTTGAACCGGGGATCTCGGAAATCATCCTTCACCTTGCCTATGACAATGCGGAAACCCGGGCCATGACCCGCAGGCATGAGTACTACGAAGCTGCCTGGCGCCAGCGCGATCTGGATGTCATCCGCAGCAAAGAGTTTATTGATGTGCTGGAAGCTGAAGAAATCCACATCATTGGCTGGGGGCATATTCAAAAAGTGATGTACCCTGATTAATGAATAGCATGAAACAAGTACTAGATCATACCGGACTGCTGCTCATGCTGTTTGTTATTGCATGTGTACCTGAACCGCACTCCCCTCCCCGAGCGAGCTTTAGGATCAGCAAATCTCAGCCAGAAATCAATGAAACCCTTAAGTTCACCAGCCAGTCTGCCGGGGCGACAAGCTACCTCTGGAACTTCGGCGACGGGTATACTTCAGACCTTCAGAACCCGAGTCACTATTATAGTCTGGAGGGTGAGTACAGGGTAGAGCTTTATGTCGAAAACAGCCTGGGTTCCGATGATACATCCCATCTGATACAGGTCAGCAGACCGGAAATCCTTTGGCCCTCACCCGGAACCTATTCCGGGCATACCGAAGCAGGTGGCAGCATCCGGATGAGCCTTTCCGACAAACACATCGACACTTTCAAAGGGAGCTTCTTTGTTAGCATTGCCGGTGAGATCTATGAGCTGAATTCCTCCTTCGGGTTTGGCGATATATCCAGGAACGATTCCGGCTTTGTAGCCCGATATAATGGAAATATGCTCTTCGGCATCTATCATAATGATAGCATTTCCGGTGTCTGGCATCATAATTATGGATCCGAAAAGTATCGTATTGTTAAAGAATAAATTCCGGTCCAATGCCGGGGAATTCTCAATGTAAAATATTTAGCTGAAAAAAAAGTGATATCTAAATACAGCATAGCGGTTCTTCCATTTGTGAATATCAGTTCCGATCCCGAGAATGAATATTTCAGCGATGGAATTACAGAAGAGATCATCAATGCCCTATCTAAGATCAATGATCTTCATGTCACTGCCAGAACCTCGGCATTTGTTTTTAAGAACCAGTCAGTAGATATTCGGGAAGTTGGTAAAAAACTCAACGTTGCCCTGGTACTGGAAGGCTCAGTTCGTAAATCGGAGAGCAAGATCCGAATTACGGCACAGCTTACCCGAACAGACAATGGCTTTCATGTGTGGTCCGAAACATGGGATCGCATGCTGAAAGACATCTTTATCCTTCAGGATGAAATTGCTGGTCTGATCTCAGGAAAAGTAAATTCGAATATTGAACACCCGGAACCTCCGCATCAGCATGTTGTAAAAGATACTGCGGCCATTGATGCCTATTTGCGGGGGAACCATATCCTGTCAACCTGGGATTTCTCAAGGGCCAAAGAGCTGATCGAACTTTTCAAGGAAGCCATCCGGCTCGACCCCGAACTTATACAGGCCTATATTGGCCTTGTTAATGCATCCACCTGGCTGGGTTCTACCGGATACCTCTCCAAGGAGGAAACCCAAAGGAATATTGAAAATGCCATGTTGAGCATGCTGGAGCTGGATCCCAACTGTGCCGATATCTATTCACTAAATGCCTCCCGTGACTTTTGGATTAACTGGGACATCCGATCTGCCATGAAGAACATTGACAAAGCCCTTGAACTCAGGCCGGGCGCTACTGACAATCTGGTTTCCAAAGGCCTTATTCTCGCCAGTTGCGGAAATGTGGAGGAAGCCCTGGATCATCTTTTCCAGGCCGACCGGCTTGATCCCTATTCATCGAACATCAAATCCGGAATCGGCATGGTCTACTATTACACCGGAGAAGATGCCAAAGCCCTGGAATATATCGATCAAAACATCCGGATCGCTCCCTATTGGGATGCGCAATATATGTTTAAAGTTGAGGCACTATGTAAACTGAAGCGCTTTGAAGAAGCCTGGCGAACCATTGAAATGGTGGAGTCCAACCCCAGATCAGGCTTATCGATAGCCGGGCTGAAGGCGTATTATTTTGCCAGCTCAGGACAAAACGAATCAGCCCTCGGGCAAATCCGAATCATGGAATCTGAAGGTAGAAGCCAACAGGGTTTCAATGATCCGGAGGCGGCCTTTTTCGCCCAAATTTTCCTGCTGCTGGGAGATAAGAAAGAGAGCCTCCGTTACTTCGTCCGGGGAATGAGCGAGCGGTCTGCCCCTCTCCTTTTTCATAAGCTGAACACTGCCTGGGATGATATCAGGAACGAACCGGAATATATTCGGGCAACAGAGGCCATTCAATATCCCGGGTTAAAGGATCTCATTCCCGCGAAGAAAAACAAATATGCCCGTTCCATGCTAACATCCGAGGATGCGCAGCTGCTGATCAAAGCACTGGACCTGCAAATGAATAAGCAGAAGCCATGGCTCAACCCAACCCTGAATCTTTCGGACCTTGCTGAGTTGATCGATGTGAGTACCCATACCTTGTCGCAGCTGCTCAATGAATTTCTCGGACAGAACTTTTATGATTATGTAAATAAATATCGTCTCAATTATCTGCTCGAAGTCCATGATAAACCTGAATTCCGAAATTTTAAGCTGCTGTCACTGGCCTACGAATGCGGTTTCAATTCAAAAACTACCTTCAACTCATTTTTCAGGAAAACAATCCATACAACACCTTCCGATTATTTCAAAATGAGAAAATAATCCCGGCCAGTAGCTGAAATTCAGACTTCCCGTAAGCTTATTCCATGCTGTAGATACGTTCGCCAATCCTAACGAACCCGATTTATATATTTCAATATCTAACAGTTAGGCTTTCATCCCGTGAAATCAAGTCCCGGCAAATCTGCGCGGGCGCTTTCGATTTCTTCAGGTCAGATCTTTGTAACATAACTTAAAAATCAAAATCATGAAAACACTGATTATTTATGACTCAGTATTTGGCAATACATCAAAAATCGCACATGCAATTTTCCAGGGAATTCCTGACAATGCAAATGTGCGATGTGTGCATGTCTCTGCAGTAAGCCCTCAGATGCTACATAAGACCGATCTACTCATAGTAGGTTCGCCTACACGGGGATTCCGGCCTACACCGGCAATCGCAGCTTTTCTGAAAAATATTGGCCGGGGAGAACTGAAAAACGTTCAGGCAGCTGCATTTGACACACGTTTAAGTTTGCCGGAAATAAATTCAAGGGCATTAAAATTCATTGTCAGAACCGGAGGTTATGCTGCCACCCGCATTTCCAGGATGCTGGCTTCCCGCGGTGCCAGTGTTATGCTTCAACCTGAAGGCTTTTTTGTGAGCGGAGAAGAGGGCCCCCTTTTAGATCAGGAAATGCAACGGGCAAACGAATGGGGATTTGTAGCCTATACGCATACTGAGGTCAGTATACCGGTTGAATGAGTTATAAAATCCGGTCAGGGTATTCGACTGCTCTTCCGGGCAAGGAAAAGAAGAAAACAGAGAATCATTTCTTCACCTGTAGGGCGGGAAGAAATCAGCCGCCCGGCATATTTTTAATTTTATGACGAAACATTTTTCGCTTATAAGAGTATATTCCGTTGGAGCCGGAAAAAAAAGAAGCTTTATTTCGATATTACAGGAATTCATAATAATTTGCAGCCACAAAACATTTCAATAACCTAAACCAGTTTCAAATGGAAGATTTACAGATTACCCCAACCAAGAACACCCCCCTCGTTGATTTCTTTACTTCGGGAAAGCTGATCATGGCTGGCTCTGCCTTTGCTGAAAACGCAAAAGAATTTTTTGACCCTATCCTTGACTGGATCGATGAACTTGAGGTAGAAACTGTAGATTTCGATTTAATCCTTGACTATATCAATACCGCTTCAGCCAAGAAATTATTTGAACTCCTGAAGATGCTGCAAAACAGCCGCAGGATCAACCACGTTAAGATCAACTGGTTTTATCAAAAATGGGATGAAGATTCCCTTGAAACCGGTAAAATCCTGGCTGAATCCCTTACCGAAATCAAGTTCTCGCTTGTTGAATACGAAAAAAAGGCTGAAAGCTAGGTTTCAGTTCCTTTGAAAACTTTTTAGGGACTTAACAGCATGCTGAATACACGATATTAACAAAGATTTTGTATCTTACAATGTAATCTTTTTAATATTAGTGCTTTTCAAGATATGCCCAACAAATCCGATAAATACAATTTCCTCTTCGAATCGGTCAATTTCGGCATACTCATCCGTGATGAGGAGGGTTACATTACCGACTTAAACAAAGCAGGGGAAGAGATCCTGGGGTACTCTCTTGAAACCCTTAGAAATAGCGAGCCCTTCGCTGAACCCCTGAAATTCTTCAGTCAGGACCACTCTCCGGTCAATACGAATGAATATCCTGATTATGAAGCTTTAAAAAAAGGGAAAACAATTAAGAATTCGTTTGTTGGCTTTATACACCCAAAGCACAAGAGAAGATGCTGGTTAAAAGTTGACGCTATCCCTGAAATTCGGGAAGGAGAAGATAAACCCTTTCTGGTATATCTGGTATTTTGCGACATCACAGATCAAGTAGAATATTATCAACATCTGGAGCTATACCGTATTGCTGTTGAAAACTCCACGGATGCAATAGGGATGTCCACCCCAGGTGGAAAACATTACTATCAGAACAAGGCTTTTGATGAGCTGTTCGGTGAAGTCGGTATTGATCCGATTGATAGCCTGTATGTCAATAAAGATGTTGGAAGGGAAGTCTTTCATACAATTATGGAAGGAAATGACTGGAATGGCCTGGTAGAAATGTACAGCAAAAATGGTGAGATTCTGAGCATTAATCTCAGGGCCTCCTCCATTAAGGATGTGAATGAAAAAATCATCGGTCTGGTTGGGGTTCATAATGATATCACAGAAAAATTGCTGGTTGAAAGTGAACTGATTGAGAGTGAGCAAAAACTCAGGATGGCCCTGGAGGGTGCCCGTGCAGACAGCTGGATCATCAATGTGGAAACACAGGAATTGATTTTCAGTCAGCAATTTGCCAATTACTTCGGTTATACATTAGAGGAGGTCCCCCGAACCATCGAAGCTGTCCGGAAACTTATGCATCCCGACGATATAGCACCGAACCTGGAGGCGCTTCAAAAACACCTTGCCAGTGAGCTGCCGCTATATGAATCGGAGGTCCGCATTAAAAATAAAGACGGAGATTATTCCTGGATATTTATCCGTGGCAAAATAACCGAATATTCTGAAGATGGCCGTCCTACAAAGCTTATTGGTACAAGTTTTGATATCACCGACCAGAAACTCAACCGTGAAGAAGTGCTGGCAAGCCGGGAGAAGCTCCAGCAAAGCATCACAAAACTTAAGGCAATCATTAATGCCCTGCCAGGCATGGTCAGTGTAGTTGACAAAGAATTTAACGTACTGGTTGCCAACAACGAAGTGATCCGGGTATTCGGTAATTCTAATCCGGATGAAGTAATAGGGAAGAAATGCTACCTAACCCGGAAGGGCAGCAAATTCCCCTGTGAACAATGTGGTTTGGTAAAGGCTTATGAAACAAAAGAATTGGTTACCAGGGTTTCTACCCCGGAAGAAGAAGAGATGATGGGTATTGCAACAAAAGCCTATGCCGTCCCCCTGCTGGACGAAAAAGGTGAAATACGGGGGGGCGTAGAAGTGATCCTCGATGTCACCGATCTGCGCAGGGCTGAGCAAAGCCTGCTGGAAAGCGAAAAGAAATTCCGCCATATGATTGAACATGGCGGGGAATGTATCACCCTCATCGATGCAAAAGGGACCGTCACCTACGAAAGCCCGACAGCTAAATACATGACAGGATTCGAACCGGAGGAGCGAATCGGAAGGAGTTCACTTGAGTTGATCTATAAGGAAGACCTCCCTTCCGTTATGAAGATTATGTCGACCGTGGCAAAATCACCCGGGGAATCCATGAATGCCCAATTCAGGGCAATTAGGAAAGATGGCAGTATCTACTGGGTATACGGTACAGCGACCAACCTGCTGAATGATCCGAATGTTAAAGCACTTGTGGTTAATTACCGTGATATAACCAGGCAGAAAGAAGCTGAAGAAGCCTTGCAAAAAAGCGAAGAAAGGTTTAGAAGGATCTATGAGGAGAGCCAGATCGGTATGGCATTTATCCGGGCTGATAACCGGAAACTTGAAGGGGCAAATCCATACCTGTGTAAAATGCTCGGGTATACATCCGGAGAGATCGCTAAACTGAAGTTGGAGAATATGATACTCCCGGATCAGGTTGAATATTACACAGAACAAATAAAGAGACTTGTCAGGGATGAAATAAAGCATATACGGGAAGAAATTAAGTTCTTAAAAAAAGATAAGTCACTCATCTGGGCCAGCATCGTGGTTGCGGCCATGCGAAACAAGGAAGGGGAAATTGAGTACCTCCTGGCCCTGATAAAGGACATCAGCGATCTTAAAAATGCCGAGGCTGCCATGCGGGAGCAGGTAATGAACTATCAAAAGCTGAATGAGCAATACCTTGAAAAAAACCAGGAACTTCGAAAAAGCCTTGATAAGATCAATCAAATCAACTATGAATTAAAAGACGCCAAGAATAAGGCAGAAGAAAGCGACCACCTGAAGACAGCCTTCCTGGCAAATATGAGCCATGAAATCAGGACCCCGATGAATGGAATTCTGGGTTTCACGGATCTGCTGCGGCAGACTAACCTGACAGATTCTGAATTTACCAAGTACCTGGATATCATTCAGAAAAGCGGCCACCGAATGCTTAATATAATTAACGACCTGATCGATATCTCTAAAATTGAAGCCGGGCAGGTTGAAATTGACATCAAACCCATCTCCGTGAACAAGGTCCTTGACAATTTCTACAACTTCTTTCTTCCGGATGCTTCCAGGAAACATATTGCACTGGTAGTCCGAAAGGATCTGTCAGATAAGGCCGCTGTGATCAATACGGATGAAATCAAACTGAGTCAGGTTTTATCAAATCTGATAAAAAATGCCCTGAAATATACAGCTGAGGGAAAGATAGAATTCGGTTACCAGCTTGTGGAAAGAGAACTTCAGTTCTATGTGGAGGATACTGGTACAGGAATCGACCCCGCCTCCCGGAAAATAATCTTTGAACGGTTCAGACAGGGAAATCACGGGAAGGATGCAGCTGTGGAAGGCTCAGGACTGGGACTGTCAATATCCAAAGCTTTTCTGGAATTAATGGGTGGGAGGATCTGGCTTGAATCCGAATTAAACAAGGGCTCCGTATTCTATTTCACTCTGCCTTTTTCCCCGGTTAAGGAAGAAGCCGACACAGCTGAGGAACCTGTCGAAGTGGGCTTTAAAAGTAAGTCCACCACCCTGCTGCTTGCAGAGGATGATGAGTCCAGCTATCTGTATATCAAAGAGGTATTCAGGGATTTCAACACCTCAATCATTCATGTTGAGAACGGAAAGCTGGCCATCGATGAAGTCAGGAATAACCGAAACATCGATCTGGTCCTGATGGACATAAAGATGCCGGTAATGGATGGGCTTGAAGCTACTCAGGAAATAAAGAAAATCCGCCCCGGCCTGCCGGTTATTGCGCAAACGGCCTTTGCATCATTGAATGATAATCACCGTGCACTTGAAGCCGGGTGCGATGATTGCATCACTAAACCGATCCACAGAAAGCTTCTGCTCGAAATCATTAACCGGTACCTCGAGCTAAAATAGCCTTCTATTCCGCTATTTTTTCCAACACAAGGTACTCCCATGCACCCAGGCTGATGTCCTGAGCCGATACCAGATTGTAATCTTCTCCGGTAAATACATTGGTATAAAGATCAGCATAATCACCCTCATTGAGTGCAAAGCTGATTGCTGAAGGGCTCAGGTTAAATATCCCTACCAGTTTATTATTCTCCTTTTCGCGGATGAAGGCAAAAACCGTCTCATTTTCTGAAGAGCTTATGCGTACGGGTTCCCCTCCTGCTATTCCGTTCCACAGAGCAGGATTGTTTTTCTTAAGCTCAAGAAGGGTAGTATACAGCTCACTGAAGGGGTGGTCTGCCCAGGGGATCTGGTCCTTGTCAAAAAACGCGAGACGCTTCGAGAGCCCAGCTTCCTGCCCACTGTATATCAAGGGCATGCCATCAACAACATGGGTCAGCACGGCAAAGGTTTCCGCGCTCTCCCCAAACTGCTCAAAGACCGTCCCATACCAGGAGTTTTCATCATGATTCGAAGTAAAATACATTTTGATGGCTGAATCAGGATACTGATTGTGGACACCCTGAACATAGGTGGCAATATCATTTGCCGTCTTGCTTCCCTCAAAGATCTGGGTCATGATCCCGTAATCAAAGCCATGCATAGGCCAGGCATAACTCATGTCAAAGCCTGCTGTTGTATGGTATTTGACGTCATTGCCCTCGGCCAGCATGAAAATGCCGGGGTTCGCCTCCTTAAGTTCGCTGATAGACTCTGTCCAGAAATCCAGCGGAACATAGTCCACTGCATCACACCGGAAACCGTCAATACCGATTTCCGTAACCCAGTATTTCATTACCGAAATCATGTACGACCTCAGATCCGTATTTGAAAAGTCCAGGTCAATAACATCGGACCAGTCGGTACCGGGCGGCGGAATGAAATTGCCGTTGCCGTCTGTTGAGTAGTAATCTGAAAAATCTGCCGTCAGGTAGTTATCCCAGGAGGTATGATTGGCAACCCAATCGATAATGACAAACATTCCCTGATCATGAATAGCTTTCACCAGGTGCTTAAAATCATTCATCGTACCATATTCCGGGTTAACCTGCTCATAATTCTTCACCGAGTAATAGCTTCCCAGGGATCCGATCCGGTTGAGCTCCCCAATCGGGTGTATTGGCATCAGCCAGAGGATCCCAACCCCCATATTCTTCAACCTCGGAAGGTGTTCTTCAAAGGCTGCAAAGGTACCTTCATCGGTGTATTGCCGCATATTTACCTCGTAGATACCCAGGTTATATGACCACTCCGAATGGTGGCTGTACAAGGGGGTATCGACAGGATTCTCGTTCTCTCCGTTTATTGGATCCGGATCATTGCAAGCCAATGAAAAGATGAAAAGCAGCAGAGGAAACCCGAATAAGAACAGTTTTTTCATAATTCCAGGATTATACAATTTGTAAATACAGATTGGCTTGGGTTGGCAAGTATCCAGCCAGTGAACAAAACTATCACTCCTGGAATTCGGCAATGCAATATGAAAAAATTACGCCAAAGAAACAAGCCGGTTTACCGACTCAGGTCCTTCAGGTCCGAATCCGGGTAAACCTTCTGTCCATGCTATCAGAAATTAAAATTATCCGGATCGGCGCCGATACGTGAATGCCGGTCCAGACCATCAATTGCTTTAACTTCCTCCGGTGTAAGCTCAAAATCGAAGATCGATGCATTTTCTATGATCCTTTCCTTCCGGACCGATTTGGGAATGGTAACGACGCCTTTCTGCAGGTCCCAGCGCAGGGTAATCTGAACAGGTGTTTTACTGTATTTCCTACCCAGCTCCTGCAAAAGCGGGATCTCATTCACCTGCCCTTTCATGATAGGGGTCCAGGCCTGGTATTGAATGCTGTTTTTCCGGCAGAACTTATGAAGTTGCGGCTGTACCAGGTAAGGATGAAATTCGACCTGGTTCACCATGGGGAGCATGCCCTTTCGGTTGATGAGCCTTTCCAGTTGGTGCCTCAGGAAGTTGCTCACGCCGATTGCCCTGACCAGTTTCCCTGCGTACAGCTCTTCCAGTGCCTCCCAGGTATAGACATACTTATCGCGGACCGGCCAGTGCACCAGGTAAAGGTCCACATAATCAAGCTTCAGTTTCTCCAGACTGTGGCTGAAGGCATCCAGCGTTGAATGAAAGCCTTGATCCGAATTCCAGACCTTGGTGGTTACGAAAATCTCTTCGCGTGGAATGCCACTGGTCTGAATGGCCTTTCCAACACTTTCTTCATTCCCGTACAGGGCAGCTGTGTCGATGTGCCGGTAGCCGGCTTCCAGCGCCCAGTGAATGGCTTGCACCGTTTCATTTCCCTGTTCAGCTTCAAAAACACCCAGCCCCAAATAAGGCATCTTCACCCCATTGGCCAGGCTTACGCTTCCGTTTATATCTGATATCTTCATAACTTATTACTACTTTTAACAGCTACTAATATTTTCGAATATACTCATTCATACAATCCCTTTGCATGGAACAACGAGATTATTTACTCCGGCAAATTCAAATGATGGCACAAGTGCTTACAGCACTGATCAGAAAATTAACAGGGTTGAAAGAAGAAAGTTCGGATGAGGAACAGCAGATGGAAAAGGCCACAAATGAAATGCTTACCGAACATTTCGACTTTGAGCTGACCGAGATGATGCAGGTTCCGGTTGAAGAAGTAGCTGAATGGATCACCTGCGGGAAGAGATTGCATATTGAGAACCTTGACTTGTTTGCAGAGTTGCTGTTGCTGCATGCAGGCACACAATCCGATACAGAAAGGAAAATCAGGTTCCTTGAGACTGCCGCTGCCCTGCTCAGCCATGTCGATGAAAAGGGAAATACCTTCTCCATTGAGCGCCAGGCAAAGATTCTCTCGATCCGCAACGAACTAGCAAAGTATGGATAATCTCCTGGTCTTTAAATCCTACATTGAGCAAATCATCAGCAGTAACTTAAGCTCCTGGGATGAGCTGCTTCCCTTGCTGGAATACCGCGAAACTGAAAAAGGGGGATTCCTGACCAGGGAATCCCAGGAATTCAGGTATGAGCTTTTCCTGATCCGCGGGGTAGCCAGGAACCTGCTTAGTGACAGCCGGGACCGGGAAGTGAATATTTCATTTCTAAACGGCCCGCAGGTTATGGAGCCCTACTTCATCCGCAACGTCAACGGAAAACAAATCTACTCGGTACAGGCACTGGAATATTGCGAATACTTCCTGTTCAGTGCCGCGGGCTTCAGCGCCCTGATCAACAAATACCTTGACATCCGGAACTTTGCCTATGCGATCGTTGAATCGGAACTCCGACTCAGGATACAAAAAGAGAAAATATTTGTAACACAGCCCGCACGAGAAAGGCTAAACTTTTTCAGGAAGCTCTACCCGGGCCTGGAAAACCGGGTTCCCCTTCACCATGTTGCGTCCTACCTGGGCATCTCACAGGTTTCCCTGAGCCGGCTCAGAAGTTCATAGCTATTTTTTTAACATTTGTTAAAACTGGGTAGCGAAATACCCTTCATCTTTGTGGTGATTAAAACCAGAATCATGAAAACAATTTTCACTACAATCAGTCTGACACTATTTATCTTTGGAACTATGAACGCTCAAGACGAAATTACCCGCTACATTGAGAGTAAAATTACAGGTAAGGAAACCCCGGGATTTCAATACCTGATTGCAGATGCATCCGGAGTTCTGTATGAATATAACGGGGGCTATGCCAACATCAATAAAAAGGTCGCGGTAAGCCATGATACGGAATTTAAAGCTTACTCCTCAACCAAGACCCTTACGGCCCTGGCCATTATGCAACTCATTGAACAGGGAAAGATCAGTCCGGATGATGAGATCGGAAAAATACTGGATATTCCTTTCAGCGAGCCTGTTACGATACGTCAGGCTTTATCCCACACCGGCGGCCTGACCAGCTCACAGGGAGTGATCAGCATCCATCTGGCATCGGAACATGAGCAATTCGATACAAAGGCAGCCCAGGAAAGCCTTGCCCGTAAATACACGAAAATCAGTCCCCACCCCGGCAAAAAGAAAAAATATTCAAACTTCGGTTACCTGTTGCTGGGCATGGTCATCGAGAAGGTCTCCGGACAGGACTATGAAGATTACGTCCGGGAAAACATCTTTGAAAGGCTGGGTGATGAGGTTGCCTATGGGTTCGGTTTCAACGAACATACCGCCAAAGCCTACCAGCACACCCGCCGGATGATGCACCTCCTGTGGGGTTTGATGATCGACCGTAAAGTGTTTTATTCCGGCAGGGAGTCGCATTTCATGGGGTATAACGACCTGTACCTGAATGCCGCTTCCTATGGCGGTTCGTTTGCCAATGCGGGAACCCTCCTGAAATACGGGCAGACCCTGATGCAAAAGGACAGTCCCCTCCTATCCGATACGACCAAAAACCTGCTTTTTGAGGAACAGTTCCTCGAAAATGGCAAAAGTGCCGGTCATACCCTGGGCTGGTTCCTGAAAGAAAGGAAAGGAACCCGCTACTTCAGCCATCCCGGCGGCGGCGGCGGTTACAGCTGCGAAATCAGGATCTATCCTGACCAGGGCATTGTAAGCGTTTTCATGATGAATACCACCCAGTCCTTTTCACATCTTAAGCTTCTGGACAGGCTGGACAGTTATTTCATCCGGTAGCTACCTGACGGTAGCCATGCATATTCACTATTTACCACCTGAGAGACAATACCTGAATTGATTGATAATGCCTTTGTGACAAAAACTCTAAACATTTTGAGGATGAAAAATGGCAGATTCTGCCGGCTCTTTCTCAAACAGCGCTTTCAGAGAAACAGCCCAATCCTCAATATCCTCCCGACTCCAGGTATTCACTTTCTTTGCGGGCGACTGTTGTACAATACCACCAAAGGCAGTTTTGGCCACAGGGCTGAAATGAAATGCGTCCTGATGAATACTGATGTATTTTCTTATAGCTAACTCCCTGGCCTCATCCTTTGTCATCCCTTCCGTCAAAGCTCTGTGCATGGTGTTCCCTGCGGTAATAAAAAGGGCAATCTTCCGGTCTTCAAGTTCCTCACGTCGTAAAAAGCGCAGAACGCTGCGTTTCCATCTTCCATTTACGATTGATGAGCCGACGATGATATTATCAAATTTGTCCAGGTGCTTCCGGACTTTCCGCAGTCTTCTGATATTTACTAACTCCACCTCATGCTTCAGTCGCAAAATGAGTGTTTCTGCCAACACCGCAGCAGTTGATCCTGTTGTCCCTTTCCGGGTACCGTAAACAATAAGAGTCCTATTCATGATGAAGAGAGGTTGCCTATCTCATACTACCAACATCTGGTGTAACACAGCAAGGTGAAAAGAGTTCGCTTGCGGTGCAAGATAATTTTTGGGGTCAGAGAGATCAGGCATACTTTTATAAGCGTTCAGCACGCATTGATATAACATCCTTTCTGACAGACGAGCGTTTTTTGATGATTTTCGAATGGTACCTGAAGGACTTTTGCGTGAACTTTCATCGCCGTAATGCCTGCAATTGGTTAAGCAGCCCCACTGTCAACAGCCGACAGGGAGAAGCTCTTACATGTATCTGCCGAGATGAACTGAAGGTATGACAACAGTGAAAAGAACTTTTTATCTTTAGAGGGTAAATAGTCCTATACTTTCAACAAAAATCAGAACGATACAAGATGGGCAGATTACTGATATTCAGCATTTTGATTTCTTTGATTAGCAGTATGGAACAGCAAGTTTTGCACTTTTCCTGCTGATCCGAAGCCCTCCTCCCTCTCAAAATTCATGCTTATACAGTAATTCTACCCTAAAACCCCGGCAGGTCAACCCACATCCCCCTTTGGGAACAGTGTATTGTCCATCTTTCAGGAAATAGGTTTTCAAAGCCTCCGGTATGGCATGGCAACGCTGTCCATACCCTGGGCTGGTTCCTGAAAGAAAGGAAGGGCTCCCGCTGCTTCAGCCATCCCGGCGGCGGCGGTTACAGCTGCGAAATCAGGATCTATCCTGTACAGAGCACTGTAAGTGTTTTCATGATGAATACCACCCAGAGCATATCTCATATTAAGCTTCGGGATCGTAAGACAGATACTTTATGGAGTATGATTTTGCAGATTTACATTTATTTACTCCAAAAAAACCTTGTGAATAACAGGATGATGGTATAAATCTCCAATCTGCCAACCAGCATAAGAAATGATAGCAAAAGTTTTGCTAACTGAGGCAGGTGTGCAAAATTGCTTACCGGCCCAACATTTCCAATACCGGGACCAATTCCCGCCATGCAGGTTGCCACTGAGCTGGAGGCTGTTTTTCCATCAATTCCCATCAATGCCAGCAGCATTGTCCCTATGATAAAAATTAACATGTAAAGAGAAATAAAAGACAGGATAGAATTATTTGTCTCCCCGCTAATCGGATGGCCATTTAAACGAATTGGTATTATTGCACGTGGCGAGACAAGTTGCTGAAAAATTCGTTTAATATTCTTTATCATTACCAGGTGTCTTACCATTTTTATCCCTCCCGCAGTTGAACCTGTACTGCCACCCAGGAACATGGAGAAGAAAATAATTATCCAGGCATACTGAGGCCATAGCAGATAATCTGTTGTCGCATAGCCGGTACAGGTAACGATTGATATTACCTGAAAATAAGACTCTCTGAACGATAGCTCTAAAGGCTTTCCGGCATCGAAATGCAGAGAAAGAGTGATAATTAAGCCCAGGATAAAAATTATGGCAAGATAAAACCGGACTTCCTCGTTTTCCTTAACTTTTTTAAAATTTCCTTTAAAAATGAAATAATGAATAACAAAATTGGTACCTGCAAGTACCATAAAGATCATGATGACATATTGGATATACGGAGAATAATCAGATATACTGGTATTTTTAGGTGAAAAACCACCCGTTGCTACGGTACCGAATGCATGGCAGATACTCTCAAAAAAATTCATCTTCCCAAGCATTAAAAGTGCAGTTTCGGCAAGTGTAAGAGAAAGATAAATCCATAATAATCTGAAGCCTACTGATTTTATTTTTGGTTGTATCTTTTCCTGCAAGGATGATTCCAGGGTAAATAAGTTATATCCTCCAATTTGCAGCGTCGGCATAATAATTATTACAAGTACTATAATACCCAATCCGCCGATCCAATGAGTGAGGCTACGCCAGAACAAAACTGATTTTGGAAGTGCTTCGATATCGGTCAGTATAGAAGATCCGGTTGTGGTAAATCCGGATACGGATTCAAATAATGCATCCGTAACGCCAGGTATGGAACCGGAAAAGAGGAAGGGCAACGCACCAATTATAGATATAAACAACCAGGACAAGCTTACTATCAGGTAGGCATCTTTTTTTGTGATGTATGCATTCTCATCTTCTCCACGGTTAAATCTGAATAAAACAAAACCTATTACAGCTGAAATTATCCCCGCCAGCAGAAACGGCCAGATAGGTTCAGAATATAGAATCGCAATGCCAATGCATCCTAAAAGAGCAACGGCAATAATGAATAAATTTATACTTATTAGTTTAAAGATGATTCTGAAATTGACGATCTCGATCATAATTTTTGACTCCTAGTGCTCTCTGGTTTGAAACTCCTTAACAATCTTCTCAAAAATATCTTCCAGTATAATCAGCGATTCATCGACTGATTGTTGCAGGATATTCTGGCTTTGTAAAATGTCATATATCATATCCAGATGATTCAACATCTCAATAGAATATTTTATGGAAGTATAATTATTTACCAGCAAAGCCTTAGAATTGTTGGCTATGCGATTATTAGCACCGATGTTTACCATTAACAGAATGAAAGAGACCAGAAATATGGAAAAAATTCCCACTAACAGTTTAGTTTTTATCTTCTTCATGGCTGATAATTTTTACAGTTGAAAGATGGGTAAACTAAAATAAAACCTGCTCCCGCTTCCAAGGCTGCTCTCAGCCCAGATTCTTCCATTTAGTTTGGTAATGAATTCTTTCGATATGGCTAATCCCAGTCCTGTTCCTTTTTCTGAGGAACCCGGAACCCGGAAAAATTTCTGAAAAATCAGATCCAGATATTGGTTGTCAATCCCTTTCCCGAAATCCTGCACCATATAAATGATTTCGTCCTTGTCGCTGGAAGCTTCCACCACTATCCGACTTTCTTTTTCGGAGTACTTAATGGCATTATTTATAAGGTTTACTAGTACCCAAGCCGTTTTTTCCGGGTCGGTATATACCAGAGGTAAACCAGGTTCAATATTGAAATCCAGTTTGATCGATTTGTTTTTGGCCTGATTTTCGGAGGTTGTCCTTATATATTCAACTATTTGATTAGTTTCGACAGGCTGAAAGTTCAACTGAATATTACCTGTCTCGACCTGGGCTAAATCAAGAAGTTCGGATGTAATGGTCAGCATTTTATTTGTTTCTGCTTTAAGGGCTTGTACAATTTCATGCTGTTCTTCATTAAGTGATCCCACCCGGGTATCATCAAGAAGTTTCAGGTTCAACCTAAGAGATGAAATCGGCGTTTTAAGTTCATGAGAGATTGTGGCAATGAAATTGGTTTTAGCTTCATCCTTTTCAAGAAAGCGGGTGATGTTTTTAAGAACTACAACAATACCCGCACGAATCGGATTGGCTTCTCCTGTTTTGGTAATCTTTACATCATGCACCTCCCGTGTGAAATACCTGACTTTATTATCCCGCTCTATCCTTAATGGTTTAAAATCTTTCAGATCCTTAGATTCATCATCAATGATATCATGCATCAGTGTATGAAAAATAGTATTATTAAGTGCTACATCTGAAGCATATCTGCCAATTAAGGCAGGCTCATTAATATTCAAAATTTTACATGCATAATTATTGGAGAATATTATTTCGTTTTTATCATTCAGTCCGATAATGGCATCATTCATATTATTGATAATGGTATCAATTCTTTTTTTCTCGAAAAGTAACTCCGACAGTTTGCTATGCTCATACTCATCCAACTTTGCAGCCATCGTGTTAAATGCCTTCGCCAGTTCCCCGAGTTCATCATTCGAGTGAAAATCCAGCCTCTTTGAATAGTTTCTATTAGCAATCTCAGTTATTCCCCGAATAAACTCCCCGATGGGTTTGGCTATATTATGAGGGTACCTGAAGAAAAAAAGCGCGGATAGTATGAAACAGATAGTCCCGATGATCGAGATTAAAACAAATGCCCTGTGAGCGGTACTTTTAAGAAGTGTATTTTTATGACTTATTGCATCCATGTTCATATCCCAAAGGCTCACAATCAGATTTCTGGTAATTGTGTACTTCGGGATCAATTCCTGAAAATAAAGAATAGAATCTGCCTCTGATTGGGTCTTTAGATGATCAAAAGAAGCTGTGTATTGTTGATAGCTATTGGATAATTGATCGATGACTGATTGTTCGCCTTCTTCTGTTATATTATTCCGTACCGCAGATAAATTCGCCATAAAACTACGGTGGCTCTGTTCCAATAACTGCTCATCAAAAATCTCCTTCCCGCCAATGATAAATTTCAATTGCTGATTTTTAATATCATCAACAGACTGCAGCAGAAATTTCGTGGATTCAACGGTCTGATAGTTCTCGCTCAGCATGGCAGCAGAACGGTTGGATAAGTCATAGATAAAATATCCTCCAATTATCCAGATCAGTACAATGATCGAAAACAGAAATCCGAATCCCAGGAACAGCTTATTCTTTATGCTTACTCGTATCATAACTGATTTTTCAGACAAATGTCGTATGCATTTTAATAATGCCTTTGATTTTTATACTTAAAAATTCCATCAATGGTATTCAGTGCATATCTGCCGATCAGATATAGAATCAAAAATACAGCAATCACCAGTAAAAGGGAAATTATCCGGTATTCCATTACATCTTTTTGAATTAGGTTACCAAAAGACGTTCCGGAATTTCGAAATTAAGGGATCATCAAGTGTAGTAGGTTGATAATCTGGGAGTAGACCGGAGGAAAAAACATGTGCTGAATAATTATGCTGTCGATGAGTGTTTCATTTTGAAACGGTAAAATTCTATTTTGGAAAGATTCTATTTAAGTCCGTAACGGTTAAGTTTCCGGTATAAAGTTGGTACACCTATACCTAGTTTTTCAGCTGTTTTGGTCATGTTACCCCTGGTATGGATCAGGACTTTCTGAATATGTTCCTTCTCCATTTCTTCCAGAGTCCCAAAACGCTCGTTTTTGTTACTTTCCTGAGGAACAAGAACTTCAATGGGAAGTTGATGATGAGTGATCTGTCCATCCTCTGTAAGAATTACCGCCCTTTCAATAATATTTTTTAGTTCGCGAGTATTGCCGGGCCAGTTACAAGCCGAAAGCCGTTCATAGAATTCCGGGGTAATGTTCCTGATTTTCTTCTTCGTCTTATTGGAATATATTGAAACAAAGTTCTCCACAAGCATAGGAATGTCTTCCTTTCTTTCTCTTAACGAAGGTATCCTGATCTTAAAAACTGATAATCTGTAGTAGAGATCACTCCTGAATTTATCATGCCGGGCATCTTCTAACAAATTCCGGTTTGTGGCAGCAATTATTCTGACATTTACTTTGGTGGATTTTGTATCCCCGATTTTTATAAAGGATTGTTCTTCAATAACACGTAACAATTTTGACTGTAAATCCGGGTGCATCTCGCCAATCTCATCAAGAAACAGCGTTCCTCTGTCGGCTTCTTCAAACAATCCTTTTTTATCCAGGTTAGCACCAGTAAATGCACCTTTTTTATGCCCGAATATTTCAGATTCAAGCAATTCTTTTGGGAATGCACTGCAGTTGACTGCAATAAAGGGTTTATTCTTTCTGGGGCTTGAACTATGGATAGACTGAGCAAATAATTCTTTACCTGTACCTGTTTCACCCTCCAGTAATACTGTTGAGTCAGTGGGTGCAACTTTTTTAGCCAGGCTTAAAGTATCCTTTATAATTTTAGATTTACCAATAATCCTGTCAAAGCTATATCGCGACTCTAATTTACTTTCCAGTTCCAGTATCCTCTTTTGCATCAGGGCTTTCTCGACGGCTTTCTCGATGGTTACCAATAACTGCTCATCCCCATCTCCCTTGGTGATATAATCAAAAGCACCCTGCTTCATCGCAAACACTCCATCATGAATGGTACCATACGCAGTTATCAGGATTACTTCCGAGAAGGTACTATTTGATTTTATGTGTTTGAGTACTTCGAGTCCATTGGTATCAGGCAATTTTACGTCGCAAATAACAAGCGAAAAATCTTTTTCTTTTTCAAACAGTTTAAGCCCTTTTATAGCTGTATCTGCCTGCACTACTTCATAACCCTCAAGTTCAATGATCCTTGAAAGGGCTTTACGAAGTTGATCTTCATCATCTATTACCAGTATTTTTCCTTTTTTCATCCGGCTGAATAATGACCAAATTTAAACATTAGATCCAATGAGAACTATTTTTTTATGCCCGGAAATCAAAAATGTCTGTTCATTAACCAGCAGGTAAAACTTCCTAAACAACTGATTATAATAATTGTTTTACACAAAATAAACTCTTTAAACCGGATAACTATGAGTCTAAATGTAACGATTACAATTGAAACTACTATTGAAGCCCCGATACAACTTGTCTGGAATTTATGGACTTTACCGGAACATATTGTAAATTGGAATTTTGCTTCAGAAGAATGGTGTTGTCCAAACGCTGTTAATGATTTAAGACCGGATGGAGAATTAAACTGGAGAATGGAAGCTAAAGACGGAGGGATAGGTTTTGATTTTACAGGAACATATCTGCAAGTTAAGGATAAAGAATTGATCACTTATAAAATATCAGATGGCAGAGCCGTCTCCATCAACTTTTTGACAGAAGGGAAGAATGTAAAACTGATTGAATCGTTCGAAGCTGAAGGTACTAATTCAGAGGAACTCCAAAGATCCGGGTGGCAGGCAATTCTTAATAATTTCAAGAGATATGTTGAGTCCGTACAATGATAAACAAAGTACCAGTTTTATGATCAGTTTGCTGATATTCAGTATTTTGATTTCTTTGAAAACCAGTAAGGAACAGCAAGTTTTGCACTTTTCAAGCTGATCCGGAGCCCCCTCACCCTCAAAATTCATGCTCATACTCCAATTCTACCCTAAAACCCCGGCAATCCTCCTTACCCCTTCAAAAATCGTTGCCTCATCCGAACAGGAAAAATTCAGGCGCAACGTAGAGCGGTGCTTTGACCCGTCAACATAGAAGGGATTGCCGGGTACAAAAGCCACCTTATGCTCCAGGGCGCGGTTAAATAATTCCAGGGACGACTGCCCCTCCGGCAGGGTAACCCACAGGAACATCCCCCCTTTCGGAACGGTGTACTGTACATCTTTCGGGAAATAGGTTTTCAAAGCCTCCAGCATGGCATGGCACTGCCGTCCATACAAATTGGAAATCAGGTGGATATGGCTTTTTATATCATTATTAATCAGGTAGTCATACAGCAGCTGCTGGGTGAAAATGTTGGTATGCAGATCGGCAGCCTGTTTGGCAATGATCAGCTTATCCATCAGTTCCTTCCTGGCAACGATCCATCCCAGTCTGAAACCCGGAACCACTGTCTTAGAGAAGGTCCCCAGCAAGATGGTCTGTTCCGGAAGCATCGGGTAAAATCCGGGAGCCCGTTCCCCTGAAAACCGGATATCGGAATAGGGTGTATCCTCCGCCAGCAGGATATTCTTTCCGCGGATCCTTTCTGCGATCTGCTCCCTTACTTCCCTGGAATAGCTGATGCCGGAAGGGTTTTGAAAATCGGGGATAAGGTACATCATCCGGGGATTTCCAGAGTTAAGCTCCCGGTCAAGAACCTCCAGATCCATGCCAGTAGTTTTCAGGGGGACCGGAATAAACTGAGGCTGATAAAGGGAGAAAGCCTGAATGGCCCCCAGGTACCCAGGCTCTTCGATGATAATCCGGTCGCCCGGGTTGATAACCACCTTGCCGATCAAATCCAGTCCCTGCTGTGAGCCGGAGGTAATGAGGATATCTTCAGGGGAAACTTCCATCCCTGCATTTTCATGATACCAGTGCGAAATATACCGGCGAAGCGGAAGGTAGCCTTCCGAATTGCTATACTGAAGAGCTTCCCTGCCCCGCTGACCTAGCACGCGAACAGCTGCCTCCCGAATGGCCTCCATCGGAAAAATCTCCGGATTTGGCAATCCCCCGGCGAAGGAGATGATCTCCTCGCTGACCGCTACTTTCAGGATCTCCCGGATAAACGATCGTGGGGTATTTTTCATTCTTTCGGCGAAAAAGCTTTCAACCTGAAAGCCCTGTTCTGTTGTTGATGGTTGTTGCATGCTATGGCTTTTTAGTGTGAATATTTCCTGCTTCTCATTTCTCCGGCAAGCGTCCAAAAAAAAACCCCTGCGGTTTCTTCCACAGGGGCTGTATGTTTTCAGCATAGTCTAAAGCACACCCTATGGAGACGGCAGAATACCTGCGACCACGAGAATAATGCTAATGACGACTATGTAATAAGTTTGCTTCATTTGTCTTTCAAAACCGATTGATGGCAACAAAGGTATAAAAATTTTTATGGTAAACAGTATGCTCAGGAAAGCGCCCAATAATTTATTTCCAGCAGGAATGATGTAATCAAGATGTAGCCATAGTTGTCAAAGTACTCATATTTAGCTTACATATGTCATAATCAAATTATTTTTGTTATAGTATTTTTGCTCCCGAATAAAAAAAACCATGAAAAATATTTCACTTACACGCACCCTTGTGCTGGCTTTTCTATTGACCTCAACCTTATGTTCTGGTCAGAAAAAGAATGACAGCATTCCCATGCGCTACTACACTGCCATCTCAACTGAAAATCCACCGCGCATCGACGGAAAGCTTGACGATGCATGCTGGAACGAGGGTGAGTGGCACGGTGATTTTGTACAACAGGTACCCCTGGAGGATACGCTGCCTTCCTTCCCTACCGAAATCAAGATCTTATATAACACCAACAACCTTTTTGTAGCCATCCGCTGTTATGATCACGAGCCCGAAAAAATGAGCCTGAAATTTTCAGGCAGGGACAATTTCGGTGGAGATATGACCGGCATCGCACTGGACACCTACAATGATGATAAAACCGCCTTCGAGTTCAACCTCAGCGCAGCTGGACAAAAGATCGACCTGAAGCATAAGGGGGATTATGAATTTGACATGGACTGGAATGCAGTCTGGGAAGGAAAGACGAGCCTGGAAGACTCCGCCTGGACGGCTGAGTTCAGGATTCCCTTCAGCCAGGTCAGGTACACCAATAAGGAAGAGCAGAAATGGGGATTGCATATCTGGCGCTGGATCGATCGCAAAAATGAAGAAAGCCAGTGGATCCTGATCCCCATTAACGCTCCGGCTATGGTGTTCCGTTTTGGCGAGCTTAACGGATTATCCGGGATCCGCAATTCCCGGCAGGTGGAGCTCCTCCCCTATGTTGTCTCCGGTTATCTTCCAAAAGCTGCTGATCAGTCAAATCCTTACGGAAAAACGAAAGATATGATTCTCAATGGTGGTTTTGATGCCAAAATAGGCCTGTCTTCCAATTTCACGCTCGATGCAACCATCAATCCTGACTTTGGCCAGGTAGAGGCGGACCCTTCCGTACTGAACCTCACGGCCTATGAAACATTTTACGATGAGAAGCGACCCTTCTTCATGGAAGGAAGGGAGATCTTCGACTATGATATCGGCGGCAACCCTATATACTATTCAAGGCGCATTGGCGGGGCACCCTCGCACATCCCCGATATTGAAGGAGACCACTATGCTGAGGTACCGACCAGCTCAACCATTATAGGAGCAGCAAAAGTCACAGGTAAAACCGATAAGGGCTTATCGGTGGGATTGATGGAGAGTGTCACCGCATCCGAGTTTGCCCGTATATACCGTCCCGATGAGGACATAACCGATACCCTGGTTGCCCCGCAACGGAATTTCCTGGTTGCACGAGTCATGCAGGAAAAGAATCATGGCAACACCATGCTGGGCGGAGTGTTCACCAGCAGCCATGCCATTAACATGGATAGCCGTATCGCCGGGGAACAACATAAGGAAGCCTATACCGGGGGCCTGGACTTTGAGCACAATTTCAGGAACAAGACCTATTATGTCGCCGGAAAAGTCATTTTCTCGGAACTCAGGGGTAGTGAGTCCTCCATTCAGCTACTGAAGGAATCGTATGTACACCTGTATCAGCGACCGGATGCCACACACCTGGAAAAGGACTATGCTGTTAGCCAGACCAGCCTAAGCGGAACAGGCGGAACGATTGAAGGGGGAAAAAAGGGCGGCAAATGGCGCTTTAATGAGGAGATCAGCTGGCTTTCCCCGGGACTTGACCTGAACGACATCGGCTACCTGCGGCAGTCGGACTACATGTACCAAACCACTTCCCTGCAATACCGGGAAACAGAGCCCCACAAATACTCACGCTCATTCAATGTTTCTGCCTATCAGTCCAACTCCCTCAGCTTTAGCGGTGAGCTGACCAATTCGGAAGCCGGAATTGGGGCCAGTACCCAGTTTAACAACCTCTGGAGCGTTAGCGCTGATTGGAGTATCGCGTTCGCCAGTTTCGAGACAAGGGAACTTCGGGGAGGCCCTGCCCTTTGGATGAATGGCCACAATGACTTTTCGTTCCACATAAACAGCAACCAGTCGAAAAACCTGAATTTCAACGGAGGGGTGCATTATTCCATCACACAAAATGAAGACTCCCGGGAATGGTTTGCCCACGGGGAAATAAACTGGCATCCGATCAGCCGGATCAGGATATCCCCCTTCGTCAGCTATAACGATGATGTGACGCAATACCATTATATCGACCAGATGAGCAGTGGTGAGGAAACTTACTACCTGATGGGCTGCCTGAACCGTCAGACCCTGTCCTTCACCCTGAGGGCCGAACTTTTTATCACGCCTGAAATGTCCCTGCAATTCTATGGAAGCCCGTATTATTCCGTCGGTCACTATTCTGAATTTTATTTTGTGGATGATGCCGGTGCCCGGGAAACAGAAAACCGGTATATTGATGCCTCCGACATCATTGAAAACCTGACGCCGGCGAATCAATACTCCATGTACTTTCCCCTCACAACAGTACCCAACAGTTTTGACAACCCTGATTTTATGTTTGGGCAGATCAGGACAAACTTTATTTTCCGCTGGGAGTACCTGCCCGGCTCGGTGCTGCACCTGGTCTGGTCGCACGACAAGACCGCCGACGAAAGCATTAACATGCCGACAATCAGTGAAGATTTCAGGAATTTAAATTCCGTAGGCGGCACCAATGTATTTATGATAAAGCTCAATTACTGGCTATCACTGTAACAAAAACCTGATCCACTACGAGAAGTTACCTTACGCTGGTTTTGCATGTACTTCAGGAATACAACCAACAAAGGAGGTTTCCCGATAAGTATCTCATTCAGAGATACTAATTTGATTATGTTGGTCAGGATGTGTTATTGCCCTGCTGAACGGGAATCTTTCTTCAATTATCCCAAACAGGAATACGCTGTTTTAAAATTTTTCCTTTAATCTTTCATTCTCTTGAAATTTCTCAATCGGAGTCATGGTCATGTAATTACTCTCCAACAGCAGATATTTCCCGATATTGTTTAGGTATCGCTTAACTGAATCAAGTTCAATAGATTTACTATAAGTTGGTGAGCAGCCCTGAGCCACATGTGGATAACAGTCATTTGTTAGAGAAATGGACAAGGTGTTGGTGTCAACTTCATAATTAATATCGTAGTAACTGCAGTAAGGCTCAAATCCGGCACATTCCATAGCGATTTCAAACTCATTTTTCACTCCTTCAAGCCAGTATTTATTGAGAAAATCCTGATATCCTGATAATGTGAATAAAGCTTGAAACGGGATAAAAGTTGATGTTAAGGCTTCCCCGGATTTTAAATTAAAAAATAATTCATCAGAAACGTAATTTGGATAAGCACCATAATATTCACCGGCAAATGATATATACAGAATACTGTCTTTTATCTCGGACGAATAACTAACTTCGTACCATCTAAATTCCTCTAATTCGCTCTGTATAAAACTATTAATCATAAAATAGTCAAGAATCTGTGAATTAATCCTTTCAACAACAGGATTACTTTCATTGGATTTATCCTTTAATCTTGGAATTTCAGATACATACTTATTATCAACTGTTTCGGTTAATTGAGCTATTTCAATAACATATTCCTGACTATAACTAATCAAAGAATTAATCAGGAAAACCAGTAGTAAATTATATTTCATTTTCAATTGTGATTTTAGCGCAGTTCAGTTCCTGTCATTAACGCCAACTCAGGCAATGGTAGTGTGTGAGCATGGTTTTGTTTATTTCCCTAAAATACAGAAAATTCGCACACCTGGCAATCCCCCCGGCATAAATACCGGGGTTAGTGATATAGGATGCTAATGGCAAAACACCCAGCTCACTTTTGCTAGAATCTTTTAAGTATTCCTATTTATTGGCTCCGGTTGTTACTTATTCAACACCCTTTGTATCTCTTTGTCTATCAGTTCCATCTCAAAAGGTTTACTCATACAATCTAATATTAATCCTTCCCTGATGGCTTCATTAATCTCTGGAGTCAAGCCATATCCTGTAAGAAGAAAACATGAAATTTCTGAATGTTTAGTGCATAATTTTCTTAAAAATTCAAGTCCATTCATGATCGGCATCTTCATATCACTAATTACTACTTTAATATCCGGATTTTCTTCAACAACCTGAAGACCAGCTATACCATTATGAGCTGTGAAAACATGATATTTTATTCCCAGACTAATTTCGAAAAGCTCAAGATTAATGAATTCGTCATCAACATACAATATTTTAAACTTCTTCATTCTGGTTATTTTATTGGTAAAATAATTTTTGCATTGGTCCCGCTGGTTAACTCTGAGGTAAAGTCCAGTTGACCATTATGCATTTTAATAATATTGTAAGTTATTGCCAATCCGAGTCCTGTGCCCTTTCCTGGGTCTTTAGTAGTGAAAAAAGGGTCGAATATTTTTGGTAAATCTTCCTTACTGATACCGCAACCTGTATCAGCTATTTCAATTAATATAGAATTATTAATAGTTTTTGTTGAAATCTTTATTTTACCAGCTGTGTTAATTGCTTGTATTGAATTTGTCAGAATATTAATAAATACCTGATGAAGTTTCCCAACATTTCCAATACACGGAGGTAATGCCTCTGCATAATCCCTTTCTATTTTAATAAGACCATTAAGTTGACTGTTCAACATTACTAAGCAATTATCAAGAATAGAATGGATTTCACATGTTTCATCAAAACTTTCCTGATCCCGACTAAATTGGTTTAAGCCTTTAACAATACCAGCTGCTTTATCTACACCAATTTTTAAATTTTTGAGCAGCTTGTTCAATTTTTCATCTTCATCAAGTTGTTTTTTTAAAACAAGTTTCAGACCTGAATAACTGCCCATTATATAATTAAGAGGATTATTTATTTCATGTGCTACCCCTGCTGTAAGAAGCCCCAAAGAAGCCATTTTTTCTGATTGAACCAAGTGCGACTGAGTTTCCTTAAGGTGTTTAATAGTAGATTCTAATTCTACAGTCCGGATTTTAACAATCTTCTCAAGATGATTTTGGTGTTCCTGTAATTTTCTTTCTAAATCCCGACGTTTATTCAAATGCTTTCTTATGAAAAAGTATAAGATTATAGCGGTTACAACAACATAAAACCAGCCTTTATAGGTTTGAAATTCACTTAATACTGTTCTATCATTTATCAGAATAAGAAGTATCTTATCTGAGAAAAGTATCCACAGACCTCCAGCCAGTAAGTAAAATATGGTTATTTTATATTCAAATTTAAGAAACTTCATATCAACTACCTTGTCTTTTACAAGGTACAAATATTCTTGCAATATTTTTTTCACCCACTGAATTAGATATAATGTATCAATTGGTACCAACGGTTTTAAGGTATGGCACGTATCGGAAAGATACGGATTCCTGGTCAAGAACAAAGAATGTTTAGAAACCGAACTACGTGAATAGAGGACGAAGCCGGTATAGAAGTTTTAATATAACGCTTTGATTATGTGATTTTTTTAATGTTTACAGAAGTTTCGGGAATCCAGTTCTTTTCGCATTTCTTTCTCCAGGATTTTATTATTTCCCGAATTTTTAATTATCACATATGCCAATATTAAGGGCAAGAAAGTAAAAATTTCTAAACCATTTTTCACAGCGCCATAAATTGCGATCCCAATAGTGAATCCAACAATTGAAGCATCAATGATTATATTATTTTTGATTTTTCTTAATCTTTGTACCAGTTCCAGGTCGCTTAATTCCTTCAAGCAGTAAGATTTCATATGTCTGTTTTTTATTTTTTGATTCAATCCCTGTTCCAAATTAAATTAAAATACTTTTTAAAACCCTCAATAAGGGCATAGCCTTTCCCCCGGAAAAAAATTCAAGCGGGAACCGGGGACGCAGGACGAGCTCAGCGAAGCTAATACTCCCTGGGTTCCCGCGAAAAGCCGGAAAAGCATTGCAGACCGCTTATATTCCTTTGTATCAGGCATAGTTATTTTAATAATCCTTGTAAATTTTTAAAATCTCCTACCAATTCAAGTCCTGCAATATTTGTACTGTCCTTAAGAATTATCTCCCCCTTTTTATCCAGCATAGTAATTTTAATACAAGCATCAATGCTTTCAGGAATTCTCCGATCCATTGATCCATCAACCGGAGCTTGAAGCAAACCTGTTTTATTTGATCTCACATCTATTAAAAAAGTGTTTTTTCTATTTTTAATTATTATACTCAGTTTATTTGAATCAGTGATTTCCAGTTCCATTTTTGTTGGGCGATAGGTAGCAAAGTGATTTATTATATTGTCATGATAATAAAACCCTAAAAAACCATTAAATGATTTTCCATGCCAGGGTATACTAGCGATTGAGAGCATAAATGAACTATTGGAGTCACTGAAATTATTACTTTGCATCCAGATCCAGGAGGATGGCATGCTTGTCCCCCAATCCTTTTCAATATATCCTTTGCCGTTATTAAAATCATGAACTTTGTTGTTAAGTATCAGTTTGCCTCTTAGATTATGTGTTAAACTTACTACTCCATGATAGCACTCCATAAATGGAATGAAGCGATACCATCCCATTATTCCAGTATTAATTAATTTGCCTGATGCATAATCAATAGAATTAGAATGTATTATGTTTCCTGAAACATAGGAATTGTTGTCTTTTAAATTAAGAACAATACTATCTTTTGAAAAATAATTATCTTCAATTTTAATGGCAAACTCTTTTGTTGAGAATGAAAATTCTTCTATCGGGAATGTGTAGTAATTAGTTTGAGCCGTAACTCCGTCAATTATCTGAATAAATGCATGTTGATCATTGCCATCAGCCGACAATGAAATTCCCGGAATCACACTTAGAATAGATGATCCATCTTCTGCAACCATTTTAAAATACCATCCTTCAAAGTATTTTTTCTTCTTTTTATTTCCTTGAAAAATAATCGTATTGTTTATTTTTTTGATCGTATAAAAAGGTAAGAATTTATGCTTTGAAAAAAATTCACCTTTTTTTAAATCTTGGCCATTTGCAGAAATAACAGCAGTGCATAAGAAAAGACTTATTATTAAATATCGTACACGAGTGATTCCCATAAGTACTACCAAATATTTCATTTTCAATTTAATTTAATTTCTCACTCATTAATATGCATTTGTTTATTCACCGTAAAATCTTAAATAATACCAACGTTTCGCCCGTCGGGTAGACAAGGGCATTTCAGCCCGAGCCTCTCACAGAACCGTGCCTGATGGTTTGTTCCCTTTGGTCACGAGCTCCATTTCATTCCGGTTCCCATCACATGGCTCTTGTCATACAAATCTAAACGATTTAACAAGAATAACCTTGAACTTACCGAAGTAGTTAACCATCCCCGAAGCTCCAGTCCGCATGCGGTTATATGGTCGTTTGCAGCTTTAACGTAATGGAGAAGCCTTTTTTTGGGAAAAACAGCACGCCGGGAAGCGCTGAAGCCCACCATAAGAGTTAATCCCTGTTCCGGATTAACCGAAAATAATACTCAAAACCCTCAATAAGCGCATAGCCAGTTGCCCGGGATGTAGTTCAACCGGGAACAATCGCCGGGTTCCCGCAAGAACGCGGGACAGGTATTGCAAACCGCTCATGTT
>JAFGEO010000006.1 GCA_016931575.1 Bacteroidales bacterium | reverse complement strand
CGGGACAACTACCATTACCTATACCGCAACCGACGGGGCATCAAACACAGCCACCGATGGCATGACCGTCACCGTAGCGGACAACGAATTGCCTGTTATTATTTGTCCGGCAAATATCATTCAGAATACAGATCTGAATCTCTGCGAAGCAATAGTGAATAATATTGAACCAATCGATGTATCAGATAATTGTAGTATCGCTAACATCACCTATCGTCTTGAAGGTGCCACTATAGGAGCCGGAATGAATGATGCTTCCGGACTAGTATTCAATCAGGATGAAACAACTGTATGGTATATTATTACTGATGCCAGTGGTAACAAAGATAGCTGCAGTTTTAAGGTTACAATCGAGGATCACCAACCTCCAGACATAACCTGCCCCGGCCCGGTAATATACTCCGGGACAGATGACGGTGTAAACACCGCAGTAATTAACGGTCTTGCTCCTGTTACTTCTGATAATTGTGGTAGTGTCATCCTGCAAACCTGGAGCATGTCTGGTGCAACAACCGGATCCTCCCCCGGAACGGGAATCAATGATATTTCCGGAACTACCTTCAACCTGGACACCACCTGGGGGGAATACTATATTGAAGATGACCATGGAAATTCAACAACCTGCCAGTTCAAGGTAATCGTGACGGATGATGAAAATCCACTGATAACCTGTCCGGCTGATGTAAGTATAAGCAATGATCCAAGGTTCTGCTCTGCAAGTGTCGAAGATCTTACTCCTGTAACCTGGGATAATAACCTGATAGCATTACAAACCTGGTCTATGACAGGAGCCACCACCGAAAGTTCTCCATTAACAGGTTTGAATGATGTTTCAGGGGAGCAATTTAATATCGGGGTTACAACTGTAGCCTACCACGTTGAAGATGATGAGGGTAACTCGGCTGATTGCAGTTTTACAATTACTGTAACGGATGATGAAGATCCGGGAGTTGTTGTTCAGGATATTACGATCTACCTGGATGAGCAAACCGGAGAGGTTACCATATCTGCAGATTCAATCGATGCCGGAAGCACGGATAATTGTGCAATCGATACAATGTACTTAGATAAGTATGTTTTTTATTGCTCCGATATCGGAGAAAATGAGGTGGTACTGACAGTTGAAGATATCTATGGCAACCAGGCCTCTCAGACGGCTACCGTCACTGTGGAATACGAAACAATACCTTCTGTAACACTTTCTATGCCTACAGATACGATCTGCAGTGGAAATGATTTCAGTATCTTGGTAAGCAGTACAATTGATAGTACAAAATATACCTGGACAGTAGTGCCTCACCCGGATATTCTGGGCGAATCTGATGGCCAGAATGATACTGCAACCTTCCTCCTTACCCAAAACCTGGTCAATACTTCGACAGTACCCGTTAGGCTTGAATATACCTTAAGCCCCAAATTTTATAGCCTTTGCATGCTTCCGGATACGATAATATACATCTGGGTAGAACCCTCCCCGACGGTCGATGCCGGACCGGAAATGGATACGATTTGTGATGGTGCCAGCTCGAATATCACCCTGTCAACCATTACGAACCCGATCTATCCCCTTGAATTCCGCTGGAGGGCATGGACCGATAAAGCAAATGTTATTGCTGGTGTGCCAACAGGATGGACCGAAGGTCTGACAGAAACAAGCGCCATCGGCTATATTTTAGACAACAAAACCGATACTGCACAGCTCGTTTTCTTCGAGATCGTTCCCTATACCGTGAACGGTGCAGGAAATGAACGCTGCGCGGGTGATAGTGATACGGTAAGGGTGTGGGTAGAACCTAAAACCTGGGTGGATGCAACACCTGAGTCCGATACCCTCTGCGATGGTGAGCAAATCTCTATCACCCTCAGCTCGGCAAGTAGTCCTGTGTTCCCCGTTGAGTTCCGATGGAGGGCCTGGGCTGAAGATGCCGATTCCGTCGAAACCTTGCCCGTTGATTGGATCTACGGCCTCAGCGCAGATGATACCATCAAGTACCTGTTTGACAATGTCAGCAACTCTGCCCAGCGCGTATTCTTCGAAGTCGTTTCCTATACTACAGACGGAACAGGTATTGAAAAATGTGCCGGCTCGGGTGATACCGTTGAAGTATGGGTAGAACCTACTACCTGGGTGGATGCAAGACCGGAAACAGATACCCTCTGCAGTGGTGAACTTACAAACATATCCCTTAACTCCAACAGCCTTCCTCTGTACCCCGTTGAGTTCCGCTGGAAGGCTTGGGCTGAAAATGCCGGTACCGTCCAAAATATGCCGGTCAATTGGCAGGATGACCTGCTCGTGAATGACCTCATCGAGTACCAGTTGATTAATACCAGTGATGATGTTCAACGTGTATTCTTCGAAGTCGTTTCCTATACCGTCAACGCAGCCGGTATTGAAAAATGTACCGGACTAAGTGATACCGTCGAAGTGTGGGTAGAGCCTGCTGTTAACATGGATGCATGGCCGGAACTGGATACCATTTGCTCCGCCGATGCTACTGAGATATTCCTGTCAACAACCAGTAGCCCCCATTTCCCCGTTGAGTTCCGCTGGAGGGCCTGGGCTGAAAATGCCGGTACCATCGAGGATATACCTCCCGGATGGCAGGATGGGCTGACCGTGAATGATACGATCAAACATAAGCTTACCAACAGCTCGGATGCTGCCCAACTGGTATACTTTGAAATCGTTTCCTATACCGTAAATGGAGCAGGCATTGAAAGATGTTCCGGACAAAGTGATACCGTAAGGGTATGGGTTGAACCACTCACAACCGTGGATGCAACTCCTGAAAGTGATACCCTTTGCGACGGCGATCTGACCCGGATACTCCTTTCCTCTCCAAGTATACCTACCTTCCCTGTCAGGTTCCGATGGAGGGCTTGGGCAGAAAATATCGGTTCTGTCGAAGTCCTTCCTGTTGGCTGGATCGACGGACTAAGCGTAGATGACACCATCCAGTACCCGCTTGATAATATGAGCAACTCCGCGCAGCGCGTTTTCTTCGAGATCGTGTCCTATACCATCGACGGTGCAGGTATAGAAAAATGTACCGGACGAACCGATACCGTTGAAGTGTGGGTAGAACCTTCCCCGATGGTCGATGCAGGACCGGAAGAACAAATCATATGTGATGAGGACTTTGCTGTGATCAGCATTTCTTCCCCATCGCTTCCGATTTATCCGGTTCGGTTCCGATGGATTGCCTGGTCTGAAAATCCGGGGGCAGTTGAGGAACTTCCGGGAAGCTGGCAGGAAGGATTAAACGTATCTAGTACAATCAATCATCAGCTGGAAAACCTGACAGATACTGTTCAGCGCGTATTCTTCCTTATCCAACCGTACACCGTGAATAGTGCCGGCCAACTTAAATGTACCGGCGAAGCCGATACAGTTATCGTCTGGGTTGAACCAACTACCAATATCGATGCGAAACCTGAATTCCAGCTGATTTGCGATGAAACTATAACTAACATTAGTCTCAGTTCAACCAGTGCCCCAATGTACCCCGTTGAATTCCGGTGGAGGGCATGGGCTGAAAATGCTGGTTCCATCGATGTGCTACCAGCCGGCTGGACCGAAGACCTGACAACAGACAGCCTGATTGAATATCCCTTAAATAACCTTAGTTTATCAGCTCAACGCGTTTTCTTCCTTATCGAATCCTATTCCGTCACCTCACTGGGAGCTATTCGCTGTATCGGCGAAAGTGATACTGTTGAGGTCTGGGTTGACCCGACTCCCCTTGTTAACCTGTCGAGATCAGCATCTGATACAGTTTTCTGCTCAGGACTGGCTACCCACGTTCAAATAAACGGCCCAAGCTCAGGATACTATGGTGATCGCTTCAGGTATACCATCCTGGCAGATCCACAAGTGGAGATACAATACTCAACAGCTACCTTCGACCTGGAAAAGGGACATCAAATAATTGATACCCTGATCAACCATTCCGGCAATGTCCAGCAAATCGCCCTTATCGTTACACCATACACGATTGATGAAGCGGGCCTTGAAAAATGCATCGGTATTAATGATACACTTTACTATGACCTCACTCCAGGCATCCTTCTAAGGGATTCTGCCCGGACCTTTGTGTATGATACCCTTCAGATTAGGTGTTATAATGATTCTTCAGGTTTCATTTACCTGAATTCCCTGGGTGGTATTACAGCCTATGCTCAGTATGATTTCTTTGATCTGGATTATTTCTTCGATGGAAGTGAAGTGTTTGAAGATACCATTGGAGGATTGAGAACAGGATCTTATCATATTGAAGTATTAGATTTCAGCGGTTGTTATGCTGATACCATCATTACGCTTAATCAACCCGATTCATTATGGAGTGATCTGATGGCCTCGGATGATCTGGTTTGTGAAAATGAACTTGTAACACTTGAAGTAGTGCCACACGGTGGAACCTACAACGGATCTGCAACAAACGGCTACACAGTTGAATGGGATGAAGATCATATAGGGACTTATCAGGGTAGTCCTCCCTATCCCAATCCTTTAATTGGAACATCTACAGGAGTCTATTGGTGGAACGTAACTGACCTCAATAATTGTGTTACCACAGGGGCGGATACGATTCTTTCAGGAAATATTCCGATAACCCGATTCAGTCCCCGGGTATATTACGGAGCATACTCCATCCATTGTAACGGGTACGATGACGGCCAACTGATTGTCAATGCGCGTAATATATACAAAGATATCACCTATGAATTGTTTGATGAGGACTGGAACCTGGTTGAAGCATCTCCGATAACTGATTATGCAATCTACTTCTTTGATTCCCTAAGCCCGGGTAATTACTACATTCAGGTAACAGGTATCGAGGAAGGCTGCGTGTCTGTTGATTCGACCACATTGATTGAACCGGATGAGATCAGTATTGCCGATACCTCAGTCAGCAGAGCTCAAAACGGATTCAATCTCGCGTGCTTCTATTCCGAGGACGGATGGATCCAGGTTGATGAAGTCACCGGAGGCCATGGTCTGTACAGTTATACCTGGATAAGAGAAGGTGAAATTATTCCTGGTGAGACGGATGAACTTCTTTCAGATGCAAACCATGGCAATTATGAAGTAATTGTAAACGATCAATATGGCTGTTTGGGGGATCTGGGTGTTCAACTTACCTCTCCCGATACGCTGAAACTCAGCATCATTTCAGCCACCCAGGTGAATTGCTTTGGAGATTCAACCGGCATGCTGGAAGTTTCCGGCCAGGGCGGAACCGGGAATATTTCCATAGACTGGCCCGATCTGGGAACTAGCGGTCCAATACTTCAGAACCTTCCCGCCGGCTGGGTTACCTATACAGCAACCGATGAAGTCTCCTGCTTTGTCTATGACAGCCTTGAGCTTATCCAGGGCGATGAGATTAGCATTTCCCCTCTGATTGCAGACTACCATGGCTATGAAATCAGATGTTTTGAAGGAAATGACGGGTGGATTGAGGTTACAACAGAAGGAGGTCTCGGCAACCATTACTATGCATGGAACGATGAAGAAAACAATGACCTTGGCAGTACCGGCAGAATCGAAAATCTTGATGCAGGCTGGTATTATTTAAGTGTTACAGATGATTCTTCCTGCGTTGTTTACGATACCATTCTGCTTGAGCAACCTACTCTCCTGGAATATGATACGCTCTCAACCAGCACGAAAGTCTGCCAAAACTATGGTAGTATTGAGTCAGCACCTTCCGGAGGTGTGCCCATTGAAGGTGCTGAACAACCCTATATCCTGGAGTGGAGTAACGGAAGCACAGGCATGAGCCTGGAAGATCTGTTACCTGATACTTACTATGTTACCTTAACCGACTGGAACAACTGTTCCGCTTTCGATTCCGTCATCATCAGAGAGGAATCTCCTATGGAAATTGAAGTCTATATTTATGACTCCATACAGTGTAAAGGCTTTACGAACGGTTCCTTAAGCGTCCATGCCGATCATGCAACGGATCCTCTGGACTTCAGCTGGGATGATGGCACAAGTGACGCAGCCATCTATACCAATATCGGAACCGGCTTGCATTGGGTACAAATCATCGATTCCAATGAATGTGTCTCCTATGACACCCTGCTTGTCCCGGAACCGGAATACATTCAGTCCGATATCTTTGTCCAGGACGCTCTTTGTTTTGACAGTTCCGATGCCCTTATTGAACTGGGAGCTGTCGGAGGAAATGGTGGATATAGCTATATTTGGAATAATGCCCTGATTGAGGGGGATATCGTTGAAGGACAATCAGCCGGTGATCATGAACTAATCATACTTGATCGTAAAAATTGTGAGCTTACCGAAACAGTTCATGTCGGAGAGCCTGATCCTATACTCGTTGAAGCGATCGAAACAAGACATCCGGAATGTGATTTCTCTTTTGACGGAGAAATACTAGCTGAAGCTTCCGGCGGTACGCCCGGATACACCTATTCCTGGACCGATCTGGGCAGTATTGGTGCTTATAATAACGAATTTGCCTATGACCTGGGCCCCGGAAATGTCACGGTCATTGTTACTGATAATCACAATTGTACCCTAGAATTCAGCTTTAACCTGGAAAGCATCAGTGAATCGTGCCTGGATATTCCGACAGCATTCTCACCCAATAACGATGGTGTAAATGAGCGCTGGATCATCCTAAATCTTTCAGATGAAAACCGGGAACGCAAAATATCCGATATCTACCCTGAATTGCTGATCGAGGTTTACGACAGAGCCGGCCAGAAGCGCTGGGTATCGGATAGAGGCTACGATACCATTGAAGAAGGATGGGATGGAAGCGACATGTTCGGGACTAAACTGCCTATGGGTAGTTATTACTACTTTGTCCATTTGGGACCAAGCAGTGATAAGGTCTATCAAGGCATTGTAACTATCATTTACTAAGGAATAAAGCTTCATTACAACTTTTACTGAATATCTGCGTATTATTTGAAATAACTAACTAGAGGGCCACTTTAGGCGAAGCCAGCAAACCTGTATGCGCAAATTATATTGCACAGCCATATTATCACTCCTTTTGTTCGGATACAGTTATGGACAACAGGCACCTGTTTACAGTCAGTATATCCTGAATGAATTCCTGATCAATCCTGCTGTGGCGGGTATCGATGGAATGACAAGCATCACTATATCCGGGAGAAAACAGTGGCTTGGACTTAGTTATACCCCTGAAACTTATTCAGCCAGCATTTCTACCCGTATCCTGAAAAGTCCTCTATCAGTTAATGAAGGCAAAATCCGTAAGAGCACAAAAGGAAGGGTCGGGATTGGAGCGGCTTTCGTTAGCGACAAGTATGGAGCCATTAACCGAACTTCAGTTCAGTTTACCTATGCCTATCACCTTTTCATTCAAAATTATCAGTTATCCTTTGGGCTAAGAATTCTGGGTACTCAATTAAATATCGATCCGGATTTGATCAGTTTCCGGGATGAAGATCCCCTGCTGGAAAGTATGTTAGGAGAAAGTAGTTTTATTCCGGACGCCGGTTTCGGACTCAACTTTTCTACGCAGAATCTTCATATTGGACTTTCTGTTAATGAGTTACTTGAATCACGGATTAATTTTGGTGATGCCATACTTGACAATGCCCAACTTCGTTATGTGCGAAATTATACCTTTCACGGTTACTACCGGACTCCCTTACGGCAAAACCGGGATTGGACTTTTGAACCTTCCTGGATCATCCGAGGAAATGAAAAAGCACACTTTTCAGGGGACCTGACAGCCCGGTTTGTCTATAAAAAAGAATACTGGATCGGCACCTCTATCAGAACCTCAGGAGAACTTATCCTTTTTGCAGGTCTCAAATGGAACAGAGCCCTTCTAGGATACTCCTTTGACTATGGATTTAACCAACTGTCCTATAACAGTTACGGTTCCCATGAAATAATGATTGCCTTTAAACTTGGGGACAGTATCCGCCGGTATCGCTGGTTGGAACGGTACTAAGCCTATTCCTCAGTTACACCATTACTTATTTTTTTCCTTCTTAAGAAAAATACCCATCCGATAGTTCCCAGAATGTATAGTAATAGCAGAACAGAGCCCAGTATTGAAAGCCTGTGAGCCAACTTGTAGGTTGGGGGTTCAAACCTGAATTCCACGATATGCTCCCCCGCCGGGATCATCAGAGCCCTCAGCAGATAATTAGCAGGGAAATATTCAACCTTTTTACCATCAATATAGGCATTCCATCCCTTGTCATAAAAGATCTCTGAAAATACGGCAACTCCATCATTTGAAGATATACTTTTATAAGTCAGATGGTTAGGCTTATAATCACTCAGGACAATATCAGCCAGGGTATCGGGTTTAAGGTTTTCGGATACCCTATTTCTATAGGCTTTTTGAATAATGGCAGTATCCATACTTACCGTTGCCAATGCGAGAAACTCCTGATCTGCATTTTCAACAAAGTTTATTCCTTTTACGAACCAGGCATTGTCAAATCGTGCCTCATTGGTTAAAGGCTCATTATAAGGATCGAAAATGATATACTTTGTATTAAGCATGTTCATCACCGGAATCGAATCTTTCAGATAAGGTTTAATCAGGTACGGATTATAATTGGCTGCCCGCAATAAATTACGGAGAGCTATCTCTTCTTTGGAAAGGTACCCATCCCAAACCTCTTCGTATCGCTTCAGCTTGGCTCCATGATAGCCTCCCAAAGATTTATGAAAGTATGGAGTTCTTCCGTCAGAAAACGCATTAATACCCATAGCCTGTCCCTCTTCGACATCATACATAATGCCAACCGGAATTGCCAGGGCAAATACCCTATAGTCTGTATGGTAGTTTAGTTCCCTGAAAATAATTTTGTTCTGCTCATTCAAATATTGCCTGTGAATGGGAAATTCACTCTCATCGATCTCAGCAAAACTTTTTTCAATGCTTTCAGCTATCTCCGGGTTGTTTTTGATCTCTTTTAGTAAGATCGAGGAATCAGCCAATGATGGTTTGAATGGATTGCTGTAGCTATATTTATCCACCCATTTATTTATGTGATTTACTGTTTTCTCATTTGTAAAATAGCGTTTATCCACCATGAAAAGGTCCACCAATACAATGATCCCGAGGCCGACAATAAGTTGAAGTTTATTGATTTTTTTTGCAATGAAAAGATAAACTGCACCCGCTGTCAGCAACATGAAAAAGATGCTCCGGAAGACATCAGCCCTGAAAATCTTCAGCCTTAACCCAGGTAACAATTCATAACTTTTCAGCATGGCTGATACCTGAGCCCGGTCCTGATCCCTGAGCCTCTCAAGTGGCAGACTCTTCAGGTAATCTACATGCTCAACCTCCCTCTTCCCCAAAAAATCGAACCATGCGGTAGGAAACAGGGCAAGCAATAATAAAACACCAAGAACTCCTCCAGAAACATACAGGAAACGTTTCTTGTCGACTGTATTACTTGCCAGGTAGTTAATGAAAAGTACCGCCAGGAATGCAAAGGAGACCTGAACCAAAATTAGAATCATCTTTGTATCCCGGAACTTACTGAACATGGGCAATTTGTTAATGGCAAATTCAGTAAATGCCCCATATTTGAGTGAAAGAAGCATCGCCAAAACAGAGGCAGCAAGAAAGGCCCATTTCAGCTTATCCCTGATGAAAAACACTCCAAGTATAAAGAGCAGGAAAACGCTGGCTCCATAATAAAGTGCACCTCCTGAACTATCCTGTTCTCCCCAGTAGCGGTTTTGTTCACCGAGTAATAATTTGTCCTCCTCTGAATCGATTTTATTCATCAACTTCGGATCATCCTTAATTAACCCCTGATTTCCCCCTTTGGCATTTGGAATAATCAGCGACCAGATCTCCCCGTCCCCAAGACTGTATTGAGTAATATACTCTTTGCCAAGTCCTGAACCCTTCTTATTGACATCTTTTTCATCCACCTGAATGGTAAGTTCAGATTTTCCGCGGGTTGTTTCATCAGAATATTCCTGTGTTAGCAAGATGCTCTTTGCAGAGGGCAACACACTTAATAATCCCCCAAGAACCAGGAACAAACTCGCCTTAAGAAAACGGGGCAGCAACTTTTCTTTAAAACTGATGATAAATTGGACAATTACAATTGCCAGCACCAAAAACAGCATATAGTAGGTTAGCTGCATGTGGTTAGCTGATAAATGGAGACATGCAAAGAATGCCAGCAAGGCGCTACCGATTAGAAAATTCTTTCGGTAGGCATATATTACGCTCCCTAAAATGGGAGGTATGTATGCAAGTGCATGCACCTTATTGTTATGCCCGGCCCCAATGTATAGAATATTGTAGGAGGCTAATCCAAACGCAATACTTCCGATGATGGCGATTTTCGGATCTACATCAAGCAGCAGCATGAAAATATAGAATCCTGCCATCAGCAAAAGAATATACCCTATCGGACGTGGAAAGACTTTCAGGATAAGTTTATCAACAGACTGAATGACATTCGCATTTTTCATGGATATCTGGTAGGTGGGCATCCCTCCGAAAGCAGCATTTGTCCATAAGGTTTCTTCCCCGTATTTATCTCTAAAATCAGAGCTTTCCTTACTCATTCCCACATGCATCTCAGCATCATGCTGATATACCCTCAGTCCCGATAATTGATTCAGAAAAAATACAGAACTGACAGCCAGAAAAATTGCTAGTGCCACTAGATGCGGCAGCGCTTTTTTGTAATCAATGTTTTTTAGGAATTCTTTCATTGCATTGAATATATCGTTTCAGCCTTGTTTACTTGATTCCAAGCCATCAAAAATAACACTATTTCTTTTATATCGCATGCATCTATTTCTCCCTCCCGGATTCTTCCCTGTCCCAGGATTCTGCCCCGGTTAAATAAATTCACCATCCTCTGTATAAAGCATAGCTGAATTCCCTTTATATTTACACCAAATTACAGCATTGTGGGCATTATCATCAAACAATCAATAAAGGGTACTATCTATGCTTATCTGGGTGTAGTTATAGGTTTTCTCAATGTAGTCGTAATTATGCCCAAAATCCTTCTTGCCGAGGAAATTGGCTTAGTCAATATGCTGGTTGCCCTATCCAATGTATTTGCTCAATTTGCATCCCTGGGATATAATAACGTTACCGTTCGGCTGTTCAGTTATTTCAGGGATAAGAAAAACGATCATCATGGTTTTTTGGGTATCACAATGGTGATAACCCTGATAGGGTTTCTGCTCAGTGCTGTGGTTTTTTTTATTCTAAAACCTTACCTGGAAGGAAGCAATCAGGAAGATTCTCCTTTATTTGTGGAAAATATCTACTGGCTGCTACCCCTGATCTTCTTTACTCTGTATTATACCATTTTTGATAATTTTCTGAAGGTATTATATAACTCAACGGCAGGTACACTTTACAAAGAAGTCATATTCCGGATTCTTGTTCTGGCTGACCTTATTTTGTTTCAATTTAAGCTGATCGATTTTGATTTCTTTCTAGCTGTATATTGTGTTGGAATGGCAGTTCCAATGTTACTGATGATCATCGACCTCTTCCGACAGAACGAACTAAATTGGAGCTGGCCAGGAAAATTTATCACTCCGGAACTCAGGAAGCAAATGATGAAAGTGGCTATCTACGGATTTATCGGCGGGAGTGGTACTATCCTTACGAGTAACATCGATAAGTACCTTGTGGGTAATCTGATCGATTTGGAGGCTACCGGTATCTATTCGATTGCCTTTTTCATCGGGACTCTGATCCTCAAACCTTCCCTCTCAATTCTGAAAATATCATCCACAGTTCTGGCAGATGCCTGGAAAAATAATGACAGAAAAACCATTGCAAAAATTTATTCCGCAAGCTGCAGAGATATGCTTATCGTGGCTCTGTTCATCTTTCTGGGGATTTGGATTAATCGAAATAATATTTTCTCCTTCCTTCCGGAAGCTTATGCATCAGGGCGTTATGTAGTGCTTTTTGTCGGTTTGGGGAGTCTGATAGAAATGGCATCAGGTACCGGTGGTATGGTCATTCAGACTTCCCGTCACTTTCCGGTTATCACTTATGCACGTTTACTCACGGGAGTGATTCTGATTCTCCTGAATTTTCTCCTCATCCCCCAGTACCAGATCTTGGGTGCGGCCATGGCGCTTTTCTTCTCAAGGATTTTTCTGTCCGGTTTAAAAATCATGGTGCTGTGGATCAAATTCGGTTTGCCAGCCTTTGACCTTTCAACAATTAAAGGATTAGCTGTATCGGGTATCTCCTGGGGGCTGGCTGAATTGATCCCCCAACTTGGAAATTTGTACCTGGATCTCATCCTTCGTTCAGGATTATTCGCCATTGCCTTCGGAACTTTGATTTACCAGCTGAAGATATCTCCTCCTATACAGGATATTATTAATCAAACTCTGGTGATTCTCAAAATCAGAAAGCGAGGGTAATCGCTTATGAGAGGGTAAGATTTTTGTATGCCCCTACCAATTGTTGTGATACTTTCTCCCATCCCAGGAATTCAAGGACAGCTTTCTGACCATTATTTCCGTACTGGGTCAACTCCTTCTTGTTGTTAGCCAGATAAAGGATTTTCTTTGCACAATCCTCCTCATTACCTGCTTCAAAAACAAGGCCCATTTTATATTTTTCGGTTAAATTTTTCTGCGCCGTACAATCACTTACCAAAAGAGGTTTGGCCAGAGATGCATACTGAAAAAGTTTGTTTGCATAGGTGGTATCATGGTGGATATTACGCAGGATGGGACAAGAACACAGCTGACTGGAAAGAATATAAGACTGGAATTTTGCGGGAGACTGCCATCCTTCAAAATCCACCTTATCCGCAATTTGCAGGCGATTTACCAATTCCCTTAACTGGCTGTCATTTGTACTCCTCCCAAGAATGCAAAACCGTAAACCATCTATCCGGTTTGCGAGAATGCTTACCGCCTTCAGTAATGTCTCAATCCCCCGACGCTCTCCGGTATCTCCTATGTAGAGGATCATAAAAGACTTCCGGTAGCGATCGGTGATATGCTCATCGGTGGAATACTCCTGATAAAAGTCCCGGCTAACAGTATTTGGCACTACTACAAACTTTTGGGGAGGTAAGGAAAGATTTTGCTGGTAATACTCCCTGGCTTCATTTGTCACAACAATGGTATGGTCGCTTTTTCGAATATATTCAGCCTCTTTTTTCTTCCATCGGGAAGGATAAATGAGATATCTCCCGGGGAATCGGTTCAGGTGCCGATAATATTTCATGATCTCAGGACGGTTCTCATGCAGATCAAGTAATATCGGTATTTTTGCCTTCCCCCGGGCAAAAAATCCAGCACGAGCTACCTGAAGATCGTGCAAATGAAGTGCCTGGATGTGATTTCTTCTTATAAATTTCTTTATCGCTCTGCTGAGTATAAAGTGGTAGAGTGGCACTGTGTAAGCCAAGGCGGACAGCTTATGCATTAGTCTTGAATAGCTGACCCGCTGAACAAGGATCTCATGAATAGTTTCTTCGCGAAGCTGATTTCCCTGATAATCCAGACTCAATAAATAAACCTGATGCCCTTCTCTGATTAGCACCCTTGCCTCATTTTCAACCCGGGGATCGGGAGGATACTTTTCGTCAAGGATCATTCCAATGCGCATAATCCGGGCTTAGCTACGTTCACAATAAACAATGTAATACCTGGGGGTAAAATTCCTGAGTAATGGACGTATTCCCAATGCAGTAACCGGTGAGGTGTACTTTTCAAAATCTTTTATTACCCATCCCGATTTATTCAAAAGCCAGTTAAACTGCTTTATTTCAAACTCATGATAGTGCCTGTCCCTCTCATCATTTTCATTCCAGTAAGCCGATGCAAACCATAACTTAATTGGTACAGAGGCAATAAGCTTCTTACATTGAATTTCACGAAGGATATTAAAAGGTGCCAGCATGTGCTCAAAAATCTCAAATGCTGTCACAACGTCAATAACTTCAGTTTTTACTGCATGAAAATCCAGATCAAGATCCTCCCCCTGCGTATTGATAACAATGAAACCTTCATCCTTCATCATACTGGAGAATTTATTTGGAATACCCAAATCTAATATCTTACTATTTGACTGAATATTACGCTTGACAAAATCAAGTGTTAATTTATATCTTCTTTCGTGGCTCATGCTAGTATATTATCAAACAGACTAAGATAGAATATTGAACTGTTTTTTCAAATGATAAATCAGCGTGCGTAATTTATTACGAAGGGTCTGCTGGCTTTGGGATGTATTGTCAGGTCTGTTAAAAACTTTCAGGGCACCTTCAAGATCCCCTTCTGCTCCGATAAACTCCCAGAATACCCTGAAATCTTCGTTAATATTCTCAAGCTGAATGACCTGAACTTTGCTTTTATCTTTCAGAAAATGCCGGATATTCAAATTTACCGTATCATAATAATCCTCACAGATCCTGCCTTTCTCCGTATCCTTCCATTTCCCGTAGCGAGAAATCAGAATGCCCGACTGGAAAGCATGAATTATGCTTCCTTTCACACCCCATCGATTCAGAAAGCTTTTCACAGTTGCCTCCCTGTTTCTGAGCAAGTGAATATAAACTGCCTCATCTCCATACCGCTCATCGAGTTTTCCGAAAAACCAGCTTAAGCGATTATCAGCTTCGATATGATATTCCGGATAATTAATTCTCTCATCTCCAAGCATTGAAGCCCGTGATTCATGTGAAGAGGAATAATTAGTAATGAATCCGCAAGCCTTAACGAAGGATAATGAGCCACTCCTACCGGTACATAGGATGAAAACATTTTTTACCATGATCAGGGAAAAAGCGAGACAAGATCTCCGGTTATTTTTTTTCTGGAATATTTTTCTATTATTTCTCTATTATAAAATATGTTATGATCTCTTAGTTCATTATATACTTTAAGTATATAGCTTTCTATTTCTTCCTTTTTTGAATACTCAAACATTTTACCGGCCCCCGTTTCCTTCAAGACCTGGGAGGCGTCACCGTCTTCCGGCCCGATTCCTAATATTGGTTTACCGGATGCAAGGTATTCAAATATTTTTCCGGTAAGGATTGATTCATTGCCAATGGCCTCGGGAATAATGATCAGTTGCATGGAGGACCTGAAAAGATATTCAATTGCTTTAGCGTGAGCAAGCCTTGGAACGAATTCGACAGATTCTTGTCCGATTTGTTGAATGACTTCCTCTTGAATGTCAAAATTAATTTCTCCTATAATTCTAAGTTTAACAACCCCTTTATGCTCCTTATTTATAGTTTTAATTGCATTAGTCAGAGCTTCAAGAGGGTAGTTTGCCGCTAAGGTACCCGTGTAAGTAATTACAAAATCACTTTCCGTTATACTATCTCCAGGGATAAAATCGTTGTCATCGAAACCATTTGGTATGATGACGATCTTGTCTGGTACCAATTCAGGATAATCTTTAAGGAAACCGGATTTCATTGAATGTCCGACAACTATTACTTTATCTGATTTATCTATTACTCTGTGCTCTAATTTTTTATGTCTTAACCTGGAATACGGAGAATGATTCAATTGATCAAAAAAGAATATGTGGGTCCACGGATCCCTAAAATCTGCAATCCAGTTTACGTGAGGCAATTTCTTTTTCAATTTCAACCCTATTAAGTGGCTTGAATGAGGAGGGCCGGTTGTGATGATCTGAGTAATATTTTCCTGTCTCAACACCTCCCGGGCTTTTTTATATGCAAAGCGATTCCAGCCAAGTCGAGGGTCCGGAATAAAAAGATGGGTACGCAGGAACCGGATAACTTTTTCTTTAAAGCTAATCCCGGATTCCTGGACGAAGCCAGAAAAAGGGATTTGCCTCCTGCCTGTAAACTTGAGGTAAAAAGTATAGAATTCCCGTGTTGAGGTGCGAAATACAGTAAGGTCTTTTCTTACCTCATCTTCCAAACTCGGATCATAAAATGCATAAGAAGCTTTTTTCTCATCAACCGTAAGAATGAAGGGCTCCACGTTAAAATCCGGCAGATAACGGGCGAATTTGAGCCAGCGTTGTACTCCAGGTCCACCAGCCGGCGGCCAGTAATACGTTATAATCAGTACTTTCTTTGGTGTTTGAGTTCCGGTCATATTCTTCAGAAGTGCAAGGAGTGCAATTTACAATTCTCTCAGCACATTCTTCATGCTAACCTTATCTTCCATGATCTTTTCGAGGTTTTCGACCGGTACACGTTCCTGTTTCATGGTGTCCCTAAATCGTATGGTAACGGTATTGTCCTCTTGTGTCTGGTGATCGATGGTAATACAAAAGGGGGTGCCGATGGCATCCTGCCGGCGATATCGCCTTCCAATAGTATCCTTTTCCTCGTACTGGCAATTGAAATCAAATTTCAGCCTATCCATGATCTCACGAGCCTTTTCAGGAAGTCCGTCTTTCTTAAGCAGCGGGAATACAGCCAGTTTAACCGGTGCCAGGAAAGCAGGGATCCTCATAACTATGCGGGTTTCATCTTTCCCTTCGATTTCCTCCTCGGTGTAGGCATTCGAGATCACTGAAAGGAACATCCGGTCCAGCCCGATGGAGGTTTCAACCACGTAAGGCACATAGCTCTTATTTGTTACGGTATCATGATACTGAATCTTTCTGCCCGAGAATTTCTCATGGTTGCCCAGGTCAAAATCAGTCCGGGAGTGTATCCCTTCTACTTCACGGAATCCCATAGGGAAATCAAATTCGATATCAGCAGCCGCATTGGCATAGTGTGCCAATTTATCATGGTCGTGAAAACGGTATTTTTCTTCTCCCAATCCAAGGGATTTATGCCATTTTAACCGCTTTTCTTTCCAATGCTTATACCATTCCATTTCTGTGCCGGGCTCAACAAAAAACTGCATTTCCATCTGTTCAAATTCTCTCATCCGGAAAATGAACTGACGGGCAACAATCTCATTTCGGAATGCTTTGCCGATCTGAGCAATGCCAAAGGGAATCTTCATTCTTCCTGTCTTCTGTACGTTCAGGTAATTCACAAAAATTCCCTGGGCTGTCTCAGGCCGCAGGTATATTGTACTGGCTTCTTCACTTACTGATCCCAGCTGTGTGCTGAACATCAGGTTAAACTGACGTACATCTGTCCAGTTTTTTGATCCTGAGACAGGGCAGACAATTCCTGAATCCTCAATAATCTGCTTTAAATCAGCAAGATCATTAGCCTCCAATGCTTTCACGAACCTGGCTTTAAGCTCATCCAGTTTTAGCTGATTTTCCTGTACCCGCTGGTTTGTATCCCGGAATTGTTTTTCATCGAAGGTATCTCCAAAACGAGCAGAAGCCTTATCCACTTCTTTTTGAATCTTTGCCTCAATCTTCTCCATGTGCTCTTCGATGAGAACATCGGCCCGGTATCTCTTTTTGGAGTCTTTATTATCGATCAACGGGTCATTAAATGCCCCGACATGCCCGGAAGCTTCCCAGGTACGGGGATGCATAAAAATCGCAGCATCTATCCCCACGATATTTTCATTGAGCTTTGTCATGGCATCCCACCAGTACTGTTTGATGTTGTTCTTCAGTTCAACACCAATCTGACCATAATCGTAAACTGCGCTGAGCCCATCATAAATTTCACTGGATTGAAAAATAAATCCATATTCCTTTGAGTGCGCAATAATCTTTTTAAAGATGTCTTCCTGTGCCATGCTATTTCTTTTACAAGTTAGATTTTCTGATATCGAAAGCAGCGGAAATCATTTTCCGAAGAAGTCTTCTATCAGCTTGTTACATTCTGTTTATAAGTGCGCAAAAGTAAATGAAAATACCCGGTTAAACAACAACTTCAGAGTGAAGAATGATGTAAGATGGCAGGCCATTTCTGACAGGCTCCCCCGTAAGTGTGGGAGGAACCTTTATTCCAGATAATTCGATATAAATTCTATCGCCTTCAGAAGGGTAGTATCAATGTCCTCTATCATGGGATAAAAACCTTCGTTATCGTAAATATTCCTTGCAATAAAAGCATACAGCTGTGTCTTCAGGATCAATTCAGATTCATGAATCTGACCAGATACAGGAGGCACATCATTTTCAGCCGCAAATTTTACTAAAGCCTGTAAAACATTCTGCTTATCCAGGTATTTGCGAAGCTCAGTTACTGAAACCAGTTTTTCAAGTTCATCACGATGACTGTCGGTATAGCTTAAAGCAAAGCGATAAATCAAACCCCGATTCCGGACATTTGCCAGGTACTCGCTAATCCCGGATGTGTCAATGGGTACAAAAACATCTGGCATGATCCCTCCGCCTCCATATACTACTTTTCCTCCCGGAGTGGTGTATCTTAGGGAGTCGTTAAAACTTACACTGTCTAGTTCAGTGGCTTCGCCATGAAGAAAACGTTTTGACAATTCGAGGTAATAATCTTCACTCTCTCCATTTTCGTATGGTTTCTGGATGCATCTCCCCGTTGGGGTATAATACCTGGCTATGGTTAAGCGCAGGGCTGAACCATCAGAAAAATCCTGCTGTGTCTGAACCAGTCCTTTCCCGAAAGACCGTCTACCGATAATTGTACCTATATCATTGTCCTGCAAGGCGCCGGCAAGAATCTCGCTCGCCGATGCAGTCCCCTCATCAATCAGCACAACTAGTTGGATATCCTTGCACATGCCCCCGTTCGATGCCCGGTAATCCATGCGCTTCTGGGCGTTACCAACCGTATAGACTATCAACTGATTTCCATCCAGGAACTGATCGGCAATTTCGACAGCAGGTTCCATGTAACCCCCGCCGTTACTCCTGAGGTCCAGGATCAGGTTTTTCATCCCTTCGCCTATCAGTTTCAATGCACCCTGGGTGAATTCCTGTGCGGTTGTCCTGGAGAAATTATTTAGCTTTATATAACCTATCCCAGGACGGATCATATACGCTATATCCATACTATACAAGGGAATATTGTCCCGGGTAATCTCAAAAAGGAGAACATCATCCACTTCACGCCTCTGTATTCCAACCTTGACCTTTGTACCTTTCGGTCCCTTCAATTTCTTAACAATATCATCACTTGGAATATTCTTCCCTGCAACGGTATCCCCTTCTACGATCAGGATCCTGTCACCTGCCAGTATCCCGATCTTCTCGGAGGGTCCGTTCGGGATTGTTTTCAGAATAATAAGCGTATCATTCAACATGTTAAACTGCACCCCAATGCCACTGAAATTACCCTCAAGGGGCTCGTTCACTTCCTTCAGATCCTTAGCCGGAATGTATAAGGAGTGTGGATCAAGTTCACTGATAAGTTTGGGAATTGTCTTTTCTACCAGTTCACTCTGGCTTATCGGATCAACATACTCACGTGCTATATAATTCAAAACATAGGAAATTTTATCCCCCTGGGGATAGATGTTCATCATTCCCTGAATATCACTGATAATCCCTTCCTCTTCAGGAAAATTACTATCTTTCTCACGTTGTATCAGATACAGAAACCGACCAATGAAAATCCCGGATATTATTGCAAGCGCAATAATGACTGGCAATAAGGTGACAATAATCTGACTTTTCCCTTTTTTTTCAATCACAGCTCAATATATTTTATTTCGATCGAAGCTCGCTTCAGTAGCTCCAGCCCGTCATTTGAATGATAACTGTCAGAATAAACCACCCTCCTGATACCTGACTGAATAATCAGCTTCGCACATTCCATGCATGGAGATGTAGTAATGTACAAGGTCGCTCCATCACTGCTGTTATTACTCTTTGCTACTTTAGTAATAGCGTTTGCCTCTGCATGCAGAACGTATGGTTTTGTCCGGTTGTTTTCGTCCTCACAAATATTTTCAAATCCTTCAGGAGTCCCATTGTACCCATCAGAGATAATCATGCGGTCTTTGACGATTAGCGCCCCTACCTGTCTCCTGACACAATAGGAATTCTTTGCCCATGTCCGGGCCATCTCCAAATACCGACGATCAAACTGATCCTGCCTATCTCCATAGGGTCGAAGACTGTCGTACTTCTTCACTCAAATTTTGTATTGATAAATCCAGTTGCCAAAGATACGTTAAAAAGGATGAATAAAAAGGGGATGCAAACAGGGATTCAGTGAATATCACAGGAAAGTTGGCTATTCTGATGAGTGCTTCAAAAAAGTAAAAAATCCCTCTTCTTTTTCTGATTTCCTGACCTGAAGGAAATATAATCCTTCAGGCAACTGGTCAAGCAGAATGATCTGAAGGAATATTCCCGGGGGGCCAACCTGGAAGCTTCCGGAAAATACCTCCTGCCCCAGATGATTCCATATGCAAAAGGTATAATCGCCAGGCTCTGATCCCTGATGCTGAAGGGTCAGTACCTCATCGGCCGGGTTAGGAAAAATCTTCCACCCTTGCGGGACATTTTTCCCGCCATCACTAGCCGATTCACTGTAAATAATGACATAGAGACTGTCGATAAAAAGCCCACCGTAGCCGTCTGAAACTTCAAGCCTGAGATTGCCCTCCCCGGTTTGAGACGGATAGATGCGGAGCTTATCAACCTGAAATTCGAATGCAAATGCCCCGGATTGTGATAAGCCCTGATATGCCAGGGAATCACCATCATAATCAAAATAGATTGTATCCAAGCCTAACTCAAAAACCTCCTTACCAAGGGGTATTTCCTCCAGGAGGGGAGGTCTCACTCGCTCCGGAGCTGTATTGAATTTTATTCCCAGCATCAAGGTGTCGGTGCCTCCCCTCATGTCGTGAGCGACAATTGAAAGCGTTGACGAAAGTCCTGTGTCTGCCCATAGTATTACTTCACTCCCAATACCCGGTCCGGTGTGCAGCGCCGGATTCTCAGGAGCTACAATCAGAAAAATCAGGGAATCCCCGTCCTCATCAAAAAATAAACTGTCAGTTGAAAACCTCAGGGTATCAGGATACTGAATAACCTGCATTTCTTGATTAATAGCTTGAGGTGAAATATTGTATGAATCTGTAATACAAATAGTAAAGGAATCACATATTATGTATTCTGTATAGGGATCAAATGCTGATATTTCTACAGTAGCAGTGCCGCTTTTTCGGGCGACTATCCTAATATACTCATCAGTAAAACTTGTTTCCAGAATTTGTGGATCCGAAGAATGGTATAGAATAGTAAGTCCTGCTTTTGAAAGATCCTCATACAGCGAGTCAACAGCTATCTGAAAAACCGAGTCGACTTCCAGTTGAGTATCCTCCAGAGGATATCTCTGCCGAACAACCGTTGTGTCCAGAGTCAGCGTCAGGAAAGCAGATGACGTATCGTATTTAGAATCGATGGCAGTCAGGTATATAAAAAATTGCCTTTTTATCCTGTAATCCGGATTAGCAGCAAGGAAGAGTGAATCGTTGCGAATAGCAAACCATTCATTATCCAGACCTGCACGCTGATCAGTAAGGCAGTAATTGACGGGCAGATTTGGATAAGCCGGTAAAAACAGTTCGGATACATAATCTGCCGAATCGTGAAAATAATGAAGTATCGAATCCCGGATTTCGGGAGGAGGCAAGGTTCGGTAAGCATCCGAATACCGGATTATTCTGTCGGGATTATTTCCAAATCCTTCAAATTTCAGGAAGGAAGGGGAAATCGTCAGCAAGGAGAATGAGTTGCTGTCTTCTGTTTCTACCATGCTGTATTGCGTGATAAAATGTTTCCCGTATCTGTAATCATAAGCCCCCATATGATTGTGTCCGTTAATGTAGGCTACTACATGGTCGTATTCCACAAGTAATTGAACCAGTGAATCACTATTCCAGAGATTAAGATGAACACTATCCGGCAGAAGGGGGAAATGACAGAATAAAATAACATGCTGATTCTTGACTTCTGCATCTTCAATCCGCTCTCTTATCCAGCCCTGCTGCACCCGACCAATTCCTCCGTTCCAGGGTACATCATTCACCTGACCTGCTATGGCAGCCCTGACACTGTCTCCTTCATCAGCCAACTCAGGATGCAATACCCGTGCATACCGGGCTAATTCTGTGCCGTCTAAAAAAAGAAATCTCCAACCCGGATAATCCTGTTCAAAGTAATAATCCGGCATCCCCAGCCTGGAAAGAACTTCTGCTTTTCGACTATCTTCTATCGCCAGATCATGATTTCCAAGGATGAAATAATGTGGCGACGACAGGACTTCATACAAGGGAAGTATTGAATCATAACTAACATATAATGTGTCTATTACGTCTCCTAATGTAAGTGATAAATTAACATTTGAAGCATTTAGAATACCTATGGCCTCCGGAAGTTTAACCAGACTTTTCCGGTATACCCTATCTGCCCAAGCAGGGGTTTCACAATCGCAATATTGCGGATCAGAAATAATCCCGATTCGCATAATTTCTTCCTGCATTGCCAAAGGGGGTTCGGGAGCATCGAAAGGAGCTCCTCTGGTATAACTCAGACTGTTTCCCCGGACATTCTGCTGTGGGATGCTGCCAAGGATCAGGGGATTGTCAACATTCCCGTCGTTCATGGGAAACCCTGCCAGCATTCCCGGTGAATCAGATACTGGTTCAGCGTTCATGATTTGAAGGATTTCCTCCTGGGAAAGCGCATAATTATAAATGCACAATGCATCTATGTTCCCTCTGAATGCCCCAATCCTGTTTGAAGCATTATCCAGGGTAGCAGCAATACTTAGATCGGCATCAAAATCAGCGCAGGGAGCCTGAAATACCTCAAGTGAGGATTCAAGACAACCGTTCAGGTAAAGCCTGATATACCTCCCGTCAGAGCTGGCAGCAACATGGTACCAGGTGCTGTCCAGGAGAGGGGTGTAACCTAATGCTGCATAGGTTTTATAATCAGGTTCTCCTTCCGGAAGAGCCTCAAATTCAAGGTAAAGGATCTGATCTCCCTCCCTCAGTCCAAAGCGGAAATTGATACAATTAGTCCGGTCGTCCGTATGATATCCCCGGCTTAATATCGGGATAAGGTTGTCGCCGGGGAGTCCTGAATAAACTGGATCACCTCCGGCATTCTTTCTGATCCAACCGGAAAAGGTGAAAACCTGCCGGTGTAAATCAGGATGATCAAGAAGACGCAGGCTTTCATCGTCCCTGAATTCTAGGGAGGCCTGTGCCAGAAGATCAGGAAACATCATTCCCTGAAGACTAATGACTAGAAGATAAGTTCCCAAAATACAGCCAGTTGACTTCTGCATCCTTTCCGGAAATTGGTGCCCGTTTATAAAATTACGAATTCATATTCGATTTGAGTACCTTCCGGCATATGAATCTAAATACATTCCATATTATCGTATGTATTTTGTTGTGAATGACTTATTCGTTTCAATGTTCAAACTTCATAGTCCTAACCTGCACATTTATCTTGGTTTTTGTGCAGAGACTTTGCTAACTTCGATCCCTGTTTTAAATCATATAAATATGCCTGTGCCTCCTTTTAACTATCAGAACCCTTTTCCGATCGGAAAAGATGATACAGAGTATTACCTGCTCAGCAAGGATTTTGTTTCTGAAAGCGAGTTTGAGGGTAAAAAAATATTGAAGGTAGATCCTGCCGGACTGGAACTCCTGGCCAAAACAGCTATGCGGGATTGTTCCTTCCTTTTAAGAACAAAGCACCATGAACAAACTGCCGCCATCCTTGAAGATCCGGAGGCCAGTGACAATGACCGCTTTGTTGCGCTAACCATGCTTCGGAATGCAGAAATTGCAGCCAAGGGCATGCTCCCGTTTTGCCAGGACACCGGGACGGCCATAATCATGGGTAAAAAAGGACAGCAGGTTTGGACTGGAGGCGGAGATGAAGAGTCGCTTTCAAAAGGCGTTTACCAAACCTATACCCAGGAGAACCTGAGGTATTCGCAAACCATTCCCCTGGACATGTATACCGAAAAAAACTCCGGAACAAATCTCCCCGCACAAATTGACCTGAGCGCTGTCGAAGGAGATGAGTATAAGTTCCTGTTTATTGCCAAAGGAGGCGGATCCGCAAACAAGACTTTCCTGTACCAGGAAACCAAGGCCCTGCTAAACCCCGCAAGCCTTGAAAACTTTATCATTGAAAAGATGCAGAGCCTGGGAACAGCAGCATGCCCCCCTTATCACCTGGCGTTTGTCATTGGCGGGACTTCCGCAGAAGTCACCCTGAAAACAGTTAAGCTGGCCTCTGCAAAATACCTTGATAACCTGCCGGAAAGTGGCAACGAGGGTGGTCAGGCTTTCAGGGATAAAGTGCTGGAGAAGAAAGTCCTTCAACTGGCTCAGAAACTGGGAATAGGTGCTCAATTCGGAGGTAAATATTTTGCCTATGATGTCAGGATAATCCGTTTACCCCGGCATGGTGCCTCCTGCCCGGTAGGACTGGGCGTGTCCTGTTCCGCCGACCGTAATATAAAGGCAAAGATTAATGCAGATGGCCTGTGGATCGAAAAGCTCGATGATAACCCCGGGCGCTTCATCCCTGAAGAATTGCGAAAAGAAGGTGAAAGCTCCTCCGTCAGAATTGATTTGAATAAACCCATGAAAGAAGTTCTGGCCGAACTTGACAAATACCCCGTAGCAACAAGGCTTTCCCTGTCGGGTACGATCATTGTCGGCAGAGATATCGCACATGCCAAACTTAAAGAACATATTGATGCCGGTGACGGCCTTCCTCAGTACATGAAGGACCATCCAATATATTATGCCGGCCCGGCAAAAACTCCGAAAGGCATGGCTTCAGGTTCTTTTGGCCCCACTACCGCCGGCCGCATGGATTCATACGTTGATCTGTTCCAGGAATATGAAGGAAGCATGATAATGATCGCTAAAGGAAACCGGAGTCAGGCGGTAACAGATGCCTGTAAGAAGCACGGGGGATTCTACCTGGGAAGTATCGGTGGACCCGCCGCTATTCTGGCTCAGAATAACATTACCAAGGTTGAAGTGCTGGAATACCCGGAACTGGGTATGGAAGCAATCTGGAAAATTGAAGTTGTTGATTTTCCGGCATTTATCCTGGTTGATAATAAGGGGAATGACTTTTTTAAAGTTGCATTGAAACCTAATTAAATTCCATTTTCAGCATAAAGTATTACATTTGCGCCGAGTAAACTAAATGATTATGGCGCCCCGTAAACTGTTTGACAATTTCCCTCCTGTTACAAGCAGGGAGTGGGAAGAAAAAATCATAGCCGACCTTAAAGGAGCCGATTATGAAAAAAAATTGGTATGGAATACCCTGGAAGGCTTCAAGGTAAACCCTTATTACAGGACTGAACATCTGAGCGATAAGGAATACCTGGAAGGTTTCCCCGGAGAATATCCCTTCGTCAGGGGAAACCAGACTAACTCGAACGATTGGGAAATACGGCAGGATATTAAACTCGATAACCTGGAGACTGCCAATCATAAATCACTATTTGTTCTGGACCGGGGAATTACATCACTTGGTTTTATTTCTCCTCCTTATAAGGATACCTCGCTGATTAAGAATCAAAACTCGCTCAGTATATTACTCAAGGATATTTATCCCGAGTGTATCCGCCTCTATTTTGTCTGCGGATACAATGCCCCCCTGGTATTGAAACTCCTTCACCAGGAAGTTGAAACGAAAAAACTGGATCCGGCAAAAATCCAGGGTGCAACCGACTTTGATCCTTTGGGATATTTAACCATACTCGGTAATTTTTCTTCATCAGAAAAAGAGGATTTCACGGAACTTGCCAGGTTGATAAGCTTTGCTGAAGAAAAACTCCCATCCTATAAAGTTTTGGGGATTAACGGGGTATTTTTCCACAATGCAGGTGCCAGCATAGTCCAGGAAATGGCCTTTGCCCTATCGATGGCCGCTGAATATCTGGCACGAATGACTGATTCGGGCTTCACTGCGGATACTATTTCCAGGCACATGCAATTCAACCTGGGTGTCGGATCCAACTACTTCATGGAAATAGCCAAGATCCGCGCTTTCCGTTATCTCTGGAGCAAAATCGCCGACACTTTTAAAGTGGAAAGTAATCAGGCCCGAAAGGCAGATATCCATTCCATCACTTCGGAATGGAACCAGACGATTTACGATCCCTATGTGAATGTGTTACGTGCAACAACCGAGTCTATGGCAGCCGTGATAGGGGGTACTGATTCGCTGACAGTCCGGCCATTCACCTATAATTATAAACCAACTTCTAAATTCTCCGGGCGGATATCCAGAAATATCCAGATTATCCTTAAGGAAGAAGCTTATCTGAGTAAAATTGTTGATCCGTCTGCCGGTTCCTACTATATCGAAAACCTCACTGATTCCCTTATCAACGAAAGCTGGAATTTATTCCTGAAAATTGAGGATGAAGGTGGTTACCTGGAGGCTCTTAAAAAAGGTATTATTCAAAAAGAAATTGAGACTGTAGCTGATACCCGCAGAAAATCTGTTGCCTCCCGCAGAGAGATTTTGTTGGGAACCAATCAATATGCAAACAGTCTGGAGTCCGTTAAGGAAGAGATTGATGAAAATCTGGCCTTTCCGGAACCTGTTCCCGGAGATACGCTGGTAACACCTATCCGCAAATTCAGAGGAGCTATGGATTTTGAAAAGCTTCGCCTTGCCACAGAAAATCACCCTTTCAGACCAAAAGTCTTCCTGCTGACCTTAGGGAATCTGACCATGCGGAAGGCCCGGGCCTCATTCTCATCCAATTTCTTTGGATGTGCCGGATATGAGGTGATAGACAATATGGGTTTTGATTCTCCTGAACAGGGAGCCAAAGCTGCCCTTCAGGCCCGGGCTGATATCGTAGTGGTCTGCAGCAGCGATGAAGAATATGCTGAATCCGTACCTGCCGTGAAAGAAAGCCTTGGTGAAAAAGTTATCCTGGTGGTTGCCGGTGCTCCCGCCTGCATGGAAGAGCTAAAATCAAAAGGGATCGGGAATTTTATACACCTTCGTTCAAACCTGTTGGAAACCTTGAATGACATCCAAAATAAACTCGGAATTCAGGGAATATGATGAACTCACTGAAATACTGTCTAATCGTTTACCTTCTTCTTGAAGGGACTTTTATTTTCGCCACCGACTATCAAGGATTCTCTGCCTATACAAGAGCTGCTATCTTGCTCAACGGTGAATGGAAATATATGGTAGATCCCTATGAGAATGGCTACTATAACTATAGGCTCGAACCCTTCGACCAGCTGGATCAGACCTACTCAATGGGTTTTTACGGAGATCAGAAAATAAAGAACCCTGGTGATCTGATCGAATACGACTTCGATAAGTCACCTTCACTTATGGTGCCGGGTGACTGGAATACACAGGACCCCAGGCTCTATTACTATGAAGGAACAGTGTGGTACCGGAAAAAATTTATAGGTCCTGAACTTGAATCGGGTGAAAGGATCTACCTGTATTTTAGTGCCGTAAACTATCGTGCAGATGTATACCTGAATTCAAAAAAGCTGGGAACCCATATCGGCGGTTTTACTCCTTTCTGGTATGATGTTACCGACCTGATGAAAACAGACAATAATTCCCTTGTTGTCAGAGTAGACAACAAACGCTGTTCCTCTTGTGTGCCAACCCTTAACACCGACTGGTGGAATTATGGAGGTATCACACGCGAAGTTAAGTTGATCAGGTTACCCGGTACCCATATTAAAGATTTTGAGATTCATCTTGAATCAGCTCAATCAAAGAAAATTGCAGGGAAAATCTGGGTGGATAATGCTCCTGAAGGAGAACCTGTAACAGTAAGCGTCCCGGAGCTCAAAATATCGGTCACTGCCAAAACCAATTCAAAGGGAATTGCTGAATTTGAATTTACCCCCGGGAAACTTGAGCTGTGGTCTCCTGAGAATCCTAAACGCTATTCAGTCTTACTAAGTACCCAAGCCGATCAACTTTCTGATACCATTGCATTCAGAACCATCCGGACCGAAGGCAAGCAAATTCTGTTGAACGACAAACCTGTCTTTCTACGCGGAATCTCGGTTCATGAAGAATATTCTGCTGAAGGTGACGGACGTGTGAACGCAGACTGGAAAGCAGCTCAATTATTGAAATGGGCAAAAGAGCTCGGATGTAACTTTGTACGTCTTGCCCACTATCCTCATAACGAAGATATGGTCCGTATTGCTGAAAAAATGGGCATTATGGTTTGGTCTGAGGTACCCGTCTACTGGACCATAGACTGGACCAATGATGAAACTCTCAATAATGCAAAGAACCAGATTCAGGATAACATTCTTCGCGACCGCAACCGGGGTAATATCATCATCTGGTCGATTGCCAATGAAACTCCTGTTATTGAAGATAGAACCGTTTTCCTCAGAAAGCTGATCAACCGTGTAAGAGAACTTGATCAGACGCGTCTGATCAGTGCTGCACTGGAAAAGCATTACCTGAACGATTCCGTGGCAGTCGTACAGGATCCCCTGGCCGAATATTTAGATGTTGTTGCATTCAATGAGTATGTAGGATGGTATGACGGTCTTCCCGAAAAATGTTCACGCATCAGCTGGCTAATAGAATACAATAAACCTGTTTTCGTGTCAGAATTTGGCGGCGGTGCAAAATTCGGTTATCACGGACCGGAAACAACACGGTGGACAGAAGAATTTCAAGCCAATCTTTATTTCCGGTCACTAAATATGCTGGACCAGATTGATGGGCTGTGTGGAATTTCCCCCTGGATACTTTGTGATTTCCGTTCACCCAGGCGAGCGCTTCCGGAAATTCAGGATGGATTTAACCGAAAAGGGGTATTGTCTGAAAAAGGAGAAAAGAAGCAGGCATTTTATGTACTGCAAAAATATTACCATAGTAAAAAATAAATAAAATCATCAATATGCGTCCCGATTTCAAAAAAGTTGATCTTAAGCAGGATTCGAAACAAAGCCTTGAGAGTTCCCGGTGGGAAAAGGAGAACGGCATTTCAAAAGACTGGCTTACCGCAGAGCAGATCCCTGTAAAACAGGTCTATACAAAAGCCGACCTGGAAGGCATGGAGCACCTGAACTATGCCGCAGGTCTGGCCCCATTTCTGAGAGGCCCCTATTCATCCATGTATGTGATGCGCCCATGGACCATTCGTCAATATGCCGGCTTTTCAACAGCCGAGGAATCCAACGCTTTCTACCGCAGGAATCTTGCAGCCGGTCAGAAAGGTCTTTCCGTCGCCTTTGACCTGGCCACACACCGCGGGTATGATTCGGACCACGAGCGCGTTGTGGGAGATGTTGGGAAAGCTGGTGTAGCCATCGATTCCATCCTGGATATGAAGATCCTTTTTGATCAGATCCCCCTAAACCAAATGTCTGTTTCTATGACCATGAACGGTGCGGTATTGCCGGTGATGGCTTTTTATATCGTGGCAGCACTCGAACAGGGAGCCAGACCGGAAGAACTCAGCGGAACTATCCAGAATGATATCCTTAAGGAATTTATGGTTCGCAATACCTATATCTACCCGCCTGAAATGTCGATGCGGATTATCGCTGATATTTTTGAGTATACCTCGAAAAATATGCCCCGATTCAACTCCATCAGCATTTCCGGATACCATATGCAGGAAGCCGGTGCGACAGCCGACATTGAACTTGCCTATACCTTAGCCGATGGGTTGGAATATCTGAGAACAGGTATCAATGCCGGAATGGACATTGATGCATTTGCTCCCCGCCTGTCTTTCTTCTGGGCAATCGGGATGAACCACTTCATGGAAATTGCCAAAATGCGTGCAGCGCGCATGCTGTGGGCAAAGCTGGTTAAACAGTTCAACCCGAAGAACCCCAAATCGCTTGCCTTGCGCACCCATTCTCAGACCTCAGGCTGGAGCCTGACAGAACAAGATCCTTTCAATAATATCGCGCGCACCTGTATAGAAGCCACTGCTGCAGCCCTGGGACATACGCAGAGCTTGCATACCAATGCCCTGGATGAAGCAATTGCCTTACCAACAGATTTTTCAGCACGTATCGCCAGAAACACCCAGATATATCTTCAGGAAGAAACCCAACTATGTCGTTCAGTTGATCCATGGGCCGGCTCATACTATGTTGAGTCTCTTACCCACGAGCTTGCACATAAAGCCTGGGAACATATTGAGGAAATTGAAAAGCTTGGAGGAATGGCCAAAGCAATAGAAACCGGCATCCCAAAGATGCGGATCGAAGAGGCTGCTGCCAGAAAGCAGGCACGTATCGATGCCAATAAGGACACCATTGTAGGTGTAAATAAGTTCCGCCTGGAACAGGAAGATCCCATTGAGATCCTTGAGGTAGATAACACTGCCGTACGGGAGTCCCAAATCCGCCGTCTGGCAGATCTTAAGCAAAACAGGGATACTGTTGCTGTTGAAGCCATCCTGAAGAAAATTACCGAGGCTGCCAAATCAGGTAAGGGAAACCTCCTGGAACTTGCAGTGGAAGCTGCTCAGGCCCGTGCCTCACTGGGCGAAATATCTAACGCCATTGAAGAAGTCTCCGGAAGGTATAAGGCAGTGATCCGTTCCATTTCGGGAGTCTACTCCGCAGAAACTGCTGAAGACCCAAACTTCAAGAAAGCAAAAGCATTATGTGCAGATTTTGCTGAAAAAGAGGGGCGTCAACCCCGGATCATGATTGCAAAGATGGGACAGGACGGACATGACCGTGGAGCAAAAGTGGTATCAACAGGCTATGCCGATGTCGGATTTGATGTGGATGTCGGGCCCCTGTTCCAGACACCTGCCGAATCAGCAAAGCAAGCTGTAGAAAACGATGTGCATATTCTCGGGGTATCCAGCCTGGCCGCTGGACATAAAACCCTTATTCCACAGGTAATCGAAGAACTTAAAAAACTGGGGCGCGAGGATATCATGGTTATTGCCGGAGGTGTAATCCCTGCACAGGATTATGAGTTTCTATATCATGCAGGGGTTACAGCAATCTTTGGCCCGGGTACTTCAATTACCATTGCAGCCATTAAAATGCTGGAAATACTTCTGGAAACTTATCATGAGTAATTAGGATATGCAATAGTAAGCTGTAAATTTCATAATATCAGCTAAATATTGTACCTTGTATTCATTCTGACTACGACTACTAAGTGATCCATTGGATCACATATCACACGGTTATCTTTACTGTATAAAAAACTAGTCATGGTACATCGTGCAGTTCGTTTAGTTTATCCGCACGCTGACATTCCCCTTGTCCTGCGAAGTTCCTATGAGGATGATACCTATTATGGCGTAGATACATTCGAAAGCAGACGAATGAAAATCATTCTGTCAAAATATGGATGCCGGCATAGCTTACACACATTGCCGGGTCATGTAACCGGAAACCTCTATCCATTTAAATGGGACCGGCTGCAACAATGCTATCAAATACTCATGGATAAGAAAGTTCCAGTCCGGCTGAATACCCTTGAAGAAATGATTGTGAATTATCAGATCTATCAATCGCAAGGCTAAGTCAGCATGACATAATTGAGTTGCCAGCAATAGCAGTTCCGTAATGTTAGATTGAAAACCCCTAAAATTTATGTTGAATATAGTGAACTAATTAGTTAACTTTGTGTGATGATTAGAGAAATAATCACATATAAGAACTATTTCTTTGATTTCTATAAGAAGCAGGATCTAAAAGTCCAGGAGAAGATTGAATATGTTCTTGATTTAGTTCGATTTGAGAAACAAGTGCCGATTAAGTTTTTTAAATATTTGGATGATACAGATGGAATCTAAGAGATTAGAGTAATTACTACATTTAAAAATATTCGGATTCTATGTTTTCAGGATAAGGGCAACTTGGTCGTATTAACAAACTGCTTTCTCAAGAAAAAACAGAAAACGCCAAAAAAGGAAGTTAAACTGGCGGGAAGGTTAAAAAAAGAATATTTGGTAGAAAAATACGGATGACATAAAAATGAAAAATATAAAAACGTTTGAAGATCTATTAAAGGATAAGTATGGTGAGAAAGGTACTCCAGCCAGAGATAAGTATGATGCTGAATCTTTAGCTTTTAGATTAGGAGTTATGTTAAAAGAGGCAAGGAAAGAAGCGCATATAACACAAGAGCAACTAGCAAAAAGAACCGGCACAAAGAAAAGCTATATATCCCGGATAGAAAGAGGCCAGAGCGATATTCAAATTTCAACATACTATAAATTGATCGAGACTGGTTTAGGAAAACAATTAAATATTTCAATTGGATCATAGCTACAGCTGGCAACCGGCGGTATAGTGCATAGGCTGGAGCGTGCCACGAGAGATAGGATTGTAAGCCGCTTTTTCTTATCTTTCATGGCAAAAATAGTGCGATGCAACGCCTAGGACACCATACCGCCAAACCCATAAAAACCTTCCTGGGCATCTAAAAAGGCAAGCTCCTAGGCATATATTAATGGAGTGAGAGCAATCCGCAGTCTGCCGACTGTCGTCTCGCTCTGGAAACCCAAAGCTATAGGGAATAGAGCTTAAGGAGTAAAATTTCCTGGAATCAAGTATACTTTACTCCATCCTACAACAGACCCTGTGTCCAGTGTCAGTGCCAGTGCCAGTATCCGGAAAGACAGAGTGAGGGCAATCCGCAGTCTGTTAACTGTCGTCTCGCTCTCACTCTGTCTTTGTAGCCCCACCAGGACTCGAACCTGAATCTGAAGTTTAGGAAACTTCCGTTCTATCCCTTGAACTATGGGGCCCTTCCTTGTCCGCCGTAGCTTTAAGGAAGGCGGGTTGCTTTATTATTGTAAAAAGCTCAAAGTAAACTTCGTTAACCTTTGCTTTGTTTTAGGCAATCCCTGCCTTCGCTTAGCCAACTAACCTGTTCTGAGCCAGGGTAGGGGCGGCGATGCCTGCCTTCGCCAAGGCTTCGGCGGGCGATGCAAAAGTATTGAAAAACATTGAATCTGTCAAAATTAAAATCCGAGCCATTTACTTTTCCAGGGAATATACCATTCCCTACTGTGCATAATTAACTTTGATTGCGCCCACTATAATATTTACATTTAGCAAATTTTTATTGTATGGTACTGGATATTGCATTGATTTGTGTTTTTTGTTGGGCCGGATATTTGGGGTATACAAAGGGATTTATCCTGCAGGCAGCCACCTTGATCGCTCTCGCACTTGGGATTCTTGGCGGCATCTATTTTTCAGATATGATCGCTGGATTGATTCAACAGATTACGCATACCGATAGCGAATACTTACCCATCATTTCATTTGCAGTAATATTCGTTGCAATCTTAATTGGTGTGTACTTTCTTGCTCATGTCATTGAGAAATTCCTGAAGGTGGTCGCTTTAAGTCTGCTCAACAGAATAGTAGGAATTCTATTCAACCTGGCCAAGTATATCCTGATCGTCAGTGCTACACTTGCGATCATTAATTCTCTTGATAGTCAGCAGCCATTCCTGCCAAAAGAAGTTAAGGAAGAGTCGAAGCTGTACAAGCCGCTTTCGAACATAGCTCCGGGAATATATCCCTACCTGAAATTTAAGATTGAAGAGAGAAAACAGAAGAGCTCTTCGCCGGATAGCGATCAGAGTGAATCAGGCAATCAATTCAATACCTTCCTTTAGAAATCCATGATAATTCCTTTATTTTCATAGTTCTTAGCTTTCAAATATTATCTTTGCAAAAATTTTTTGAAGTATGAATTTTGTTGAAGAGCTGAAATGGAGAGGGCTCATCCATGATATGATGCCCGGAACGGAGGAACAGCTGGCCAAAGAATTAACATCTGCCTATATAGGTTTTGATCCGACATCTGATTCGCTGCATGTCGGAAGTTTTGCACAGATCATGCTATTGAAGCGTTTCCAGGTTGCAGGTCATAAGCCCATAGCACTGGTCGGAGGAGCTACAGGTATGATCGGTGATCCATCAGGCAAATCGCAGGAAAGAAACCTTCTGAATGAAGAGACGCTTCAGAAAAACCTTGATGGCATTAAAAACCAACTTCGAAAATTCCTGGATTTCGATTCGGATGCGCCCAATGCAGCCGAAATGGTTAACAATTATGACTGGATGAAAGGAATCAGTTTTCTTGAATTCATTCGTGATATTGGTAAGCACCTGACTGTTAACTACATGATGGCAAAGGATAGCGTGAAAAAACGCATTGGCGAAGAATCCAAGCAGGGTATGTCCTTTACCGAATTCTCCTACCAACTTGTGCAGGGATTTGACTTCCTGTGGCTGAATGAGCATAAAAACTGCAAACTGCAAATGGGGGGATCCGACCAGTGGGGAAATATAACCACAGGAACCGAGCTTATCCGCAGAAAAACAGGAAATGAAGCCTTTGCCCTGACTATCCCTCTGGTTACCAAAGCCGATGGAGGCAAATTCGGAAAAACAGAATCAGGCAATGTTTGGCTGGATCCTGAGCGCACTTCACCTTATGAATTCTTCCAGTTCTGGTTGAATACCAGTGATCAGGATGCTGAGCAATATATAAAAACCTTCACCCTGATGGGTAAAGCGGAGATTGAAAGTCTAATTGCCGAACATCGTGAAGCTCCCCATATGAGGACATTACAGAAGAAACTTTCTGAAGAGATCACCTGCATGGTTCATTCAAAGGAAGAATACGAGAAAGCCTTAGAGGCATCACAGATCCTTTTCGAAAAAGGAACCACCGAAAGTCTGGCGAAACTGGATGAGCGGACTTTTTTATCAGTTTTTGAGGGTGTCCCACAATATGAGGTCGAATTTTCCGCTTTGAATATTGGTGTTGGTTTACCCGAGCTGCTGGCTGAGATGACCCAGGTGTTCCCTTCGAAGGGGGAACTGAGAAGGACCATACAAGGCGGCGGACTGAGCATTAATAAAGCAAAAGTTGATAATCCGGATATGGTTATAAACACGGAAAATCTATTAAATGCTAAATACCTCCTCGTACAAAAAGGAAAGAAAAATTATTTCGTAATCACAGCTAAATAATCATTAAAATGGCACAAGAGCGTAAAAATCAAGGCTTTGTCTATAATGCTTTTGATTTAATTCAATTCGCCTGGAAAAAAAGGTTAGCCCTAATAATCCTAACAGGCATCGGATTTATTGCTTCGATTATCATCTCTTTATTGATCCCTGACCGGTTTCAATCCAAGGTGATCATGTTCCCTGCTGCTTCGGTTTCTATTTCAAAGAACCTGGTTGAAACGAATGTCATTACCTCAGATACCAAAGATATCCTGACTTTTGGTGAGGATGAAGAATCCGAGCGCTTGCTTCAAATCCTGAATTCAGATAAGATCCGTCAGCATATTATTAAGAAGTTCGATCTGATGAAGCATTATGAGATCGATCCAAAATCGAAATTTCCTTATACAAGGCTCATGAAAAAATATGAGCATAACGTGAAATTCCGTCGTACAGAATTCCTGTCAATCGAAATAGAGGTTTTGGATGAAAACGCCAGAATGGCTGCTGATATTGCCAATGAAATAGCCAGCTATGTCGACTCTGTCTACTACCTGATAAAGTTCTCCCGGGCACAGGAAGCCTATTCCATCGTTGAAAGGGAGTATTATCAATCTACCAATATGATTATGCAGCTCACGGATTCTCTGCGTTTCATTCGCTCAAAAGGTATTCAGGACTATGAATCCCAATCCGAGGCTTTCAATAAAGCCTATGGCGACGCTATTGCATCCGGAAATTTCAGAGGTGCCGAACTCCTGCAGCCAAAACTCGATACTATGGCTAAGTATGGCGGTATTTATGTGGAACTTGATTATAAACTGGAGTGGGAAGTCGAAAGGAACAGTTTACTAAAAGCCAAGTTAGCAGCCGCCAAGGTAAACCTTGAATCGACCATGAGTAATGTTTTTGTGGTTGACAGAGCTTCGGAGGCTGAAAGAAAAGCAGTCCCCAAACGCTCTATAATCGTAATTATTTCAACCCTTTCTGCATTTTTCCTGGCACTCTTGCTACTGCTGATTGTTGACAATATTAAAGTCAAAAAATAGCCTATGTCCTGGCTGGGATCCAAAAAGAAGGATATTGTAGTTTTTGCCATTGTACTAGTGTACATGGTATTAAATATGTTCCTTACCCTGAAGGAGTTTTATTTTCTCAACCTCCTGCCGGTAATTGTGCTTATTGCCTATCTGGCTCTTTCCCGTTTGGATATTGTTTATTTTATCGTTGTTTTTCTGACCCCCTTATCCATCCCCCTTATACACATTAACCCTTCCTCTCCCATCGACTTTTATATCCCCACGGAGCCTATTCTTTTCGGCGTATTAATCATCATGGTCTATAAGATGTTAAGAGAAGGGATTCTCGACCGGAAATTGCTGAATCACCCCGTAACGTATGCCATACTTTTTAATTTAGTATGGCTACTCATTACATCCATTACCAGCAGCATGCCGGTGGTCTCCTTTAAATTCCTGCTGGCACGCTTATGGTTCCTTTCCGCTTTCTATTTTCTGGCAGTATTTGTATTCAGAAAAACATCAAATATCCCCCTGCTTGCCTGGTGCTATGGCATCCCCTTAATGGGAGTTGTGATATTCGCCATTAGCCGTCACCTATCGTATGGCTTGTTTGACAAGATGGCTGCCCACTTAGTGATGTATCCCTTCTACCGGGACCATACTTCCTATGGCGCCATTCTGGCTATGATGTTTTTTGCGGTAGGTGGTGTGGTGATTCAGCGGGGTTCCAATTTTGTATTACGCTTCATTTATTGGGTTGGATTTGCCATTCTCGTATCAGGACTGATCCTTTCATACACCAGGGCTGCCTGGATCAGTGTCCTTGGTTCATTCATAATTCTGGCATTAACCCTTCTCAAGGTAAAATTTAAATACGTAGCCCTTTTTGTGATACTAGTCGGTGCTTTTCTGTTCAGTCAGCGCCTTGAGATTCAACATAAACTTGAACAAAACAGACAGGATTCATCAGCTGACCTTGCCGAGCACGTCCAATCCATCTCAAATATTACTACGGACGATTCGAACCTGGAACGCATGAACAGGTGGTCTTCTGCCCTGCGGATGTTTGAAGAAAGACCTGTATTCGGATGGGGACCGGGTACCTATATGTTCAACTATGCCCCCTACCAGTTATCCTCAAATAAAACTCTGATCAGCACCGATTTCGGTGATAAAGGGAATGCGCACAGCGAGTATATTGGCCCTCTGAGCGAATCGGGAGTACTCGGATCACTTTCCTTCATCTTCATCATCATTACGGCAACCGTAACCGGATTCAGAGCTTATAGAAAGGCAGATGATCCCCAGGTGAAACGGATTGTCCTGGCATACCTGCTGGCTTTTTTCACCTATGTTATGCACGGTGTCCTGAATAATTTCCTGGATACCGATAAGGCTTCAGCCTTATTCTGGGGATTTATAGCTGTCTTCGTTTCAGTTGATATCTACTACCAGCCTAGAAATTCTTCGCTTGAAGCACAAGAAATTGCAGAGGAAAGCATCCCTTTGACCGGACAGAACCAATAAAAAAACACTGGCTATTAAAGAAGTTCGATCCCCAGAATGGAAATATCATCAAAAATGGATGCAGAATCTTCCATGACCCGTTGCATTTTAATGATATCATTGATATTATTTTCGATATTATCTGAATTTTTCAGGCATTTCTCCAGTTCGGCTGTTTCTGCTGTTATCCCCCTTCCGTCCATTAGCTCAACCAAGCCATCTGTATAACAAAGGATCTTGACCGGGCCGTCGATATGTACTGTGCCCCTATTGAAAATGGGGATTTCATCCAGCATTCCAATGCCTACACAGCCCATATCCAGCATGGTAAGCTCTTTAGTATTCATGCTGTATAAAATAGGTTGATTGTGCCCGGCATTGATATATTCAAGTTCACGGGTAAGGAAATTATATTTCCCAACGAAAAGGGTTATAAATTTCTCTCCATTCGTTGAATGCAGCACCCTCTCATTTAATTTACCGATAAGAGCTTCGAGGGAAATTTCATCGGTAAACAGTGCGCGGAGGTTTGCCTGGAAATTTGACATCAGGAGTGCAGCAGACATTCCCTTCCCGGAAACGTCAGAGATACAAAAACCAAACTCATTTTCATTCAGCTCAAGGTAATCATAATAGTCTCCCCCAACTTCCAGATGCGGATGATAGAAAGCCTTCATCCGCACACGCTCATTATTTGGTAAACTGGAGGTATGGGGAATCAGCATATTTTGCATTTTGGAAGCCAGTTCAAGCTCTTTACGGATGGCTTCCTGTCGCAGGCTTTCTTTAAAAAGCCGGATATTCTCGATAGCCACAATGATAATATTCGAAATTGTCTGAATAAAGTTTAGGTGCTTGATCACCGGACTGACACCTTCGCCTTCTTCATCGATATCCCCAATCAAAACAAAGGAGATATGTTTACCATTATGTATTACCGGAATGATGATGTCAAAATTGGAAAGAATTTCTTCTTCGGATGCTGTCACAAACTGAATCTCATCGAAGCACATTAAATATTTTTCAACGTCAATCTCCTGCAGAGCATTATCTGTAACACCGGCACTTAATATACATTTCCACTGTTCATCTTTCTTGTAGAGGACCAGTTTCCCGATATTAAGATCATCCCTCAGGATCGTTTCATATCTATTGAGCAATTCGTCCTGGGTCAGGTTTTCATTAATCGCCCGGGTAATATTCAATAACGATCTGAGTTTAAAGGTGGTTAATTTTAGCCGTTTTATGGATGCGTTTTCACTCATACAAACAAACGTTCCTTTAATTAATGAAATTATTCTTTAACCCTTTCAGCATAGGTTCTGGTTCGAGTATCGATCTTAATCTTTTCCCCTTCTTTGATAAAAAGCGGTACCTGGACAATCGCATTGGTTTCCAATGTAGCGGGCTTTGTTGCAGTTGAGGAAGCGGTATCACCTTTCACGCCAGGTTCGGCATAGGTTACCACCAACTCTACAAAAGGTGGAAGATCGCAGGTTAGTGGGGTATCGGTTTCAGTATGATACAGAACTTCAACCGTCTGCCCTTCCTTGTAAAGATCAGCCATCTCGATCATGTCTGCTGGAAGAGAAATCTGCTCATAAGTTTCGTTATGCATGAAATGGAAACCCAAATCATCCTGATAAAGAAACTGATAAGGTCGTCTCTCCACCCGTTGTACATTTATGCCGTGCCCTGAAGAAAAGGTGTTATCAATCACTTTCCCTGTTTTCAGGTTTTTCAGCTTAGTTCTTACAAAAGCAGGGCCTTTCCCCGGCTTTACATGCTGAAAATCAACTACGGTAAATAGATCATTATTGAATTCAATACATAAACCATTCCTAATATCTGCTGTTGTTGCCATAATCTGATTTTTACTCTTTTTATTTATACTTTCTCATTCCCCGGGACATATGCCACGTCCCCGCAATATCTGTCTTTTCCAATGAATCCCACTTTTACATTTTAACAGGTGCTACAAAAATATAAGGAATTCCTCAAAAAACTACCCTGTAAAATGTGATTTTATCCCCATTTATTTTCTTTTACTGGTAAACTAAGTGCTTCATTCATACGAACTGAAGATTCTAAAAAAGGTATATCCCTCACGGAGCTTTAGAATATCGTCTTTTTCGGGACTGTGGTAATAAAATCTTTCAGGTAGTAAGGCTCAAAATAAGCCAGATTTACAAAATCAGACCGGACATAGTTATTCAAAGCCAGAGGTACCATGTAGGATGCCGATAATTTGAAGCTTTCAATAATTTGTATTCGATCATTTTTAAAGATGTCCGTTAGCTTATCTGCCCCTGATCCGAATAATTTGAGTTTATTCTGTTCTGCCAGGTCTTTAAAACTACTTCCATCAATAACCCGAGCCTGGATCTTCATTACCTCATTTAATTCTCTATCGTAGGCCGCTGTATATACTTCCATACGCCTGGCATCGATCATCGGAAGATACAGGGTGTCCCCTGCCCCGCCAACTTCATGTCTTTCAGCGGTGATAAAACCTAAGGCCATGCTTTCCAGCGTAGATACTGATATCAGTGGAAGATCTGCTGCATAACAAATCCCCTTTGCAGTTGAAACACCTATTCGTAAGCCTGTGTAAGAACCCGGGCCCTTGCTAATGGCAACGGCATCAAGCATGGTAGCCGTTAAGCCTGCCTCTGCCATTGCTTCGCGGATAAACACAGACAGAATGGTGGCATGCGATCGCCCCTCCCTGGTTTCCTTCTGAACAAGAATTTGTTCCCCATCAGAAATTGCAACAGAACAAACATTTGTTGCGGTTTCAATATGTAATATTTTACTCATCTGAGACAAAAATACAAATTCAGCGAAGAAAAAGTTATTAATTTTACAGTTGATCAACAGCCTGCTTCACATGCAACAAAAGATCGTCGACGAAAAACTGGGTCCTATTACTGTCCGTTTCAGCGAGAAGACGCGCTATATGCGATTGCGTGTCGATCTTAAAAACGGTATTATGGCTGTCGTTCCTAAGGGACTGCCTGAAAAACACCTCTTGAAATTTATCCACGATCAGCAGGCCTGGCTCAAAAAGGCGATGTACAAACAGCAAAAAATCAAGACTCAGCTTACCCTTTTTACTCTCGGCTCTATCTACACAACCCGTAACCACAGACTGTATTTGCTTCAGCACGAAAAAAACACGGTTAAATCACTGGTTTCAAATTATAAAATTCAAATCTGGTATCCATCCCATGCAGATGTAAGCGATGAGCGGATCCAAAAGGTCATCCGAAAAGCCGTTCTTGAAGCCTGGAGGATCGAGTCAAAGATAATCCTGCCGGAACGCGTAAGTATGCTAGCCCAAAACCATGGCTTCAGGTACAGCCGACTAAGCGTTAAAAATGCCAAAACCCGCTGGGGCAGTTGTTCTTCAGACAATAATATAAATCTCAACCTCCAACTGATGCGCCTCCCGGATGAGCTCATCGATTATGTAATCCTTCACGAATTGAACCATACCGTACATAAGCATCATCAAAAAGAATTCTGGAGCAGCCTTGAAAGAATCCTCCCCGGAGCAAAATCACTCGACAAAACCCTGAATGGCTACCATCTGGAGATCTGGTAAATCTTTTCCTTTAACATATTTTAATCGCTGATTGTCAATTTCTTTTGTATAGTTTGGCAGTGTTTTTGTAGTTTTGCACTAAACTTCCCTTTTATTCTTGAAAAAGTGCCGAATACATTGCGTAAATTATTGATCATCATACTAATACTGGTACCCTTCACGCTGAATGGTCAAAACGCCAAAGCATATCTCAAGGCAGCGGAGCAGTATATTCAGAACGGATACTTAGAAGATGCTATAGATCAGTATCAAAAAGCACTTTCCCTGGAACCGGAAAACGGAAATATTTATGAACTCAGAGCGATAGCATTTCAGAAAACCGGAAATCTGCCTTCCGCAGCGGAAGATTTTAAAAATGCGGCTGTTTTTAATACAAATCCGGCACAGAATTACCTATATGCTTCAGAAATTAAATTCCAGCTGGGAGCTTTTCCTGAGGCAGAGCTTTTAGTTAACAAGGCAATCGATCAGAAACCTAAGTTGTACGAAGCCTACATACTGAAATGCCAGATAAATCTTGCTCTTTCGAATTTTAATGAAGCACTCTCATCCGCTGAAAAGGCCATTGATGCCAGGAATACAGCTTTCGCACTTTTTCTGAAAGGGAAAACAGAATTATACCTGGAGCAATATCAATCTGCAGAACAATCACTTGAAAAAGCCATCATCAAGGATAAACTTCTCCTTGATGCTTACTTAACTCTGGCAGAGATCCAGTACAAAACGGGGAAAATCCGGTATGGTATTGAGAACTGTTCCTTTGTTATTTCCAATGACCGGGAACAAGTTGCAGCCTATGTTTTACGGAGCAAAGGCCACATTCTCAATCACCAGCCCGAACAAGCCATTCGGGACATTTCCATCGCTATCTCAATGGATTCAACCAATACAGCTTACTACATCTTACGAGGCGATTTTTACCAGAATCTTTCCCAATTTCAAAATGCCATAAACGATTATACTCTTGCACTGGGGTATGATATGCTGGAACAGACCGCCCTGCGAAAAAGAGCCAACGCCTATGAAATGATCGGTCAACGGTCAAAAGCAGCTTCAGATCTGGCACTTGTTATGACCCTTGCAGATAAGACAGACCTTGAACAGATGGCTGAGCTGGAAGGAAAGATTTATGAACTGAACCGCGAAGGCGATAAACCTCTGATTATTCTTTCACAACCTGCCAGAAACGACAATATGGACGTTCTTGTGGCAAAGGACCTTGAAAGTATAGAGATTCTGGTAAACGTTGAAGACCAAAGCAAACTGAAATTCTTTCGTATAAATAACGATACCCTGATCAATGATGCTGAAGGGATCAATAAAAAGGCTTTCTCCCATCTGATTAAAACCAACGATCTGGAATTCCTGACGCTTTCTGCAATGGATATTTATAATAACAGCACTACCCAAAGTTTTGCGGTAGAACGAATAGAAACACATCCTCCGAATATTACCCTGCTTAATCCCTATGTTGGGGATGAGGGTATCATTATTGTGGATCAGGATGACCGCTCACTTTATCTGGAAGGGAAAATTGATGATGAAAGCCTGATCACATCTATCCAAATTGATGAAGTAACTGCAAGTTATGTCCCGCGCGATAATAACCCCCGCTTTACCGCCACCCTTGATATCCGGAATAAAAACCGCCTCAGGATAGCTGCAAAGGATGCTTATGGCAATCATGTTGAAAAAGAATACCTTATCCAAAGAGAAGGAAATGCAGCCAGCCTGGAAGATCCTATGGGTAAAACCTGGGTGATCCTGATCGAAAATTCTGAATATGCAGATTTTGCAAACCTTGCATCCCCAAAAAATGATGTGAAACTAATGCAGGAAGGCCTTTCCCGGTACCAAATCGATAAAGTGATCGTAAAGCGTAATCTTACCAAACGGGAAATGGAACGTTTCTTCTCCATTGATTTGAGGGATCTTGTGAGGATTAACCAGGTCAACTCTCTATTTATCTGGTTTGCGGGACATGGGATCAATAAGAATGGTGTCGGTTACTGGATTCCATCTGATGCCCGGAAGGAGGTAGAATTCAGCTACTATAATATAAATGCTCTGAAGGCATCCCTATATTCCTATACGACCCTTACCCATTTGCTCGTGGTGAGTGATGCCTGCGAAACCGGTCCGGGATTCTGCCAGCTGCTCCGCTCCCCAATTGAGAACGTAAGCTGCAATCAGTCTCAATTATTTGCAAAGAAATCAGCCCAGGTATTTACCTCTGCTGGTGATGGCTATGCATATGATAATTCCCTGTTTACCCGTTCCTTTGCCAATACCTTGCTTAACAATGAAGACGATTGTCTGTCAATTGAAGACATTGCCAAACGGGTCAGCATTATCCTTGAAAACTCTTCTCCGCAAAAACCGGAATTTGGCAGAATCTCAGGAATACAAGACGAATTAGGAACATTCTTCTTCTTCACAAAATAAAGGTTTAGGCTTTCAGCCAACATTGAATAATATCCCCGGCTTTACCATGGATCGGATGGCAGTGATAATGCTGTCGGAATCAAATCCACAAACTTTATAAAGCTCTTCCTGAGAGCCCTGCTCGATAAACTCATCAGGAATACCTAGTCTTTTTACCTGGGCGGTATAGGTATTGTCGCACATGAACTCGACAACCGCTGATCCGAAACCCCCTTTAAGACAGCCATCTTCAACCGTTATTATTTTATCATATTTTTTAAAGATGCTATGCAGCAGGAGCTCATCAAGAGGCTTCACGAAGCGCATATCATAATGAGCGAAACTCATATTCGTACTTTTCAGCTTACTTAAGGCTTCCTGTACCATATTCCCGGCATATCCGATCGACAGGACAGCGATATCCGAACCCTCCGTAATCTTCCTTGCTTTTCCAGGTACAATCTCCTCAAAGGGTTTCTTCCAATCAGTATGGCTTCCCCTACCCCTCGGATAACGGATAGAGAAAGGTCCGTATTTCCCCAGTTGGGCCGTGTACATCATATTGCGTAGTTCGATCTCGTCCATAGGTGCTGCTACAACCATATTTGGAACACAGCGCATAAAAGACAGGTCGTACGCACCATGATGGGTTGGGCCGTCGGCCCCTACCAATCCGCCACGGTCCAGACAGAATACTACATTCAGTTTTTGAAGGGCCACATCATGAATAACCTGGTCGTAAGCCCTTTGCATAAAGGAGGAATAGATATTGCAGAAGGGAATCATCCCCTGCGAAGCAAGACCTGCAGAAAAGGTAACCGCATGCTGTTCGGCAATGCCCACGTCAAAAGTACGCTCGGGCATTTCATCCATCATGATCTTAAGCGAACAACCAGTAGGCATTGCAGGAGTAATTCCAACAATCTTTTCGTTTCGCAGAGCCAACTCCAGGATAGTATGTCCGAAAACATCCTGGTATTGGGGAGGCTGTGCCAGGTCAATATTTACACTCAGAATCTCTCCCGTTTCCTTATTGAAGCGCCCGGGAGCATGATATTTTGTCTGGTTTAATTCAGCCTGTTTAAAACCTTTCCCTTTTTTGGTAAGTACATGCAACAACTTGGGTCCCGGAATACCTTTCATATCCTCTAAAAGACGGGCGACATGTACTACGTCGTGTCCGTCTATCGGGCCGAAATACCTGAAATTCATTGCCTCAAACAGGTTACTCTGATGCAGCATGGTCGATTTCAGTCCGTTTTCCAGCTTCTGTGCATATTCCCTGGCATGCGGAGCTATTTTATTGATCTTCCCAAGGAGCTTCCACATGTCATTTTTAAACTTATTGTAAGTCCTGGAGGTTGTGATATCTACCAGGTATTCTTTCAAGGCTCCAACACTCGGATCGATCGAAATATTGTTGTCATTCAGAATGACGAGTAAATCCGTATTCTTTATGCCGGCATTGTTGAGCCCTTCAAAAGCCATTCCCCCGGTCATTGAACCGTCTCCGATAACAGCTGCTACATTGCGCTTAATCCCTTTTTGTTTGTCACTGACTGCGATTCCCAACGCCGCGGAGATGGATGTTGATGAGTGACCTACCCCAAAAGCATCGTATTCGCTTTCATCCATTTTTGGAAAACCACTGATCCCTTTGAATTTCCGGTTGGTATGAAACTGATCCCTTCGTCCGGTAAGAATCTTATGCCCGTATGCCTGGTGCCCTACGTCCCATACGATTTTATCAAAGGGAGTGTCATAGGCATAATGGAGCGCCACGGTCAGCTCAACGACTCCCAGACTGGCCCCAAAATGACCCGGATTATTTGCCAATGAATCAATAATGAACTGCCGCAGCTCCTTACTGACCATAACGAGCTCCTCAATCTTCAGTTTTTTTAGGTCCCCGGGGCTGTCAATTTGCTCCAGCAATGGATAACGATGCTCCATGTTTTTCTCAACTAAATCGTTCAAAGTTAATAATTCTTACTGAGATAGTTTGAGCAGACAATCTCCTTCTTGTAAATTCGTTCAATAAACAAAGAATAAACAGGTATGAGAGCAGTTTTGTTTTATCTGACCTTAGTGGGTGTTGTTGCATGTATTCAATCCTGTGCACCCCCTAAAGTGTTTTCTGAACTCGAGACTGAGCGTACCCGGTATAAAAATGAACGGGAAGAGCTGTACACTGAAAACGAGAAACTTGTTGTGGAGAATACCGAACTGGCCGCTAAGCTTGAATTGGCGGAAAAAGATGCCGAGCGGATTGAAGGCAAAGGCTACACCGATGCAGCAGAATTGAAGGATCTGAAAGCCAAATACAACGAAGCTACTGAAAGGTACAACGAACTGAATGCTGCACACCAGGCATTAATCAACGGGAGCGACTCTGAAACCCGGGAGCTGATGAGCAAACTCGACCGCACTCAGAAAGACCTGTACCAGCGGGAGGACTTGCTTAACCAAACCAAAGCCAGGTTAGACCAGGACCGGGAAGCTCTGGACAAATTAAAACAGGAGTTAAATCAAAAAAGCGAAAGCTTGCTTGAGCTGGAAAGAATTATCGCACAAAAAGACGCCCAGGCAGATGCCCTGAAGCAGAAGCTATCTTCAGCTTTGACGGGTTTTGAGAACCAGGGCCTGACCATCACAAAGAAGAATGGAAAGGTATACGTCTCACTTGATGAAAAATTGTTATTCCCCAGCGGTAGTGCAGAAGTTGATCCAAGAGGTAAAACCGCACTTACGAAGTTAGCGGGAGTCCTGGCACAAAATCCGGAAATCAATGTTATGATTGAAGGCCATACAGATGATGTACCAATTGTACCTGGATCCAAATATACCGATAACTGGGATCTGAGTGTTTCCCGCGCAACAGCGATCATCCGCATCCTCCTTACCGGAAGCAACATTGACCCCAAACGGCTAACGGCTGCAGGCCGGGGTGAGTTTGTTCCTGTTGATCCTTCAAAAACTCCTGAAGCCAGACAACGAAACCGTCGTACAGAAATCATTCTTGAACCCCGTCTGGACGAAGTATTCAACTTATTGGATGAATAAAAAAAACCGCATTGTTATACACAAGCGGTTCTTTTAAGTGTGATCATCTGTTGTTTAGATGGTCATGATATCTTTTTCCTTTAAGTCGATCAGATTATCAACCTTTTCTGAATACTGGTCCGTATATTTTTGAATTTCCAGTTCGGCATTCTTCTCCTGGTCTTCCGACAAACCATCTTTCTTCATTTGTTTGAAAGCCTCATTGGCGTCACGACGAGCGCTACGGATACTAACTTTTGTATTTTCTCCCATGCCTTTAATCTGCTTAACCAACATAAGCCTTCTTTCCTCAGTTAGCGGAGGGACGTTAATCCTGATCAATTCCCCGTTGTTTACAGGGGTAAGACCGATATTGGCTGCCATAATGGCCTTTTCGATGGATTCAATCATTGATTTTTCCCAAGGCTGCACTGCAATGGTTCTTGCATCAGGCGTTGAAATATTCGAAACCTGATTCAGGGGAGTCATGGATCCATAATAATCCACTGTAATACCATCCAGGATGTTAGGACTTGCCTTCCCTGCTCTAACCCTGAGAAGCTCTTCCTCCAGATGCTGAATCGCTTTCTGCATCTTCTCCCTGGTATCTTCGAGTTGCAATTGTAATTCTTCTTCCATACAGATGTTGATTTGTTACTTCATAACAAAAATATAAAAAAATTTTAATGCAAAATCCTATAAGGTGTATCAGCCGTTGTTAACAAGTGTGCCTATCTTTTCTCCTTTGAGAAGCCGCAGAAGATTGCCTTCCTTGTTCATGTCAAATACTACTACTGGCATATTATTCTCGGAACACATGGTAATAGCTGTTAAATCCATGATTTTTAATCCCCTGGAATAAGTTTCATTGAAGCTGAGACTATCAAACTTGGTTGCTTTGGCATCTTTCTCAGGATCTGCAGTATAAACACCATCAACACGGGTTCCTTTAAGAAGTACATCGGCATCAATCTCAACAGCACGCAATGCTGCTGCTGTATCAGTTGTAAAATAAGGATTTCCTGTCCCAAATGAAAAAAGGATCACCTCATCATTTTCAAAGGCCTTTTTTACCCGTTTGGGTGTATACCTGTCTCCTACAGGAGACATCTCAATGGCCGTTAATACGGTACACTTGCCACCCAACGATTCCAAAGCCGACTGTATCGCCAGGGCATTGATCACTGTTGCCAGCATCCCCATGTAATCCCCTTTTATCCTGTGAAAACCGGCCTTTTCACCAGACATTCCCCGAAAGATATTTCCTCCGCCGATCACAATCCCAATCTCCACGCCCTGATCCGAGGCCTCTTTAATCTGACTTGCGTATTCCATGAGGCGGTCCTCATCGATACCATGCATTTTTTTCCCCATTAGGGCTTCACCACTAAGTTTCAACAGGATTCGTTTATAGGCCAACATATTTGATTGTAATTAGGTTATTGCACGATTTAATCTTCTCAAAGCTATTGTCTTTCGCGAATAAGGAAAAGAAAAGCCTTGTTTTTTTTCACACATAAAAAAAGAGAGTCCCCTTAGAAACTCTCTTTTCAGATATAGTAAATGCTTTCTAGTTATTCAGTGAATAACGGAAGAACTGAGTGACGGTTAAGTCCTTGTCAGATTCCTGAAGGTACTGTTTAACAGACTTCTTGCTATCTTTGGTAAAATCCTGGTTCAATAAGGTATTTTCCTTGAAGAATTTAACCAGCTTCCCTTCGGCAATTTTATCAACGATATTCTCAGGTTTTCCTTCTCTCAGGGCCTGATCTCGTCCGATTTCCTTTTCTTTCTCGATCACTTCTGCAGGAACACCATCCTCATCTACGGCCACAGGAGCCATTGCAGCCACCTGCATGGCGATATCCCTGGCTACCTGAATATCTGAAGTTTTATTAAAACCAACCAGGGTAGCAAGTTTGTTACCGGGGTGGATATAAGAAACCACCATACCGGCATCGATCTTCTCATAGTATGCCAGATCAATTTTTTCACCAATAATACCAACCTGTTCAACAATGATTTCAGCTACCGTTTTACCATCAAAGGGTAAGGCTTTCAATGCTTCAAGGTCAGCAGGAGTTTCAGCGATAGCGAGGTCAAGGATCTTTTGTGCAAAATCCACAAAGTTAGCGTTCTTTGCTACGAAATCAGTTTCGCAGTTCAGAACGATCATTGCACCCTTCGCAGCCTTATCACTCACCTTTGCCAGAACAACACCTTCGCTGGCTTCACGGTCAGCTCTTTTATTAGCAACAGCCTGTCCTTTTTTGCGGATGACTTCAATGGCTTTCTCAAAGTTACCATCAGCTTCCTGGAGTGCTTTTTTACAATCCATCATCCCTGCTCCGGTTACCTTGCGCAGTTTGTTTACTTCAGCAGCAGTTATTTGAGCCATAATTATTTGGTTTTCAGTTAATATTATTCTTGATCCTCGTCTTCAGCTTCGATATCAGCTTCAACATCCTCGTCTTCTTCCTTCATGAGGACTTCTTTTTTTGCCGGAGATTTTTTTACTCTTTTCTTTCCTTCCTCCTGCTCTTCAGCATCTTTTGGAGAACCATCTTTTTCACGCTCCATCTTCCGCTCTTCCAAGCCTTCCTGGATGGCTTCGCAGACTTTACCTACGATCAGTGAAATTGATTTTGAAGCGTCATCATTTGCAGGAATAGGAAAGTCAACGATATTGGGATCAGAATTGGTGTCAACCATTCCGAAAACAGGAATATTCAGTCGATTAGCCTCCCTCAATGAGATATGTTCCTTAGAAATATCAACAATGAACATAGCTGCTGGCAAACGTGTCAGATCAGCAATACTTCCAAGGTTCTTTTCCAGCTTTGCACGCTGACGGGTAACCTGAAGTTTCTCCCTTTTTGACATATTGTCAAAAGTACCGTCTGTTGCCATCTTATCGATGGAACTCATTTTCTTAACCGCTTTCCTGATAGTCGGGAAATTGGTAAGCATACCCCCAGGCCACCGCTCAGTAACGAAGGGCATGTTAACATTTTTTACATGCTCGGCTACAATATCTTTAGCCTGTTTTTTGGTAGCAACAAACAGGATCTTTCTTCCTGATTTGGCAATTTGCTTCATGGCTGAACAAGCTTCATCAAGCTTGACAACAGTTTTGTGCAAATCGATGATGTGTATCCCGTTTTTCTCCATAAAAATATACGGAGCCATGTTGGGATTCCATTTTCTTTTAAGGTGGCCAAAGTGCACACCTGCCTCTAGTAATTCATTGAAGTTTGTACGTGGCATAATATAACTTGTTTACATTCTTTACATAGCAACGCTGCAGTAGCCCCTGAAAAGGAAGTCTGCAGTGTTTAGATACTAAACAAAATCCAAGGCTAACGCTTGCTGAACTGGAATCTCTTGCGAGCTTTCGGTCTACCGGGTTTCTTTCTTTCCACAGTTCGTGGATCCCTGGTAAGAAGCTTGTTTGATTTCAGAACACTTTTATGTTCAGGATCGATTTTAACCAGTGCACGGGAAATAGCCAGTCTAAGTGCTTCTGCCTGTCCTTTTACTCCCCCACCATATAAATTCACATCGATGTCGTATTTACCTTCAGAATTGGTAAGACTCAGAGGTTGACTGACAATATATTGAAGTTGCTCAAGTGGAAAATATACTTTCACATCTTTTTTGTTAACAATAATGTTACCTTTTCCATCATTCAGATAAACGCGGGCAACCGCTGCTTTTCTTCTACCAAGAGCATTTACTGCTTCCATCGCAATTATTTAATTGTGTTTAAATTAAGTTCTTTGGGTTGCTGTGCTGCATGTGGATGTTCACCACCAGCATAAACAAATAAGTTTTTAGAGATCGAGTTACCGAGTCTGCTCTTTGGCAGCATCCCCTTAACTGCTATCTCAACCACTTTGGCAGCATCACGCTGTAGCAAGTGAGCCACAGTTTCACTGCGTTGTCCTCCTGGATATCCGGTGTGACGGATGTATGTTTTATCCGCCATTTTATTACCCGTCAGTCTGATTTTTTCAGCGTTGATAATAATAACATTATCACCACAGTCAACATGAGGGGTAAAACTGGTTTTATTCTTTCCGCGCAATACCATTGCGACCTTTGAAGACAAACGTCCTAATACTTCGTTCGTAGCATCTACAACAAACCACTGCTTAATAACAGTTTCCTTGTTTGCAGATTTCGTTTTATAACTCAGTGTGTCCACTTCCTGTACGATTTTTTTATAATTCTCTTTCGTTCAATATCTACCACCTGAAAATTGTGGAGTGCAAAAATACAATTAATTTTATGAAATAAACAAATGAAAAATGAATTAATTTGTAAGCGCAGGAAATAGTAAAAATTTCAGCAAATCAACTGCTTACCATTTCTTGTACCTCTCTACACAAAATTTGACTATTTTTATCCGCTCATTTCCCTTCCGGCTGGAGATGACCAATTCAAGTACTGCGAGATGTTGCCAAGAAAAATTCATCAGACTATTTTTTTCTGGACTACAATCCTGATGGTTGTTACCCTCCCGGATTCTCCTTACCTCTTAAGTATCTCCATGTTCATTCTTTCCGGAAACTGGCTGTTTGAAGCTCGTTTTAGGGAAAAATTCAAGCTCCTTAAAAAGAGGAAATCTCTCTGGATCGTACTCTCTATCTATCTTGTCTATGTTCTGTGGATGATCAATACCCAAAATCTGAGAATGGGATTCATTGATCTGAGACTGAAATTACCTTTTATAATACTCCCCCTGATTTATGGCACTAGTCAGGCGTTTTCGCCACGCCAGTTTAAAATCATATTGCAGTTCTTCGTTGCGAGTGTAGTAGTTAATTCACTGCTTATCTCATTCATCCTTTTTGGGTTCACACAAAAAGAGCTTATCGATATCCGGGAAGCCTCACCTTTTATTTCACATATCCGGTTTTCACTGATGGCAGTTTTGTCAATATACATCCTCTTCTATATTTTATTCCTTAAACAAATCCCCCTCGCAAAATCTGAGAAGTACAGCTACCCGATTATAATTTTATGGCTGATCAGCTTCCTGTTCTTCTTCCAGACCCTGACAGGAGTGGTAATTTTTATTGCCCTTCTACCGGTTGCTACAATTTGGTGGGCAAAAATCCTGAAAAAAAGGAAATTCTTATACCTGTCCTTAGGAACTACCCTCCTAATCTGGATCGCCGTATTTCTTTATATGATCAATGCTATAAACTCTTTTAACCAGCGGGAAGAGATCGATCCGACAAGCCTGGAAAAAATGACAGCCAATGAGAATCCATACAGACATTACCTGGATATCGATGAATACGAAAACGGCAACCGTATCTGGATCTATGTAGCTTCTGAGGAACTGGCAAAAGAATGGGATAAGAAAAGTAATATCCCGTATGATAACGGCCTTGATAAAAAAGGACAATGCATACAGTTTACGCTTATCCGGTACATGTCATCACTTGGTTTACGAAAAGACTCCCTCGCTTTCAGTAAACTCAGTGATCAGGATATAAAAATGATCGAAAACGGCTATACAAATTATATTTTCAGGAATAAATACTCCTTCAACTCCAGAGTCTATGAAGTTCTCTGGGAAATTAACCATTACAGGAAAACAGGAGATCCAAGTGGTCAGTCTCTGAGCCAGCGCCTGGAATATCTGAAAATAGGCTCAAACCTCTCCGGTCGCTTCTTCTGGTTTGGTACCGGTACAGGAGATCTCATGCAGGAATTCCGGAAACAGTATGTGATCGAGAGATCCAAGTTGTCGAAAGAAATTCAGCGAAGAGCACACAATCAGTACCTGACTTTTCTGATCACCTTTGGGATCTTTGGAGCACTCTGGATGGTTTTTGCATTTATTGCTCCTGTTATAATCGACCGAAGATATCAGAATTTCCTGGTTGTGGCCTCCCTCTGTATCATTTTGCTTTCCATGATAAACGAGGACACCCTGGACACTCATATCGGTGTTTCATTTGTTGCATTCTTCTATACCTTCTTTTTATACGCCATGCCATTAAACGATCCTGGTTCCGATGAAAAGGCTTGATTTGGCTTTCTTTCAACGTGATGTGCTTACCGTTTGTCCCGAATTACCTGGCAAATTCCTGGTGATCAACCATACCCCCTATATGATCACGGAGGTTGAAGCCTACCGGGGCGAGGAGGATATGGCCTGCCATGCAAAAAAAGGAAGAACTGAAAGAACTGAGGTCATGTACCGGTGCGGGGGACATATTTATGTATACCTGATCTATGGGATGTATTGGATGTTCAACCTGGTTACCGGTCCGAAAGATATTCCTCAGGCCGCGCTGATAAGAGGAATCGAAGGCTTCAACGGCCCGGGCAAACTAACCCGCTATTTGAAGATTAATAAAAGTTTTTATGGTGAAAACGTATGTGCCTCGGATCGTATCTGGCTGACAGAAGGTGAGCAACATGTCACCATTAAAACATCCCCAAGGATAGGAATTGATTATGCCGGGGAACCCTGGGTTAGCAAACCATGGCGGTTTTTTATAACTCCCTGAGCTGTTTTCAGGAATCATTGACAGATATTTTCCCAGTCTTGCCAACAAGTGTTTGTACAAATAATTTTTATTGTATATTTGCACTCCGATTTTGTCCCGTGGTGTAATGGCAGCACTTGTGGTTTTGGTCCATACAGTCTAGGTTCGAGTCCTGGCGGGACAGCAATAAATAGAGTGAGAGTGAGCAAGAATTTTAAGCTGCCTCACTTTTTTTATCTCCTCTCTTCATTTTATCTCCCCGTTAGCAGATTTATTGCAGATGAATTTTATTTTGCGCCTACCTTCCTGCCAAGTATTCCCAATAGCTTCTTCAAATCCTCTTCAATTTCCAGATAAGGGATCCCTGACTCACCTGAAAAGATAATGGCCATGTAGAGTTCACAAGGGAATATCTCCAGCTTTTCAAGCAGAATCCATTTATTCAGACGGTATGCTTCACGGATTTGCCGCTTAATCCTGTTTCTGCCTACAGCCCTGCGAATCTGCTTCTTAGGTACCGATATCAGGACATTGGGCAAGGCAGGCTGAGCTGAGGCTTTAATTAGGTACCGGAGCTTTAACCTTCCCGCTTGTTCCCACCTGCCCTTCTCAAAGAGCTCTGAAATTTGTTTTTCTGAACACAGCTTTTCATGTTTTGCAAAACGATATTTCCGACTAAGATGCTTCATTCCGGGGATGAGTTTTCATCATGATCCTAATGGTTGTCCCTTTCCCTATCTCAGATTCTGCGACAAAAATTTTACCTTTATGATATTCCTGAATAATACGCTTGGTCAGTGAAAGTCCCAATCCCCATCCTCTTTCCTTTGTCGTGTAGCCGGGCTTGAATATAGTCCTTTGCTTCGATTTTGGTATGCCTTTTCCGTTGTCGGTAATATCAATGACTACATGTTTCTCGGTCTTCTCCATCGTTAACCGGATCACCCCCTCTCCCTCAATTGCATCCATGGCATTTTTACACACATTCTCCAGAACCCATTCAAAAAGGGGCGGATTAAATAGGACGAAAAGACTATTCTCTTTACTCTGAATGTCAAATTTTATTTTGTCGGAAGAGCGGGTTTTCAGGTATGCAATGGTACTCATTATAGTTTTGTTCAGATCGTTCATCGAAAGAACCGGCTTTGAACCAATCTTCGAAAAACGCTCTGTAATGGTATGAAGGCGGTTCACATCCTTTCCCAGTTCACTGATCAGCTCCCGGTCTGCAGGTTGATCCTTGATAATCTCCATCCAGGCAAGCAGGGACGATATGGGGGTCCCCAATTGATGCGCAGTTTCCTTTGAAAGTCCAACCCAAACCTGGTTTTGTTCCGCTTTTCTCGAAGAGCTGAAGGCAAAATATGCAATCAGTATGAACAGGAGAATTACCGCCAGCTGGATATAGGGATAATAGATAAGTTTTTCAAGGATGATAGACCTGTCATAGTACAAAACCTGACCCTTATCACTATATGCAACAGGAATTGAAGGATTTTCTGACTTCATTTCATGCAGTTTTTTCTTGAGATAGGCAGGCTTTTGCGACTTTTCAACATTCAGATTCCTGTGCTCGTATATATGCCCTGTTGTATCTGCAAGAATCACCGGAACCGTTTCATTTCCCTTGATGATATCTGAAAGGAAATTCAAAACGGAGTTATCATCCAGCTTAATATTCGGATTGGCAATCAGGCTGGTTGCTTCAGCCCAGATCTTAATTTTCTTTTGCTCTTCATTCGCCAGATCTTTAACCAGTTTATTCGTATACCAAAGAGATCCCAATCCAATAGCCGCAGCCCCAAGGAAAAGTAAAAACTTCCAATAATTTTTTCTTTTATAGATATTCATCCTGTCATTCCTCTTAGTTAACTGAAAACCAAACTGTACCCACCTGCCTTTTCCAGATCTTATCCAGGATCGAAATTAATGATAAATTCATCGTCTTCCTCTTCATATTCTTCAATACGGATATCCTGTTGCTGCTCCTCTTCCTTCTTTTCTTCCTCCCAGTTTATCCTGATATCATCTTTATACGCGTCCTCCTTTTTGCGGTCTCTTTTCCTTAGGTTTCTGATCTCTTCCTTTTCCCGGGTGAGCTTATCCCTGAAATTCGATCCTGCTTTCTCCCGGTCGTATGTTACTGTATATAAGGTGTCTTTGCCGGTTAGTATCAAAGGCACAATAGTTTTGCCGAGACCATCATCAACTACATAGCCAAACTCATCGCTCTGAGGTTTTCGTTTAATCAGTTTTCTCCAGAGTACCTCATCTAATCTAACCTGTACTCGATAGGTATAGCTGTTATCAAATCGATGGTCGCCGGAACCGGAAATGGCAAAAACCGAAGATTTAATGTTTGTTTCGGCAATATGCAGGTTTCTATCACTTATATCTATATCCATGGTCATCCTGTCAAACTTAATATGTTTAAGTTCCTCCATTTCAATGAAAGCAGACAGGGCCATCATAGGCTGATAGTCTTTTAGTTCCCCTTTCTCAATTGCTATCAGCGCTTCTCCGGTAAGCTCATCATATACCGGGTTCAGTTCCAGGTCCCAGCAACCATTTATCATTGCCGTCCCATTCAGGGTCCCGTCGATGTTGTTGTGGGTGATGATTTCCAGGTTAAAATCATTGACAGCATAAAACAGATCCCCAATATCCAGATTCAGGAATTTAAGATCAGAATGCGTATATATCTGTTCACCTTTCTGCTCAATGGTATGGGAACTCTCAAGTCTCCCTCCCTGGGTATTCATATTAAAGGATGATAAGGTCAGTTTCCTGGGAACATACTCAAGGTTACTGGTCACCTGTGTAGCATCAAAATTATCAAAATGAAAATTATTGATCTGGAGACTCCCGGTCAGGTACACTGAATCCGGCAATTCCAGCCTGAGTGGTTCACTCTTTTTTGTATCTCCTCCCACCATAATATCCTTTACATTGAATTCGTTCGACCGGATATTTCCGGTGAACCTTGGAATTAGGGATTTGTCAGAGGAAAACTGGGGCAGATTATCCAGGTTCCCGTTTACCAGCAAATCGCTCTTCCCGGTGGTAACTTTAAGATCCTTCAGGGATATCTCCATGAGGTTTTTAAGACCGATCTCCCCGGTCAGACTTACCTCGGGAAGCGAATTATCCTTCTGCTGAATGTAAGCCTGATCAAGAATGACTTTCCCCTGAAGTTTGACTGACTTCAGATCTCTTGTGCTAATATTGTCTAAGGAACCTATGCTGCCATCGACTTTGAAATCTGCATACGCCATGCCCCCCAGTACAACCTGATCTGCCAGATTTTTCGAGACCATCAGTTTCTCTAATTCCAGGGTGCCGCTCAGATCCCCGCTTATCCGGGGGGATTCGAAATTGCTGATGGACCCGGTAAAGGAAAGCTTGCTCTGTCCGGAGGTACAACTTAAGTTATCAATAGTTAATGTACTTGAAAGCGCATTCCTTTGTCGCCCGTTGCTATACGTCCCTGAAAGAAAGATGTCTTCAATCCTGACTTTCATCGGATGATTATACATAGCTCCTTTCTTTAGGTTAAATCGGGCATCATACTTGTTATTTGTGTTTGAATCCGCTGAAACATCGAGATTCAGTGACAGGTAGCCTTTCTCTGGATATAACTGGAGGTCTGAGAGATACATTTCCAGCAGATAAGGATCAACATCTCTGACTGATTCATCCTTCATCTTAAAATTATAGGCATAGGACTTTCTGACAAAATTATAATTGCCGTGGAAATTCACAGGAATCCCGTAGGCTGTGGCAACTCCTCCGGACAGCGTGTAGCTTTCCCTGTCCTTTTCAACAGTAACAACTGTGGAAATGATCTTGGGGTGTTTGAAATAATAATGCTCATACCTTAGGGTATTCTTAACTATTTTGCCTTCAATGTCAAGCTTGAAGTTATAGCCCTTAATACTTCCTGAGGCCGCAGCCTCATCAATTTTTCCGGTGTAATCCAAATCCAGGCTTCTGTCAAGATAGTTTACCTGCATATTGGTCAGGATGATCTTTTCGGTATTGTATTCCACATCTTCCTCAGAATCTTCAGGACCATCATCCCGGAAAATATCGTAGTTGATATCCCCTCCCGAGTCAGTCAGGATATTGATCCGTCCATCCTCAATGATAATTTTCTTAAGTTCATATTTATTTGACAGGAGGCTCCATAAGTCCAGTACCAGTGAAACGCGTCCGGCATAAAGCAGGGTATCCTGATCGTTAAAATCCTTGAATTCTGAACGATCATACTCAGTCACCGATAAAATATAAGCGTTTCGGATGGTAAGCGAAGCATTGGGGAAATTCCTGAAAAAAGTAAGGTTAATGTCCTTCGTATTTTTTATGATGATCTGGGTTTTAAGGTATTTTGCAACCTGATTATGGAACATTTTAATAGCTTGTTCCTCGAACTTTCCACTGGTCAGGAAAAGTGCCACAAGAAGAAGAAGCCATACTCCAATCAGGATAAATATGACCCTTTTCAATATTTTCCGGGATAGTTTAATTTTCATCTGATCAAATCTGCTACAATCATATATTCTGCGGAGGATCGAATCATCCCATGAGAAAATTCAAATCTCCCCCGGGGGAAATCTCGAATGCATCCTGCATATGCCGGAAGATCTTACAGGGTTTGTTACCTTTCAGCATGAGTTGATTTCCTTCCACTTGCAAGAGGGAACCTTCCCTGAGTCCAACGACATAGGTGCCGGGATTTGCCAGGATGTATTCCCGTAAACGCATATCCCTGGTTTCTCCGGCATGTCCCTGCTGAACGAAATCCGTGTAATGCGGATTAATCTGAAAGGGTAAGAATCCCAGTGACTGAAAACTTAGAGGTTCAACAATGGGCATATCATTAGTTGTACAAATCGTGGGACAGGCCATATTTGATCCTGCACTCCATCCAATAAAGGCTTTCCCTTCCAGCACTTCTTTCCTGATCGGTTCCATCAATTTTTCATTCTGAAGCAGGTTCAGAAGATAGAACGTATTACCTCCTCCAATTATGATAACCGATGCATTTTTAATCGCTTTTGCCTTATTTCCGGCTTGATGAATTGAGGTAAGATTTATGCCGATTGAGGAAAGTTGTGATGCCACCATACGGCTGTACCTTTCATACCCAACCGATATTCCCGCATAGGGAATAAACAGGGCCTCCTTCCCTGTATCCCGAAGGAAATCCTCTATATAGGGCAGGGTATATGCCAGATACTCCTCTCCTGCATTCGTTGAATTGCTAAAAAGTAAAAGTCGCATTCCGGATGGTATTAGTCGTTTTTCTTTTTATAGCTTGCCAGCGTTTCCTGATGGTCGGGTTTGTTGGTAGCAGGAGCCTGATCCTTGAACCTGAGGGGCATAAACTGATTGATCTTCGCCAGAAGGTTCTGGGGATTAACCGGCTTAGTCATATAATCATCGCATCCGGCCAGGATGCTCTTTTCCCTGTCTCCCTCCATGGCATAGGCGGTTTGTGCTATGACAGGCAATGACGGACGGGTTTTCTTTATTAGTTCTGTGGCTGTATATCCGTCGATATATGGCATATTGATATCCATTAATATGATATCTATTTCATCGCTGAATTTCACCGCTTCTACAACTTCCTTCCCATTTACAGCATGAACAATCCGGGCTTGAGTCTTCTGTAATACTTCTTTCAGAAAAACGTAACTGTTCTCGTCATCTTCAGCAATCAGGATCGTCCTGCCCTTCCAGTTGAAAATTGTATCTGACTCTCCTTTTCGCGTGGCATGAGGAATTTTTGTCTCAACCGGCAATGCCTTAAAGGGCAGGTGAAAGCAAAATCTGCTTCCTTCCGCCGGAACGGAACTTACCCACATCTGGCCTCCCAGCAGTTCAACCAGGTTCTTTGAGATATTGAGCCCCAAGCCGGTACCGGCAATATTTTTTGCTTCTGCCTTACTGGTCCTTGTAAAACGTGAAAAGATCACATTCAAATCTTCCTTAGTCATCCCGATCCCGGTATCTTCAACTGCAAACTCAACCAGGCGATCATTCTTGAGGGTACATGAAATGCTTACCGAACCTTTATCAGTAAACTTAATAGCATTGCTTATCAGGTTAGATAGAATCTGCTTCAGCCTGAAAGGATCTGAATTAAACATGATTTCCGCATTCGGAACAATTGCTTTCAGCTCAATATCTCCTTTGCCAAGGGTTGTTTTATATCCTTCGAAACTATGAATCAGCTCATGGATGATCTTTGCCGGATCACAGGCTCCGGGTTTAATTTTTATTTCACCTGCCTCGATCTTCGCAACGTCAATGATATCATCGATAAGGTTCAGAAGTAATTGGCCACTTTCCTGAATATGCTGTACAAATTCTCCCTTCTGTTCATCCTCAATTCCCTCTGTTGAAAGAAGATTCGCGAATCCTATGATCGAATTCATTGGAGTCCGAATCTCATGAGACATATTCGCAAGGAAGGAAGATTTCTGTTTATCCGAAGAAACGGCCCGGGCGGTCTCTTTTTTCAAGCCCTCAATGTATTTATTCCTAAGGGTGGCATCAATAATGATTCCCCGTCGCCCAGTCATCTGCATATCAACCTGGATCATATCTGCATAAACCTGGGCCGGAAACCGCGTACCATCTTTGCGTATTGCAATATAATCAGAGTTTTCAATGCGGTTAATTCCAAAAATATTGCTGTCGGTATTCGTCTGCAGGATTTCAATGAGGTTCAGTCCCTCTTTCAAATCCTCCTTTGTATAACCAAATGCCAGGTACCAGGCTTTATTCACATAGATCAGATTGCCAAGCTTATCAGTCTCAAAAATGCTTTGTGGCAGCAATTCAGAAAGGTCACGGTAGCGTTTCTCACTTTGACGGGCTTCGGCAATAGCAGCATCTCGCTGTTTCTCACGAATCCTGAGTTGTGCCACCATATTCCGAATCTCCCTGTATATGCTTCTGATTTCGCGGCTCGACCGATGAAGGTTCAGTTTGTCCCCTGAATAATTAAAATCATGCCTTGCCAACTTGGAGACATAAAAACTAAGCTTCTCCAGGTGGTACACAAGAAATTTTGAAATGTATATGCTTAATCCAATGACACTTAAAAAAAGTAATAATGCCAGGATCCCAAATAAAATGTTGAGCTGCACTAATTGCTTTTTTTCCAGGTTCCTGTTTGACGCAACATAGTTAGCCAGGTTCTTCTCAAGTTTATTACCCTGCGAGAAGAGATCTTTCTTTAATCCGGTATTACTTCTGATCCCTAATCGGTTGTCGAGTTCAGAAAGTTCGGTAAGACTTTTGGTATACGCCCGAAGCAAGTATTGAATTTCAAGCTTTTCATCGGCAGGATACTGCTGGTTCGCTGCCAGGGATGCCACTAAATCCTCTGAAAGTTCCCGAATCTCCCTGACAGCATCCTGATCATTCCGATTTAGGTATTCCCTCTCAAAGGAGCGTATTTTTGGTATGCCCTCAAGCTCACTGTAATTCTTCTCGATAGCATACATGTAACTGAGCATCTCCCCTTCAACTCCCAAGTATCGGTAACCCCGTTTATAGGTATATAATACAATGCTGTCGAAAAGCTGGCAAAATTCCTTATAGCCTTTGCTGATATCATAAAGTACACCGGAAGATGAGCCGGATCCGGATTCTCCCAGCTGGGAATCTATCCGATGGGTAATTGAATCCTGAATTAAATCGTGCGCTTTAAGATAAGGGCTCTCTCCTTTAACGAAGAAATCGAGATTCATGGTCTCCAGTGAGATGAAGGCTGATGTATATTTTAAATCACGTACAAAACAAAAATATACCTCATTGATGTCTTCTACACGCTGCTCAATCTGATGCCTCTTTTTTGCATGAAAATAGTTTATTGGAAAAACCAAACCGGCGATCACGAATGCAACCAGAATAAAAAATACTAATACTCTGTTCCTCAAAGATTTCAGCATAGAAAAAGTCACCAAAATTTAGCAGCATAAAATAGTCATTATCTGCCCTAATATCCGGAATTGCTCTCAAAAGTTATACACACTCTTATACAAGTATTTCAACTATTTGAAAACCAGTTTCCAACCACATTAGTTATTGGCTTTGAAATTATCGGGATTCCTTTCAACGGGTTTCAGGCTAAAAATGTACTTCCCAAGATCTATATTTAACAAATTTGAACTTAGCTGGCTATCCCTTTTCAGGATTACTTTGACTACTTCATTGGTAATAATCCCTCCCACGATTGCAAGAAGAGAAAGGTGACAGGTAAAGTCTTCATCGCTATTGGTCCTTTCCATCATTTCAGGTTCAGGGAATATACACCTGAGCGATGGGCCATGCTGATAATTCAGGATTGTAACAAGGCCATTACCCCCCTTTAGCGCTCCAAAAACGAGGGGTTTATTCAGTTCTACTGCTGCATCACTTATCAGGTAATGAGCGGCTGCATTGTCGGTAGTATCCACCAGGACATCGTAATCCCTGCAGATAGTAGAAATGTTATCTGCAGATAAAAATACATTATGTAGCCTGTAATTATTCAGGTTATTGATCTCCAATAGTTTTTGTCTGGAAATAATGGCTTTTTGCTTACCGATATCATTGCTCCCATAAAGATGCTGTCGGCTCAAGTCGCTCTCCAAAACAGGAAAATTATCGCTTATTCCCATTTCGCCTACACCGATGGAAGCCAGATTTTGCATAACTGAGGTCCCCTTACCCCCCGCACCGATGACCAGCACTTTCGCGGATTTTATCTTTTCCTGTCCTTTTATCCCGATTTGCGGGACACTTATCTGTAAAGCGTATCGCCTAATCTCTTTTTGACTCAAAGTACTTGGCTGACTATTCATAGGCTCCATTTTCTTTATCCGGAAATACGTGGCTAATTCTTCTGTGTCTGTTTCAACACTAAACAAAGGTAGGGCCTATTTGGTTTGCTAATAAGGAAATGCGCTAAAAGTTTTCTTCTGCACCGGTCTATGGATGGACAATACGCACCCTCAGATGTTGGTGCCGAATCCTTCGAGTAAATTGCGACAGAAAAGCTTAATCCCTGCTTAATGTATAATTAAGATTGGAGGAATAGATTTACCAATAACTATAAAACAGAAGAAGATGACAAAGCTTGAACAGTACAAGGTAATTTTTGCAGATGAAGAACTGATCCCGGATTACGAACTCGGAATGAGGATGCGTACAACATGTATTATTGATGACCTGCTGGAAATCAATTTAATGCCTGCCAACGATACGATCAGGTAACTCAGGAAATTATTCGTATTCAACTGCCGGACCCTAGGCTTCCAGCAGCTCGTTCAACTGGTAACATCTTACCCAGTCGATTTCCATTCTTGCCGGAAGGATACCATTAACATCCGTCTGCAGCCCAGCACTAAAGGCAATATACATTTCTTCATCAGGAACTCCGGAGGTAGTTGAAGCAACCTCTACACCATTGATGGACCAGCTTAATTTACCAGGTTTCCATTCCAGAGAGAAGATATAGAAATCATTCGCCAGCCTTTTCCTTCCCCGTTTATAACTGAATTTATTAACAGATTTAAGGTCTTTTGGATCGCCCCATGCATGGCTAAAGCTTATTTTCTTTGCTGCTTTAACAACATCGATATGAGGAACCATGCTGTTACCCACCATCCAGAAAGCATTGATCAGTTTAGATTCGGCATTAAGCCTCACTTTCGCACTGAAAATTCCGTATTTCTGACGGAAACTGTTCGCGCTGTTGATAAGCCCTGATGTATATCCAAATTCCCTGGAAATAAAACCGTAGGAGGTATCCCAGGAATTTCCCTTAATATCTTCCTTTTTTGTAACAATGTGCAGTCTCCCGTTTTCCAGCAGTAAATTATCACCATCGGTAACGAAATGCTTATCCTGACTTAGAGAATAGCTGCCTTTAAACATTTTATCTCCCCAGTAATACCGTGTCAACCATATTTTTTTGTCCAGCTTGGGTCCTGAAAACTCATCCTTAAATGTCAGAGTCCAGCGACGGTGCCAGTCAAAACGCTTATGTTCAGCGTACTTAAAATACCAAACAATCTTTTCCGATTTCTTCCTTAGTTCATAATCCTGCAGAATCTCAAATTCTTTGGATTCCATCCACCTCTTCCTGGGAGGTTTCAGACAATATGCTTTAAATTTATTGAACTCATCCCCTTTAACATAGGCTTCAAGTTCTTCGAATTGTTTCAGCCTGTCAGATCCCGAAAGTTGGTTGAAATTGCTCAGCGATTTTGATTTCTTATATTTCTCAAAGAATTGAATATCTTTTGATTTCCTGAGTCTCAGATAATCCTGGAACCTGACATATTCATCAGAGGCTTTAAAAGCTTTCGCTTTAGATTCCTTCTTAAGATGCAAAAACTCAGCAGATTTTACGAACTCTTCAAGATCGTTGTAGGTCCTCAGATCAGCAGATCCAGCGATCCTCTCAAAATTCCGCAGGTCGGATGAATTCATTACTTTGTAATACAGCTTAATGTCGGCTGATTTAGCTGCCTTTTTATACTGCTGCTCTTTTTGGTAGTCATCAGTTTGCTTAAACCTGAGAGACAAAATCTCTTTCTTCTTACGAATAAATTCTTCCGAATTTACCGTAGCTTCCAACTCATGTAGTTCATGTAATTCTTTTGAGTTTTTAACCGCCATGAGCTCCTTATACTCCTCATCAAGAGTGTTTAGCTTGCTCTCGTAGTCGCCGGTCTTAGGAAAAAGTCCAAGAAGTGCTCGTATGCCTGCCATTAATTGGTGTATTGTATTTCTTAATTAACTCTGTAGGAACCTAAACATTGTATAAAGAAATGAATTTCTTAGCTAAAGTTAAAAAAAACTATTTGAAACTTATCATTCTTCGAATACTTAGGTCTAAAGCAACAGGGCATTTTACGTCATAAAGTATTAAAAGTTGCTCAGAGTCCCGGTAAAATCCTCTCGCTGATCAGAGTCCCGGTTGCTATCCATTTCATTACAAGCACAATAGATTGCAGAGGCATGTGTAGAATGCAATTTTTCACTCAGTACCTTATCTTCTTAAAAAAAAGCAATAACTCCAACCAGCATTGATCGGATGATTCACTGCTTTTCCATAACATTTTTGCACCATGGTCACCTCTGCCCCTTCCGGGCTGGAAGTAATGAAGACTTGCAGGAGAGATGTCGGAAAACATCTCCTTAACAAAATCATACTCCAGGGTTGTGGCAGAAATAAAAATTGGTTGTGCTATTCCCCCAATCTTTTCCTTTACCACCAGCTCCGGGCGAAAGAATTCACCCGGACTTAGAGCAATGACTGCCTTAATATCCTTGTTTCCGGCGGCTTCAAGCAGGCACAGGGAAGCTGAAAAAGAACTCCCGAGAAGAATAACCTTTTCCTTATTGTAACGCCGGATATATTTCAAGGCTGCCCGGATGTCTTTTTGCGCCCCGAGCATTGAACGGTCAAAATCCCCTGCCTTGGCAGCATTTGCCGTTTCATTCCGGACATAGTTAATCTTATCTCCATACCTCAGGTCAACCGCCAGACAGTTATAATCCAATTTCATTAATCTGATGGCAATCTCACTGTACTCGCCCCGGCTGGCATCCCCCTGATGAAAAAGCAGGATGAAGGGTGCCTTAGTATCTTTTAAGTAAAGATCAGCTGTTATCCGCAGACTGTCTTCAGCATAAAAGCTGACCTGTTGCTGTGCTCTCAAGGTAAGAACACAGGCCAGAAAAGTCAGCACAAGACTAATTCTAAGCATCTGAAAACATTTATTTTATCGGATAAAGATTGGGAATAATCACTGATCGGCAAAACAATTTGCAAATTTTTCTTCACGAAATTCTGATTCACCGGACCCTGGAAATACCGGAGGTTTTCCTTCCATTCCTGGTAAAGTACTTCCAAATTATCAGGGCTTCCTGGCACTAATCAGCTCCAATTGTTCCAGTCGGTTTATCACCGCCTCGGCAGTCAGCCTGTCCATACATGCGAAATCACCCCTGTGACAAATACCTTTCCCGTAAATTGAACAAGGGCGGCACCGCAGTTCATCATCTGGTACCTGGATTGTGTGTTGGTCTGGTTGCTTCCATGCGCTGAATCCCATTCCGGGGTGTGTGGCTCCCCATATTGAAATAACCGGTATCCCTGAAAGGGCAGCAATATGCATATTGGCTGAATCCATACTGATCATGAAATCAAGCCGGCCAATCAATGCAATTTCCTCATCGAGGGAAAGATTGACAAGTCTGCAACAGGAGTACCTGCTGGCAAGTATTCTAAGTTGTTCTTTCTCATACTTTCCCCCTCCAAATAATAGGATCTGAACCTGTGGATAACTGCTGAGCTGTTCAATGAAGTTCCTTACACGATTTAGCGGCCAGACCTTCAGTTTATGCTTTGCAAAGGGGGCTATCCCAATAAGTTTCTGACCGGAAATCCCCGACTCCCTGATAAAAGTCTCTGCCCCGGATTTCATCGAATCATCCAAATTGAATACGGGAGGGGGGTAGGGTTCAACCTGAACCTTTGCTTCCCGGAAAACCTCAATATACCGCTCTATAGAATGCTTTAGATCTGGAGCCTTTTCTAGATGAAGATAATGATTCTTCAATTTCCGCTCCTTATTAATACGGTGAACCAACTTTCCTTTCAATTGGAAGAGAAAAGAAAGGACCTGCGTTCGAATTACTCCATGAAGATCAATAATGTGATCAAAGTTATGAAGTCTGGATAAATCTTTGAAAAGACGCACAATCCCCGGAAGACCTTTATGACGACCAGAAAAATCTGCCGAAATGACCTCCAGACGTTCGATGTTTTTAAAAAAAGAAGCAAAAAACGGACGAGTAACCAGTGTAATATAGTAATCAGCATTCTGCTGCAAAACTCCCCGAATGACCGGCAGTGTCAGCGCAACATCTCCCATAGCTGAGAAACGCATAACCAGGATATGCTTTTCTTCCGGTTTAATATTTCTTGTATGATTTTTCTTCAATCAGATTACTCCCTGTTTTAAGATTGATTTTCTTCTTTATTTCGGCCCGTTTATCATTGGTAAAATAAACGGAACGTGCTGACTCTATGAATTCGGTCCCGAAGTCTTTCTTCCGCTCGAGGTCCCTTAACGTATCTTCGATTCCCCACAAGGCTGCATTCACTTCATACAGGTCCCTGAATAAGTCATCCTCTTTTGAAATGATTTTTTCAGCCGCCTCACTTAAAACCTCATACTCCTTTTTTAGGTTAGCTACCTTCCCGGCATCATGTATACGTTCCAGTTTAATTTGTATGATGGTTAGTTTATCAATTATCTCACCATTGGATACTTCAATTTTCATAAGAATGGATTTTTTTGTTCTTAGGAGAATCCTGTTTTCTCCAGCAGCAAAAATAACATTTCATAAGAATTTGCATCGACAATCGGAGTCAGTTATCCCCTTCTGCCTTTCCGATCCACCCGTCAGCACTTATACTAATTCAGTACATCCGCACATCTGTGGAAACTGTGTTAAAAAAAGGTCTCTGCGTTCAATTTAGGATGAATTGCAGGGTAATCAAGCTATTCCTGATCAGCGAGGACAATGATATTGTTTTTCTTTACCTCGATAATCCCCCCGCTAATTTCTATGTTTTGATCAGCATGGCCCCGGCTGACGATCCTTATTACCCCCCGCTGCAGTGTGGAAACAATCGGTGCATGGTTATGCAATACAGTAAAGGATCCTTTTTCCCCAGGAACATGTATGGACTCAATCTCCCCTTCGAAGAGCTTTTTTACAGGTGTCAGTACTTCTAGTTTCACAGCTGTTCAGCTTTTAGTTCTTTTTGGACTGCGCTAATAACTTTTCACCCTTGGCAATAGCATCCTCTATGGTACCTACAAGATGGAATGCAGCTTCGGGATACTGGTCCACGTCCCCGTTTATAATCATATTGAATCCCTTGATGGTATCCTCAATGGAAACGAGCACCCCGGCCATACCGGTAAACTGCTCAGCAACATGGAAGGGTTGGGAGAGGAAGCGTTGAACCCTCCTGGCTCTGTGTACAACAAGTTTGTCATTCTCAGAAAGCTCGTCCATACCCAAAATCGCAATGATATCCTGGAGTTCATTATACCTTTGCAGCAATTCTTTCACATTTTGTGCCGTATCGTAATGTTCCTTCCCCACGATATCCTGTGTCAGAATTCGTGATGTTGAATCCAGCGGATCCACAGCAGGATAGATGCCCAGGGCTGCGATCTTACGGCTTAGAACCGTTGTGGCATCCAGGTGAGAAAAGGTGGTGGCAGGAGCCGGGTCGGTAAGGTCATCAGCCGGAACATAGATAGCCTGTACAGATGTGATGGACCCCTTTGTGGTTGATGTGATTCGCTCCTGCATCGTTCCCATTTCAGTAGCCAGAGTTGGCTGATAACCTACGGCAGAAGGCATCCTTCCCAAAAGCGCAGAAACTTCGGATCCTGCCTGGGTAAACCTGAATATGTTGTCTACAAAGAAAAGTATGTCCCTCCCTCCGCTTTCCTCATCACCGTCACGGAATGATTCAGCAACAGACAGTCCGGAAAGGGCAACGTTGGCACGGGCTCCGGGAGGTTCATTCATCTGTCCGAAAACCAGGGTCGCCTGCGATTCTTTTAGGGCTTTATGATCCACTTTACTTAAATCCCAGCTACCAGCTTCCATAGACTTTAAAAACTCCTCTCCATATTTTATTACGCCGGATTCAATCATCTCGCGAAGCAGATCGTTCCCTTCACGGGTACGTTCACCAACCCCTGCAAATACCGAAAGTCCAGAATATCTTTTTGCGATATTATTGATCAGTTCCATGATAATCACGGTTTTCCCAACTCCAGCTCCGCCAAACAGACCTATCTTACCCCCCTTTGAATACGGCTCCAGTAAGTCGATTACCTTAATACCTGTAAAAAGCACCTCGGTTTCGGTTGACAGTTTATCAAACTGGGGAGGCTTATTATGTATGCTGTAGCCTTTTTTGGTGTCCAGCTTGCCCAAGCCGTCGATAGCTTCTCCTGTAACATTCAGAAGCCTTCCGCGAATCTGATCTCCAACAGGCATCTCAATGGTACGCCCCAGGCTGATCGCTTTCAGCCCTCTTTGAAGTCCGTCAGTAGAATCCATTGCAATGGTCCTGATCGAATTCTCTCCAATATGTTGCTGACATTCAACAATTAACTTTTCATCTTTGCTCTTATAAATTTCCAGTGCATCATGAATTTTTGGTAATTCACTTCCCGACTGTTCGAAGCTGATATCAACAACAGGCCCAATAACCTGTGTGACAATTCCGGATATTTCACTCATTTTACCAAGATTATTTTTCAAAATATTTTATATGCGCCATTGCGCTGAAGTATTAAAGTTAATTAAAAACGAAAAATGTACAAAATAATCTATGTTCCACACCTGTATATATTTATTTTCAGCAGGTGAAAATCGTTTTTTGGAGCTTCAAATGTAAGCAGACTTTTGTTATATTTGCGGCATGCAGGGAACATTTATTGACTACCTGCTGCGCAGGCCAGGCTTATGCTTGACATAAGATTCTTCAATTTTTCTCAAATGTGACTGAGATAAATTGTAACTTTTGGTTTAATTAACGTATAAAAAAAATTTAACCGAAACAATCCTTTGTGTACATGGAGAAGTTGATTTTTTTCGTGGATGATGATAAAATGATGCTCAATTTGATGGAATATACCTTCAAATGCCGTGAAGGATTTGAAGTTAGGTCATATTTCTCAGGGGAGGATTGTATTCAAAACCTCAACCTTAATCCGGAACTGATTGTTTTAGATTATTACATGGGAGGAGAGGGTGAAGCGGCCATGACGGGACTGGATACTCTGAAAATGATCAATGAATCAAAGCAAGATGTTTCGGTTATCATCCTTAGCAGAGAGAAAGATCGCGATACAATCAATGAATTTATTAAGGAAGGAGCTATGAAATATGTCATTAAAGATGATTATTTTATCGATACCCTGATTGAAACTATAGAGTCCCATTTCAAACCGCAATAATGCCTTGTATCCCCTTTTCCAGCTGGGATTTCTGAGGATGAGTTTCCTATCTGTAATTTTTTTTTTTATTCTGATAAATATTTCTACTTTTGCACGACCTTAAACAGGTGAAGTTGAAACTTGGAAATCAATATATTATCTCCTTTACCGGATTAATAGAGGGAGAACATAGCTTTGAGTTCGACTTCAAGCAAGAGTTCTTTGATGAGTATGAACTGCTGAATGCCCGGAGCGGGAATCTTAACGCACTGGTTATCCTTTATAAAAAGACCAATATGTTAAGCCTTGATGTTTCCCTGAAGGGTTATCTTGAAGTTCAGTGTGACAGGTGCCTCGACTTTTTCAGGCTCCCCATCCAATATCAGGGTGAGCTGGTTGTAAAATTTGGAGAGGACAGTAGTGGTGGAAATGATGAAATCTGGATAGTACCTCCCGGTGAACATCAACTTAAACTGCAACAATATTTTTATGAATGCATTGGCCTTTGCCTGCCTATCAGTCGGATGCACCCAGACCATGCAGACGGAACTTCAGGTTGTAATGAGGACATGCTCAGGAGACTTAATTCTCACTCCCATGATATTCATGAAGAAGAGAATGACCCAAGATGGAATAAACTAAAGGATATTAATAAATAATACTAATACGAATTAAAAATGGCACATCCGAAGCATAAGACATCGAAGCAGAGAAGAGATAAGAGAAGAACGCATTATAAGGCAGTTGCTCCGACTACAGCGACTTGCCAGAATTGTGGTGCCACTGTTCAATACCACAGGGTATGTCCGGAATGCGGGCACTACAAAGGAAAACTTGCTATCGAGAAAGAAGCAAATCTTTAATTTAACGCTCAAGCCACCTCTTAATGAGAATTGGAATTGACATTCTGGGAGGTGATTTTGCTCCTGAAGCAACAGTCAGGGGTTCAATCCTTGCCTACGAAGAGTTAAAAGAAAAGGGTACCATCGTGCTTTTTGGCGATGAGGGCAAAATCCGTTCTCTTTGCGATGCTGAAAACTTCAACCCTGAGGTATTCGAGATTATCCATACCACAGAAGGTATCGGTATGGAGGAATATCCAGCAAAGGCTTTTACCCAAAAGCCTTCGGCCAGCATCCCTCTGGGATTTACCTACCTGAAAAGCGGACAGATAGATGGTTTCGCCAGTGCCGGTAATACGGGTGCGATGCTGGTCGGTGCGATGCAGGTTGTCAAGTCGATACCAGGCGTTATGCGCCCTTGTATTACAGCCAGTATCCCAAAGCCTTCCGGACAAACCCTGCTGCTTGATGTAGGACTTAACCCTGACTGCAAACCTGATGTTCTCTATCAGTATGCCATACTTGGGTCGCTGTATGCTGAAATGGTATATGGTATCGAAAAGCCCCGCGTGGCATTATTTAACATCGGTACCGAAGAAGAAAAAGGAAACCTTCTGACCAAGGCGACCCACCAGGCCATGAAAGGCACATCGGATTTCAATTTCATCGGAAATGCTGAAGGAACAGATGTCTTCAGCGATAAGATGGATGTATTGGTCTGTGACGGATTCGTAGGGAATACTATTCTTAAAACTGCCGAAGCTTTCTACATGATGCTCAGGAAACAAAAAACTCAATCCGAGTTCCTGGAAAGGTTCAACTTCGAAAATACCGGAGGAACCCCCATCCTGGGTATCAACGCTCCCGCAATAATCGGACATGGGATTTCAGGTCCCCAGGCTATTAAAAATATGATCCTGCATACTGCCAACGTAGTAGAAGCAGGACTTATTGACAAAATCAAACAAGCTTTTAAATAATGACAAGTATTAAAGCTGCTATCACAGGTGTCGGTGGTTATGTGCCGGATTACATTTTGAATAATGCGGAGCTGAGCAGAATGGTGGATACCTCAGACGAATGGATCACTCAACGTGTAGGTATCAAGGAACGCAGAATTCTGAAGGAAGAAGGAAAAGCCACCTCATTCCTGGCCATTAATGCTATAAAGGAACTGCTTAAAAAGACAAACACTGAACCGGGAGAGATCGACCTTTTGGTTGTATCAACCATCACAGGGGATATGCGTTTCCCAACCGTATCCAACCTGGTTTGTAAAGAACTGGGAATGACAACTGCCCTGAATTTTGACCTTTCAGCTGCATGTTCGGGATTTGTTTATGGCATAGAAACCGTTTCAAGAATGGTTGAAAGCGGAGCCTATAAAAAAGCCATTCTGGTAGGTGCTGACATGATGTCATCGATCACTAATTACAACGACCGGTCTACCTCTCCCCTGTTTGGTGATGCTGCTGCTGCTGTAATGCTTGAACCTACAACCGAGGATGTTGGTATCATCGACAGGATCATCGGTTTTGACGGGAAGGGCACAGATTTCCTTTACCTGAAGGCTGGCGGTTCACTATATCCTCCTACCTACGAAACCATCGATAATGGTGATCATTTTCTGTTCCAGGAAGGCAAAACCGTTTTCAAGTCAGCAGTTTCAACCATGTCTGATATCTCGGTAGATATCATGAAACGAAATAATATTAGCTCCGATGAATTGAAATGGCTGGTTCCACACCAGGCCAACATGCGAATCATCGAAGCTGTAGCAAGACGCATGGGTATTGAGCGGGAACAAGTCATGATCAATATCGATCGTTACGGTAACACCACTGCTGCTACCATTCCGATGTGCTTTTGGGATTATGAGAAACAATTAAAGAAAGGCGATAATGTAATCATTGCCTCTTTTGGTGCCGGATTCACCTTTGGATCAATCTATCTGAAATGGGCTTACGATCCCGCTTAGTAAGGTTACAAAAACTGATTAATTACGCTCTGTTAATATTTCATCCCGGCTAAAGGCCGGGATTTTTTGTGTTAAAAAAACTTCTCATCCTACTTACTAATTTCTTATATTTACCGTTTAGTCTTGAATACGAAAATATTAACTGAAATGGCAAAATTAACTGAACCGGAAAATAACGCTATTAATCTTATAGGAGCGGGAACAGATATCAAAGGTGACGTAGAATCAACGGGCGATATCCGAATTGACGGAACACTTAAAGGAAATCTGAAAACCAAGGGCAAGGTTGTGATTGGTACTACCGGTTTGATCAAGGGTGAAGTACATTGTAAAAATTCTGATGTTGAAGGCAAAATTGAAGGAAAGATCAATGTTCAGGAATTGCTCTCTCTTAAAACTACTTCTGTTATCCTTGGAGATATCAGTGCTAAAAGACTGGCCATCGAGCCAGGTGCTAAATTCACCGGTAATTGTAATATGAGCTCTGAAGTATCATTTAATGAGCCCGGACCAGCAGCAGGCACAGAAGACCCAAAAAAGCTTAAATAAGTATAGCCAGTATTCTTCCCTGGTGTTCCAGATGGCAGCAATTATCCTGCTTGGCACATTTGGAGGGATTAAACTTGACGCACTGATCAAGTGGTCATTTCCTGTATTTACTGTTGGCCTGTCCCTCCTGTCGGTAATCTTTGCAATGTATTTTATGCTGAAAGACCTGATGAGAAAAAAGAAATGAAACCGACACTTAGAAAATTCCTTTTGCAGACAGTTATCCTGGGAATCCTTCTGATCCTTGCAGGATTCATCCTTTTTTCAACGCTGCTTTCCGGCTATTTCCACCCCCTGATCCCGGTAATCCTGATAGTTGCAGTCCTGATCAATATCTTCACCTTTCGGTTGATGATACAGAGCACTTCCAAAATTTTGCAGACCATTATCAAATCTTTTTCTCTGAAATTCCTGTCCTATATCGCCCTCACCATTGTAATAGTTCTGGTTGAAAAGGGGAAAACCGAAAGAATTATCCTTATTGCAACTGAGTTTTTCTTATACATTATTTTCACCTTTCATGAAGTGAATTCTTTTATCCGGAAAGAGAAGAACGATTTTAATAAGTGAAAAAAAAGGTACATTTATTCCGGATGCTTTAGATAATTAAAATTCTTTATTAACTTTAGTATTGATTGGGAAGCTCTTGCTGAATCCTGCTCTTTTAATTTCGTTAGCAACATTTTGAATTTTGATTCATGCGATTTGATAATACTTTCCATTATGGAAAATTATCCTTGATTCTGATCGGGATAGCAATGTTTTTTTATGTTGGGGCCAAATCTGCATGGGCAAGTGAAGCAGAGACCCTCGCGATAGTAAGTGACACCGTGCTATCCGGGGTTGCAGAGAAAGAAACTCCACACGAAAAAGCCGGGCACGGGGATTCTGACCATGAAAAATTCAACCCCGGAGAATTTATCTTTGACCACATCGGCGATTCCTACGAATGGCAAATTATTACCTTTGGAGAAACACATGTAAGTATCCCTCTTCCTGTCATTCTGTACAGCAAGGAGCAGGGACTGGTTGCTTTCTGGTCTTCAAAATTTAAACACGGACACAAAGCCTATAAAGGATTCCGCGTTGAAGCTGAGGGTGATCATAAAGGCAAAATTGTGGAAGCCCTTGCTGACGGATCAGATGTGCTCCCCTTTGATATTTCTATCACTAAGAACGTTGCTTCGCTTTTCATCAGTGTATTCGTCATTTTACTGATTTTCATCCGGATCGGCAATGCTTACAAGAGAAACCCAATAGCCGCACCAAAGGGAATCCAGTCTATTCTGGAACCCATCATCCTCTTTGTCCGTGATGATGTAGCCAAACCCTCAATCGGGGCAAAGTATGAAAAATTTATGCCCTACCTGCTTACCGTGTTCTTTTTTATCTGGATCAATAATATGCTGGGGCTCATTCCCATTTTCCCGGGAGGAGCAAATGTGACGGGCAATATTGCAGTGACCATGGTCCTGGCTCTGGCGACCTTTACCATTACCACTATTAAGGGAAACAAAAACTACTGGAAACATATCTTCAACGCCCCGGGTGTCCCCATCTGGCTTAAAGTACCCCCACTTCCGATTATGCCTCTTGTGGAAACAATTGGTATATTTATTAAACCTCTGGTTCTGATGATCCGGCTTTTTGCCAATATTACGGCAGGACACATCATCGGGCTCGGATTCATTTCCCTGATTTTCCTCTTTGGTGAAATGAATCAATACCTCGGATACGGGGTCTCCGTTGTTTCGGTATTTTTTATCATATTCATGACTTTGCTTGAATTGCTGGTAGCATTTATTCAGGCTTATGTATTTACTTTCCTCTCTGCTCTCTATTTTGGTATGGCGGTTGAGGAACATCATTAATTCAATTAAATACAAACCATTATGTTTTTAATTATTCTTCTTGAAGCAGTAGGATTAGCAAAATTAGGAGGCGCTTTAGGTGCCGGTATTGCTGCTGTTGCAGCCGGTCTTGGGATTGGTAAGATCGGTAGCGGTGCCATGGAAGCTATTGCCAGGCAACCTGAGGCTGCCGGTGATATCCGTTCTAATATGATCGTTGCTGCTGCACTTATCGAAGGGGTTGCCCTCTTTGGAGTAATTATTTCACTACTTGCTGTTGTAATGTAGTGTTTGATGAATTAACAGGAGTATGGCGGTTGGCCATACTCCCTGTTTAAAAACTACTAGATTATGGGACTTTTACAACCGCATACCGGAACGGTAATCTGGATGCTCATTGCATTTCTTACGGTTTTCTTCGTTCTTAAAAAGTTCGCCTGGAAACCCCTGATGAATGCCTTAAAAATGAGAGAGGATACCATTGAAAATGCCTTGCGTTCCGCCGAGATCACGCAAAAGGAGATGGAAAAAATGCAGGCTGACAATGAAAAAACCATGGCCGAAGCAAAGAAGCAAAGGGATATCATTCTGAAAGAGGCTAAAAATCTCAAGGAACAAATTATTATCGATGCCAAGGAACAGGCCGCACTGGAAGCCAACAAGATCATCTCCGATGCCAAAGCGAATATTAAATCCGAAAAAGACGCTGCCATTTCTGAAATTAAAGAACATGCCGCAAGTCTTTCCATTAGCATTGCAGAAAAATTATTGAAGGAGAAACTCGCCAGCGAAGAAGATCAGAAAGAACTCATTGACCGGCTGCTGAGGGATACAAAAATGAATTAAATCAACACCTTAAGATGAACGAAAGCCTCATAACCGTTCGCTACGCGAAAGCTCTCTACGACCTGGCTTCAGAAAGCAAACAGCTGGATGTAGTTGTGAAAGATATCGAAAATATCAAGTTGATCCTTGATGAATCGGAAGAGTTCAAACAGTTTATTATGAATCCAATTCTCAAGATATCTGAGAAACTTAGGATAATTGATGTCCTGTTTGCAGGTAAGCTACAGAAAATGAGTATACAGTTTCTCTACCTGCTTATCAACAACACCAGGGAGATGTACCTTAAGGATATTTGCATCTACTTCCTCTCGTACTACAAAAAAAATAAAGGCATTTATGATGCTTTAATTACCACCGCCATCCCACTGACCGAAACGCACCGGAAAGAAATTTATGCAGTTATTCATAAAAAGTTTAAAGTCAATATCGACCTGAAAGAAAAAGTAGATCCTTCCATTATCGGCGGATTTATTTTGCGTATCGATGATCAGCAAATAAATGCAAGCTTAAGCGCTCAGCTTAATAAAATTAAGAGAGAATTGATCCATTCTTAAAATCCTGTAAGAGATGTCAACAATAAAGCCTTCAGAAGTATCAAAAATATTAAAAGAGCAATTAAAGGGAATTAAAACCGATGTTGAACTGGAAGAAGTCGGGACAGTTCTGCAGGTTGGTGATGGAATTGCCCGTATTCATGGTCTGACTAACGTCAGGGCAAATGAAATGATCGAATTTGACAGCGGCGTCATCGGTATTGTTCTCAATCTTGAGGAAGACAATGTTGGTGCGGTACTTCTGGGTTCTTCAGAGGAAATAAAAGAAGGAGATTCTGTTAAACGGACCAAAAAAATTGCTTCGATCTTCGCAGGTGAAGGACTGCTGGGACGTATCGTGAATACCCTTGGCGAACCAATTGACGGGAAAGGCCCCATCCATGGAAAAACCTATGAAATGCCCTTTGAGCGAAAGGCTCCCGGTGTTATCTTCAGGCAACCTGTTAATGAACCTTTGCAAACCGGCATAAAAGCAATCGATGCCATGACCCCCATCGGCCGAGGTCAGCGGGAACTGATCATAGGCGACCGGCAAACCGGAAAAACTGCGATTGCAATCGATACCATCATTAATCAGAAAGAATTTTACGATGCCGGAGAAACAGTCTATTGTATTTACGTGGCAATCGGACAAAAAGGCTCCACAATTGCCAACATAGCCAAAACACTGGAAGCCAATGGCGCAATGGCTTATACCGTAATTGTTGCAGCCAATGCCTCTGACCCGGCAGCCCTGCAATTCTATGCCCCTTTCTCCGGAGCATCTATTGGAGAATATTTCAGGGATACGGGCCGACCTGCTTTGATCATCTATGATGATTTATCCAAACAGGCTGTCTCCTATCGCGAAGTTTCCCTTCTGCTAAGGCGCCCCCCAGGTCGTGAAGCCTATCCTGGAGATGTGTTCTACCTTCACTCAAGGTTGCTGGAAAGAGCCGCTAAAATCATCAATAACGATGAGATCGCTTCACAAATGAATGATTTGCCTGACAGCCTTCGCCCTATCGTTAAAGGGGGAGGTTCTCTTACGGCACTTCCGATTATTGAGACTCAGGCAGGAGACGTTTCAGCTTACATTCCTACCAACGTGATTTCAATCACTGACGGTCAGATTTTCCTTGAATCGAACCTGTTCAATGCCGGAATCCGTCCAGCAATAAATGTGGGCATCTCCGTATCCCGCGTAGGGGGTAATGCCCAGATTAAATCGATGAAAAAGGTTGCCGGTACTCTCAAGCTTGATCAGGCCCAGTACCGTGAGCTGGAAGCATTTGCAAAATTCGGTTCCGACCTGGATGCGGCAACACTCGCCATCCTCGACAAGGGTGCCAAGAATGTGCAGATCCTTAAACAGGGACAGTATCAGCCGCTGTCCGTGGAAAAGCAGGTTGCTATCATCTATTGCGGAGCAAAAGGATTACTCGCTGGTATTCCCATGGATAAAGTCAGGGAATTCGAGAAAGAATTCCTGGATTTCATCGACCTGAAGCATAAAGCCGTCCTTGAAAAAATTAAGGCCGGAAAAATCGATGAGGATACAGAAAAATTACTCACCGCAATCGCGAAAGATATTGCTGAACACTATTAAGAATTGATTCGCCGGAAGGTAACAATATGGCAAATTTAAAAGAGATACGGACAAGGATTGTGTCAGTGCAGGGAACACGGCAGATCACCAGTGCCATGAAAATGGTTTCTGCTGCCAAGTTAAGAAAAGCACAGGATGCCATTATCCAGATGCGACCCTATGCCGTCAAATTACAGGAGATTCTGGGTAACCTGTCAGAAAGTCTGGAAAACGATCACGATAATGTTTATACTGTTGAACGGGATATCAAACGGGTACTCATCCTGGCTATTTCTTCAAATAAAGGTCTTTGTGGAGCTTTCAATTCCAATATAGTGAAAAAGACCATCGAACTGATGACCAAACATTACTGGCAACAAAAAAGAGAAAGTCAGGTCGATGTAATCTCTGTGGGGAAAAAAGGAACAGATCTGCTTCATAGCAGGGAGATAAAGGTGCTGGAATCCCATAATGAGATACTCGATAGCCTTGATTTTACTGATGTGGCTAAACTGGCATCTAAAATCATGGACTGGTTTGCCGACGGCACCTACGATGAAGTACAAATTGTATATAACCAGTTTAAAAATGCTGCCATTCAGGAACTTAAGATAGAGCAATTTCTGCCCATCCTGCCTGCTGTTACTTCATACCAGGACCAAATCCATGCTGATTATATCCTTGAACCTTCAAAAGAGGCTATCGTTAAGGATCTAATTCCGAAATCACTAAAAATACAGCTCTTTAAGACCCTGCTTGACTCCAATGCTTCTGAACATGGTGCGCGTATGACGGCTATGCATAAAGCTACGGATAATGCCTCTGAACTAATCAAGGCGCTGCAGCTTGAGTACAATAAAGCCCGTCAGGCTGCCATCACAACAGAAATACTTGAAATTGTCGGAGGAGCTGAAGCACTCAAAGGGTAAGCTAAAAACTCCATTTCAGCCTAAGAAATGCATAATTCAGGTTAGACCATTCCCTCTCCAGGGTGTATAGATTTTCATAGTTAAAGGCAAAAAACTGGAAGAAGGCTGAAAGATTCAAATTATTCGAAAGCGAATACACCATGCTGGGTCCTGCATAAAAACCATTCAGATCAACATCATAGAAATACATGCCTGAAAGGCTCCCGCTCAGCAATGGAGTAATGGGATAGGCCAGTTGTCCGAAGTAATTAAACTTTGTAAAGGCCAGGCTCTTAACATCCTGACTTGCCTGGGCAGATCCCATCATAGAGGTCAGGGACAGGTTCACCTGATTTTGATAAAAGAACTCAACCATCAGGGAAACACTTTTTGCCGTAACATAATCCATGCCCAGGCTGACCTGAAACAAATTCTCTTTATCCTGGTATTTCAGCAGAGAGTGAAAATAGGATGTCTCGCCGCGGATACTCAAACTATTTATCCCGGTTGAAAAGCCAAAACCTCCAACGATATCATTCTCCTCCACAACGACAGGAAGAGAAGTAGTAGGATTATAATCGTTGTATTCCCGGCTGTAATATCCCCCCAGGAACTGAAATTCAGTATTCCACATGGTAAAGCGATACATTCCGGCTCCTACCACCTTCCCTGCACTGTCGATTTTGGCAGCCAGATCCAGCGATGAACTATAATTCGGATAATATACCATCCGTACCGCATCCGCTCCCGGACGTTCAGGATAATCAAAATCAAAAAAACTATAGCTGTTAAACAGGTCATTGGGATTCCAGACAAAGCTTTGCCCCCAATTGATGCGTTGGCGACCCAGCTTTATTTCCAGCTTGTCTTTTGTATATTGAACCCATGCCCGATCAATGTCCATGGAGAGAAAATAGCTCCTGCCCAGGCCCTGATGAAAAGTCAGAGGTAAGGCATAATTCTCCCTTTTAAATCCATTTTCTATGTCCATCATCAGTACCATATCCCCATTATGCAATTGGTTCCGCATTTGAACAGAAACCGAGAGGGAGGAGGTAGGATACCATTTCAAATCGAGCCGGTTATGGATCAGGCCCTGCCACAAGGCGCTGTCTGTATTCCAGATAACAGAAGGCATTTCGGAAAGGTATCCGGACAGCTCCAGCTTATCACCACCCATTGCAGTTACTGTCAGTAAGGATAGGTAGAGGGAAAGAAGTTTGTGGATAGCTTTCATTTTGTTAATTGTTTCGATGAAAGAACTGATTTCTTAGAAACAGCAGGTGAGCCATTAAAGTTATTGATCAAAATCAAGACAATCCCGGCCACAATGATCATGCTCATGGTAAGGTTCAGCAATCCGGTCCGGAATTTTTCAGCCTCCATCTTTATCCTTTTATAGTCATGGTTTTTAATCTCCCGGTAATCAGCCGGATCATTTTCTGACCTCATCCTTAAGGATCTTTCCATCCTCAAGGCTTATTACTCTGTGCGCTTTCTTTACAACACGGGCATCATGCGTAGAAAAGATGAAGGTGATTTTTTCCTCACGATTTAGCTGTTCCATGATATCGAGAAGGTTTTCAGTCGATTTTGAATCCAGGTTAGCCGTTGGTTCATCGGCGTGGATAAATTTAGGTTTGGAAGCCAATGCCCTGGCAACGGCTACCCTTTGTTGCTGACCTCCGGACAGGCGGGAAGGCCGGCTTTCAAAACGGTCACCCAGACCCACGGCGGTAAGCAATTCCTCCACCCTGACATCGCGAAGTTTTTTGGAAACACCTTGCATCTGCATAACAAATTCGGTATTTTCTCTCGCTGTCAGAACAGGAATCAGGTTGTACGACTGAAATACAAAACCAATGTTATGCAACCTGAAATCAATGAGTTTTGAACCTTTTAATGTACTTATATTGGTCCCACCAATGAAGATCTCTCCTTTCGTTGGTGTATCGAGTCCCCCGAGCATATTCAACAGGGTAGTTTTTCCCGAACCTGACGGACCGACGATAGCTGCAAATTCGCCCTCGTCAAATGACAGGTCTACACCATTGACAGCATGAACCTTAACTTCTGAGTCGTTATATATTTTTTCGACGTTTCTGATTTCTATGACTTTCATGATCGTATAATTTATATTCGTTACAATAACTATTCTGTTCGCAATGCCTCAACAGGATTGAGTTTCAATGCCTTTCTTGCCGGCCAAATAGCCGAGATTACTGCGGTAATGATGACCAGAAGGGTAGTGATCAGGTAATCAAGCACGGAGACTTTGGGATAAATCAGCGAGGCATAGCCCATAGCTTCAAAGCCTTCACTGAACATTTCGAAATTCAGCCCGGTCCTTCCCAGGATGCCCAGGATAATTCCACTGAAAACCATCCCGAAAATCGCCCCGGTGAGGGTCAGGAGAACGGATTCAGTCATGATCATCCCAAACACCCGCTTCTTATTCATCCCGATAGCCATGAGCATCCCCAGTTCCTTTATCCTTTCAAGCACGGCCATCATCATGGTGTTAATGATTCCAAAGGCCAGGGCCAGCAATATGATAGCTACGTATATATACGCCATTACTGCACTAAAATCGGTATACATGGCTATCTCAGGAGATGCTTCGCGCCAGGACATAATGTGATACCCAGGCAAATACTTCCCGAGATTTTTAGCAACATTTACCCCTGTTTCCCTGTCTGGAGTGATGATCCCGATCTCATGGACCTCAGTATCGGTAAGCCCTGTGATTTTATTCATGGCTTGCCGATCGACATAAGCATTCATACCGTCCCACATGTCGTTATCCGTATCGTAGATCCCATTCACTTTTACTGCGAAATTGCCTGAAATGAGCTCATTATCCCCTTTGCTTGGCAAGGAGATGTACATCTTCTTGCCAAGCTCATAGTAAGCAAAATATTTCATCAGCTTGGTTGCATACTCATCGTATTCATCCTTACTCAGAATATGCCTGAGTTCCTTCTCAAAATCTCTCTTATTCTCAAAGTTATCCTGAGTCCCCTTCTCTACTTTTCCAATAACTTCATCCGGAAAATCATCTGGATTGATCGCTTTCAATTTGGAGGGTGTAATCTGGTAATTCACCAGTTTGAAGGTTTCCGCAGCTTTGCTTCCCAAAACGATTGAGGGTACCCCCGGTCTTTCTTCCAGAAAGTCACCTGCGACAATATTTCGATAGATCTCACATACCTTCTTTTCCTTTTCAGGATCTACTCCCCGAAGGATGAGGCCTCCAATTGCACCGTTCGTTGGGATTTCAGCCATAGTCATCAGCTTTACCCTTGGGGACCAGGCAGTAACACCTTTCATTGTATCCAGTACCCCCTCAACCTGATTATAATCCTTAATAATATTCTTCAGTTCCTCGTTTTCCATATAGGCAGAGTCATGGATCTGAACATGGGCAATTTCATTGTATATGCTGGTATGTATACGCTGCTCGATCCAGCCCTGCATAATGCCGGATGCCATAACTCCACCGAAGATTCCCAGCATGACGGCGATTATAACTACCAGGCTCCTGGTCTTATTACGCCAAATATTTTTCCATCCTAATGATAGTATCATGATCTTATGCTTTAAATTTATGACCTGATGGCATCAATTGCCTTCAATTTATATACTTTCCGCAAGGGATAAATGCAGGACATAACTACCATCATTGCTACAATAATGGCCTGCCACAGCATATAGGTATCTATCCACATCAGGGGCATAACCGGTTCAAATCCATAATCGTACATCATCTGTTCAAGATCGCCCCGAAGACGAACCGGATGGTTATGAAAATAGTGGAGGAAAGGCAGGCTGACAAGGATTCCAGAGAAAACCCCCAGGAGACCCATCAGGATCATCTCATAGATAAATGTAATGGCAATGCGGGTCCGCTGCATCCCAACAGCTATCAGCACTCCGAATTCCCGCTTACGCTCATGGATCATCATCATTACTGTCCCCAGTATCCCGAAGAAGATTATGAAATATAATAAGCCCATAAATATCTGCCCAGACTTGTTATCACTTTCTATCTGTTGTTGCAGGATCGGATTAAAATCCATCCAGTTTCTGACCAGAGTAGAGGAATCATTCAACATGCCTGCTATCTTCTCTTCGAAAGCATGCAGGTTCTTCTCTGAGTTATTATCCAGGTTTATTGCCAGGGTGGTAATCCTCTTCTTCCCGTCAATATCGAGCATGAACATCTTCTGAGCCTTTTCGATATCCATATAGACCAGTTTATTATTTAAATCAGGATTGGGAAGTTTGATGAATCCTTTCACCCGAAAGGTCCCCTCAGCCGTATAATCCTGAAATCCATATCCATAGGTAATCAGTGTATCCCCCAGATCCAGGTTCAGGAATTTTGCCAGGTTATCGGCTATGAGTACCCCGTCATCTCCCTGAACCAAAGCTTCCCCGGTAACTTCAGACAGTTCGGCAATTCTATCCAGTGCAACCTTATGCTGCTGCCTGTCAATATGCAGGGCCTCAGCAATATGTTTTAGATTTGAAAAGGCAGTATCTCTTTTAAAATTCAGCGAATCCTTAATGGCCTGTGGAATGGAAGGATCTTCCTTCAATTGGGCAATAACTTTATCCGTCAGCCAATATCGGACCACTTTGCCAGATTCCCCGATTATTTGAAGATATTTACTGTTTTTTTCGGGATCAATATCCATATCGACCGCCAGGCTTCCCAGGCTGGTATAGGATCTGTTCTCCAGAAAATGTAATCTTTCCCGGACATCTGTGGGAATGGAGGTATTTAGGTTTAATGTTGCCAGCACTTCTTTGCTGAATCGGTACTTCACGATAAAATGCTCCGGATTTGAGAGTTTCCTCTCCTCAACAGGATCAATTCCCATAACCAGAACTACTTTGGTTTTATTCCCGCTCGACCCCATAATACCTCCCTCTACACGAGGAACAACCGCTTTGATCCCATCAGTAGATTTGAGCTTGCCAATGAACTCATCATTGTACTCAAAAACATTGTTCATTGAAGGATCATCCATAAAGTCCTCATGCTGGACCTGGATAAATCCGGAGAAGTTCTCGATGGCATTTTTAATCATGTGATCATAAAATCCAAGCTGGAATGATCGCATAAACAGCGCGAAAAAGACAGCGAATAGAACTGAGGCAGTGGTTATGACTGTTCTCCTTTTATTACGCCAGAGATTCCGCCAGGCTAATTTTATATAATTTACTTTCATTGTTTCACGGTTTTATCAGTCGGTCACTCTTAAATTCTTCATCTTCTGAATCGAAAAGAAGCTGTCCGGTCTGGATTCATTGAATTTTATGCTCTTAAGCGTAACGATCGTCTTCTGATCCTCTTCATCTGCAGGAAGGATCTCATAAACCGTAAGTATTTTCCTGCCGTCCATAACCCTCATGCCACTTCCGGTCTCCGTTTTTACCAATTCCTCATCCTCATCAAAATATTCAGATTTTACAATTATATCGTCTGATTGAGTAATCCAGAACAGGACCTTTCCCCAGACTGCAGGAGAATCTTCCCTGGGAGTCAGCTCAATCAGGTAGCAGCCCATACCTTCAATCGTCTCCTCTCCGATGATCTCATGTTCATAATCAGTAACAATAGATCGCTGATTGACCATATCATCATTAGTATAGTCAGATCCCAGCCACCCCTGGGCAAGCATTGAGGGTGGCAACTTGATCGTACGGTTGATCGTAGGGCTCCAGCGCCACATTTCGTTCCCCACTTTCAGAAAGGATTGCCCTTTCTCTTCCGCAGGAGCTGTAACCAGGACCATAGATTTGTCCGTCCCCTTGCTCCAGATTTTAAACTCGATTGTCCGGGTCCATTTTGGCCGGATAATTTGCATACTCATCTCGCTGACCCCGGAGTTTTCACCCCGCATTTTAGCATCAGCCCTCTTAACAATTTCAGTGGCATTTTGTGCCTGTAAACTGGATGTAAACAGGAAGCCGGTCAGGAGTATGATCCCTTGTACCAACACTTTTTTATTCATGGCTTCATCTATTAAAATTTATACTATGTGGTTTTTTCAGGCAAAATCAATTTGTAGATACGTTCCTTGATGGCTTCAATGGGAAAATGCTTGGGATCCATCAGATAATGAAATGCAATGCCATCCAGTAAGGCCAATATGAGCCTGATTTCCACTTCAGGATTCTTAGTACCCTTCCATCTGAGGTAGTTGATTAATATCCCTGAAATGCTTCCTACCATGTTTTGAAGATCCTCGGCAATCAGACTCATTACCCGCGGTTGCAACATAACAGAAAAATAGAGCCTCCAGTATTTCAGGTTCGATTTAAGAATATTGAACATTTCATCGATGAAATAGCGGACTTCATCCGGAGTTAATACGCCATCATGATCCGGATCAAAAACCTTCAGGAAAGGATTAAAACCGTCCAGTATGATCTCCCTGATCATTTCCTCCTTGCTTTCATAATAGTTATATAAGAGCCCTTTAGAGATATCGGCACGTTTAGCAATTTTACTTATTGAAGTACCTTCGTAACCCTCTTCATAAATGATCTCAAGAGCTACTTTTTTTATCTGAGCCTTACGCTCTTCCCTGATTTCTTCAAACTGCTTTTCGGTTCTTGGTGACATGCTGTACAGATTAAATGATCTTGTTCATTTTTAGATTGAACGTTCAGTCATTTTTAAGGCCTTGCAAACAAAGACTTCGCGCCGTTTTGTTTTTGAATGAACGTTCGGTCAAATATAATACCTGAAAAAAGCGATGTCAAGAAAAAAGTGATCTTTTTTATAAAAAACATGTTTTCAGCAATAATTGTCATTTTTTAAGCCGGGCGTAACTTTTGGAAAACAGTTCAGCAAATCCTAATTTTATAAACGCTATATAACTACTTGAAAATGAGATATCGGATTTTGACGGCTTTTCTACCCCTGTTCCTTCTGTGCGGATCATGCGAAAAGGCTTCATACCAGGAAATGCTGCTAATTGATGTTATTTTTACCCATGTTAACACGGATGCTGATGATAAGTATATGGGATTCTCCATCTTTTCCTATCCTGACAGCCTGCCTTCCAACTGGACAAAACCTGCTAATTTTAAAGATGGCGTAGTATATTATCGTGTCTCGGTTATTTCCAAACCGGATGACCGCACCGTTTATTATCAGACAGGCTTTCAGTGGGAAGGTGGATGCGAGGGCAATTCCCTGAAAGAAAAATTTCCCCATCGGGATATGATACCCATCACATCGCCGGGGATTTACACAGCCAGCCAAACACTTTCATCCTTCTGGGAGCCTTCCTGCCAGGAACAGGATCCTATTGACTGGTCTACACCCATGGATCGCATCCTGGTAGTAATGATGAATGAGAATTTCGCCCCAATCGATAACCGCTGGGGATACGGATACGATATCCAGGATATTGATAGTTATTTTCCGATGGAAGTCCATCTTCAGGTGGTGGTTGTTCCTGAAGGAGGTATATTCAGTGGATGGGATAATTATGAAATTGCAAGGTAAATTTTTACCGCGTTTTATTTTTTAAGACCTGATGCATCACCTCTCTACCCTTAACTATTTACAAATTTTTATAAAAATTCAGAACAGCCTGTAACTTTTTAACGAGGCAGTGCGTCCCACGAACGAATCAGAAAAGCTATGACAGTTGCCGAATATAATCACGCTGTAAATGAGTACGCCGACCGGATATTTCGCTTTGTTGTGAAAAATATCCGGAATGAAAGCACAGCTCAGGATATTATTCAGGACACCTACGAAAAATTGTGGCTAAAGCATGAGGGGATAAATTTTTCAAAGGTGAGATCCTACCTATTCACAACAGCTTATCATACGATGATAGACCAGACGCGCAGAGATAGAAAAACGCTTGACATCGAAGAAGCCCATCCGAAGGCAAGTCACCCTCAGGATGAACCTTTCGATCTTAAAGCCAACCTGAATCGTGCTCTAGACCAAATTCCGGAGATTCAACGAAATGTGATCCTGTTGCGCGACTATGAAGGTTATTCATACGATGAGATTGCTGATATAACAAACCTGTCGGAAAGCCAGGTGAAGGTATATATTTACCGGGGTCGCATTGCTCTGAGGAAATTAATTGGTTCACCAGAAGTCCTAATCTGAAAACCGGAAAAAATGAAACTAGACAGAAATAATTATGAAATATTCCTGATCGATTACATCGATGGAAATTTAAGTCTGGATGACCGCCGGATTGTCGAACGATTTCTGGCAGCAAATCCCGATATCGCAGAGGAATATGAAAACACGAAGGAGGCTATAATTGAATCTGATCATATCTCTTCGCTTGAGCTGGACAATTTATACCGCTCCTTTTCAGACCTGCCCAAAATCAACGAAACCAATTTTGAAGAGTTTTGTATTGCTTATCATGAAGGTGACCTGAATGAGGAAGAAAAAGGCCGGGTGGATACTTATTTGCAACAGAATCCTGAAGCCAAGGCATTGTTTCAATTGCATAAATCAATTCGCCTTCAGGCCGACCTTAAGATACAGTTCCCCCTTAAAGACCAGTTGAAAAAACACCTGATAGTCCCCATGCGAAGATACTTTTACCTGGCTGGTGCGAGTGCAGCTGCTATCCTCATTGGATTTGGCCTCTACTTTGCCTCTGTCCGGGAAAAATCAGATTTTCCGCCTGCAGTGAAACGGGTGAATATTGCAAACACCCAGATTGAAAATCTGCCACAAAGCCAGCATAATTCCATCCAATTACAGGAAGCACTAAATAGAAACGAAACTAAGGCAAAATCAAGTCCCGTTCAGACCAGGAAACTACTTGCCGTGCTTGATACTACCGAACAAGACCCACCGGGGACTATTGTGCTTGCAAGAATTGAACCCCTGGTCACGACCGTGCATTATTCAATGAAAGAAAATGAACCTGACATGCCCCAGGTACAAAATAGCACGAATAGTCAGGTGATTTCAAATTACCAACATGCCCATGCGGATCCTCCTCCGACTGAAGGGCATTCCCGCGTAATTAACCGTGAAACCATCCTGGTCGGTGCCCTCAGGGTCGGATTAAAAGGATACAACAGCCTCACCGAAAGTGACCTGGCATTAAATGCAGAACAGGACAGGGAAGGTAGAATTAAGGGAATCAGCCTTTCAGGCGAGAATTTCGAAATGGAAAGAAAATTCAATAATCATATCAATAAAAACTAAAATCATGAAAACAATTAAGTTAATGTTTATCAGTTTCTTGATCCTTCTACCAGGAATGATAAACTCAACATTCGCAGCAAACCATGCTTTTGCGACAGCCGATTCCCTGGATCAGATAATCGCAGAAGAACAGGTAGAGCCAGATACACTGGTACTTGATGAGCTTCCACTATCAGATCAGGAGAAACAGGTAATCAAAAAAGGAGATACCACTTTTATCAGCTTTGGGAATAAGAATATCCAGATCGTTGAAAAAAATGGCCAGACCGATGTGAAAATCAAGGATAAAGTTACCGGTGAAGACGATTTCACTTTTGAAACACCTGATGAGAGTGAGGATGACGGAGATGATTATAACTCGGATTTCAATTTTGATACCGGCAAAAAATTTAAAGGCCACTGGACCGGATTTGAGTTTGGACTTAACAACTACATGGATGCGGACTATTCCCTGAGCCGCTCTGCCGCCAGCGAGTTCCTGGATATCAATACCGGAAAATCATGGAACTTTAACTGGAATATCCTCCAGTACAGTCTTGGATTCGGAACGGATCGCGTAGGTTTGGTAACCGGACTTGGACTCGAGTGGAACAACTACCATTTCAAAGACACCACCTCTATACGGGAATCAAACAACGATATAGTTTCCTATACGTTTAGCCCCGGTATCACCATGGAGAATATCAAGAAGAATAAACTGGAGACTGTTTATCTGACAGTTCCGCTGATTCTTGAAGGACAGTTCCTGGGGAGTAAACGAAGCAAGCGGGCTTATGTCGGAGTTGGCCTCATAACTGGTATTAAGCTGGGTTCAACCGCAAAGATGGTTTACTATGATGAGGAAGTAATCCAGAGGAAAAAACTTAAACAGGACTTTTATCTTTCACCCATCCGTTTTGGGCTGACAGCCCGACTGGGTTACCAGGCATTGAAAGTGTATGCCAATTACTACCTGACCCCTTTGTTTATGAAGGGACATGGTCCCGAACAACTGAATCCGGTTTCAGCTGGTCTGGTGGTATCATTTTAAGCTTTGAATAGCCATCAAAAAAACCCTGTCAGAGGTTGAATCCCTGACGGGGTTTATTATTTTTACGGATTAACTTCTGCCTATGATCCGGACTGTTACTATCTATTGTGCATCAAGCAAAAAAACACCGCCTCCTTATCTTAAGGCGGCGGAGGAACTGGCGGAGGAACTGCTGGCACACAACATCGGAGTGCGTTATGGTGGAGGTGCCTTAGGTTTAATGGGTCGGATCGCCGATGTTTTTATTAAAGGCTCTGGACGGATCAAAGGCATTATCCCCGAGTTCATGGTTAAAGTTGAATGGGCACATCCGGATGTGAAGGATATGAAAATAGTCCATGACATGCATGAGCGAAAGCAAGGGCTTATGGAAGACACAGATGCGATTATTGCCTTGCCCGGAGGTACGGGTACCCTTGAAGAACTTATGGAGGTCCTGGCCCTGAAACGACTCGGGAAATTTCTTAAACCCATCATCATTCTGAACACCAATGGTTTTTATAATCCCCTCATTGAGTTTTTTGAAACCATGGTTCAAAACCATTTTTTACGACCTGAACACCTTAATGCCTATTCAGTTGTTAACCTTCCTGAACAGGTTATTCCCGCCATTCTGAATGCCCCTCCTTGGTCAGAAGCTGCAATTAAAAATGCTCCTGTATAATGCCTTGTATTTCTGCATGTTAATCCTTTCTGCGCAACCTATTTGAAATATATCCCATCATAGAGTTAGCAACTGACAGTTAAATTTCAAATCCTGCACACTATGAAAAAGTATCTTCTCCTTCTCGTATTCTGTTTTTTAGGTTCTCAGGCATTCTCCCAGGATACCAGCCCTTTCAAAACCTATTTATCCTATGTACCGCAGTATACCTTCATCCATGGAATCCGGATTGACATTGACAAGGAGATCAAACCCAAGAAATTTATTCAAATCTGCCCGCAGTTTTACCTCACTGAAAACAGCGGATCACGTGCTCTGATGAATCAAGATATTGATCGACTGATCGGAGGCGGACTATCTGTCTACCATAAAAAATTCCTTTCCCGTGACCCGGAAATCTATGATTTCTATCTTAGCTACGGACTTAGCTATACCTATTTTAATATTGAGCACACTAAAAACAGCATTACACATTTTGATGATATTCATAAAGTAGGTGGCGATCTGTTAATTGGACTTCAGCTTTTCGCCACGGACTATTTTTTCGTTGATATTTATGGTGGTGCAGGTATTCGTTACAGCATATCAGACCTTGAAGAGTTCAACCGGACATCGTGGGATTACAATGCTAGCGGTGCGATTCTAACTTGCGGAATGCGAGTGGGTATTGCTTTCTAAAAACAGTTTGACCCTGGCAGCAAGACCCTTAGGATCCTCCAGAAAACTCATATGCCCTGTTACCATCCGTTCCGGCTGAGGCAGGTCCGCTTTCCCCGACAGTTTGCTCAGCTCCCCGGAAGGGTTTTGCTTATCCAGCGAACCAAGTATCCAGAGGTAGGGCACTTGTGTTGTACAAAGCTCCAGACTTAAGTCATCGCGGTCACGCATGGCAGTTGTTATCGCGATCAGGGTACTCGGATCCATCGATAAAGCAGTCTCGGTAACCTCTTCCTGAAAACGGTGTATATCCCTTATTTCAGAAAGGAACAAGGATTTCATGATCTCCCTGATGAACAGTGTCTTTTTTCCATTCCGGACCAGGGAAAGGATCTTTTCACGGTTCATGCGTTTCCCGGGTGTATCGCTAAAGGGATGGCTATTTAACAAAACCAATCCTGAAAGGCAGGATGGATATTTTTTTAGAAAAGCAAGAGCGACATACCCTCCCATCGAATGTCCTATCATCCCGACATGATCGATTTTCTCTTCACGCATTAGGGCATAGACAGATTCGGCCATAAGCTCCATGGACAGAGGATCAGAAAAGGAGCTCCTACCATGTCCTGGCAGATCAGGACATATGACCCTGTACGCTTTGCTGAAGTAATCCAGAAATTCCTTCCATATTTCAGAAGTCAGTAGGTAGCCATGCAAAAACATCAGGACCGGGCCGGATCCGGAAATATGATAGTGTATTTTCCCCTTTTTGAAAGTTATCGCTTTCATATTGCTACCGGAAGCGGTTCATTTGGTGTTCAATCTCATAAGGCTCAACAGAGATCTCTTCCATCAAATCCAGATTCTCTGTTTCCGTTATCAGAATATCATTCTCAATACGAATACTCACCTGCTCTTCCGCAATATATTTTCCCGGCTCGCAGGTACTTATCATTCCTGGTTCCAGAACAATATCCTTTGTCCCGAGATCATGAACATCCAGACCAAGAATATGGGAAGAAAGAATAGTTGCCAAGTCCGGTTTCATCTTTCCCATTAGTCTTTCCTTGTTCTCCGAAAAATAAGCAGGATCCATCGCCGAAAATCGCATAGGTACTTCTATTTATTAAGGAAATGAAAGTGTCCGGAGGTATAAAACAAACCTAACACGTTCACTTAGAAACTAATATAAAATGATTAAGTGAAATAAATGGCCAAAATCTAACTATTTAAAACTGAAATGTATTAAATTTAATTAAGTCTCAGGTATTGCACAGAGTGCCATTTCAAGGTATCTTTGTGCCCTTTAATTTTTTTCGGGAAACGATAATAACCTTCAATAATGCGTACACTATTCAGTTCATCGGTTGGCAAGAAACTCATTATGTCTCTTGCCGGATTATTTCTTATCACCTTCCTGGTAGTTCATTTGGGCATAAACCTGCTCCTGTTCATGGATTCTACGGAACCCTTCAACATAGCCGCTCATTTCATGGCTACCAACCTGGTGATTAAGGTCTTCGAAATTGTCCTTTTCGGCATCTTCTTCCTCCATATGATTTACGGACTCATCCTTTCTGTCCAGAACATGCTGGCCAGGCCTGTGGGATATCGAAAAGCCAATCATTCCCAAAAGTCCTTCTTCTCCAAGTACATGTTTCACACGGCTATAATACTCCTTATTTTCCTTGGATTACACCTGCTTGACTTCTATATCAAGTCCAAGTTTTTAGGAGGCGCTGATACCATTATTATTGACGGGGAAGAGTATCACGACCTGGCAACCCTGGTTATTGAGAGATTTCAGATAGGCTGGGTGGTCATTATCTATGTCATTGCTCTTTTTGGGCTTGGTTTCCACCTGCACCATGGGTTCCAATCGGCATTCCAAACCCTTGGACTTAATCATCCGGTGTATACTCCGATCATAAAATTCCTGGGAGTTTTATATTCTATCGTAGTGACCCTGGGATTTATGGCAATCCCGGTATTGATATATTTTTTAAAGTAGTAAAGAAATACCCTAAGATATGACAAAGCTTGATTCAAAAATACCCCAGGGCCCGCTAGCCGATAAATGGACGAATTACAAAGCAACCCAACGCCTTGTTAATCCTGCCAATAAGAGAAAGCTGGATGTCATCGTAGTCGGAACTGGTCTTGCAGGAGCCTCTGCATCTGCCAGTCTGGGAGAACTCGGTTTCAATGTGAAAACCTTCTGTTATCAGGATAGTGCCCGTCGTGCACATAGTATTGCAGCGCAGGGAGGAATAAACGCAGCCAAGAATTATCAGAATGACGGAGACAGCATATACCGCCTGTTTTATGACACCATTAAAGGAGGTGATTACCGCGCACGTGAAGCCAACGTTTACCGGCTGGCAGAGGTCAGTAATACCATCATTGACCAGTGCGTAGCCCAGGGTGTACCTTTTGCCCGTGATTACGGTGGACTACTCGACAACAGGTCTTTTGGAGGCGCCCAGGTTTCACGAACCTTTTATGCCCGTGGTCAAACGGGTCAACAGCTGCTCCTTGGAGCCTACAGTGCCATGATGCGGCAGGTTCATAAGGGTTCGGTAAAGCTCTATACCCGACATGAAATGCTTGACGTTGTTGTTGTTGACGGAAAGGCAAGAGGGATCATTACCCGCAACCTGGTTAACGGGGAGATCGAACGTCATTTTGCCCATGCTGTGGTTATTGCCACAGGGGGATACGGAAATGCCTTCTTCCTTTCAACCAATGCTATGGGATCCAATGGCAGCGCTATCTGGCAGATCTATAAGAAAGGTGCCTGTTTCGCCAATCCGGCATTCGTTCAGATCCATCCTACCTGTATCCCGGTACATGGAGACTTCCAGTCGAAACTGACCCTGATGAGTGAAAGTCTGCGAAATGATGGCCGGATCTGGGTACCAGCCAACATGGAAGATGCTGTTGCCATCCGGGAAGGCAGACTCAAACCTACTGATATCCCTGAAGAAAACCGCGATTATTATCTTGAACGCCGTTACCCCGCCTTTGGAAACCTCGTCCCGCGTGATGTGGCATCAAGAGCAGCAAAAGAACGCTGCGATGCTGGTTTCGGGGTTGGTACCGGACTTGCAGTGTACCTCGATTTTGCGGAAGCTATTACCCGACTGGGAAGAGATGTTGTGGAACAGCGCTATGGCAACTTATTCCAGATGTATGAAAAAATTGTGGATGACAATCCTTACGAAACCCCCATGATGATATATCCTGCCATCCATTATACCATGGGAGGAATTTGGGTGGATTACGAGTTGATGACCACAATTCCCGGACTATTTTCCATCGGGGAAGCCAACTTCTCAGATCACGGAGCGAACCGCCTGGGTGCTTCTGCCCTGATGCAGGGATTGGCCGACGGTTACTTCGTTCTTCCTTATACAATTCAGAATTACCTCTCGGATGAAATTATGATCCCGAGGATGAGTACCGACCTGCCTGAATTTAAGGAAGCTGAAGCTGCCGTGAACGCACGAATCGACAAATTGATGAGCATCAAAGGAAAGGAATCTGTTGACAGTTTCCATAAACGGTTTGGCCTGCAACTTTGGGATACTGTCGGAATGTCCCGAAATAATACCGACCTGGAAAAATCTGTGCAGATATTCACGGAGATGAAGGAGGAATTCTGGAAGAGTATCCGGATACCGGGAGAGAAAAACAGTTTTAATCCTGAACTTGAAAAAGCCGGACGCGTTGCGGATTTTATCGAGATCGGTGAATTGATGGCACGGGACGCTCTCAACCGTGAAGAATCCTGCGGAGGTCATTTCCGCGAGGAATATAAAACCGATGAGGGAGAAGCTCTGCGTAACGATAAGGATTTCATGTATGTTTCTGCATGGGAATACCAGGGAGAGGATAAGGCCCCTGCTTTACATAAAGAGTCACTTATTTATGAGAACATAAAAGTTCAGACCAGAAACTATAAGAAATAATTCAATACATTCAAATATGGATCTTACACTGAAGATTTGGAGACAGGAGAACAGGACCGCAAAAGGCAGATTTGAAACCTATTTGGTGAGAGGAATTTCCCCGGATTCATCCTTCTTTGAAATGCTCGACGTTCTTAACCAGCAACTCGTCGATAAATTTGAAATGCCGGTTTGTTTTGACCATGATTGCCGGGAGGGCATTTGTGGTGCCTGTGGACTCTATATTAACGGCAGACCCCATGGACCGGATTCAGCGGTTACCACCTGCCAGTTACACATGAGAAAATTTAAAGACGGGGACACGATCACTATTGAACCATGGCGGGCAAAACCATTCCCTATTATCCGTGATCTGGTGGTTGACCGGACTGCATTTGATAAAATAATTGAAGCTGGGGGTTACATTTCAGTTAATACAGGCGGGGTCCCCGACGGCAATGCCATTCCAATTCCAAAGAAGAATGCAGATGTGGCTATGGATGCTGCATCATGTATTGGTTGCGGTGCCTGTGTTGCAGCATGTAAAAATGCATCCGCCATGCTTTTCGTTTCTGCTAAAGTATCACAATACGCCATGCTTCCCCAGGGAAAAGTTGAGGCAAAAGAAAGGGTTAAAAAAATGATTGCAGAAATGGATGAACTGGGATTTGGCAATTGCACAAATACCGGTGCCTGTGAAGCTGAATGTCCAAAAGAAATATCCTTATCTCATATTGCCAGGCTAAATCGGGAATTATATGCAGCTAAAATTTTATAAAAGATAGGACAATGTGACTGAAAAAGGAGCCTAAGCTCCTTTTTTTTTATGCCTGAAATGGGATCATGTTTATTTCCAGACCGGTTTCGATCTCAAAATCTTCAACCTCATCCATGATATCCGGATCATCTTCCTCATAGTACCAGTTGATCTCAACTACATTCCCGGCATCAACCGATTTTTTCAGGATATCAAACATATCCAACAGTAAACGGGAAGAGTTTGTATTGAAATAGGTCAGCATAACATTCAATGTGACTTTATTATTTTCCTCCACCGCAAATTCCTTCAACCAATCAAGTAAGGGCATATAAAACTTATAGGCTTCCTCCATATACGATTCTCCCTGAATCAGACATACCCCATTAGATGCATCAAAATTGACCTCAGGATAGTAAGGTGAATCAGGTATGGCTTCGATCATCAGACTTTTCATATGTATTTATTTTATAGTATTCAAGTGTTTGTTTTATTCACGCTAGCTGAAATGATTAAAAAGGAAAACTCATTATCAATAGGTTCAACCTTGATTTCCAGATTGTTCCCGGTGATCAGACCTGTTTGTATCAACCCGATATGAGCTCCGATATCCCTTATATTAGCCTGGCTTCGGGTCTTTCTTTTCAGGTCTCTTAAAGCTTCTTCATCCAGGGCATTAATCTCTTCACTGTTTTTTAACAGAATTGGGCCGTGCTCTTTCAATATTTTATTACCAGTAGTTATGGTAAAGCATTCGTTCTGCGCATCAATTCTGAACCACCCTATTCCGGAGCCAAACGAACGCAGGTTGCTGTACTGATCAGCCGAATAGTAGGAAACATTTTGAATGAGTTCAATTAATACCTTGTAAATCCTTCCGATTACGGAATTATCTGCTTTGATATATTGTTTCAGGTAATTACTTATAAATGAGACCAGATCAATGTTTATCGGTCCATGATAGCTGATCAGGTTTTCCTTTGGTATGTCCATTCTGTTTATAATACTTTAAGTCCAACTAGTGAGATATCATCCCGCTGATCCTCCTGCTGCTGGTATTCGTCAAGGCGCTGTTCAATTAATTTCTTCTGAGCTATCGGAGAGATTTTTGCACTTTCCACAAGAGCCTCCTCGAGTCGCAATCTCCCAAACTTCTTACGATCAGGGCCATTTTGGTCTATAATACCATCGGAGAAGAGGTAAATCATATCTCCTGTTTTTATTTCCTGCTGATGATCGGTAAAATGCACCTCTCTTCGGGATAAACTGTACCCACCGATTGATTTGCGGTCCCCGGCATGCGTAACAAGCTTGTTATTCTCATTATCAATGATGTAGACAGGTCTCTTTGCTCCTGCAAAAGTCATAGTCCGTTTGCCTTTATTTGATAATTCAAACCGGCAAAGTGCCAGGTCCATCCCGTCATTATTATCCGTTTCTTCCTGTCGAAGTGCTGTCCTGACCATATCGTTGAGGATTTTGAGTATTTCTGCAGGAGATTCGACCTTCCGTTTGCTCACGATCTCATTCAACAGCCTGTTTCCGATCATTGACATAAAAGCTCCGGGAACACCATGTCCGGTACAATCCACCACTGCGAGATAGACCACCTCTTTGTCTTTTTCCAACTGTGAATGTATCCAGTAAAAATCTCCCGATACAATATCCTTCGGCTTGTAGATAATGAACGACTCAAAATATTTTTCTAGTTGTGCATGCGGAGGAAGCATCGCCTGTTGTATGGTCTGGGCGTATCGTATACTTGCCTTGATTTCCTTGTTTTGTTTTTCCAGGGAAAGCCGCTGTTGATTGATCTGCTTGTTTGCCCGCCTGATTTTCAAGAGCAGGAAGGTAAGTGCCATGACGAAAACAAAGAGGATGATCAATCCAATCCTGAGATAGTTGGATGTCCTTTCTTCGGCCCGTCTCCTTCGCTCTTCTTCCTTTCTTTTCTGTTTCTCAGTTTCCAGTTGCAGTTCCTGAAGCTGCTGGATTTTAATGGCATCTTCCAGCTGTTTATTTTTCAAATCGATCAGCATTCTCTGCTGTCGGTTCTCCTCCTTTGTTTTCTCATATTTTTCATTCGTCTGTGCTGTCTCGTAATGTGCCTTTTTTACTTCCTGGTCAGCTTCTTCAATGGTGGCTGCCGTTAACAACTTCTGAATTGATACTGCCCATTCCTTCCAGGTGTCTGCTTCAGAAGTTTTGCCCATTTTTAAATAAATACGGGAACATAGCTCCGCTGCTTCCTTTTGCCGAAAATAATCGTTCACCTGATTGGCATAGGTAAAGGCATAATCTGCATGGGTCAAGGCCGGATTATATGAACCCGTTTCATACAAGGCCTTTGCCAGGTTGATCAGGGCATCAATTCGTGCGATCTCATTCCTTCCACTTTTGTATACCTTAACCAGCTCTTCCAGGTGAGGAATAGCTTCAGAATATTTTTCTGTGACAAAATATATCGCAGATAGCTGTTCTCTAAGTTTCTGGACCTGTGGTTTATAGGATAGCTGAAGGTATAGTTTTAGCGCCTTCTCATAGTACCGTGTTGCCGCTTCAAGTCGGTTACTATTATAGAGACTCCTGGCGGATGCATTATAAATTGCTGCAGCATCATTCAGCTTATTGTCCCGGATGTAAGCTTCGGCTTTCCTATCATTTTCAGCAAGGTCTGTTTCCAAATCCTGTGCCTCTAATGAAGCATACATCCCCAGGCAGATCATTAAAAATATCAAACTATATTTCCTGAGAGGATTCATCGTATATTTCTTTGCTTTCTTAAATCATTACCACACTAAAAGTTATCATCAGATCTTGATTCCAACAATAAGGATATCGTCAACCTGCGGGTTTTTGCCTTTCCAGGCATCCATTGTACGGTTCAGCCTTTCTTTTTGTTCGTTTAGGGGTAATTTGTGGATGGACAGCAACAGTTCCTGAAATTGCCGGTACCTGAACTTTTTGTTTTTCGGTCCTCCAAACTGATCGGCATAACCATCGCTAAAAAGATAGAGCATATCCCCTGAGGTAATATTCAGGCTCTGATTAATAAATGGCTGATTAAAATCAAGGTGTATTCCGATGGGCATCCTGTCTCCTTTGAGAACTATTAATTCTCCATCGTGAATAAAATACAATGGGTTATTTGCTCCTGAAAACTGCAGGGTCTGCTGTGTTTCATCCAGAATGACAATAGAAATATCCATCCCTGCACTGGCTTCTTCATGCTGACTCTTTTGCTTTAGCAGTTTCATAATCAGTTGCCTGAGTTGTATCAGGATTTCATGAGTTTCTCTGGCCATACCCTGGCTCATGATCTGGTTGAGAAAAGCTGCCCCTGCCAGTGTCATAAAAGCCCCGGAGACTCCATGGCCTGTACAATCAGCAACGGCAAGTATTTTTTTATTGTCCTTTTCCCCCAGCCAGTAAAAGTCGCCACTCACACTATTACATGGCAAATCCAGCACAAAATGCCGGGGGAAAGCATTTTCCATTGCTTCCTCAGCCGGTAAAATTGCTTTTTGAATGCGTTCTGCGTACTGCACATCAGCCAGAATATCCTTTTGATACTGGAAAATGGCATTCTGATACCCCAGAACAGAACGCCCCCTGATCAGCAATTCAATGTTCTTTAGAGGTTTGAGGATAACATCGTTCGCCCCGGCTTCATATGCCTCCTCGAGACTTTCTGAGGAGGAAACCGCAATGACAGGTATTTCGCAGGTTTTAGTTCCGGCTTTGAGGTTTTTAATCGCCGTAATTCCATCCACTTCCCTGGTGATCACATCCATTATAACCAAATCGGGAAGGATTTCCGGGATCATTTTACACGCCGATTCACCATCCCTGGCATGGAAAAATTCAACATCATCACTGACAGACTTAAGGATTTCTGACATGAACCGGAACGAGTCTTCAGAATTATCTGTGATCAGAATCTTATTAAGAGTATTCTTCATTAGAATTTTTTCGTTTTCAGCCACATTAAATTAATGAAAAAAAACGAACTCTACGCGAGCTTATCAGTAATGATATTCCTTAGGACTTAATCTAAAGTGATTAATTCCTCAATTTCGTTGAGAGTTTTGGGGATAGGTTTTCCTAAAACCCTGCATCCTGATTCGGTTACAAGTACATTATCCTCAATTCTGACCCCTCCAAAATTCAGGAAATCACCCAAAGCTGAAAAGTTAATAAATGCTTTATGCAAGCCCTCATACTTCCATTTTGTGATCAACTCAGGAATAAAATAGATGCCTGGTTCAACGGTCAGTACAAAACCCGGCTGCAACTGACGGGCTAAGCGCAGGTAGGCGGTACCAAACTGTGCACTGCGTTTTGCTCCATCTCCATAACCCACATAATCCTCTCCCAGGTCCTCCATATCATGTACATCGAGGCCAAGCATATGACCAAGTCCATGGGGGAAAAAAAGGGCATGGGCACCACATTCGACAGCTTCCTGCACATCGCCTTTCATCAGTCCAAGCTCCTTCAGCCCCTCAGTAATAATTCCTGCCGCCTGAAAATGAATATCACGAAAGGGCACTCCGGGGCGAACAGACTTAATAGCTTCCATCTGTGCCCGAAGGACTATGGAATATATTGCCCGTTGTGGTTCAGTAAATCTGCCCCCTACAGGCCATGTCCTGGTTATGTCTGATGCATAATGATTCCAGCTCTCAACGCCTGCATCGATCAGTAAAAGCTGCCCCTCCTGCAATTTATTACGATGGCTTTCATTGTGAAGGGTCTCACCACGCACAGAACAAATAACCTGGTAAGCAAAATCCATTTCTTTTTGTTTTGCTATTCTATACATCTCGGCCACTATTTGATGTTCATATAGCCCGGGCATGGCCATCTTCATAGCTGCGATATGCATTGGTCCTGTTACCTCATCCAATGCTTTTTCAATCTCGGAAACCTCATCCGGAGCTTTAACCGACCGCTGAGCAACAACAGCTTTAATTAATATCTCGGATTGCCCCTTCCTGACATTTTCCGCAGACAGCCCGATAAGATCGGCCAGGGTCCGCTCCTTTTCTTCAGTATAAGGAGGAAGAAAATGTACTGTCCGATGCTTTTCCCGGGCACTGCGAATAATCTCTTTGAGATTATCAAGTTGAAGAGAGTATTTAATACCTGCCTGTATTGCCAGATCAGCCAGGCTCTGCTGGGGTCCACTCCAAATAGCATCTTCAATGCCTGGATCGTATCCTGAAAGCCACTCTTCACCGGTCCCGGTATCGATTAAAAAAACAAGATCTGTACGGTTGAGACCGGTGTAGTAAAAGAAACTGCTATCCTGCCTGAAAGGAAATGGATTTGACTTGTAATTTCTTGGTTGATAATAATTTGAAATAAAGAGGATTAATCCTGACTTTACTAACCCAGCCAATTTTTTCCTTCTGCTTATATATTCAGCCTGCATCATGCTTACCAGTATTTCTCCATGAAAAATTACAGTTTATTCGGCAAAGAAAAGGTATGATGTCCGGTCTTTTTTCCTTTTAATTCCACCCCCCTCAGGTAAAATATTTACGAATAGGCTTGCATTTCATCTAATAAATCTTATCTTCGTATAGAGTAATTTTCTAATTTACAATATTTTAATATGCCGTATCGACGCCTACCCAATACGGATGCAGCACGGCTTAAGGCCCTCAAACAGGCTTTTACGATTGGGAGGGAGCTCCCTCCATTTAAATTAGCCTTCTCACAAAGTACCTTTCAACGTGTTCAGTCGTTTTTGCCTTCATTTGAAAAGGCCATGCGTGAAACAAAAGAGGCTTACCAAAATCAGGTGAAAAAAAATAAAGATTATCTCCGGGTACTGAAAAAGGCAAAACTCTATATTTCCCATTTTATACAGGTAGTAAATATGGCTATCATGCGGGGAGATCTTCCGGAAAATGAACGGAAATTCTTTGGCATGCGGGAAGATCTGAATAAATTGCCTTTACTGAATGCTGAATCGGATATCATCAAATGGGGGGAGAAGCTGATCCATGGGGAGAATCTCCGAAAAGCGAAAGCCCTGAGTCCAATAACAAATCCCACCATTGCAGTGGTAAGGGTCCGCTATGAACAATTTCTGGATGCTTACAAGTATCAGAAAACCTTACAAAAAAATTACCACCGTTCGCAGGAACAACTTGCAGGAATAAGAAAGCAGGCTGATGACATAATAGTTAGTGTCTGGAATGAAGTTGAAGAACATTACAATGCCCTCCCGGATAATGAAAAAAGAGAAAGTGCCGAGGCTTACGGCCTTTCTTATGTATTCAGGAAAAACGAAATCCAACAAAACCTGAGCATGCCGAATGCAGATTCATAGTCTGACTATATCATCCCTTCGTGGTCCGGAGTTCCCTTTTTCAAAAGCATCATTAGCACCGTTATTCCTGTAAAACTCAACACGATGGCCAGGGCTGGCATGGATGTATCATTTCCGCTCAATCCATCAATTGCATCCCCTTGCCTGCTGAGGAAAAAAACCAACAGAACGCTTAGTGCATTATTCAGAAAATGCGCCCATACCGTTAACCAGATGCTTCCGGTGATGAAGAATATATACCCAAACAACAGGCCCAGGAAAAACCTGGGCAGGAAGCCGTAAAACTGCATGTGTATGGCACTGAAGACCACCGCTGTGATCCAGATAGCCGCATGAGCGCTACCGGTCCATTTACGGAAGATATTCTGCACCGTACCCCTGAAAAAAAACTCCTCCCCAAGAGCAGGGACCACGGCAATTAAAAGAAGGTTCATGCCGAGTGAAGCCACTGACCGGGTGCTTAGCATTCGCTCGGTCAGATCTCCCCTCTCTGATTCCATCCTCATTAGTTTTTCCTCCAGACCAGCTAAGAAATCAGGAAGAACGAGCTTGCTGTTTATACTGATCAACCAACTGACAAAAGGAAGCGTAAGGAGAAGTATGACAAAAACCAACAAGGCAGGGACCACCTTCTGATGCCTGAAACCTGTTTTTAGGAAAATCTGATCCTCATTTAGAATGAAATAGTTGGCCAGCAATGCCGGAATCAGAAAAAGCGCCACATTCTGAATGGTCAGAAAGTACCTCAGCACAGTAACATTGCCATTTTGAAATCCCCCATCCAGGCTTTTCTGCACCTCTTCAACAGTCATCGAAAAGAGGGGAGCAGCCAGCCCGGAGCCGAGGAAACCCAGGATGAGCATGGAAAATACCATGAAAATCAACAGGATTACCAGCTTAAAAGGAGATCTGCTGTCTGACAGAACCTGGTGCAAAAATGAAAAAGGAGATGCGCCTTCCTTCATAATAATGATAAATGGATTCCTTAAATTTGCACGCTAATTTACTAAAAGGTTTTGATAAAGATCGGGAATATTGAACTAGGCGATCAGGCATTGTTTCTTGCGCCAATGGAGGATGTAACAGATCCTTCTTTCCGCTACATCTGCAAAGAATTCGGAGCTGATGTCATGTATACTGAGTTTATTTCATCGGATGGCCTGATACGGGATGCTGAGAAAAGCCTGGCAAAACTTACGATCTACGACTATGAGAGGCCCATTGGCATACAACTTTATGGACACCTGATCGATGCGATGGTGGAGTCGGCAAAAATAGCTGAAACCAGCCACCCAGAGTTTATTGATATCAATTTTGGTTGCCCGGTGAAAAAGATCGCCAGAAGAGGAGCCGGTGCAGGAATGCTAACTAATATCCCCCTGATGATCGAAATGACAGAGTCCATCGTAAAGGCCGTAAAATTACCCGTGACGGTCAAAACACGGCTGGGATGGGATGAAGACAGCAAACAAATTGAAACCCTTGCTGAACAACTGCAGGATGTGGGGATCCAGGCCTTAACCATCCATGGCCGTACCCGGGCACAAATGTATAAGGGTGAAGCCGACTGGACCCTGATCGGGAAAGTGAAAAACAATCCAAGGATCCGGATCCCTATCATTGGTAATGGTGATATTACCAGTCCTGAGGGGGCAAAAGAAGCCTTTGAAAAGTATGGAGTGGATGGTGTAATGATTGGAAGAGCTGCCGTTGGCAAACCCTGGATATTCAGAGATATCCGGCATTACTTAACTACCGGTGAAGCTGCAGAACCGCTGACCCTTCATGAAAAAGTTGAGCTGGCTAAAAAGCATTTTCAAAAATCCGTGGAAATAAAAGGCGAACGGGTGGGAGTCTGGGAAATGCGCCGTCATTTTTCCAATTACTTTAAAAGCCTGCCTAATTTTAAGGAAACCCGGTTTCGTCTCGTTACGGAAAATGACCCCCTGAAAATCCCTGCTATCCTTGAAGAAATTTCAGAAAAATGGGGAAAGGACTTTTGACCGCCCCTTCCCCATATTAACTTTGTTTTTGGCTCGTCGGGTTTACTATAAAAACTTATAGGTAAATCCTGCATTAAGAACCCCGGTAAGCCGATTGGAAAAATAGCTATTATCCGAATTTGATCCGGATGGAGATGATTTGAATAAGTTATTATCCAGACTGGCGTTAAAGTTGAAGCTAAGTTGAGGGGAAAAATAATAATTGGCTGACATTCCCAGGCTGGCTATAACATTTAATTCTTTACGGGTTGCCATGGTTTTGTCTTCCAGTCTTAGCAGAAAGCTATTACTTGAATAAAAATGTACTGATGTTCTGGTATTTGGGTAGTATCCCAGACTTAAATACAGGTTATCAACCGTAACCAATTGGTCCTCTTCGTCCCGGACCTCGCCCTGAGCTGTTTGGTTATAGATCGTCAAATAATTGCCCTTGTATAGCTGGAGTGTGTTCTCAATGGTGGCCTGCCAATAGAGATTGATCGGTTTTTGATAGGTCAGTCTGATAATCCCGCCAAGCTCAAAATTCCAATTTGTGTTTGTCGATTCGTAGATGTCTACAGAATCAAGGGTGAAATAATTGGCCTCTCTTAGCGAATTCCTTTTAAGCAGGTAAGGATTCGTTGTTAGTCCTCCGGCAATCTGAAATCCTGATTCCCTGACGGGGGAAGCAGCATAATCCCAATTATCCTGTATCAAAGTGTAATATACAATCTCTGATCCCTCAACAAGGCCCAGGGCCTGAATGGCAGAATCAAGCTGTTGAAGCTCCCAGATCTTTTTTTGGCGCGCATCAAAGAATCGCTCGTTCTGGAGCTTCGAAATGATTTCGGCCAGGGCCTGAACATCCTGCTGCTCTGCTTCTCTAGCCAAAATACCGGCCTTGGCTAAATCATCCAGAATATAAACCGCCAGTCTCGCATCTTCAACCCTTTCAATCCTTCCCCAGCCAACCAGCAATTCTATGTCCGGCTGTATCATGTGCTGGCTTTCTGAATTCAAAATATCATTCTGAACTTCACCCATGGAATCAAGCGTTTCTGAATATCTATTATGTTTAAAATAGGTCCACCCTAGCCCAAGCCCCTGTTCCAGAAATAACTCCCCGTGTATAAATTCCCTTAGTGTCCCCTGATAATAGGTATTGGCAGAATTAGACATCTCCCGTTGAAATTGTTCATCATAGGGAGTAGCATTTAGTGAATTATACTCGTTAATATCCCTGCTCCTGCCATAGTCCAGTAGATGTAATCCGAGTGAAAGACTTTGGTACATCTGAAGTTTTCGGGTGTTACGATAGATCGTGTACCTCGGACTTATGAAAGTCCCGAATGTATAATCACTTAACCTGGAAGCTGAACTGTATCCTGTTGACGGATTTTCCCCAAGTGAACTCCTATGCTCTCCGGAACCATCCAGATTGAAGCCCATTTCAAATGTTTGCCTCTTCAGGTCAGGCAGTCTATATTTACTCAGGTCATACGTTATTGTTGAGGTCTGAGCCGAAAGATTTACGGTCACCAACAGGCACAGTAATCCCAGCCAACTACTAATAAAGGTTTTTCCTCTCATAATGTAAGGTTTAGATTAAACTTAGATGGTCTGTCGAAGATGTATCAAATTGTATGCCAATAAAAATGGGATGAGATTAGTATCTCAGAACTCCATTTTCATCTTACCCTCAAGTGGATAATCGATGTTATAATGAAGCCCCCTGTTTTCTTCCCTGCGCATAGCACCTTTAATAATCAGGTAGCCAACATTGATCAGATTCCGGAGTTCGCAGAGCTGAACGGTTAGTATGGATTTCTGGTACAGGCGTTCCGTTTCATGATAAATCGTTTCCAACCTGTCCAGTGAACGTTTCAGACGTACATTAGATCGTACGATCCCCACATAAACACTAAAGATCTGTTGTACCTCTTTGTAGCTTTGGGTTATCAATACCATTTCTTCGGGATGCCTAACACCATGGGTGCTCCACTCCGGGATATCAATCCTGAATGAATAATCCCTGAAATGTTCCAGGGCATGTACCGAAGCATTATGTGAAAAAACAATGGCTTCCAGCAAGGAATTGCTTGCCAGTCTATTTGCTCCGTGCAGACCCGTTGAGGCCGTTTCCCCTGCGGCATACAGACGATTAACAACTGTCCTGCCATCCTTATCAACTTTCACTCCTCCGCAGAGATAATGTGCGGCCGGTACAACAGGAATATAATTCCGGGTAATGTCAATCCCAAGTGTTTTGCATTTTTCGTAAATATTCGGAAAATGATTTGTCAGCTCCCCGGCATCCAGGTGGCGGCAATCCAGGTAAACATAGTCATCGCCACGGAGTTTCATCTCATGGTCAATTGCCCTGGCGACAATGTCACGGGGAGCAAGGGAAGCTCGTTTATCATACTTATGCATAAATTCTTTCCCGTCGATGGTTTTCAGGATCCCACCATGACCACGCATGGCTTCAGTGATCAGAAAGGACGGCCTTTCATTCGGATTATATAATGAGGTCGGATGAAACTGAACAAATTCCATGTTCTCCACAGTACCTTTTGCCCGGTAAACCATTGCTATTCCATCACCGGTGGCAATTCCCGGATTTGTGGTTGTGCTGTAAAGATTTCCGGTCCCCCCTGTGGCCATCAGGGTCACCCTGGACAGAAAAGTAACAATTTCCTTATTTTTGATATCAAGGGCATAAACCCCATAGCACTCAATATTTGTAGACCTCCATTTAACAAGCACCCCCAGGTGATGTTGGGTAATGATATCCAGGGCAAAGAAATGCTGAAAGATATCAATATTGGGATGCTGGCGCACCCTGTCAATCAGTGCGCGTTGTATTTCTCTTCCGGTATCATCCTTATGGTGCAGAATTCGATGCTCAGAATGCCCTCCTTCACGAGCCAGGTCGAATTTTCCACTCTTTTCCCTGTCAAAATTAGTCCCCCATTTAATCAGTTCCTGTATCCTTTCCGGAGCTTCATTCACCACCATCCTTACAACTTCTTCATTGCAAAGTCCATCTCCGGCAATCAGCGTATCCTCAACATGTTTTTCGTAATTGTCCGGCTTGTAGGTAACAGCCGCTATGCCTCCCTGGGCATAGGAGGTATTAGTATCCTGAAGTTCGGCCTTGGTGAGGATGGCCACGCTGCCTTTGTCTGCTACTTTAAGCGCAAAACTTAAGCCGGCCAAACCAGATCCAATCACTAAAAAATCGTATTGCTTTTGCATATCCCGGAGCATTTACAAAATCCTGAAGAAAACCTGCCGCTTATCGATTACAAATCAAACCCAATGTCGCGACGGTAATATTTCTTATCGAAGTTAACGATTTCAGCGTTCTTATAGGACATTTTCAGGGCTTCCTTAAAGTTGCCGGCAAGTGAACTTACCGCCATAACCCTTCCTCCGTTGGTGATAATCTCACCCTCTTTCAGTGCAGTACCGGCATGAAAAAGGATACTATCCTTTACTTTCTCCGTACCAAGGATGGTTTTCCCCTTTTCATATTCCTCGGGATATCCTCCGGAAACAAGCATTACGGTCACGCAGGCCCGATCATCCACTTCGATGTTTGCCTTAATCAGTTTTTTCTCAGCCATCAGACTAAAACATTCAACGAGGTCAGATTTCAGTCTGGGCATAATGACTTCCGTTTCCGGATCCCCCATTCGGACATTGTATTCGATCACATAGGGATCACCGCCCTGGTTCATCAAGCCAATGAAAACAAATCCCGTATAGTCGATGTTGTCGTTCTGTAAACCTTCGATGGTGGGTCTGACAATACGTTCTTCCACTTTCTCCAGGAATTCCTCATCAGCAAATGGCACAGGAGAGATACATCCCATACCTCCTGTATTCAGCCCGGTGTCTCCTTCTCCGATCCTTTTATAGTCCTTTGCATCAGGCAGAATCTTATAGGATTTGCCATCAGTGAGAACGAAGACTGACAATTCGATCCCTACAAGGCACTCCTCGATCACTACCTTGCTGCTGGCAGCACCAAACTTACCTTTAATCATCGCCTCAAGTTCGCCCTGTGCTTCTTCCAGATCATGAATGATGAGCACTCCTTTCCCGGCAGCAAGACCATCAGCTTTCAAAACATAGGGAGCCTTCATGGTTCCCAGATAGCTTTTCCCTTCTTTCAGATTTTCCTTTGTTACAGTAAAATATTGTGCTGTAGGGATATTGTGCCGCACCATGAACTCCTTGGCGTACTCTTTACTCCCTTCGAGTTTTGCTCCTTCAGCAGAGGGACCGATCAGGGGTATTTTCTTCAGGGAAGGTTCCGATTTGAAATAATCAGTTACTCCTTTCACCAGCGGATCTTCCGGACCAACAACCACCAGGTCGATTCGTTCTGAAAGACAGAACCTCCCCAGGTTTTCAAAATCATCAGCTTTTATCTCAACATTTTCACCCAGCTGTGCTGTTCCTGCATTTCCGGGAGCGATAAACAATTTTGTCAGCAGAGGACTTTGGGACATTTTCCATGCGAGCGCATGTTCACGTCCACCTGAACCAAGGAGTAAGATTTTCATAAGCTAATTATTTGATTTGCAAACTTAGCATTATGATTTAAAAACTGAAGGGTATCCGTAAGAATTTCGGCCTAGTACGGACCCCGCTTAGCTATGAAATTTGGTAGGGTATACTGCAAAAAGATATCATGCGATCCGAAGGTATTGCCTGCCAGCTCACCAATAGAAAGATCGTACGCATATCCGAAGAAAATTTCCTGATACCGGAACCCCAATTGAAATACCACCGCATCGGAACTTCTGAAGGCCACACCTCCTACAAACATGTTTTTGTATTCCACCAGGGCATTTACATCAATTTGGTATAAGCCTGTCTCAATGAATTTGACCAGGGCTGATGGTTTTATCATCAGATCAGGATTCACCTCGAAATTGTACCCGCCGAAAAGATAATAATGCCGAACCTGTTTCTGCTGCAGAACATCATCCGTTTTCAGGTCAATGTTACGGTTAAACAGATTGGGAACAGAAATACCTACATAGTAATTCTTCCCGTAAAGGTAGGTCCCAAAGCTGACATCGGGAACAAACATCTGATCCTGACCGCTGAGTACCGCGTCATCTGCTTCCTCAAAGCTCAGTTCGGTTTTATCCAGGTAAAACTGGTAGAAGAGACCTGACAGACCGAATGCCAGGTGCAGATCCTGATTAAACTCCAGGTGATAGCTGTAGCTAAGTTCAGCCCCCGTGCGACGCAAGGGCCCTGCGGAATAATTATAAAATTTCAGCCCAACCCCCATGGCTTTGGCCACATTCATCTCACCGGAAAAATATATATTGCTGGGTGAATCGTCGATACCTGTCCACATCTTGCGATAGGAAAATGACAATGGAAAAGTATTGGTCGTTCCCGTGGCAGCCGGATTCAAGGCATAATGATTAAAGTAATACTGACCGGAGGCAGGGATCTGCTGTGCAGACAGTTGTACACTTAACGCAAGTACTGCTGCTAGGAATAGATATTTTTTCATGCTTTCACTTTTTCTTATCTGACAATACTTACTGGTCCGGTAAAGGCATCTGAGCCGTCTCCCGGATCGATCAGGTAATAATAGGTCCCGGCGGGTAATTCCCGCTCATTATAGGTTCCATCCCATGGTTCGGGATAGCCTGTGGGAGATTCGAATACTTTTGTCCCCCAGCTATTCAGGATGACAACGATACAATCCGGGTACAAGTCTATATTCCTGATGTTCCAAACATCATTTTTCCCATCGTTATTTGGTGAAAAAGCACTATAGATAAGCAGTTCTTCATTGATGGAAGGAATAGAATCCTCATGAATAGTAATGTAGAGCGTTTCCGAAATGCAAAGATTCACATCGGTCACATAAGCAGTATAATCTCCTGCATGCAGCTGGGTGAATTCTCCGGTACTATTGGTATTCTCATCAGTCAGCAGCACCAGGGTATAGCTATAAGGTGCCGTTGCCCCCAAGGCAGTAAGCGTGACAACTCCCGAACTGTCAGTTCCTGCGTGTACAATAGTTGTATCCAGATCCCAGGGTTCAGGTCCGATGATTTCAGTTTCTGTCGCAGCCGTCATACATCCATTTTCGTCTGCCGCAAGAACAGAGTATGTTCCGGCTGAAAGATCAGAGAAGACAGCGCTTTCAGCGAGATCGTCACCTCCGTTTATTGAATAGCTTATCGTTCCCGTTCCCCCTGATGCAGATACCTGGATTTCCCCGGTGCTTCCCTCAGGGCAAACTACATCGGTAATGCTGACAGACAGAAGTTCCAACTGGATGGGTTCGGTAGTTTCTACTGTCAGTTCCGCTTCACAATTATTTGCATCTGTCACAATCACCGTATAGGTACCTGCAGGGATATTGGTATGATCCTGCTGAGGTGGCAAACCACCGGTCCAATCATAATTATAGCTTGGGGTTCCCCCTGCAGGTATCAGGTTGATTGATGCATCTCCTTCTCCATAGCAACTAACATTGAAGTGGGTTTCTGCGAGGGTCAGTTCAGCCGGTTCAGTAAGCTGGTAACTGTCTTCAACGCTACATCCGTTCTGATCTGTGGCGATTACAGTATACAGACCAGCTCCAAGATCCGTAGCGGTAGGGTCAGTTTGAGTTCCCGGATCATCCCAGATATAACTTTTTATCCCCTCACCGCCGGTAGCCAGAGCCGTTAGTGAACCCGTACTTTCACCATTACAAAGAATAGATGCTGCGACTGAAATACTGATATCCATGGCTGAAGGTTGTGTTATTATAACACTTCCTTCTGTAAGGCATCCATTTTTATCCGTAACTGTATAGGTATAGGTATTTGCGGCAACATTAACCAGATCCTCGATGAGACTCCCATTGCTCCAGGTAAAAGAATAAGGCAGGGTTCCTCCGGTAACCGTTAAATCAGCTATTCCTGAATTATCCCCGTTGCAGTCCAGGTTGGTTCCGATTACTCCGGATGACAGGACCAAAGCCGGCTCGCTAATGATTGCTGATGCCTGGGCCGTCCTGGCGTCAGAATTATCGGTAACCGTGACGTAATAGGTTCCTGCCGATACACCTGTTATGCTGTTATCACCGGGTATTGGATTTCCGAGTGCATCTTCCCATTCATAGGTATACGAACCGGAACCTCCAGCAGTTCCAACAGTTGCGGACCCGGTTGAATTGCCTTTACAATCCACATTGACCTTATTAGCAATAAATGCCAGAAATGCATCCACATCATATACCAGAAAACTGGTGTCTGCAGCACAGCCTTTGCTATCTGTCAATAATACACTGTAAGAACCGGCGGTAAGACCGGAAATGTCTTCAGTACTTTCAGCATTTGACCAAAGGAAAACATAAGGAGAAACATCATTCCCTCCTGAAGGATTCAGGTCAATTGCCCCGTCACTACCTCCACCGGTTGTAGCGGCTGTCACAACTGAACCTGTAAACATAATGGGATCCGGTTGCACAATCAACAGGGTATCATCCTCCCAACATCCATAATCATCGGTGACGGTCACGACATACTCCCCGGCAGTAAGCGTACTCTGATCCTGACTTGTTGCATTCACTCCAGAACCGGATAAGGCTTGCCAGATGTATTCATAGTCATCTGCTATGATCCCGCCGGTCACAGTAATATCGATTGCCCCATCACTGCTGGGCCCATCCTCCGGGTAACATGACACGTTGGTAATTCCGGCCTGGATCACAAGCGGTGCAGGGTCGATCAGTTCATAGGTATTTTCTGCGGTAACAGCTCTGGAATCTGTAATGGTCACCGTATAGATACCGGCTCCCAATCCGGAAGCCACTGAATCGTTCAGCTCTCCATTGTGACTCCAGGAGTATGTATAGGGTTCTATACCAAAATATGGGGTAATAACCAACCGTCCATTACTCTCTCCTGAACAGCCTACCCCTTGAATATCTGTAAAGGCTGCCGTAAAAGGATTTTTATACTTGGCTACAAAGCCATCCATGGTTGATCCGACATTCTTTACCAGATGATCATTACCAATATGCAGGGTATCAGAAGAAAACGAACCCCCGATATACGTATTCCCATTCAAATCATACTCGATGAAGGTTCCCCTGTCCTCGCCATTACCAGGAATGCTAAATGCCGTTATGGGATTCCCTTCAGTATCGTAGATAAAAAACCCGGTATCCTCATTTCCTGGGTCGCTGGTCTTTATGGTAGTCGTATTAAAACTAACTTCTCCGGCAATATATCCTGTAAACTGTACGATATTTTCATGTACTTTCGCTCCATATGCATTGTCATTCTGAACATCTCCGTTTCGGGCTTTCCAAATAAGTGTCCCGTTTTTATTATACTTTGCCATTAACATATCCCATCCCCCAGCTGACTGAAGGGGTGAGCTGTTCCGTAAACCCATGCCTGTACTGTCGAGTCGGGCTTCTCCTGAGAAATAGCCTGTAAGATAAATATTACCATAACGGTCAGAAGTAATGCCATTCAGGCGATCGTCCTTATCATCCGAACCTCCGGTTCTTACCCAGATTGGTGTACCAGTTGAATCTACCTTTATCAGCATCAGATCCTCCTCCAGCGTGCCCAGACTGGAAATGGTTTTTGACCCCATGGTCAGATCACCCAGGAAAAACCCCCCCAGATAAATCTCTGTATTGCTTGTAATTGTAAGCTCGATCAGTTTAGTATTTCCTGTTTCATCTGTTGACTCAAGGTTTTTTGCCCAGCGGAATCCACCATTGGAATTAAATTTAGCCAAAAACATGTTGTAGCTGGATTGTTGTGCAACAAGTGTATCATGATCGAAAAAGATGGAGTCCTGATAACTTCCTATCATATAGACATTCCCAAGTTTATCAATTACAACCTCATCAACAAGATCATCTCCCGGACCAAAAGCTACCCGACGAGCGAAACCATCCCCCCCCTCACTGGTAAATTTTGCAAGAAAAATATCATATCCATCATAGGTTGGTAAAGTGTTTCCCTGAATAAAAATATCAGCTAATCTATAATGCCCGCAGATATAAGGATCTTCATTCTGATCGAGTGTCACCATACTGGGATAATCACTGTCAACTCCACCAATTGTCCGATGCCAAAGGGTATCCCCATCAGCCATAAGCTTCACGATTTCGATATCTTGTTTACCTCTTGTTGGATATACGGCAGTCCCAAACGGACCTGAATGCGTCACATCCTCACGATGATACAATGTCACGTACATATTTGAGTCACTGTCTAGGGTAAGCCCTTTAACCTCGCACCTTTTTGTAACAGCGAAATGCTGTGAGTATTTCCATCCCTGTGCATGTAAGTCGGCACCGGTTAAAATCATGACCACAGCACAAACTATATTCCTTATCGACAACCTCATAATGGATTTCCTATTAATACAGATTAAATAATATGAAAATTAAGTAAAAACAAGCTGGCAACCAAGCCATTAATGGAGAATAGAAGCTATTTTATCAACAAAAAAAGATTTTCATGTTTCAGTAACCCTGCGTATGGCCGATTCCTCAGCGTTTAACGAACGAATTGTATTAGAATGTCACGATTTTTAAAAAATAAATGCTTATAATCAATAACTATTTCTTATGCAAATGCTTATTCCATTTGATTAAATGTTCCAGATAAGTAGTTTTGCGCCATATAAGTCGGATCCATGCCGGGAACATCCAGGGTTTGTTGCTGCCTGTGAAATGAAGCACCCTGACAGGAGTTGTGATTATACCCTCGGCAATCAGGTGAACAGAACAATTATAGTTAACGGGAACCAGGCTAACCTCATTGTGGAAGGCTTCATTTAATATTGATTCATCCAATATCTTGTCTAAGTGATTTTTATACCTACTTACTTCTACTTTTTGAATAAGTTCTACATACAGTTTAGTATTAAGATGACTTTCACCAATCGAAAGAAAACCACTATTGAAAAAGTCACGATAAGATGTCTCTCCTGATTGATTCAGCGGGATTTTTGCCAAGGTGATCTTATCCCTTACATACCCTCTGAAATACCAAGGATCTCTGACGGCTACTATCTCCCCTGAAAAAAGTATTGTCGTATCCAGCGTACTTAAATGTATTACATCACTGTCAAAAAAAAGAACCCTTTTGTATCTTTCAAGCCTGAAAATCTCCAGAATATATAAGCGTGAAGCTATTCCCTTGTATTGCCCGATATGCTTCGCAACCCTTTCTGACCTTTCCCGCAATTCCAGAGAGGGTTCAACTATCTCTGCCTTTAGTTTTTCGCGATCCCTTCTGATCTCGATTTCAGCCTTTTGGTCAGTAATCAGCAGTATATCCCCAAAAAACCAGGGATTATGGTAGAGGAATGAGCGTATCATAGCCCTTGTACCTTTCCAATATGAGGTGGTAGTGACGGTCGCCAGACAGATATTTTGTACATTTATTGGGTCAATGTTTCCCTGATGGCTCATAATGATGACAAAATTTTTACTACATATCGGATATCCGAGAACGGGTACTACCTGGTTACAGACCCAGGTTTTTCCTCTCGTACAAAATTATTCTTTTCTGGATAGAAAATATGTCCAGGAATACATTATCCATCCTTCACCCGCTCAATTTTCGCCTGTACCCATACAGTCACTTATTGGGAAACTTCCTATAATTATCTCCGAAGAAATGATCTCAGGAAGATTTCATGGCGGATCTATCAATTTATTGATTATGAATGAAATGATGAGCCGACTGAAAAAGGTTTCG
>JAFGEO010000069.1 GCA_016931575.1 Bacteroidales bacterium | reverse complement strand
ATCAGAAATATAATTTACATAAGGTTGCATTTATAAGACTAAAGTATCAAAGATGTTGGGACCCACCAGGGAAAAAATTTTAGAAAAGTTTGTGTTTTCGGAGAAATTGAAAATTAAATAATGGAGGATACTATGAGTGATTTATTGTTTCAAGTGGTTAAAGCAATAGTTGTTATACCCGTAGCATGGGTGATACTTAAACTGATCTTTAAGAAATCGATCATGTTCCAGTTCAGTTTTATTACGGTGGCTTTTACCTTGTATGTTGACATGGCAAAGTCAGTTGAAATACTTGGGAATCTTGGCGTATACAAGTATGCAATTACACCCCTGAACATCGCTGTTGGCGTAGGCGTTTATGTCTACATTAATAAATTATTAAGGACGCCACTCGAGAAATCCATCATGCAGGTTAATGAACTATCGAGGGGAAACCTCACACAGAAACTGAATGAGTCTGAATCTACAAATGAGCTGGGGATCCTGACCAATTCAATATATTTTCTGAATGAAAAACTGAAGTCCATTATCGGAGATATTTCCAATAGTGCTTCAAGCATGGTAGGAGCCAGCGCCCAGGTTAGCACCAGCTCGGAACAACTTTCACAGGGAGCAAATGAACAGGCCAGCTCACTGGAAGAAATATCTTCCACCATGGAGGAAATTTCAGCAAATATTGAGCAGAATACCCAGAATTCAAAGCAAACGGAGGATATTTCCAATCAGGCAAACACAGGTATCTCGGCAGTTGCGGAAAGGGCACAGCAGGCCACTCAGGCTAATAAGGAGATTGCTGATAAGATTTCCATTGTGAGCGATATCGCGTTTCAGACCAATATCCTGGCCTTGAATGCTGCCGTAGAAGCAGCAAGGGCAGGAGAACATGGAAAAGGCTTTGCCGTTGTTGCTGCAGAAGTTCGGAAACTCGCTGAACGAAGCAAAGTTGCCGCCGAAGAAATCGTAAGCCTCACCAGGAAAAGTCTTGAGATGTCCCAGGGTGCTGGTCAGGTGATGGAGGAAGTAATCCCCAAGATCCAGAATACTACCAGGCTGGTACAGGAAATATCTGCCGCCAGCGTTGAGCAGAATAATGGGGCAACCTAGGTGAACAATGCCATTCAGCAGCTCAATGGAGTGACCCAGCAAAATGCCTCATCGAGCGAAGAGCTGGCCACCAGCGCCGAAGAACTGGCAGCCCAGGCTGAACAACTTAAAGAAATCATTTCTTTCTTTTACATGGAGGACAACAACCGGGGAAGCTTTAATGAGAGCAGGAAACGAGCCGAGGCTTCAAATTCAGGGAGAATCTCCGGAAACTCATCCGCAAGGCAACTTTCAACCTTCAAAGGAGACTCAAAAGGAGATAGTGAATTCACAACATTTTAACAATGAAGCAGATTAAGTGGATCCTATTTTACACCTGGATGATGAGAAAGAGAACCTGATCGGATTTGGGGTTTATGATGAGGAATGGGACAATCTGGTTTGAATCTGAAAAGGACCGGGGTACCTGTTTTTATATTCAGCTTCATCCGAAGGAGGATATCAGGATGGAATATTATAAGGAATCAGAGGATGGTGAGCGTGCCACGTAAAAAAACCTCTTAGTTTTTTAAAAAGATTCAATTGGTATTAATTTCTGTAAAGATCACTAAATGAAGGTTATAATGATCAGATTTCTTTTTAAACAAGGTAGTTCCATAGTTTCTTTCAATAATTTTCTCCAAGCCCGTGCAACTATTTTTACGATTTGCGGGTCTTATAACCAGACAGCTTAAAACACGATTTTTTTCTAATCATTAGGAATTATCAGAAAAACCCCGGTTTACCGGGGTTTTTTGTTTTTACCTGCATTTCTGAAACTTCTTTCACCAACCCCGAAGGATTTAGATTGCCTATTTCTGCAACTTCTTCAGTTCTGTTTTCAGACGGGAGATCTCTTTATTAAGTAACATCTCCCTTTCAGCCCATTCGCCTGCCTTACTATTAAACTCCTCGCGCTGACGTTCGAATTCTTCCTGGGTAGCAGACATTTCTTCCAGGTTTTGATGCATTTCTTCTTCCTGAGACCTGAGGGTTTCACTTTGCAGCTTAACTTCCTCATACATGCGGGTTAGCTTTGCATTTGCCTGGTGGGTCATAATGGATGCAGCAAGCATTTCGCCAAGTTTTGCGATGAAATCGATTTTGATATCCGGAAGTTTTTCGATGGAAATGATCTCGAAAACCCCAATAATATTCTCATCCATACGGATGGGGATGGCAGCCAGGCATTTCATGACTGTGGATCCAAGCCCGGAGGATAGACTGGCATAGCCATCGGGGAGGTTGTCGATGAGTATGTTTTTCTTTTCCTGATAGCAGGTTCCTATAAAACTTTCCCCCGGCCGGATATGTACCTTGTCAATTTTGTTTCGGTCCGGTGCGTAGTAACCTGTTAGTTCGAGATAAGCTTCGGAATATTCCTCATCGACTAAAAGGTAGATCCCTCCCAGACTTGCATTCAGGTATTTTACCAACTCGGAGGACAGCAGCTGAGCCATGGTTTTCAGGTCGTCCTTATTTTTACTAACGATATTGCTGAATTTGGCCAGACCGATATTGTACCAGTTTTGTGCTTCCTCGCTGGCTTCTTTTTCCTTCAGGGCGGTCTCCTGAGCCTGTATGGCCTGTTTTTGCTTTTCGACTTCCAGTTTTCCAGCCTGGATCGTATCCTCTAAATTCTGTTTATCAAGTTTTTGTTTTTTCATCCTTCTCCGGACAAAACGAATGTAGAGTGAGATAGCGGCCAATGATACCAGGGTGATAAACCACCAGGTTTTATAGAAAGGAGGGACGACAATGATTTTGATGCTGGCGCCTTTCTCGTTCCAGATACCATCGTTGTTTGAGGCTTGCACTTTAAGGGTGTAGGTTCCCGGGCTCAGGTTCGTAAAGGTTACTTTCCGTTCATCGCGGGCATCGATCCAGTTTTCGTTGAAGCCTTCCAATTTGTATCGGTACTGGTTTTTCTCTGGTTGCCGGTAGTTCAGGGCGGCAAATTCGAAGGAGATTACATTCTGATCTGCTTTCAGTCTGATCTCCCTGGTGGTAAGGATGCTTTTTTTCAGGGGTGAATCAGGACCGATACCGACCTCTTTATTGAAAAGATTGAACCCTGTAATATAGACAGGAGGCTTGTAGGCATTATCCTGGATGCTTGACGGAAAAAAAAGATTAAATCCGTTTACCCCTCCAAAGGCAAGCTCACCGCTTCTGAGTTTGAGGAATGCCCACCGGCCAAATTGGTCACTCTGGAGCCCATCGCTGGTGTTGAAGTTCCTGAAGCTTTGTTTTTCAGGATCGAATCTGCTGAGGCCTTTGTTTGTACTTAGCCACAGATAACCCTCATCATCTTCAAGGATACCGAAAATAACATCATTGGGTAATCCGTCGGACATCCTGAATGATTTGAAATTCTCTTCCTCAGGATTAAACAAGCATAAACCACCACCGTTCGTTCCAACCCACATCCTGCGTTTCGAATCTTCGAAGAGTGAAAATACGGATTCGTTAGTAAGTGATTTCGGATGGTCGGTTTTAGAATAAACCGTAAATTTTCCGGTACTCTTATCGAGCACGCTTACGCCACCGCCCTCCATGGCCACCCAGATCTGTCCACGGTAATCTTCCCGGATCATCACACAACCGGAATGAGAGATGGAGTGGGCATCATTGGGATCGTAACGAAAGCTTGTGAAATTATCAGTTTCCGGATTGTACCTGTTCAGCCCGCTGCCCCAGGTGCCAATCCACATAATTCCTTTACTATCCTGAAATATGCTGTAGATATTATTACCGGAGAGTGAAGACGGATCCCCGGGATCATTCAGGTAATGCCGGAATTCTCCCGTGATAGGATCATATACATTCACACCGCCAGCCCAGAATCCCAGCCAAAGTTTACCATCCCTGGCCCTGCAGATGGAAAGGACCTTATTGTTAGAAAGGCCGGAGGGATCTGTCGGGTCGGAAATGATATGTGAAAACCTGCCGGTTGAACGATCCAGGTAATTGAGTCCGCCTCCATCTGTCGTTACCCAGAGATTACCTGATTCATCCTCAGCGAAACCGGTAACATTATTACCCCTCAGGCTGGCTGGATTTGCTTTGCTGCTGCTGAAGTGCGCGAATTTTTTCTTTCCTTCATCATAAATGTTCATCCCACCAAAACGGGTGGAGATCCACATCCTGTTATTGACATCGAGACAGATATCGGTGATATCATCGCTGCTGATGGTTCCTTCTGTATCAGGATCGCGTAAATACCGTGTAAAGGTATTTGTATACTCGTCAAAAAGACACAGGCCTCCGCTTGTCCCAATCCAGATCCTGCCTTCAGCGTCTTCCCTGATGGTATTTACCAGTGAATTTGGCAAAGCCTCCGGGTTGGCAGGATTGACCGGGAACCGGGTAAAAATGCCCCTGTTGCCTTCCAAAAGGTTCAAGCCCTGGTCAAAGGTTCCAATCCAAAGTCGGCCCTGCGAATCTTTCATCAGGTACTGGATCTTGTTGCTGCTAAGCGTGGTAGAGTCTGCAGGGTCGCTGGTATAGGTAGTAAAGGTATTTTCTGATTCATCGAAATAACAAAGGCCGGAGTAAGTAGCTATCCAGTATTTTCCCGGTGAATCCTCAATCACATAACGGCAAAGGTTGGTTGGGATACTGTTGGGGTCAGTAGGATCATGGATGAGGGTATGCATCTTTTTTCCGGCGATATCATAATAGTTGATTCCCTCTTCGGTGATGATCCACAAGCGGTTCTTTGAGTCGACATAAAGCTTTTGGATGCCGTCATTGATGATGCTGTTAGGTTTTGAGGGGTCCCACATGATGCGGGTAAAATCGTTGGTATTCCAGTTGTACCGGTTAAGTCCGCTTTGTGTTCCTACCCAGATATTCCCATTCTTATCCTGGACAAGGCCCCTTACGTAGTTATTGCTCAAGCTTTTAGGTTTATCCGGCGAATTACGGAAAACTGTGCAGGTATATCCGTTGTAGAAGTTAAGCCCATCTTCCGTTCCGATCCAGATAAATCCTTTGCTGTCCTGGATACAGACCAGGGCATTATTTTGGGATAAACCTTGTTCACTCGTGAGATAATCAAAGTCTATTTTATTTTCCTGGGATAATCCGGGAAACATCGAAAGGAGTAATAGGAGCTGCAGCCCCAGGAAACGTTTGAGTACTTTCATGACCAGCCTTGCATCAGTATAGTATCCGCTAATTAGCGGTAGAGGCAAGATACTCAAAAATGTTGCCTCTGGCAAGCTATATTTCAACAGTCTTTTTTGATTATCAGGCAGAGTGTTTTTTATCCTGATAAAATATTATATTTAAGTATTGTTTATCAAAGGATAAGACTACTAACTAATTCTTGCCCTAATGAAACTGACGATCATTATCATAGCCCTGGGGATGCTGATCTTCTCTTCCCATTTATTCAATGAATTATTTAATAAGACAAAAATCCCCAACGTCCTCCTCCTTCTGTTGATCGGGATAGTAATCGGACCGATCAGCGGTTTGGTAACCAAGGATTTCTTCGGGGAGATTGGTGGGGTATTCACCACCATCACCCTGATCGTCATCCTTTTCGAAAGCGGTGCCGGCCTGCAGCTTGGTGAAATAAAGCAAAGCATCGGTTCGGCGGCGATATTGACTGTGGTGAACTTTCTCTTTACAGTCATCGTGGCAGCATTGCTTTCAAGATTTCTATTGTCCCTTTCCTGGTTAAGCGCATTATTTTTAGGTTCGATTGTCGGGGGAACCTCTTCTGCGGTTGTGATACCGATGGTCAGGCAGCTAAAGCTTGGTAACCGGAGTACATCGATACTTATTCTCGAGTCGGCACTGTCTGATGTGCTTTGTCTGGTAGTCGGTCTGGCCCTGCTGGATGGAATGCGTCAGGGGCAGGTATCTGTTCAGATGGTGTTCTCCAAAATGTGGAAAGCATTTTTATTTGCAATTATGATCGGATTGGCCGGGGGATTGGCCTGGTCGGTACTGATTAACCTGATGAGGGGGCTTAAAAACTCCATGATCACCACCCTTGCTTTTGTTTTTATCCTTTACGGGCTTGTGGATCTCCTTCATCTTAACGGGGGTATTGCCGTCCTCTCATTTGGGATCGTTCTGGCCAATGTTGAGCTCCTTAGCGGACAAAAGCTCTTTCAGAAGGCTATGAAGTTTAAAACTTCCGGGTTTACTGACACCGAAAGAAGCTTCTTTGCCGAAATTGTATTCATCATGCAGACCTACTTTTTTGTTTATGTGGGAATTAGTATACAGTTCGGTTCTTTCTGGACATACCTGGTTGGGCTGTTGGTTGTCATCCTGATCATACTGGTCCGAATTCCGCCAATACAACTGTTTATCGGTAAAAAGGTCTCAGGGGTAGAAAAATCGGTCATGTCCGTGATGTCACCAAAAGGACTTGTTCCGGCGGTGTTGGCGTCCATTCCGCTGCAGGAAAATCTCAACGCCGGGAAAAACTTATTTACAGATGCAGATAAAATTCTGGACCTTGGTTATTCCATTGTACTTTTCAGTATCGTCATAAGCTCTGTGCTGGTTATTATCCTGAGTATTAAACCAGACTTTTTTCAGGAAAAGATCAGGAAATACAGGGAAAGGAACAAGATTAGCGAGTCGAATCCTGCTCCTGCAATCCCGGATAATGATATAAATTCCGGACCTGCTGACGAGCAGGATAATGTAGTTGATTTTAGTAAATGATGAGATTCCTCACCAACAGCTTTTGGAAGTACTGATTTTGCCGTATATCAATTATTATTATTTTTATTAACCAAACACTGATGCAACTATTTTGTGATTCTCCTGGTAATAAATATGTATTCTTATGTTCAATCTTGAAGAAGTTATTGAAGGTTGCATAAAGAATAAGCGGAAAGCTCAGGTCAGCTTGTACAATCAGTATGCCCCGATGTTACTTGCTGTATGTGCCAGGTATGTTGACGATAAAAGTGAGGCGGAGGATATTTTACAGGAGGCCTTCTTTAAGATATTAAAGAGCATTAGAGAATACCAGGGGAAGGGGCACTTTGAAAACTGGATGAGAAAAATTGTAGTGAATACGGCAATTACACATTTTCACAGAGAAAAGAAGCACTATTACCACGAGGAGCTTGAAACCCTGCAGGAGGTTGAAGTCCAGGAGAGCCTGACACCTGAGAAGGCTATTGAGGCCGCCGAATTACACGAATTGATTGCCCGTATGCCGGAAGGCTACAGGATCATTTTTAACATGTACGCCATAGAAGGCTACAAACACAGAGAAATAGCTGAGAAACTCGGTATTGAAGAAAGTACATCAAAAACACAATACCTGAGGGCAAAAAACTGGATAATTAAAGAAATGAAGAAACTGGATTGGATATAATGGAAAAAGGATCACAACAATTTGAAGATCTTCTGCGGAAGTCCCTTGAGAAAAGCGAAATCTCGCCCTCTTCACAGGTGTTACGGAAGCTAAAACAAAGACTCTGGGTTGCAGATTTTTTCAGCCTTAATCCCAGAAAATTTAATATTCTTTATGCCACATTTATGCTTGGTGGCATCATTTCAGCAACTTTGTACACGGTTAGTGAAGATGAAACATCAGAAAAGCGCAGTCCCGGAACCAAACTTCAGGCAAAGAACTCATCTTCTGTACCGATAGAAAAAGTTGAGGTACCGGAGGTAGGAGTTAGCACTCCTGATCTTAAAGCAACTGTCAGTGAAAGTCCTGCCCCGTCAGCTGCTTTCGAAGTAGCTGATGCCAGGGGTTGTTCCCCGTTCCAGGTAGAATTTGTCAACCGGTCATCCAATGCACGAACTTTTGAATGGGATTTCGGAACCGGAGAAAAATCACGTGAAACGGATCCTTCCTATACCTACAAGACCCCCGGGCATTATGTGGCCATACTGAAGGTTAGTAGCGGCGATGGGAGGATTGCAACTTACGCGCAGGACATTGAGGTCTTCAAAGATCCGGTAGCCGATTTTGGTATTGATGTGAATAAATCGGACGGCTCCGGGAAAAAAGTTCAATTTATAAATAATTCCAAAGGGGCCAGTTCGTACAGCTGGTCTTTCGGTGACGGGAAGACCAGTTCCGTTAAAGCGCCGGAACATGCTTACGATAGCTACAGATCTTATGACGTTCGTTTGATCGCCCGGTCAGAAAACGGATGTACCGATACGGCAGAAATAAGGAATACCTTCATCGAAAAGGAATACCGGCTCGTGTTTGATGAATATTTCAGACCCTATCTGCATGGCAAAAGCGGAGATGGCTTTTACGAGAGGGCACGTTCGGATGCCTCAATCTTCGGTCCCAGGCATAATGGAGTAAAGGACTATCAGCTGACGATCTGGGCACCAAACGGGAAAGTAGTATTCAGGACCAATACCATCAGGCAGGGTTGGAATGGTTACTGGGGAGGCAGACTGGCACCTCAGGGAACCTATACCTATGAGGCAGTGGGAGTTTACCCGAACGGACAGCCCTTTAAGCAAGCGGGCAGATTCAACCTTATCGTGGAAGATATTTATTAATTTTGAGGACGTGCAACTATTTGCTGATTTTCGTGGTCTACTAAGTAGGAATTTATCAAAGGAATTTATCTGAAATTGGCCCCGTCTTCTGGCGGGGTTTTTTTATTGGCAAAAGGCATAAGGCTGTCTATACCCCGACTTGATTGCCGGGGTTCTGCCAAAAGTTGGTCCCAGAGTTTATCGAAGAGTTGGTGGGTTTAGAGGGTTGAGGAGGTAATGAGTCGAAAGTTATGATCGGGACGAAAGGCAAGATTCAGGGGCCATCTAGCGACTTGTGACCAGCAACTCATCTGTTCAGGTTGCTGGATCGACTAATCAGCTAATCGACTACTCGACTAATCAATATGAAGGATGGGATGGCTTTGGTTGGATTGCAGATTGGTTAATTGGTGTAGTCAGTGTTCTATTTAAGGGTTTGTTTTCTGTAGGTGCTTTCAAAGATCTTATCGGCATTTTGTGCTTCAAATCCTTCACGGCGGTGCTGAGGCCGGATCTCGTTTTTTGGGAGATGCTCAAACTGAGGCAGTACCCTGCGTTCCGCAAATTCCACATAGCTGCCGGGAATTTTTGATATTGAGCCGCAGCCAAAGACCGCTTCTTTCAGCGCGGACACGGAACTGCTCTGCAGGAGCAGGCCGTCCTGACTGGTTTTTATCTTTCCTCCGGCGGTATTCAGGATTATCCCGATCTCTTCGAGGAACCGGTTGAAGCGGTCGAGGGTGTTAAATGCCTCCGGGAGCATGTGTACACTGATGGTATAGTGATTGAGGTAGTACCGGTTATAGATAACCCAGGCAGCATATTCGCTTTCGTTGAGCAAGGTTTGGTACTCACCCAGCGTAGGTGTTTCCCAGAGGGGGCTGTGCAGGAACCCGGCAAGAGATTCCCCATCGCTCAGGTCAAGTGAATCTACAGGGTCATGCTGAATCGGAGCAGTGTAGTTTCTTATGATGTTTTGTGAGTCACCCGACAACTCCTCCACCCGCAACTCGCTGATAAAGATCCGCGGGTAGACGGGAGATGGGGGAGCATACCAGAATGCATTCAGCTTCTTTGCCTCGAACCGATACGCTTCCATGCGGGTATAGCCCTGTGCAAGGAAAATTTTCTCCAGGGATTTTATTCCCAGGTGGTCAACCCCAAGGGTGCGAAAGGCAATATGGTCGTTAACGATGTCTGATTGGGAGGAAATTATACCCCGGTTGATCAGGGCCCGGGTAATCTTTCTTACGTCTGTAACATTCTCCTGGTAAACCTCAAAAAGTGAATTCAGGATCAGGTGAAGAGTCGTATCGTTTGAATACTTCATAACTTACACTATTATGCTCCAGAAATGAGCCGGTTAAGTGTTGATGTAACAATTTGGCTATTGGTTAGGTTCATAGCGTGACTTTCTGATTGAATTCGGAGAGCATAATTTCCTGCTGATTTATGCAGCGTTAAAAGCTTTATAGTGTGGGGCATATTTCGTTTGTGGATTTTTTCCCCGGGAGTATTTATTAAAAGAGGCTGCCTTTTTGGGCAGCCTCTTTTTATCATTCAGACTTGATTTCGATACCTTAAAACTTTTCAAATTCCCCATCTGATGAGTTATTCCTGGGGAATTCCATCATCTGGGTTGGGCGTTCTGCCCTCTGTGAATTTGTTACAGTTATCCCTTTTCGTTTTGAATTGCCAGTTACATTCTTCACGGATTGGGAATAGCCTTGTTTTTGGCCCAGGGAGAAGAAGCCTATGATATCCTTGAGCTGATCTGCCTGACTTGCAAGTTCTTCGGAACTGGTAGCCATTTCCTCACTGGCAGCTGCATTTTGCTGCGTAATGTTGTTAAGCTGCTGAATGGCACTGTTTACCTGGTTGGCACCATTGTTTTGCTCGGTACTTGCTGCAGCGATCTCCTTAACCAGCTGAGCAGAATTTTCAACCTTAGGCAGGGTTTCCTTCATCTGTTCGCCTGCTTCTTCTGAAAGCTTCAGACTGGTTGCTGCCAGGGTGACGATTTCATCAGCAGCTTTTTTACTGTTTTCAGCCAGCTTACGTACTTCCGATGCTACAACGGCAAATCCCCTGCCGTGTTCACCGGCACGGGCAGCTTCAACTGCAGCATTAAGGGCCAGAAGATTGGTCTGGAATGCAATGTCGTTGATGATATTGATCTTTTCAGCGATCGTGCGGTTTGCCCTGATAGCGGCATCCGATTTCTCACTTACTGATCGGATCCCTGTCTGGGCAGATACGGAAATTTGCTCGGTCTGCAGGGCATTTTCAGTGTTCTGTTCAATATTGGCGGCTATTTCCTCCATGGTTGAGGATACTTCCTCTACCGAAGAGGCCTGTTCTGAAGCACCTGATGACATTTGCTCCGAGGTACTGCTCAACTGCTGGCTGGCTGATGCAATACTGTCCGCACCCGAAATAATGTTGCTAACAATCTCTCGTAACCTGCCAACCATATCGTTCAGCGAGTTGGCAAGCTGTCCAACCTCGTCCTTCTGGTTCACATCGAGATTACGGGATAAATCGCCCCCGGCAATGGCTTCGGCGAACTTCACTCCCTTACCAAGTGCTGAAGTAATGGAACGGCTGATCTGGGTATTCACCAGTATGAAAAATCCAATACCTAACAGAATGGCAATAATAATGGCAACCTGCATCTTTTTTATAATTCCCAGGAGTTCATGCTCATAGATTGAAACAGAAACATAGGAATCGATGGATTCAATATACGTGAAGTACTGATATTTCATATCGCCTTCCCAGAGGTATTTCGTTTTTCCTGTTTTTGAATTTGCATTAACAAGTTGCTGAAAAAACTCCTGATCTGACATATTTTCTCCCTCTTTTGAAGGGTGGATGATCATTTTTCCCTCTTTATCAATCAGAAAGGGATATCCGGATTCAAAATATTTTTTTTCGGTAAAGATTGTTTTCAGCCCCTGCATGTCTTTCTCCATAATGCCTACTCCCAGCATCCCGACAATCTCCCCTTGGTATTTTAACGGCATGTAGCCGGTCAGGTGCCATTCATCCACAACTATGGCACGTCCATAGAAGTTGTTATTGTTGCTGATAGTTTTAACTACATCGGAAGAATTGGAAACAAGTGTTCCCAACACTCGGTTACCCTGGTCATCCATAACTGTGGTGGAGATTCTCTTGTACCCTTCCGGGATCTTTTCAAAAATGGAGACTTCAGAACCTGTCAGTTCTTTTACTTTGTCAACAAAATAGGAATCCTTCACAATATCTTTGCTGTCAAGGGTCCAGTGACGGGCCGACTTGGCGTTGGCATCATACTCCGTAGTCAGGTCCATGCCGCCATAGCTATCAATTAGTGTGCTGGCTACATCAAGAGCCTTTATTGCCAGCTCCTGGTTTTTCTCCGTCTGAATCTCAATGATATTAGCCAGGTCTTTTACCTGCTCATTCATCCTTGTATCGGTATCACTGATAATTTGTTGTTTTTCACTGACCATGGTATAAATACCAAATGCGGCTATAATGATCACCATCACCAGACTTAAAATCAGGTTTAACCGCAGTCCAATTTTCATGTTATTCAAGAATTTCATAACCTATTTTTTTTAATTGATACTTTTTTCCAATTCCTTAATCTCATCATCTGTAAAGAGCTTTACCAGATCGAGTAGCATGACAAAATGATCATCGATCCGTGTGATGCCCTTAATAAACTTAGTTGCCCCGGACATGCCGATTGCCGGTGGTGGCCCGATCATGTCATCGGATAGAGCATGCACTGCTTCGACAGAGTCAACCAGTGCCCCTACGTGGATAATTTCCCCGGATAAGTCCAGGTCCATAACCACAATGCAGGTTCTATCAGTGAATTCAATCGGCTCCATGCCGAATTTGATATGGGTATCGATCACCGGGAGCACCATGCCCCGCAGATTAATTACCCCTTTCAGATACCCAGGTGCTTTAGGGATCTTAGTGATCTCCTGCACCTCCAAAATGTTCAGCACATCATTTACATGCGCTGCGTACTCTTCACCCCCAATTTTAAAACTCAAATAGGAAGAGATTTTTTCAACTGTTTCAACATTCATATCCTTAGTATTTAATTATTCTCATTTTTATTTGAATCAATCCGTATGTCTTTAGGGAATTGCATCACGTTGTTTTTTACCAGTTCGATAGTAGCTTCAAACTCATCATAGATGCTGTCCTTGAAAATACAGGCCCGGAATCCGCTGGATACCAGGTCAATCAGATAGGCCCTGTCTTTGTAGCTAGTAATGGCGATAAATTTAAGGGAACGGTTATGCCAGAGTGCCATTTTTGCCGCTTCGGAACCGTTCATTACCGGCATTTCGATATCCATCAGGATGATGTCGGCATCGTTAATGTTTTTCAGTTCCAGAAACTCCTTTCCATTCGAAGCAGTGCCAATTACTTCATGGTGATAGACACTTTCCACCAAGAATCTGACACTTTCTCTGTAAATCTGATTATCGTCGACAATGATGAACTTCATATCTTCAAATTATCTGATACAAAGGTAAAGACGGCGACCAACCTGTGAAAAAGGTGAATACACTGAAGGAATAGGGGAATTCCTCTATTCGGGTTTGGGTAAGTTTACATAGTTTTTTATGGGTATCTTCACGCAAAGGTGGCGTCAGACCTCAATCAAGTGGTTTTTTATGGCAAACATGACCAGGTGGGCGGCATTCTTCGTATTGGTTTTCTGGAGCAGATTTGTACGATGGTTATCCACCGTTTTAGGGCTGATAAAGAGTTTATCTGCAATCTCGGAATTGGTGTTGCCGGTACAGATAAGCTGCAATACTTCCGTTTCCCTTTTGGAAAGCACGATGTCGGACTCATTCATGGCTTCCCTTCCCTCATGGCTGATTTTAAAGATCAGGTTTTTCAGAAGGTCCTGCGGGAAGAAGTTATTACCATTATAAACTTCCATGATGGCTTTTTCCAGTTCCTCCTTCCCTGATTTTTTAAGGACAAATCCTTCTGCCCCGGCTTTTATCATTTTGTAATAATAGATATGATCGCTATAGGAGGAAAGAGCTATGATCTTCAGGTGAGGATGTCTTTCGAGTGCTTTCTCCGTAGCCCTGATTCCATCCATCTCGGGCATGGATATATCCATCAGTACAATGTCAGGTTTGGTATCCCTGAGGATTTCCAGGAAGTCTATGCCGGTCATCGCCTCAAAGACCACATAAAAACCATCGATCTGTGACAATACAGATTTCAGGCCATCCCTGAAGATAGCATGGTCATCGACAATTCCGATAGTGATCAGTCTGTTCATAGCAAGGTATCTAATGGAAACTGGATATATGCCTGGGTTCCGGCGTTGGGAGCGCTGGTGAGTTTGAATTTACCGTTCAATAGTTCCGTTCTGTTTTTCATATTAAACAGACCCATGCTCTTGCTGTATTCCTTTGTTTTCTCCATATCGAATCCAATCCCGTCGTCACTGTAGCTCATGCCCACATAGATGGGTAACTTGCTGAATACAATTTGTATTTTTTTCGCATTTGCATATTTAAGCGTATTGTTTATCAATTCAACCGCTATACGGTAGAGGGCAATTTCGTAGTCATCGGGCAGTCTGCCGGAGAAGTCTGAATCAACGGTGAAGCTGACTCCATGCGAAGGACAGATGCTTATGGCAAAAGACTCGACAGCAGTAACGAGTCCGAAGTTCTGAAGAATGTGGGGGCTGATGTTAGCAGAAATCTCATTTATGCTCTGAATAGCTTCTGCCACTGTGTAACTGATTTTTTCAGATAGTTCGATCTTCATCTTTTCCATTTTACTGTCCCGCATCGACTGGGTAAAGAGTTTGATGGCGGAGAGCAGGGGTGACACTCCGTCGTGCAGGTCTTTTGCGATACGGCTCCTTTCATCCTCCTCGGCCTTGATCATAGATTGCAGGATTTTTTGTTCGGCAACTTTTTTCTCTGTTATGTCGGTAACCAATCCGAAAGAATATCCATTGCCAAATATCTCATCATCTTTCCTGGCAATTTCCTGAAGCCAAATCCACTTCCCTTTACTGTTAATGAAACGATAGCTCACATCAACGGGAATATTATGTTCATAGAGGTCATTAAATCTGTAGATGACATTTTCGATATCCTGTCTGTGGATCCTGCTGTGCCACAAGTGTATGGTCATACCTTTTATCTCTTCGGACGTGAATCCCAACACCTTGGTGATGTTTGAACTGATGTAGCGGGCATCACCTTCTTTATTAAATATCCAGAACACGGTAGGACTGTTTTCGACCAGGAACCTGTATCTTTCCTCGCTTTCGCGAAGGGCTTTTTCTGCGAGTTTTTTAGCGGTAACATCCCTCCAGGTACTCAGAAAAACATTTTTGTCCTTATCGAGGAAGGTCAGGGTGACATCGATATTCAGCAGTTCTTTGGCCAGGTTGGTATGAATCCATTCAAATTCCATGGGGAAACCTACTTTGGCATCTTTAAAAATCTCTCTGGCTTTGTCTGAAGATTTTATTCCTTTTGCCTGAAGGATTGGCGAAATATCCCAGAGTGTTATCCCCAGGACCTCCTCCCTTGATCCTTTCAGGATTTTAAGCGCACGTTCATTACACTCAGTGATTTTGAAATCCTTGAACATCAAGGCCGCATCTCCTGATGAGTTGAACAGCATCCGGTATTTTTTTTCGCTTTCTTCCACTTCAACTTTAGCATCAAGCAGGTTTCGCTTCTGCTGCCTTATGGAGCGAAGCATATCCCTGATGGATAAACTAAGAGATTGCATTTCAGTTGAGCCGGAAACCGGGATCTGTTTCACATCGATCTCATCCTGTGAGTTGGAGATCCTTAAAACTGAAGCCATGAGATTGCGTAAGGGCCGGGCCAGGTTCTCAGCCATAATAAAGGCGACGATGGCTGAAAAAGCAATAAAGATCAAGGCGAAATACAGGATTTTCCTGCCTAATACTGTTGTTGGATGCTTAATCTCCTCCTCAGATATTGATGCGCAAATGTACCAGTCGAGCGGTTCATAATACGCTACAAACACCTTTTTCGGATGATTTACCTGGTTATCATCTGAGGTAGGATCCAGCCAGGAGTACCGCAGCGTTTTATCCTTCGTTTTAGCAGCCTTCATGATCTTATCCATAATTGGAAGGGCAGAGAAATAATAGGATGAATCAGGACTGGAAGTCATCAGGTAGGGATGAAGCAGGACATCCTTCTTTCCATCGAAAATAAAGAAATACCCCGATTCACCTATCCGGATTTTACCAATGGTGGTCTTCAGGTCTTCAATCATGGCAAGTTTCCGGATATGGGTATCATCTTCGATATCTTCCAGGTAGACTCCCGTACCAATTACCCATTGCCAGGGTTCGAAAAGCCTCACATAAGAAACTTTTTTAATGGTGAGATTTGCCATTGAATCAGAAGGCTTTGACCAGTAGTATTCAATGAATCCTTCCCCCTTTGATTCACAGGCTTCAACCGCCATGCACATAATATTACTTGAGTCACTGGTTGCGTAAAATATGGGTGCGGTTGCTTTTTTGTTGTTGTATTGAGGGTAGAAGGGATGTATTATTATTCCGGGGATTGGTTTTTCTGTAGTATTGATCCATAGGTAGCCGTTGTTATTGTCGTAGCGGAAATCATTGATGAAATGGATTGCTTTTTGCCTGGCTTCCTGTTCGGTGATCTCTCCGTTTTTATAGTCATCATCACTAGTGTCCGATTAAATTAATATAGAGTTCTTTGAAATCTTTGATATAACTGGCTTGTAGAGCTTTTTAGGTGCGTGTCGATTT
>JAFGEO010000068.1 GCA_016931575.1 Bacteroidales bacterium | reverse complement strand
TTAAGATTATCCAACCCATTTTAGAAAAAATTGAAGCGGGGTCAATTTGCTCCGAAATGGGTATGTAGGAGGCCGAATGCTTACATTAATACAAATCTCCGTTTCGGATAGAATGAATACAAGCAGTTCCTGATTAATTATCTGACCGAACATTATCAATATACCTATGGAGTATCTGCTTTTCAGCCTGGCTTAAACGCTTAGGCAGGTCCCGATTACGCAATCATTCGCAAAATCGGAATTGATATTGGTTTTGAGTATGAACATAGCATTGTATAATACCTCGGAACCTGGGTCGATGATCATTCAAAGGTGCATAATGCTTTTCTGCATGCATCGCTGGTTTACCGTAAAATAAATATAAAATCGCCGCCTTCATCCCCCACATCATGGATCACCCCGTATTGGGGTGTATTGGGACTATTATTCGCAACAGGGATCTCAATATCCTGAAACAGCTGGCTCCCAGAGAGGTATTTATCCGTGTTGTCAGTTAGACGTTCAGCAAGGTATTTAAAGAAGATGCTTTTATTCGGCACTGTTTTCAGTACCCCGCTGGTGATGGCCTTCCGGCTGCGCAGTTCATACTTTTTCCTGAAGGCAGCGGGAGCATCCTCCTCCAGACTTCGTGTTTTAAATATACTCCCACTGAAACAGGCGTCAGAAATTAACAGGGTATGTTTAGATCTGATACGTTTGACATTCGCCACCAGCACATCGTTATAGATCCAGTTGGCTGTAAATTCCTTCTCAGCATCGGCAGGAAGCCAGTACCCCAGCCCGTTATCTTCATCATAGAAGCCATGCCCTGCATAAAAAATTAAAAGATTATCTTTCTCCTTAACCGCCTTGCTCAGCCCATCAAATGCTCTTAGGATATCGGTACGTGAGGGATTGATCAACAATCGAAGATTCTCCTCCTCAAAAATGTATTTTTCTTTCAGAATTCTGGCCAGTTCAGCAGCATCCTGAGTTGGATAGCCATCCAGGTCTGTCATCTCCGGATCTTCATACGCGCTGATCCCAATAATCAAAGCATAGTATTTCCCGCCTTCATTCAGGGTATTCATGTCGTTAATCACTGTATCAGCCCTATATACCAGAAATGTACGGGTAATGCTGTTCCGGCTGCGGTCAGTGGCCCGGACAAAAATCTCGTTCTGCCCGACGCTAAGCGGAATGTCGGCTTTGAATTCCCCTTTGCCGGAAAGTACTGCATCCTGATCGTTGACCATCACCTCCGTTACACCCCCGGCATCATCAGCCATGCCAAGGATAGTTATCACTTCGATATGATTGGAAACCGGCTGGAAAACCCGTTCGCTAAACATGTTCGGACTCAGGATCTGTATGCCGGGAGGTTTGGAGTCGATGACCGAAAGATTCTGGCTGTGCTTGACCTGACTGATATACAGCATGTATTCCTCTGCCCGTTCTGAACGATCCTGGGATACCGAACGCTCCAGGTACTCAATGGCCCGGTCATAATCCTGCTTAAGGTAATAAAGAACCCCCATCTCGCGGTTCGGGTAATACTCGATAAAGTTCAAACCATACGTACGTGCCTGGTGGTTGTCCTCCCCACGGAGCTTAAGGGCCTCCAAAAAATACTCAAGTGCCTCATCCAGACTGTCCACCTCCAGGCTTTCAATCCCCTTGTCATAATATTCATAAAAGGTCTGCCCCTCACACAGGAGCGGAAGGAAAAGGAGGCCGATAAGAAAGGATCTAATCTGCATGTATTTATTGATTGAAAACCGGCTGCTCACCCGTAATGCATGAACCTTATGCTTCATTATTCGCGCAATAAGTTACAAAAGATTCCATTGCCGGGCAATGCCCGGGGAAGCACTTTCATATAAATACTGACAGGAAATATTGGTCACAACGCTGCAGATTTGCTACTTTTGCACCTTTGTGCAAAGAATCCATGATGATAAAAAAAACACAACTGTCAGACGCCATTACCCCATACATTTATGGTACCACCCGCCTTGGTGATGATTCAATCCCTGTTGAGAAACGAATTGAGATTGCGAATACAGCAATGGAAGCAGGCGTTTGGTTTCATACCAGCCATCACTATAATACGGCCCTTAAAATTCTGCATGAAGCTTTTGCCAACAATCCCGGTGCCATCCCAAAACTCATTGTTAAGCTTGGAGGCAGTACCATTGCTGAGTTCCGGAAGGATATACAAAAAAACCTCCAACCCCTGGGAGTGGATCACATTGATGTAGGACAGCTTTGCCTTGGGGGAGGCCTTGCTGAAGAGTTTGCCACAGGCGGAAAGTGCTACGATGAATTCCGGAAGATCCTTGATGAGGGCGTTGTAAATAATTTTGTCATGGAAGTTTTTCCCTGGACCTCCCAGGTGCCCCTGCAAGCCCTGCAAAAAGGATACTCCGACGAGCTGGTTTCAGCACACATTTTTTACCTGAACCCCTTGCAGCGCTTTGCCGGCAATGCACTCTGGGATGAACTCAGGATCCGAAAGGCCCCGGTAATTGCCATGAGGACCGTTTCAGGCGGCCCCGTACATCGCCTGCGCGATGTTCCCGGCTTTGCCTGGAAGGAATACCTCCAGCAACGGGCAGTGGAAGTGGCACCGATTTTTGAGGAATCCGGTGTGGAAAACTGGACGGAATTCTGCGTTCGTTATGCACACAGCCTTCCAAATGTTATTTCTACCGTAGGAGCTACCAGCAGGATTGAAAACCTGAAAGAATTCCTCCGTGCAAAAGATAATCTCCAGCCCCTTCCGGAAAGTATCATGTCCAAAATAAGCGCATTGCACTACCGTTGGTCCGATGAGCTGGATGTGAAGGCGGAGCCGTGGACCATGTGAAAATATTGTTTAGTTGTGTATCTGTTGAGTGGTATAGGACGATACAATCTTTCAGAGGCTCCTTTTTACTATGACAGGATGTCTCCTACTCCTTCTTATTCGTCCTCAGACCAAAGGGAAGATAGAGCGGGCAAAAACTTACAAGACTTGTAAGAACCAGGATACCTGCAAGTATCATCAATACGATACCCAGGGTACCTTCTATCACTTCAGTGAAATACAAAAGAACTACTATCAGTGCCAGGAATACCCTGACGAGGCGATCTGCCATTCCCATATTCTTTTTCATAGCTTTATATTTTTAACTTCTAAATGATACGATAATAGTAACAACCATACATTCATAATGTTTTCCACCTTTTTTTATCTTTGTCGATCACCCAAAACCCGCAAGGCACATGATGCAAAAAATCGATGATTTTCTCAACCTGATCGATAAATACTTAGGAAGTTCACCCTGGTTTGTTTACCTGCTTCTTGGTACCGGAATATTCTTCACACTGTATCTCGGGTTTCCGCAGATAAGGTATTTCCGGCACGCCTTAAAGGTTGTCTCTGGAAAATTCGATAAGAAAGGGGACAAGGGAGATACCTCGCATTTCCAGGCCCTGACTACGGCCCTATCTGGTACCGTTGGCACCGGAAACATTGCCGGAGTTGCCCTCGCTATTTTCCTGGGTGGGCCCGCAGCGCTCTTCTGGATGCTGGTAACGGCACTTTTAGGAATGACTACAAAATTTGTAGAAGTCCTGCTATCACACAAATACCGTGAAACCGATGAGAATGGGCTCATCGCCGGTGGTCCCATGTACTACATGAAAAGCAGGTTAAATATTAAAAAGTCAAACGGTAAAACCATTAAAACAGGATATTTCCTGGGGACGATCTTTGCCATATCCACTATCCTGAGCTCATTCGGAACCGGTAGTCTGCCGCAGATCAACAGCATCTCCAACAGCCTCTTTTCTACATTTGGTATTAATCATGTACTCACAGGGGCCGTACTAGCCGTCCTGCTTGGATTGGTTATCATAGGGGGCATAAAACGTATTGCCAGGGTCACCTCAAAGCTGGTACCTGCCATGGCCCTAATCTATTTTATTGGCGCACTGGCTGTTCTGATAACCAACCATCAGAACATTATTCCCTCCATCGTATCCGTCTTTACGGATGTTTTTACCGGCTCAGCCGCTGTGGGAGGTTTCCTGGGTGCAGGTATCCGCTATGCCATTAACAGAGGGGTGAACCGGGGACTGTTTTCCAACGAGGCAGGACAGGGTTCTGCTCCGATTGCCCATGCTGCTGCACGCGCCCATGAGCCTGTTTCAGAAGGGATGGTTGCTATCCTCGAACCCTTTATCGATACAGTCATCATCTGTATGCTTACAGGTCTTACCATCCTTTCCTCCGGAGTATGGAAGGAGAAGCACCCGAACCAGTTTCAGAATGCTGATACGGAGGTGCTTGCCGGCATCTATTCCGACCAGGATCCTCAGCATCAAAAAGCGCTTTATCAATTCCTGAAGGACGAATCAGAAAGCCCCTTAAAAACCTTCACGGGAATGTTGACGGTTATCAACGGGAAGGTGCAGGACAGTGTAACCATCCTGAATGCCCGCTCTGTTGCCGAGGAAGTTACAGTGACCAGCTCCGGGAATAAACTATTCACAGGTTCCATTCCGTGTAAGGAAGGGGTGCTGCAGCTGGACAATAATGAGCTGGTCCTCTCCGGAAAATCCCTTGTACATAGCGCCCCCCTAACTGCCCTGGCATTTACGCGCAGTCTTTTCGGAGACTTTGGTCAGTACCTGGTATCGATAGGATTGCTGCTTTTCGCTTTTTCGACGGCTATTTCGTGGAGCTATTATGGCGACCGTGCCGTGACTTACCTTTGGGGAAGTCGCTACATCCAGATCTACCGCCTGGTTTATGTCATCGGGTTCTTCCTGGCTTCTTTTGTTGATACCACCATTGTCTGGACCTTCTCGGCCATCACCATTGCCCTGATGACCATTCCCAACCTGGTGGGACTGCTGTTGCTCCATCGCGAAGTAAAAACAACCATTAAGGATTACTGGGAGGACTTCAGACAGAATTTTCCTTCCGGGAAGTAAGGATCGGTCAAAGCAGAAACTTTATGTAGAAAACTTACTATCTCAAAACTAAAATTCGGATAGCTTTATAACTAACTTTGGATTACGTTTAACTCAGACAGACTATGCCACAAAAACGATTCCTCACCCTGATTACGGCCATTGCCCTTATTTCCTTTCCGGTAATTTCCCAGGCTCAACGCTACGCCATCCGGGGACATGTCAAGGATAAGGTGACGGGAGAAACACTCCTCTCAGCAAATATTTATGAGGCGAGCACAACAAAGGGAACCGTCAGTAACAACTATGGCTTTTATTCCATAGTAGCTTCCGCCGGAAAGGTGAACATCGTTTGCTCCTATATCGGCTACCAGCCCCAGATGGCAGAATTTGACCTCCGGAATGACACCCTGATCAACTTCGATCTGGAACCCACTCTCGAGCTGGCAGAGGTGGTGATCACGGATAAAGGCCCTCAGCAAAACATCCGCAGCAGCCAGATGAGCATGCTGGAACTTCCCATTCTGCAGGCCAAACAACTCCCTGTACTTCTCGGAGAAGTCGATATCATCAAATCGCTACAGCTAATGCCCGGCGTGCAATCGGGCAGTGAAGGCTCGACCGGCTTATATGTCCGTGGGGGAGGCCCTGACCAGAACCTGATCCTGCTGGATGGTGTGCCGGTATATAATGTCAACCACCTGTTTGGATTCCTCTCTGTTTTCAATGCCGATGCCATAAAATCGGTCAGCCTGATCAAAGGCGGATTTCCGGCCCGCTACGGAGGCAGGCTCTCATCGGTTATTGACGTGAGGATGAAGGAAGGAAATATGAAAGAGATCCATGGCGACGGGGCTGTGGGCGTTATCTCCTCGCAGTTGACCCTCGAAGGCCCTATCATTAAAGATAAAACCTCCTTTATCATCTCCGGCAGAAGATCTTACCTCGACCTGCTTACCTACCCGTTTCAACTTGCCTTCAGTAAACGGCAGGGAGGAGATTATACCTCCTTCGCAGGCTTCTACTTCTATGATCTCAATGCCAAGGTGAACCATATCTTCAACGAGAATAACCGGCTCTTCCTGAGCGGCTACATGGGAAGGGATAATTTTTACCTGAAAACAAACTCGCATACTGATTATGCTGCGGATAACTATACCAGTGACGAAGAATCCCGGGCCGGCATCGACTGGGGAAATGCCACTCTGGCATTACGCTGGAACCACGTCTTCACCCCACGCCTATTCAGTAACCTTACCCTGACTTTCAGCGATTTTACTTTTGAAGTCGGGGCGGAATTCTCGGAGGACATCCTCCAGGATACAATGGAAACACATAACGAACAGGAATTCCGGTATTATTCCCGGATCAGGGATTATGGCCTGCAGTATGATTTTGAATACAATCCGCTCCCATCCCACTATATCCGTTACGGTTTTAAAAATACGCTCCATACCTTCTCGCCGGGGATCATGGTCTACAATATTGTTGATTCGGATCTTGCCATGGATACTACCTTCGGAAACGAGGATATCCCTGCCAATGAGTTCATGGCCTACCTTGAAGATGATATCCAGATCGGCAAACGCCTCAAAGTCAACGCCGGCATACACTACAGTAACTTTTATCTTGAAGACACCCTTTACCACAGTTTTGAACCCAGGATTTCAGCACGGTATATGGTGAACGACGACTGGTCCATCAAGGCCAGCTATGTGAAAATGACCCAGTATATGAACCTCCTGGCTAACTCTACCCTGGGACTCCCCACTGATCTGTGGATCCCTTGTACCCGGAATATCCATCCTCAGAGAGCCTGGCAAGTTGCGGCCGGAGCGGCCGTAGCCATTGGCAACGAATACGAGATCACCCTGGAAGGTTTCTATAAAAAAATGAGCAACCTGGTGGAATATAAGGAAGGCTCCAGCTTTTTCAGTCTTAACACCGATTGGGAATCCGTCGTTACCCAGGGTGAGGGCGAAAGCTACGGATTTGAGATCTTCGCCCAGAAATCAGGCAAGAAAACCAGCGGCTGGATCGGATATACCCTCTCCTGGAGCTACCGCCAGTTCGAGGATATCAGCTACGGGCGGAGGTTCCCATACAAATATGACCGCCGGCATGATATTGCCATCGTATTGACGCATACCTTCAGTGATAAGTTCAATATGGGCGCCAACTGGGTGTTCTCAACCGGAAATGCTCTTACTCTTGGGGATGAACGCTTCGTTTCGCACCATTTCGTAATGAACGAGATGATGACAAGCTATGATCCGATGTACGACTATTTCGGGGGTAGCTATACCAGCTACTTCGAAACCAGGAACTCTTTCAGAATGCCTTTGTATCACCGACTCGACTGGAGCCTGAATTTCCCGAGACAACGCCGGTGGTGGAAAGAAACCTTCAGCGTGGGGGTTTATAACACTTACGGCAGAAGGAATCCCTACTACCTGTATGAAGCCAGTGTATATAATGAGCTTACAAACAGCAGCGAAACCGTGATCAAACAGGTATCACTGCTCACCTTCATTCCATTTATCCGGTATGGATTCACCTTTTAATCTAATATTCATGAAAAAGATACTCTATATACCAGCCCTGATCCTGATCTGCTTGTCCTGCGAACAAGTCGTGGAAGACTTCGACGTACCTGAAAAGCCTCCAAAACTGGTTATCCATGGCAGGGCCGAAGAGGACAGTCTGTTCAGGATCAACCTCAGTAAGAGTCTCGGATTCTATGACGATAATGTTTTTATCCCCATCCAAAATGCCAGCCTTCAGCTGCTTTTTAATGACCAGGAGATGGGCAGTTTCAGCTACGATTCATCGGGCTGGTACGAAAATCCCGGGGCCGACTTTTCTCAACCCGGCGAATATTTGATCCTGGCAGACGCAGAAGGATTCAAGCAAGCCAAAGCCCGGTTCACCATCCCGCAAAAGCCGGATGTACAATCAATTTCATCCCATAACTTCGAGAAGATCTATACAGACCCCTCTTTCCCTGAGGGAGGGTACAGTGAATATTATATGCATACTACCCTTCATTTCAGGGACAATCCGGATGAGACAAATTATTACATGCTGCAGATCCTTCACAAAGGCTTAAGCTATGGCTATTATCCCATGGAGACGCCTGAAGAAATCCCAAGCTATTCCTGGGAGCCCCTGAACATGACCTGCCCTGCCGGACTCACGGTAGAGGCTATCAACTCCTGGGATTATTTTGTGCTTGCCAGTCCGCAGGACCAGGAACATTACGGTCAGGCATTCTATATGAATGATACCTACTTTGACGGCGATAATGCCCAGTTTGAATTTAATGTTGAACTGAGCTCAGTCATCTATAGCCAGACAGACTCAGCCGATGGAAAGTACATCCTCCGCCTGGAGTTCGCGGAAATCGACAAACGTTATTTTGAATATGCCAAAAACCGGGCTGCTACCGGAGAAGCCAATGATAATATCTTTGCCGAACCGGTAACGGTCTATCAAAGTGTGGAAAATGGATTTGGGCTGGTTTACGGGATAAATGCCTTTCGTGACAGCATCAACCTGTTGGAACTTGAAGGCCCCGACCTGAGTGGGGTCAGCATTGAGGAGGACTATTATTATTAAGAATTGAAAAGATGAAAATTGCCATTATCGGAACCGGTGGTGTTGGGGGGTATTTTGGAGGCCGGCTGGCAAAGGCGAAAGCAGATGTTACCTTTCTTGCACGGGGGGAACACCTGAAAGCCATGCTGAAAAATGGGCTCAGCGTACGGAGCATCCACGGGGATTTTGAAGTCAGCAATGTGAAGGCCACTGACTGCATCAGGGAAATTTCTCAGCCAGATCTGGTAATCCTTGCTGTAAAGGCATGGCAGCTTAAGGAGGTTCGTGAGGAAATTGCAGGAATTCTTCATCCTGACACGCTGATCCTCCCCCTCCAGAACGGCGTGCTGGCAGTGCAGGAACTGGAAGAGAAAATCGACAGGAAACATATCCTTGGAGGGTTATGCAGTATTTTCAGTAAACTGGAATCTCCGGGAGTCATCAGCCATTTTGGCGTTAAACCCAGGATAGTCTTTGGAAAACAAGATGGCACTGTTAATGCGAGTGTATCGGCCTTGAAAAAGCTTTTTGACCAGGCAGGGATTGATTCAATACTATCAGAGGATATTGAAGCAGAACTCTGGAAGAAATTCATTGCCATTTGCGTTAGCGGACTGCTGGCTGTTACAAGAACAACCTACGGAGAGATCCGGGAAATCCCGGAAACGCGTCAAATGATGACCGACTTATTAAATGAGGTATACCTGCTATCACAGAAGGCCGGAGTGAAAATTGACGCCGGTTTTGTGGAAAAATCCGTTCGTTTCATCGATACCTTTCCTTATGATTCAAGCTCATCGCTTACCCGGGATGTACTGCAAGGAAAGCCCTCAGAAATAGAATACCAGAATGGTACCGTTGTCCGTCTCGCTGAAAGATACGGGATGGAAGTCCCCGTGAATAGGTTTGTCTATTACTCAATTTTACCCGGTGAATTGAAATCCAGACAGATCAAAGCCTGAAAAAGGAATGAAGCCGGCATTCCCAAACCTGCTGCCGGCTTCAATTTCCCAGGTATTCACCTTTCAAATGTCGTTTTATGTCCCGACGGTAACCAATCCCACAATACTTGCATAATCCTGCTTAACAACTTCTTCGATACCTTTGGCATATGGGGTAGGCCTGAAATTAAAATACTCTTCGAATTTACTGCTGTTAAATACATAGTCGCGCTCATACTGGTAGAGCATTTCAACCATTTCACGCATGACCGGATCGAAAATCCCCATGGCTTTGAAAATGAACCTGGAACCTGTCATCGATTTAGGCACCACCTGCATCTCACGGGCGATCTCACTAATCCACTCTTTACCGGTCAGAGGATCCGCTGCAGTAGGCAGGTGCCAGACATCATTAAATGCTTTCGGAGAGTTTCCAAGCAGTGCCAGAGCCCTGCCGGCATCCGGAGTATAGGTAAAGGAATGCAGGAACCGGTTTGATACTGGCCAGAATGCCGTTCCTCCGGCAGCAAGCCGCTTAAAAACCGTCTCCGTTAATACACTTACCTGCTTGATCCCCGGACCATAAAAATCAGCAGACCGGGCGATGACTGCAGTCAAACTACCTCTCTCAACCTCTGTCATTAACATGTTTGCAATCATCTCCCGGATCTGCCCTTTTTTACTGACAGGATGCAAAGGTGTGCGTTCTGTCATGTTATCCATATACAGGGAATCATATAGGTATACATTATCAAAAAAAACCAGGCGTGCCTTATGTTTTTTACAGGCTTCTATCACATTTCGCATGATAACAGGCCAGTTCGAACTCCAAACTTTGTAAGAATATGGCAGCCCGGCCGTGAGGTAAACAACCTCAGAACCCTCTACGGCCTGCATCACTTCATCCTGATTGGTAAGATCCGCCACGATAAGTTCGTCAGTGTCATTTACCTTTTTAGGGTTCCTGCTTACCAATCGGATAGAACTCGTATAGCCGGTGAGCGCTTTCGCTGTCTCCATGCCTATAATGCCACCGGCTCCTAAGATGGTCTGAATACTCATAATACTTTATATTAAATTTCTACGCGCTAAACTAACTTTACTGTATCAATAATAACGCCACATTTTGGCGAATCGTTTGGAAGCCTCGGTTAAAAAATGTTAAGAATCCTTAACTGACAGGAAATGTAACCCTTAGCATCAAAAAATAATTTCCGCAGTGGAGGAACTGCGGAAATTACGTCAGTGTTACAGGATTGAATAATCAGATATTGTACAGGCTGCCTTCCAACTTGTCAGGAAGGATCCCTGTCAGGTCAGGAAGGCTTATGCCGTAAGCTTCTCCCTGATCTTTGCCTCAATTTCATCTGCCAGCTCGGGATTATCCAGCAGGAGAGCCTTTACGGCATCGCGCCCCTGACCGAGGCGTGTCTCACCGTAGCTGAACCATGACCCAGCCTTTTTGAGGATCTCATGATCAACTCCCAGGTCAATCAACTCCCCGGTCCGGGAGATCCCTTCACCGAACATAATATCGAATTCCGCCTTACGAAAGGGCGGTGCCAGTTTATTTTTTACAATTTTCACACGAACCCGGTTACCCATGGCTTCATCTCCTTCTTTAATCTGGCTGATTCTCCGGATGTCAACGCGGGTTGTTGCATAAAATTTCAAGGCATTGCCCCCGGTAGTGGTTTCCGGGTTGCCGAACATCACACCGATCTTATCCCGAAGCTGGTTGATGAACATGCAACAGGTGTTGGTTTTGTTGATGTTGGCCGTTAGTTTACGCAGGGCCTGTGACATCAGCCTGGCCTGCAATCCCATTTTGGAATCGCCCATCTCCCCTTCGATCTCAGCTTTGGGTGTAAGGGCTGCAACCGAGTCGATGACAATGATATCAATGGCCCCGGAACGAATAAGGTGGTCGGTAATCTCAAGGGCCTGCTCCCCGTTGTCGGGCTGAGAGATCAGCAGGTTCTCCACGTCGACACCCAGCTTTTGAGCATAAAAACGGTCAAAGGCATGTTCCGCATCGATGAATGCGGCAATGCCACCCGCCTTCTGGGCACTGGCAATGGCATGGATTGCCAGGGTGGTCTTTCCCGATGATTCGGGTCCATAGATCTCCACAACGCGTCCCCTCGGATATCCCCCAACACCCAGGGCAATGTCCATCGCCAGGGAACCACTCGGAATAGAGGGTACATTCTCAATGGCATGATCGCCCATCTTCATAATGGTCCCTTTACCAAAATCTTTCTCAATCTTCCCCAGGGTCAGCTCCAGTGCTTTCAGTTTTTCTTTTCGTATGTCGTTTCCGGTTTCTTCCTTGGCCATAATATGTTGTTTTATTAAGTTTCCTGGCGTAATGATTAGATTATAATCATTTTCAGCAGCGATAATATAAGCAATATTTAATTGCGAACCAGATTATCGCTGAATTTTTTTTGAAAATTATAAAAAAGGTGTGAAATAAAATTGCACTCCATGAATGTTCTATAGGATGAGCCTCCATGACCAACTAAGGGTTCTTCCTGGTTAACATTACTATATTGCAGTACCTGAGGGAGATACAGGATGTAACCCTAAACAAAACGTGAATAAACGTATTATTTTACCTGCTTGTTTTCGATCTTTCAGGATTCGGATGGATGGTATGATCTGATCATTTCCCGATCCTTAAAAGCTGACAGCTAAACATTGTTTCCCGCTGATTTTATCAGGCTTCTCAAAACTCCCCCACACTCCCGCTCGGTCATACTATTCCAATCCCAGCTCCTTCAATACCTGGCCCGCAGAATCCTTCGTGTCGACTTTTTTAATAAGCTTTTCAATCACCCCTTCCTCATTAATCACGTAAGTGGTACGCAGCACGCCTTCATACTCTTTCCCATAATTTTTTTTCATCCCCCAGGCACCGTAGGCCTTCAGAATTGATTTATCGGTATCGGCGAGCAGATCAAATGGCAGGCCGTACTGGCTGATAAACCCGGTATGCGATTTTTCACTGTCGGGACTAACACCCAGTACCACAAATCCTTTCTGAATCAGGTCCTGGTGGTTGTCACGCAGGCTGCAGGCCTCGTTGGTACACCCCGGGGTGTTGTCTTTCGGGTAAAAATAAAGAATAAGCTTTTTCCCCCTGTAATCACTGAGTTTTATTGTTTTGCCATCCTGGTTCTTTGCGGTAAAATCAGGGGCTTTTGTTCCTTCTTCCAAAAATGCCATGGTACGAAAATTTATATGGATTAACTTAAAATACTGTTTAAACAATCAACAGGAATCCTAAACGAAAGTTCAATCCCCGGGTCGGGTTGCCCGTAACATCTCGCGTTTTCCCGGAGGTCCTGGAAGGCGCTCAACCCTAAATCCGGCACGGACCATCCTCCTGCGCACCTCTCCCTTGGCACAATAGGTTACCAGGATGCCCCCCGGAAGCAGCATCTCATGCATTTGCAGGAAAACCTCCCCGGTCCAAAGCTCAGGCTGGACATCGGGGGCGAATGCATCAAAATAAACCAGGTCGAAAGGAACTTCAGAGCGATAGTCCAGAAAGTTAGTCTCGATCTTTTCCAGGGAGAAATGCTCCGTGACAGCAACACCTTGCCCCCACTTACAATGGTGCATCTTCCGGAAAATTTCTTTTTCTGCAGACGTAAGCTTCAAAAATTCCTCATACCTCATGGCCGAAACTTTCTCCCAACCGAGTGGGTATTTCTCCAGGGTGCAATAGTGAATTTTAATTCTATTATCGGCCGCCAGGTAGGTCAACAGGGCATTCAGTCCAGTGCCAAAACCCGTTTCAAGGATGCGAAGCCTGTCTTTTTCCACTGCCTGGAGACCCATCCGCAGAAAGACATGCCGGGATTCCTGAACTGCCCCGTTTACACTGTGGTAATGCTCGTTAAGCTCAGGCACGAAAAGTGTGCTGGACCCATCCCTGGTTTTTTTTATTTCCGTTCGCATTTGTAATTTGGCAGCATAAAAAGGCACTGTAAATATACGCCTCTTTCATGGACCGGAAAATAATCCATATTGATATGGATGCCTTCTATGCATCGATCGAGCAGCGGGACAATCCCGGGCTGCAGGGGAAGCCTGTAGCTGTGGGTGGGGAAAGGCAACGCGGCGTGGTGGCTGCCGCCAGTTACGAAGCCAGGAAATTCGGGGTACGTTCCGCTATGCCTTCCGTCACCGCCAAAAAAAAGTGTCCGCAGCTGATTTTCGTAAAGCCGCGTTTCCAGGTATATAAAGAGGTATCCTCGCAGATCCGTAAGATCTTCCTGGAGTATACCGATCTCGTTGAGCCCCTGTCCCTCGATGAGGCTTACCTGGATGTAAGCGAAAACAAGTTTAACATACCGCTGGCTACCGAAATCGCCAGAGAGATCAAGGCCCGCATCCTGGCAAAAACAGGCCTGAAGGCCTCGGCAGGGGTATCTGTAAACAAGTTCCTGGCCAAGATTGCCTCGGATTACGACAAGCCTGACGGACTCTTCATCATTAAGCCCCACCAGGCAGAGGGTTTTGTGGAAAAGCTGGAGATCGAACGATTCTACGGGATAGGGAAGGTCACGGCTGAAAAGATGCATCAAATGGGCATCCATACCGGTAAAGACCTGAAAACTTACTCGCTGAGCGAACTAGTCCGGATCTTCGGTAAGGTCGGCAGCTTTTATTACACGATCGCCCGGGGCCTGGACGATCGCCCCGTGGATCCCAACCGTATCCGAAAATCAGTCGGCACCGAGCATACTTACGACCACGACCTGTTTGGTCTCCCGGAGATCCTCTACCACCTGAAAAATGTCGAGAATGAACTGGTAGACCGTCTCCGCAGGAACAGTGCCCTTGGCCGTACGCTGACACTCAAGGTGAAGTTCGAAGATTTCGAGCAGCTCACCCGCAGCCGCTCGCTGGTCGAATTTTATACCCCGGCGACCATCCATGCAGCATCCGTTGAACTCGCAGGCTCCATAGAATATGCCAAACGAGGGGTCCGCCTCCTCGGACTCACCCTCTCCAACTTCGAACATCCCGAGGAGCTGGATGCCTATCAGCTGTCAATTGATTTTGCGGAAGAGTGAGAGATATCGCGGATTCCTTCAAGTACAAAGGGAAAGCTAACCTATACTCGATATTGTAACAAATCTGTAAGCAAAAATACTGAACCGATGACTTCAGGTCATCGGTTCAGTATAGCCAGAAATTCATTCAAAAAAAACTGCCGGCCCGGCGGCAAACGAATTCACCTCCGGCCGGCAGCACCTTACGGTAGCCATAAACCAAATATGCCCCGGAAGTTATCCGGGGCATTGCTTTCTATTCGCCTGAATAATAGAGTAATCTACAGCACACTCGCTCTGGATGGAAAAAAGTATTCATGGTTTTGGTTTCCTGTATTTTCATCTAATGACAAGAAGGGATGGAGAAGGTTGCAGAGATGGTATTTTTTTTTAGATAATGCCTACCTTTGTCCTTCACACTTACCTATGAACAAGCGGCCTTTCTATTTACACAGTGTTTTTCTGGCTTTGTTTGCCTGCCTGCTTTGGTCCACGGCTTTTGCGGCGATCAAGATCGGCCTGCGTTATACCACGCCTCTGCAATTTGCCGGTATCCGCTTTATCCTATCTGGCTTGATGATCCTTCCCTTTACAGGTAACCTGAAAGAAAACTGGGCAAAGACAAAAAAGAACTGGAAAGCCGTTTTCCTGATCAGTCTGTTCCAGACTATTATACTATACACCTTCTTTTACCTGGGAATGAATAAAACCCCTGCCGCTATCGGGGCAATCATCGTTGGCGCGGGCCCTCTTTTTGTTGCCCTGCTGGCCCATTTTATTACCGGCAGGGACCCCCTGACCCTTCGTAAATCCATTGCCCTCATGATTGGCTTCTCCGGGATCATCCTCCTCGCTATGTCAAAGGATCAGGGCGAAACGAACCACCTCAGGGTAGTTACAGGGATCCTGTTGCTGATTACCGGTAATTTTGCGGGAAGTTTTGGAAATATCCTGGTCTCGCGAAACAAGACCGGTATAGCTCCTGTCTTTCTTAGTGCTGTACAGATCCTTTTTGGCGGGCTGGTCATCCTGGTGATTTCTCTGTTTTTTGAGGATATTAATTTTACGGTTAAGCCCCTGCCCTACTATATTTCCCTGGGCTGGCTGAGTTTCCTCTCTGCTGCCGCTTTCTCCCTCTGGTTTGTGGTGTTGAGCCGCCCGGAGGTCCGGGTTTCCGACATTAATGTGTGGAAGTTCATCATTCCGGTGGTCGGTGCCGTGCTCAGCTGGATCCTGATCGCAGGAGAAAAACCCCAATGGAACACCCTGGCGGGAATGACGCTGATCGCCTCCTCGATCCTGATTATCTATTTCCGGGGCATCTACGCTTATTTTTCCCGTTCTTCCTCCTGATCCCTGATAATGCCCATCTGTTTCATCAGAAGGAGCGCATTCATCCTTGTGGTGATACCCTCTCTTAATTTGTAGTCGAAGGAGATCCTCGCCTTGTCAATGTCGATCTCAAAGCAGAGGTTCCTGACCCGATCGGGGTATTGCTTTTCGATGTTGGCCAGCTCAAGGTCATGCGTAGCAATAATGCCCGTTCCTCTCAGGTCGATGATCTGCTCCAGGGCTGCCCGTGAACCCTTCTGCTTGTCGGTTGAGTTGGTCCCCTTCAGGATTTCGTCCAGGATGATGAAAAGCTCTTCGCCCCGGTGCAGCCTGTCAAGCAGCTCTTTCAAACGCTTGAGCTCAGCATAAAAATACGACTCATGTTTATTCAGCGAATCGCTGGTTCGCATGCTGCTGTAGAGGGAACAGGGCTTGAAACGCATAGATTTTGCACATACGGGAGCCCCTGCCATCGCCAGGATCAGGTTGGTGGCCACTGTGCGCAGGAAGGTACTCTTCCCGGCCATGTTTGCCCCGGTAACCAGGATGAAGCTTCCCCTGGACAATATCTCAAAATCGTTGCAAACCCTTTCTTCCGGGGAGATCAGGATATGCCCCATCTCCTCTGCCTTCAGGTAGTTTTCCGGATCCGGTGTGGGGAAAACAAAATCAGGATGGTTGAAGGTGAAAGTCGACAGGCTGGCAAGTGCATCGAACCGGGAAATTGCATTGATCCAGTCGTTCAACCTGCTCCCCTGCCCGATCTTCCAGCGTTCCAGGCGTAACATGCACTGAATATCCCAAAGCAATAATCCCTGAAGGAATATCGCTGCCAGAATGTTCAGGCGGTTGTCAAAGGCAGAAACAATTTTCGCCAGCGACTGTATAGAACGCGAAGCCGAATGTTCATCACTGATCAGGACAGCATAGAGTTCCGAGAGCTCTGCACTTTTATATTTTCCTGTCTCAACCACCGACAATAGCGAATAATACTTTCGCAAACTGTCGAGCCGTTTGCTGAGCACCTGGTGCTGGCGGTTGGTATGTTTCATTCGGTTCCCGACCAGGATAAACTGCGTGAAATACAGGATTATCGGCAGGGCAATAAATGTGCTGTCCAGGATGGCCGCTACGATAGACAGAAACGTAAATGCCGGAAGGGCAAACGCAAGGTAGGGGTAAACCTTCCTGCTGGCATAGTAGTTGGGCTCCTCCAACCACTTCTGAAGCATCCGCTGATCTTCTTCCTTCTCCTGGCTCATTCTTCCTGAAGCCTGAAAATCCTGTACCAGGTCGTGCATCAGCGAAAGCTCCTTCACAGCTTCTTGCCGCCGTTTAATGAGGACCGGATCCAGTGTTTCATTGTGAAGCAGTCCGGCAAAATAGTCCTTCCCCTTTTGCGTTCCGGTACGATTCAGAAACTGAAAGACAGAACCTTCGCCGAAGAGGTCCATATCGTAGCTGAAGGAATGAGAGTTGTCGACATATTCTTCGCCCGGATCATATTGCCCGAAACGGTATTCGAGCGATTCCATTTCGTGCCGGCAGATCAGCAGCAGTTCCTGGATATGCCGGTATTCCCTGTCCTTTTTCAAGTGCACCTTGATGAGCAGCAAAAAGGCGATCAGAAAAACAAAGGCCAGCACCAGACCAGGAACCAGCATCTTTGGGAGCACCACAAAAACAGCAGGAAAAATGAGCAGAAATGAAATCAGCCGCAGAAAGGTGATCCATCTGAGACGTTTCTTCAGACGATGAGAGAGGCCTTCCATCCGTGCGGTTTTCTCCTCGTAAAATGCTTTTGGTGTATTGTTTTTCATTCTAAAATCGTAATGCTTTACTATTTAATTTTTTCGTCAACCCCGGGTACTAGGTTTTATGGGTATCGAAATCTACAAGATACCAGCGGTAAATTCCTTCCTGATCCCGGACCAGACCCATCTTTTCTATGGTAAAAAGGAGTTTAAAACACTGCTATCCACTTCGGATATAGCAGTTTTGCTAAAAGGATTCAAATTTTATTTCATAGGTTTTGTCTTTCAAAAATAATATTGAAATTTGTAATCGTTCATTTAATTGCTGGGGTTGTGAAAATGTTTAGAATTATTAACATTTAAACAAAACCCTTTTATCGTGTTCCCGTATATGCAGACCGGGTAGCCGTAGTAAACCCGGAATTTGGCACACTACTTGATGTTATTGTAAAAAAATTAACTGCTATGAATCGTTTGAATTTATTGAAAATTGTCCTGGGACTCAGCTTTCTGATCCTTGCAGTACAAGGGAAATCGCAGGCAGCAATGGATACTATTTTTAAAATAGAAGGGAAGGTAATGCCGGTAGATGTGATCAAGGTTACGCCGACTTATGTAAGCTTTGTTGTGCCCGGCAATGCAGAAACATTTACCATTGAGAGAAAACAGATTCAGAAGATCGTCTATAAGAATGGACGGGTAGAAGAATATAATAAGCCAGTATTTGAAATGATCGATGATTATTCATGGGAGGCAGTGTGGCTCACGGAAGATAAAAAAGATGTTGCGGATCTTTACCGCAGGGGTGCCATTACGGCTGAATCGCCCTCCAGTTCAAGAAGTCATAAGGCGGCAAAGAAGAATGCCACGATCCGCCTTCAGAAAAAGGCTGCTGCCATGAAGGGTACTGTGGTCTATGTGACGAAAAAAATGACTACCGGTGGTTACGGCGAAAGCCCTGGATACTATTACGAAGGTGAAGTCTATGGACTCGAACCCCTGGAGGAAGATGAGGCCGGCGGGTCTGTTGACGGGGATGTGGTGCTGTAGCAATTAGCTAAAAACTTATTAAAAAGGGATGTCTTATTGATCAGGCATCCCTTTTTTAGTTAGAATGAGTGATGAATTGATTAATCGGAGAAAATGAGGAGCTGAAGGTGCTGATTATAATAGTTTGCCAGGTATGTTTTGTCAGCTTATTGATTCTTCAGTTAGCGAGATGTGCTTACTGATAGACTTGGTAGTCACTGATCAATAAATTTGCTGATAAATTCAACCGAATCGCCAACTTTCTAATCATCTCAACTGTCAATCTGCGTTTACGATTCAAAATCTCTGACACCCGACTTTTACCACCAATCTCAGGAATCAGGTCCACTTGCTTAAGGTTCATTTCCTCCATCCTGATCTTAATTGCTTCAATCGGATCAGGTGCTTCGATTGGAAAATATTTATTTTCGTAATCATCAACCATTAATCCAAGTATTTCCAGCTCGTCACTCTCCGGAGTATCAGGTTTGGCATCAAAAATCTCTTCCAACCTTTTTAATGCTGCTCTGTAATCCATTTCTGTTTTAATCGGTTTTAATTCCATATCCACCAATTTTATATACTGTTTGCATCGATTTTATCATATTCCGAATGAGTCCCAATGAATCGGACAAAAGCCAATTGGTGATCAAAATTGAACTTAATCACCAATCGATCTGAATTGCCTCTAATATTAAAAACAATCCTGCTATCCTTCAGGATACTTGCATTAACGTAACTCTGTTTCACATCGTTGGGCGTTTTCCAATCCGAATTCATCGCCGTATTATACCAGGTTTTTAAATACTGTTCTGAATCGGGATATTTTTCCCAAAACTCTCTAAGCGTACTTTTTGCAAATATCCTTTTCATAGTTCCCTAACTGGGAACAAAAATAAAATAAATTCTCAAAATGGGAACTTTATTTGCAACGTATGTTTCTCAAGGCATTTGTGTAAACTTATGTGTAGTGATATTTTATAGCCAACTTTAAGCCAGCTCAAGGAAATAAGCTAACAAACTTAAATAGCAGCTATAAATAGCCACTAATTTCGCGAATTAAGAATTGGAAATTCGTGTTAATCAGTGAAATTCGTGGCAACCCTAAATTAAGTCGCTGATTTGACAGCAACCAGAAATAACTTTTTTGTCAAACTGCCGGGAAAGTATCGTCAGTTCCTCAATTACTCAGTTAATCAACTTTTAATACTATCAACTTAAATTACACCAAATGAAAAAATTATTTTTCCCTTTTAGCATCATGCTGATTTTCAGTTTGCTTGCCATGGAATGCGGCAAAGATCCCCTTATTGTTTATCCCGAAACAGGACTTAACGGAGATAACATTCTCCGGGAAAGTGATGTTGAAATATCTGCAATGGACGAGGCTTATGATGATCATGAGTATAGTCTTAGAGCAGAACTCCCGGAAGATACTACACTGAAAGTGATAATCTCTGCACCAGATGACGGAGTGTTTTTTTTTGATGAAGTCAATTGGGACAGGACCAATACCGAATCGGGGGACAAGCAATTCACTGCGGTTGGACCACTAAATTACGATGCTTTGGTTAGGTTTACAGGAACAGGATCGGCTGAAATACGCATCTATGAAAATGGCAGTGAAGAACCTACCCGGATGAAGACTCTAAGTTGGTAAACAATAAGATCTGTTACTTTGAAAATAAGCCTGGTGAGATGCATCAGGCTTATTTCACACAAGGAAACAATCGGGATATTCAACACTGGGCTCAGAACAGATGTTTACCAGTTTGAGCTTTAGTCAATCGCAATTTGCTTAGGCCCTTCCAGGACTCAGGAATTTCTGCTATCCCTTAAAAATAGGGCTTCACCCTATCCTGTTGCAGATACCCTTTCAGGGTATTCCGTGCTCAGAAATCAGGTCTGTCCTTTCTGATAGAATAATACCGCTAAAATAGCCTCTCCCACCTCATCCGGCACAGCCTCCTCCAGCCTCAGTGCAGTCTCCAGGTCAGCATACCTGAAGGGTTTACCCATAAGCACTGCGAAAATGGCCCTGTCCAGTTCAGCATCGCCAGTAAGAATGGAGACCCCACTGATCGCCCCTTTCTTCACCTGGCAGGAAATCGGATGGTCCTGTCCTGAATACCTGATATTCCCGTTCACCTCAAAGTTTGGGGAATAGCCATAGATCCACTCCTCCCTGGAATATTTCTGATCCCGTAACTGAGTTATCTTTTCAGTGTCGGACGGGGTAAGTTCATAACTCCCTGCTCCAGGGAAATTTTCCTGCAGGTACCGGTACAAGCCCTGCTCGAATGCTTCAAGACTCAGTTTATGATCAAGATGACCGATGATGTTGGTGACCACCGAACGGTTAGATTGTACCGCCTTATCCTTGTATTGCCCCGCGGTCACTTCGATGGACCGGTTCAGTTCCGAAAGGTCGGCATCGAACAGCAGCGTGCCGTGGTGCAAAACGCGATTCTTATAGATATGCTCAGCATTTCCGGATATTTTCTGTCCGTTGATCAGGATATCGTTTTTTTTGCCAATCTCCGCCCTGATCCCTAAAGTAGCCAGGTACGAAACAACGGGACTGACAAAAAAGTGAAAGTCAACGAGCTTGCCGGGCTGTCCGTTCCGGATAAAGGTAAAATTCAGGTTCCCCTTACCATGGTATACCGTCCCTCCCCCGCTTAGCCGGCGGGCTACGGGAATACTTTGTTCCCTTATAAAGGCCTGGTTGATCTCCGCAATGGCGTTCTGATGCTTTCCGACGACAAGGCAGGTTTCAGACTGCCACAGCATCAAACAGTCTTCCGAAAATTCCTTCAGAAGGTATTCCTCCGTAGCCAGGTTATAATAAATATCGACGGTCTTGCTGATCAGGGTTAACATTGCATGCTGATGTTTTCCGAATAATTTAGTAATTTCAGAAATTCGTAAGATCAAAAATAGAACAAATGGAAAATCTTGTAGAACGATTCCTTAAATATGTTAAAATCGACACCCAGTCGGATGATAAATCAGAAAGCTTTCCCAGCACACCAACACAAATTGAATTTGGCAAACTTATCGCCGGGGAACTGAAAGAGATAGGTCTTCAGGAAGTTGAGCATGACGAAAACGGGTACATCATGGCCACGCTGCCCGCGAATATTGATAAGGATGTTCCGGTAATCGGTTTTATCGCCCACCTGGATACCAGTCCCGATTGCTCAGGCCGCAATGTAAAACCCCAGATCTTTAAGTCCTACTTCGGGAAACCCCTGGTCCTGAATGAGAAAAAGAACATCCTGCTCTCGGCATCCGATTTCCCGGAGCTGAACAATTACCTCGGGCAATCCATCATTGCAACAGACGGCACAACCCTTCTGGGCGCTGACGACAAGGCAGGGCTCGCCGAAATTATCACCGCCATGGAAACCCTGATCAGCAATCCGGAAATTAAACACGGTAAAATCCGCCTTGCCTTCACCCCAGATGAAGAGATTGGGAAAGGTGCGGATAAGTTCGATGTGAAAAAATTCGGTGCCGATTTCGCCTTTACTCTTGATGGAGGCCAGATCGGAGAGCTGGAATTTGAAAATTTCAATGCTGCAAGTGCCAAGATCGCCATACAGGGAAGAAATGTTCATCCGGGAACAGCCAAGAACCAGATGAAAAATTCCATGCACATCGCCCTGGAACTGGAGTCCATGCTGCCCCTGAATGAGAAACCCGAATATACCGAAGGTTACGAAGGTTTCTACCACCTTACCGAGTTTAACGGAACCGTTGATTTTACGAAAGTCAGCTATATCATCCGGGACCATAATGCAGAGGAGTTTTCCAAGAAGAAGAACCTGATGATCAAGATTGTGGATCACCTGAATGTAAAATATGGCAACGGCACCGTGAAACTTACCATGGTCGACCAGTATTACAATATGCGGCAAAAGATCGAGCCGGTCTATCATATCATCGAACTGGCCTTAAAAGCGATGAGTGAAGTCGGAGTGAAACCCAGGGTGAAGCCCATCCGGGGAGGAACAGACGGCGCACGCCTATCGTACATGGGTCTTCCCTGTCCGAATATCTTCGCCGGCGGACATAACTTCCACAGCCGCTTTGAGTTCGTTCCTATAAAATCAATGGAAAAAGCTGTTGATGTCATCGTGAAGATCGCTGAGCTGAATGCGGCTGGGTGATTTCCTATATCAATCTTCAAAAATCAACAATCCAAAATCGCCAATTGGACTAAGATAGTTATACCTGGTGATTGAAGATTCCCTTCGGTGAGCTCGCAAGTTCGGTTGGTAGGTGTTGAGTGTTGAGGTAAAAAAAAGAATCCCGGTCCCCACCGGGATTCTCTCACCTATCTAAACCTATCTGTGAAAAGAACTACAAGCCCGGTAGCACGAACCCTATATTCAGTCTTCCACCTGCCTGCTGGTCCTTTTATTTTAATTCCATTGAGTTATCAACCCTGTGCCTATGGGTCTCTTTACCTGGAGCATCATAGCATGAGAATGACTTAACAAGCACTATGCCAGTCGGCGTATTGTATTGTTTGCGTGCCTGTTAAATTACCTGTACCTCCGGTGAAGCCTCCTGGTTTGTTTCAAATTTGAACAGTCATTGTCCGAAATGGAACACTTTTTGTTGCTTTATGCGTATACACTTAGTATTTAACTCAAATATTGGCATAGAAGACAAGCCTTAACTGGCTGCGAAAACTTTTTCTTTCTCTGAAAAAATGTCGAAATTTGAGTAGAATTAGTCAGTCTTAGAAGAACTGTATTTTTTCGATGCCAACGCAACCATTTGCATGGCCCGTGCATCAAGAAAGAGCAGTAACCTGAGATTGTCCTGTTTTTTATCCGTAAATGTGGAATATTCCATACAATACTATTGCTGGGGAAAGTTGAAAATATAATCGAAGGTTGCCGCCGAAAAGACAAGGAAGCTCAAAGGTTACTGTACGAAATGTTCAGCGCACCTATGTTCGGTGTATGTATGCGATATGCAGGCTCATCGGATGATGCGAAGGATATTTTGCACGAAGGCTTTTTAAAGATCTTTGAAAAGATTGGTCAGTTCGAATCGCGGGGTTCCTTTGAAGGCTGGATCCGGAGAATTATGGTAAACACAGCTCTTGAAAAATTCAGGAGCCTGCATAAATCCGTAAGCCTGAACGAGGAAATTGTGGAGTACAATCTGGAAATGAGCTCAGAAATGAATGATAACATCACTGTAAAAGAGTTGATGGCTATGATCCAGGACCTGACACCACAATACCGGCTGGTTTTTAACCTGTATGCCATCGAAGGGTATTCGCATAAGGAAATCAGTAAAATGCTGAACATCTCGGAAGGCACCTCAAAGTCGAATCTTTCGCGGGCACGATCAATCTTGCAGGAAAAAGTAAAGGACTATTATAAACAGGAGATTAAGGTAGAGTATTAGGATGATGGATAAGCTGAATAATATTGATCAGTTATTTCGGGAAGAGCTTTATGACTACTCTCCACCGCCCCCTGCCAATGGCTGGGAAAGACTGGAAAACGCATTGTCACAATCGAGGAAGGTGCCCCTGGCACCGGTATGGATGAAGATTGCGGCCAGCATTTTCTTTGCTGTGGGAACCACTATTCTGGCCTACATTCTTATAAATCCTTCCGAAAAAAACAATACCCCTGCAACATCAGGACAGAGTATCGCTGAAAGTACAAGCCCTGCTCTGATTCCTGCTACTGAAGAGTCTGCTCCCATCGCTGTTGCAGAAATTCACGAAACACCCTCCGAAAAAACCGTTTCTGAAAATGGAATGATCGCCCCGACCGGATCCCTGATAGTCTCCGAAACCCCTGTTGAATCGGCTGCTGCGCCTTCGGAACAGGAAGCCATACTTGCTCAGCATTCGGGAAATACACCTCCAGCAGAGTCAAACCCCTTATCAGCGGATCCTGAAAAGATGGATGATGCTGAATCCTTGTCCCTGGCTGCTGCTGAAAATCCTGAAAAGGAAACAAACCCGGAACTCCTTCCGAAGAAAACCACTACGCTGAATGTGAACGAGCTTGTCATGCAACAGAATATCCTGGAGATTGAGTCGGCTGAAAAAACAAAACCGGGAGCTTCATGGACTGTTGGCGGACTTGTAGGCCCTCAGTATACCTATCGCGATGTGAATGTAAATACCATTCCCTATCCCATCAACGATTATGACAATTATGAGTCGGGAGTGACAACTTATGCCGGAGGCTTCCAGGTTGAAGTGGAGCCCGCACCAAGGTTTTCTATCCAATCCGGACTGTATTACTCCAAGATCGGACAAATCAAGACAACCATCGAAGCTGACCAGCTCTATGCTTCCATTGATGAACCCTGGAATTCGACCCAAATCTTCACGAATGAGACCTCCCGCGAACATCAATCTCTCCCGGCCGACCTGGTGAATTCAACAGGAAATATCACCTTCGATAAAAGCATGCCCCCATCGGTGGCTGCTGCTGATCCGGCCACGGAATGGGTACCTGGAAGCTTCACTGCCGAACAGTATTTCGAATTTATTGAAGTCCCCATCGTATTCCGCTACAGGCTTATCGACCGGAAATTCGATATGGATATCAGCAGTGGTATCTGGGCCAACTTCCTGATCGGGAACAAGGCCATCGCTACCGATAACCTGAATTTCGAGACCAGCGGCGAAACCGAAGATATTAACACCCTGAACTACTGTGGTTCCCTTAGCCTGGGATTTGCTTACCCGCTGGGACCGAACGTAGCCTTAAGCCTGGAACCTTTTTTCAAGTATTATCTAAAGCCTATCAACACCAACCCGCAAACGGAGGTATACCCATACTCCATGGGGGTGATGACCGGGGTTAAATATAGGTTTTAAGAGACCTTGCATGCAAGGTCTCTGAATCTGTATTATGCAAATTATCAATTTCCCACTAAATTCATCCTGTCTCTCTTCTTCTTACTTTGTTTCAATTTCTTTTGCCTGTTCCTTTCACGTTTATCCACTTTTTTTTAGCTAATTTTGCCGTTTACATTGTGTTGTAGGACCGTAAAAAAAGGCTGTATGAAAGGATCTGGTGTTTTCTTGTCGAAAAAAGTGGTACGTGTTGTTGAAATCAGCATACTCGCCCTGTTTATTGTGCTTATCATTTTTTTAACGCAGGGGAATGGCAAGGTATCCCCGGAAGAAAAAAGCCCTGCCACAGCCCTGATGACAGAATCGCCTTTCATCCCCGAGTTGCTGGAATTTTGCGGGGAAAAGGTGCCGCTTGAATTCTACGATGTTTTCGAAAGCCTGGAACGGGAGCTGATCGTGAATACCTACTATCACTCCCAGACCCTTTTGATGCTCAAGAGGGCCAACCGGTATTTCCCGGTTGTAGAGCCTATTTTAAAAGAACAGGGTATCCCCGATGATTTTAAATACCTTATGGTCGCTGAAAGCAACATGAGCAATGTGGTATCCCCTTCGGGAGCAACCGGCTTCTGGCAAATCATGAAACCCACCGCCCAGGAATATAAACTGGAAGTTACCGATGAGATCGATGAACGTTATCACCTGGAAAAATCCACAGTGGCTGCCTGCATGTTCCTGAAAGAGTCTTACAAAAAATACACCAGCTGGACCCTGGCAGCTGCTTCATACAATGTTGGCAGAAATGGCGTCGACCGCCAGATCGAAAGGCAGGGTGAATCGTACTACTACGACCTGCTGTTCAATGAGGAAACCGCCAGGTATGTCTTCCGGATCCTGGCTATCAAAGCTGTAATGACTTATCCGGAAAAATATAATTTCCATGTAGCCGATTCCGACAAGTATGCCCCGGAACCGTATACCATTGACACCGTATCCCAGAGCATTAAAGACCTGGGGGATTATGCCAGGAAACACGATACCAATTACAAGATGCTGAAATACCTCAATCCCTGGATGCGCGACAAGAGCTTGCCGGTAGCTTCAGGAAAGATGTACCTGGTAAAGATTCCTGAAAGAAGAGAGCTGTAATACAAATCTGATAATTTCCGTTCTTGAAAAAAGAAAATGATCATATTGATGAACGCGACCTGATCCAGGTTTTCGGTGCCCGCGTCCACAACCTCAAGAATATAGACGTTGTTATCCCCCGAAACAAGCTTTCCGTAATTACGGGTCTTAGCGGCAGCGGGAAATCGTCTCTGGCTTTCGATACCATTTATGCCGAAGGTCAGCGCAGGTATGTGGAAACACTGTCGGCTTATGCCCGGCAATTCCTGGGAAACATGGAACGCCCCGATGTGGATAAGATCACCGGGCTGTCCCCCGTCATCAGTATCGAGCAAAAAACGACAAACAGAAATCCCCGGTCGACCGTTGGTACCACCACCGAAATTTACGACTACCTTAGGTTGCTCTATGCGCGTGCCGGCATTGCCTATTCGATAAATACGGGTGAAAAAATGGTCCGCTACACCGATGAGAGGATTATCGACCTCATCCAGGAGCGCTACCTTGGAAAGAAAACCCTGATCCTTGCCCCGGTCGTGAAAAACCGGAAAGGGCACTATAAGGAACTTTTCGAGCAGATCATGCGCAAGGGCTTCCTCTATGTGCGCATCGATGGGGCGATCACTGAGATCCGGCATGGCCTCCGGCTCGATCGCTACAAGAACCACAGCGTTGAGATCGTCATCGATAAGCTGATTGTTCAGCAGGATGACAGGAAGCGCCTTCAGCAGTCGGTCCAGACTGCCATGCACCACGGCAAGGGAACAATTATGACCATCGAGAAGGACAGCAAGGATCCAAAATATTACAGCCGCCAGCTGATGTGCCCGACCACCGGCATTGCCTATAACGAGCCTGCTCCCCATTCCTTTTCATTCAACTCCCCGCAGGGAGCCTGTGAACGCTGCAGCGGGCTGGGGACCATCGATGAAGTTGACCTCAACAAGATTATCCCGGATAAAAGTCTGAACATCCGGAAAGGAGCCATCGAACCCCTGGGGAAATACCGGAATGGGTTGATATTCTGGCAGCTTGAAGCGATTGGCCGTAAATACGGTTTTACCCTGGACACTCCGATAAAGAAGATCCCGGAGGAGGCATTGAATATCATTCTTTATGGATCCGAAGAATCTTTTAAGCTCGAGAACACTCCCCTGGGGGCTACCTCCAACTACTTCCTGAGCTTTGAAGGGGTTGTCACCTACCTGAACAACATGCAGGCCACCAATGCCTCCAATGGTTCAGCAACCACCAGCTGGGCCAACCAGTTCATACGGAAAGTGGAATGCCCGGAATGTAAGGGTAACCGATTGAAAACGGAGTCGCTGTACTACCGCATTCATGATAAGAATATTGCCGAACTGGCACAGATGGACATCAAGGACCTGGCAGCCTGGCTTTCCAATCTGGAGCCCCACCTGGATGATAAACAGAGGCAAATTGCCACAGAGATCCTGAAAGAACTCCTCACCAGGGTCCAGTTCCTGCTGGATGTAGGACTGGGCTACCTGTCGCTGAACCTGCCCTCCAGAAGCCTTTCAGGGGGTGAAAGCCAGCGCATCCGGCTTGCCACCCAGATCGGATCACAGCTGGTGAACGTGCTGTATATTCTCGATGAGCCCAGTATTGGTCTCCATCACCGGGATAATGTACGCCTGATCAACGCGCTGAAATCTCTCCGCGATGCCGGCAATTCCATTATCGTTGTGGAACATGACAAGGAAATGATGGAATCGGCCGACTACCTGGTAGATATGGGCCCGCGGGCAGGAAGGCATGGCGGGGAAGTCGTTGCCGCAGGAACACCTGAAGAAGTCCTGCGTACGGATGGGCTTACCGCAAAATACCTAAGGGGCGAACATACCATTGAAGTGCCAAAGGAACGACGCCCTGGAAATGGAAAAAGCCTGATCATCGAGGGTGCTACGGGACATAACCTTAAAAACGTCACAACAAGCATCGACCTGGGGAAATTTATCTGTGTAACCGGCGTTTCGGGCAGCGGAAAATCCTCATTGATCAACGAAACCCTTTACCCGGCGCTAAGCAATCATTTTTACCGCTCTAAAAAAACTCCGCTACCCTACCTGGAGATCAAAGGGCTGGAGCATATCGACAAGGTCATCGATGTCGACCAGTCGCCAATAGGCCGCACCCCCAGGTCGAATCCGGCAACTTATACGGGTGTGTTTTCGGATATCCGAAACCTCTTTGCCCAAACCACCGAAGCTAAGATCAGGGCTTATAAACCCGGTCGTTTTTCATTTAATGTGAAGGGCGGCAGGTGTGAATCGTGCCAGGGTGCCGGACTCCAAACCATTGAGATGAATTTTCTTCCCGATGTGTACGTAGAATGCCGCGAGTGCTCCGGAAAGCGATACAACCGGGAAACCCTTGAAGTAAAATATAAAGGGCGGAACATTAATGAGGTGCTGGATATGACCATTAACCAGGCCGATGAGTTCTTCAGGAACATCCCTGCTATCCATAAAAAGGTATCGGCCCTGAAAAAAGTGGGCCTGGGGTATGTCAAACTGGGACAAGCTTCCACTACCCTGTCGGGAGGAGAATCTCAACGCATCAAACTGGCAACGGAGCTGGCAAAAAGGGATACCGGAAAAACACTTTACATCCTGGATGAACCTACCACCGGCCTGCATTTCGAAGATATCCGTGTCCTGCTTGAAGTTCTCAATAAGCTGGTAAACAGGGGCAATACGGTCCTGATTATCGAACACAACCTGGATGTCATCAAAGTGGCAGATTTCATCATCGACATGGGCAAAGAAGGCGGACAGGAAGGCGGCACCATTCTCTGTGAAGGAACACCCGAAGAAATCATCAGTTGCACCGAAAGCTATACCGCACAGTTCCTGAAACAGGAGCTTAATACATAGTTTGTTAATACTTGTAACACATTTCACATTATTTTCGTTATATATTTGCCGTCAGTTCAGGGATTTCAACAAAATAGTACGATCATGTCAAGTAGTGAAGATAAAATCAAAAGAGCATTTAAGAAGAAAAACTGGAATGAGATCCAGACCTCGGACAGCTGGAAGATTTTTAAGATCATGTCCGAGTTCGTAGAGGGATTTGAAAAACTTGCACGTATCGGTCCCTGTGTCTCCATCTTTGGAAGTGCACGTACCGAACCCGGAACAAAATATTACAAGCTGGCCGAGGAGATTGCCTTTCAGCTAACCCAGCTGGGTTACGGAGTGATCACCGGGGGAGGCCCCGGGATCATGGAAGCCGGTAACCTTGGGGCTAAAAGAGGAAAGGGACGTTCGGTGGGTATTAACATTGACCTGCCCTTTGAACAGGAACCTAACCTGTTCATCGATTCCGACAAACTTATCACTTTTGACCACTTCTTTGTCCGCAAGGTGATGTTTATGAAATATGCCCAGGGATTTATCGTTCTCCCCGGAGGCTTCGGTACTTTCGATGAGCTTTTCGAAGCGCTCACCCTTATTCAGACTGAAAAAATCGGGAAGTTCCCGATCATCCTGGTGGGAAAAGAATATTGGGGAGGACTCGTGCACTGGATCAAGAATACCATGCTGGATGATCAGAAAAATATCTCAGGAGAAGATATGGATCTCTTTGGAGTGGCTGATACCGCAGAAGATGCCGTGGCCAAGATTGATCAGTTTTACTCCAAATATCTGCTCAGTCCGAACTTCTGATAAAAAAGAAATTAACAATATTAAACTGTTGCGTATCAATATTTTAACCTAACTTTGTTAGACTACTCGATTAATGCGCGCTTTGTACTAAGTACCTAATTCGATAAATTTAGTGATTACTTAACACAAGAACCTGATGTATAGAATACTTGCTGTATTTCTGCACATATTTCTTGCGCTGACCATCGGAGGAAGTTTTCAGTCTGGTATTACACTGGATGTCAAGGCTCCTATGCAGGTTTCTGCAGGCTCCGAATTTGAAGTGATCGTAGATATCGGAAAGGGCGACCTGGAAAGTTTCTCCAGGCTTCAGCAGTCGCTGCCGGCCGGTCTGACTGCCACTCCATACATTTCTGAAAATGCTGACTTCACCTTTGATGAAAAACGTGTCCGCCTGATATGGCTGCGAATGCCAAAGGAGGATAAGATAAGCATCGTATACCGCATCAGGGTAGATCAACGGTTAAAAGGTACATTCAGCATCGATAGCAAATTTTCATACATTGATGAGAATGAGCGGAAATCGGTTACCATGATCAGCGATCCCATCACCATCATGCCTTCCCCCGATATTGACCCTGACCTGATCGTCGATATAAATGATTTCGAAGACAAGGTAATTCCCTATATTCCGGGTGGTACAGGCGAAACCGGGATGCTGTGCGCCCGCCAGGCTCCGATAAAGAATGCCTCGGATGGCAGTTACACCGTCCGCTTACTGGTGAATAAAGAATCCAGGCAGAAATTTGCAAAGATCGAAGAAGAAATACCCGCCGGATATACCGCAGAAAATATTGAACCCCGTGAATCCATTTTTACCTTCAGGAACGGAACGGCGAAATTCCTGTGGATGAATCTCCCTTCCGACCAGCTCTTCACCGTTTCGTACAAGCTTGTACCGAAAAAAGCCAATGCGGCACCCCCTGTGCTTAAAGGCAAGTTTTCCTATCTTGAAGGAGAAAAAACCACCAGCCTGGATATCCTTCAAACCGATATGGACCTGGCTGCCATAGAACCCTCCCAGCTCGGTGTATTGATCAATTCCCTGTCCACTCCAGCCCTGGCTGATAACGGCACGATAAAAACCAATCTGCAAACCACAACGGGAACAACAACCAACACCAACGCCCAGGGAAACCAAAACAGGGAAACCAAAACATCCTCCCGGAAACAAAGCAAAGTCGACCAGGCCTATCTTCTTCAGCCGGAGGGTGGGATTTACTACCGCGTGCAGGTTGCTGCAGGCCACCGAAGCATAAACATCAAAAAATATTTCAAGAAATATAAGCTCGATATGGAAGTTAAAACAGAGTTTCATGAAGGCTGGCATAAATATTCCATCGGATCCTTCCCGATATATAAAGATGCCCGCGACTACCGCGTCCATATCTGGAATACAACAGACATAGATGATGCTTTTGTATCAGCCTACAACAATGGTACAAGAATAACTGTCCAGGAAGCACTGATGATTGCAAATCAAACCTGGTACAGATAACATTACCGATACCGACTGAAAGAAATGAAGCGTGCCAAACATAAAATAGGAATTCCGGCAATTTTATTGCTCGCTTTATCTGTTTCTGTATCCGCCCAGGTACAGGTTGGTGATGTCGGTTCAATTGATGACATGATCAACATTGAGGTGGATAACCTCAATCCGGTGTATAAACCGGTAATGGGCGTGGGTTACGGGGTTTTCAGCTACTTCGGTGAAGTCAGGAATGAAAACCAAAGCCCCCTGAATGGCACATACGGCTATAAGGTCAACCTGGCCACCTTCCTGGATAACAAACAATACTTCAGGGCAAATTTCTTTTTTATGCAGGGTATACTTTCAGGTGCCGAGCGGGACTACTCCGATCCGATGGGTAACCTGAATTTCGAATCGAAGATCATGCTTTTCGGGATAAACCTGAATTACGATTTCGATAATTTCTACAAAACCTACCGAAGGGTGCACCCCTTTATCTCTGTGGGATTCGAAACACTTACCTTCAATTCGAAGGTGGACAGCTTCAGCATTCAGGAAGTCGAAGGCGTTACCCAAAGGGACCAATACTACTACTGGCCCGATGGTACGATCCGGAACCTCCCGAACACACCGGCCGGCAGAGCAGATCCGGAACTAAAGTACCTGCAGCGCGATTATGTGTACGAAACTAACCTTCGGGACAACGACTGGGGTATGGGCAACTACCCTCAGTACTCCTTCGCAATACCCGTCGATGTCGGAATTGATTTCTGGCTGAGTAACCGCGTACTTTTCCGCGTGGGTACCACCTACCACTTTACCTTTTCTGACAACATCGATCACGTCAGTGCCGGAAATACCTCCGGTATTATCGGGGACTCCCGGAAGGATGATTTTATGTATACCTATGCCAGTATGCACCTTGACCTGTTTTCCGACAAAAAAACCCTGCTGGTACAAAAGCTGTTTGCCGATGTGGATCTTGACCTTACCCTGATCGGCGACGAAGATAACGATGGGTATATGGATGGCTGGGACCAATGCCCCGGAACCCCTTTTGCCGTTCAGACAGATACCACCGGATGCCCACTGGATGATGATATCGACGGAGTACCCAACTTCATGGATGACGAGCCCTACTCACGCTATGGCGCCTATGTGGATGACCGGGGAGTGGAACTGACCGAAGACCAGGTGATCGCCATGCTTGACATGACCGCTGCAGTGAACCGTCGCGATGTAGACCTGTACCTGCGCACACCCTCCTCGTACAGCAAATACCAAAATATCACCGCTGATGAGATCCCTGAGAAATTTTCCAAGGTTGATGAGGACGGAGATGGATACATTTCCTTCGATGAAATCCTGGATGAGATCGATGATTTCTTCGACTTCGATTCCAACCTGAATTCTGAGGATATCTATGAGCTGAATAATTTCTTCTTTGCGCAGTAGTACCACACGCTCACTAATCATCGACAGGCTCACATAACAGGTTCGACAAGTTCCCGGATTCAGAAATTACACCTTCCGCAACCGGTCCTCCGCCCGCTTGGTATCCCTGCGTTTAATATCTTCCCGCTTATCATACTCCTTCTTTCCCTTTGCCAGGGCAATATTAAGCTTGGCATACCCTGTATCAGACATAAAGAGCCGCGTAGCAACAATCGTTAATCCCTTCTCCCTGGTTTTGCGCTGCAATTTACGCAGCTCAGTGCGGTTTAAAAGCAGTTTACGGTCCCAGTCGGGAATGTGATTGCTATAGCCCCGGTTGGCATACTCGGAGATATGCATATTTCTTACCCATAACTCACTCCCTTTAAAATAGCAGAAGGTATCAACAATGCTGGCCTTTCCCTGACGAATGCTTTTAATCTCTGTTCCGGAAAGTACAATGCCTGCGGTATATTTCTCAATGAACTCGTAATCATGGGTAGCCTTCCTGTTCCGTATATCAATCTTAGTTGCCATTCTTCCTGCTAAAGTTTTTCCAATTGCAAAGTAACAGTAAATTTGTATAAACACAATAAACTTCTCCGTGAAGGATTCATCTGAAAAATACAATCTGATTGTCGTCCTTGGACCGACCGCCACAGGCAAGACTCGATTTGCTGCAGAGCTTGCCTCCCGTATCGGAGGCGAGATCATCAGCGCCGATTCCCGGCAGGTCTACAAACACATGGACCTGGGCACTGGAAAAGACTATGCTGACTATTTTGTTGATGGCACGCTGATCCCCCATCATTTGATCGATCTTTTCGATCCCGGATACAAATACAATGTATTTGAGTTCCAAAAGGATTTTATACAGGTTTATGAAGATATCCGGTCAAGAGGAACAGTACCCATCCTCTGTGGCGGCACGGGCATGTATATCGAAGCCGTCACGAAAGGCTACAGGCTGATCTCAGTTCCGGTAAATGCTGATCTGCGTGCATCGCTGGAAGGGAAATCTTTACATGAACTGGAAGGTATCCTCTCACAATTTAAGAAGCTGCACAACAAAACCGATACCGACACCCTGAAAAGAGCCGTACGGGCCATTGAGATAGAAACCTACTACGCAGAGCATCCCGAGACCGATATGGACTATCCGGAGATCAAACCCGTCTACCTGGGAATTCGCTGCGATCGTGGAATTCGCCGGAAACGCATTACACAACGCCTGAAAACAAGGCTGCAGGAAGGTATGATCGATGAAGTCAAAGGATTGCTGGACCGTGGCATCTCAGGTGAAGACCTGCTATATTACGGACTGGAATATAAATTCGTGACACAATACCTCCGGGGTGAGCTGGATTATGAGACCATGTTCCAAAAACTGAATGTGGCCATCCATCAGTTTGCCAAGCGGCAGATGACCTGGTTCCGGAAAATGGAACGGGAAGGTATCGAAATTCACTGGATCGATTCGGAACAGGAAATGGAAAGGAAGTTGCAGATTGCAGGTAAACATTTGAATTTGCCTGATCCTTCCCGGTAAATAATCAATGTTTAGCACAGACACTATACCTGGCGCCTCTGCTTATCATTCCCTAAAACACGACTTCCATCATATTTATTTTTATGATTTTAAGGTAAATAGCATTCACGATAATTGCTTAAAACATGAAGAAACTCGCAGTTGTGGCCCTGGGAGGCAATGCCCTGCTCAGGGATAATGAAGAAGGTACCATTGATCAGCAGGAACAAAACACTTTTGACACCCTGGAAAACCTGGTTTTCCTTCTGAAACGGGGATATAACCTGGTGATCACCCATGGCAACGGTCCCCAGGTTGGAAACATTGTTATGCGCAACCATGCGGCTGAGGAGCTCTTCGGGATCCCTCAGATGCCGCTGGATATTTGTGTAGCCGATTCACAGGGAGGGATCGGGTACATGATCGAGCGAATGCTTATGAATGTCCTTAAAAAGCATGGTCTGCAGCGGAATATCCTTGCCCTCATGACCATGGTAGAGGTAGCGGCTGATGATCCGGCTTTTAATAACCCGACGAAGCGTATTGGAAGAACTGTCAGCAGGGAGACCGCCGAAAAATTCGAAAAGAAGAACGGGTGGGTATTCCGAAAGGAAGTAAAACATCCTGATGGCTATCGCCGGGTTGTACCCTCTCCTATGCCAAAAAAAATCCTGAACTGGGAAGTGATTGAGAAAAATGCCAGGGAAGGAACCCTGGTGATTGCAGTGGGTGGCGGGGGCATCCCGGTCTATGTAGATGAAAAGGGCGATGTGCGACCTTCCGAAGCCGTTATTGACAAGGACCTGGCATCGTCGATGCTGGCAGTACAAATCAAAGCAGATGAATTATATATTCTGACTGACGTTCCTTATATATATGCAAACTATGGAATGCCGGATCAGGAGATCCTGGAGTTCCTGAATTATAAGGACGCGAAGGAACTCCTCGATAAGGGCTGCTTTGGCGAAGGATCTATGGCTCCAAAGGTCCGTGCCGCATTGCATTTCATCAAACATGGCGGGGTAAAAAGCATTATAACAGATTCAACCAAGCTTGAGGATAAAACTTTTGGCTCCAAGCTAACGATGGAGTACGATGAGGCGGATTTACATAAGTATGATTAGGAAATATTCTTGCCCGATGCGAAATCAGGCAGCTATATACTCAAACACCTCGCGAATAACTTCTGCGTGCGTTTTCCCGTATTTTTCCTTTAACCACCTGTGTAGTAAAATAATTTCGTACGATTTCAACCATTTAAATGATTTCACGATCTCTTTACGGAATAACTCAGGATCATAGCTTAACTGATCAAGAAGTATTTTTTGGTGTTCTAACATTGTTATCATTGGATTTGGTACTTTTCTAAATTATAAAAACATCCTGCTTAAATAAAATTTTTAGTGGTGAGATGCCTCATCGGATTTTTATAAATGCATAAATCTCTATTAATACCAACTCACTTTTCAGTGAAATGTTTTTTTTCCCATGAAGAACCGGGCCTTTTTAACATTATTTTTGCATTTATCCATTGGTATTCAAGAATCATGCCGCTTCCCGGGATAATTAAACCTCCAGCAATACGTAATCTGCCATCAGATGAATATCAAGTTCTTCTTTCCCTGTGGCAAGCAGGTATTTGCTGTCTTTTGAAAAAACATCCCTGAACCATTGCTTATCCCCGGAAGACAGTCGCAGGGCCGTACGATATGAAATGAGTGCCTGCTCAACATTTCCTGATGCCCAGAAACAATGGCCCAGGTTCAGGTAATCATCCTTGCCGGGTTTCAGCTTCACAACCTTCTCAAAATACTTCAGGGCATTATCGTGTTTCCCCAAAACAAATGAACACCAGGCTATGGGCCGGTATACACGCTCATTCTCCGGGGCTTCATATTCGACTTTATAATAATACTGCAGAGCTTCATTAAAGTCTTCGATATCCATATGAAGCTGCCCCAGGTAAGCCAGGTTGTTAAGGTCATGAGGGTCTGATCCGATAATTTCTTTATAGTATTCAATGGCTTTCCGGAAATCACCCGTCTTTCGATAACAGTATCCCAGTTTTTTTCGCAGCCACACCTTATCCCGATCGAATAGTTCTGCCTGGGTATACAGTTCAATAGCTTTACTGAAGTTCCCGGTTTTCTGATAACAGAAACCCAATTTCTCCAATAACTCGAACGACTGTTTTTTCTCGTTCAGCCAGCTGAAAAGTTCACGCGCTTCTTCGTATCTGTCCTTCGCAAAATAATACTCTCCCAGGTTTCTGATGAGCTTGGGATCCTCAAAAATGATCCTGAATACTTTAGATTTAAAAATATCGACTCTCTGTTCAAAGAGACTCAGGTACTCTTTTCTTGAGGGATGCAGTTTAAAAAAGCGGTAGATATCATGAAAATACTGGGTGTTCACTATTTTATTTTTTGTTTCGGCATTCAGGGTAAACTCTTCCTCCATCATTTCATTCATGGCTTTGAGTTCCATATTAAACAGCTCAAGCATCATCTTACGTTGCTCTCCCGGCAACTGCCGTATGTTAAGACAGAAAGAATACTTATCGGAATTACACAGAACCGTTGATTGCTCAAGTCCTTCAAGGAAGGCTGGGATATCGAGTTCTTCCTCCACATTATCAAAGGCTGCAAGGACCTCCGGATTTTTTGCCGAGAATGGCATGAACCAGTTTGGAAGCTCCTTGAAAAAGCTGAAATGTTTCAGCATGGCAAAAGCTCCCATGAATACATCGGCTCCCTCAATCTGCATTTTGGAGAATTGTTCCAGTTTCTGATAAACATCGGGGGCATCTTTGAAAAAATTCTTCCACTCCGGGTTTTTATCTTCAAAATTATCCTTGGAGAGCAATTCATCCAGGTTAAGTTTTTCGTCAAGTTCGGAACGCATCTTTATGACTTCCGGCACAATTTCTTCCTGAATCTTCCGGGTGATCTGTTCCGTTTCCGATGCGCGAATAAACTGTATCAGTATGGCCAGCATCCTTTCCTGAAAGGTTTTGTCATCCTGAATGGATTCCAGTCGTTTTATAAGATCCTCATACAAACCCAACCTCCTCTGATACATCAGGATCACCAAAAAAAGTCCAATCATGGCGCGCTGCCTGATCTCTGGATTATCATGGCTGGAATAATCAAATAGGATGATGAATTTATGCCTGTCAAAATGGCGCAACATCGATATGGTTACTGCACTAATGACCATGGATTTTGCTGTATCATGCACATCCGGATTTTCAATTACCTGATCTACCAACCGGACAGTATTCTCTGAAAAGGATCGCTTTAACCATAGGTAATAGAACACCAGCGTTACAAAATCATTATCATGCCTATGACGTTCAACGGGATCGGATATGTCAGAGCTTATTAGTTTATTTTCTGATAGTTGCGTGCTGACCAACCCGGGTTTGTCAGCGTATTGAGATTCAAATTCACGGTAACGCTCGAGGGCATACTTACGCTCAAAGAGTCCCATTTGTTGAATCCAGGTTTCCCGAATATCGTCACTAAGCTCGAGAATGGATTGCCGCAGCCCGGTATAGATCCTGTTTCTTTCGGGGTCAGGAGCAAATTCAAAAGAATACTTCAGCATGTTGTGAAAAGTATCCGAGATGGACTGGTAACGATTATGAATATCGGATGATCCTACCTGTACGCTTAGCCTGGACAGAGCGGTAAGCGCTGTGCTGAGTCGTCTTCCGATCACAGCCTCCAGGATATCGTTGTGATGCTTTTGAATTTCTGAATACGTCATGAAACCTGATTTCTTTATGGTTCATCCCAGGTATCACAAAAATCCTGCAAAAACGATATTGGCTAATCTTTTGTCAGGTTTCAACCTCCGTTCTACTCCAAAATCAGGGAAAGACCGAATAAAAGCCCCAGACCTGTCAATAAGGCAATAAACTGTACCAGGGAACGGCTCGGAGTTTTCTCGTTGTGCAATTCGGGGATAAGGTCTGCGGCAGCAAGATAGATAAACCCACCTGCAGAAAAAGAAAGGATATACTTTTCTATGTTGGCCACGTTATTTCCCAATACCAAAACCATAATGGCTCCCAGAAAAGCTGTACAGGCAGAAAGAAAATTAAATATCAGGGCCTTCTTCCGGGAAAAACCAGCATGGATAAGAACCCCGAAATCACCAATCTCCTGTGGGAGTTCGTGAAAAAATACAGCCAGGGTGGTTGCCAGACCAATCTCGGTGGAATAGGTGAATGCTGCTGCGATCAGCAACCCATCCAGGAAGTTGTGAAACATGTCCGCTACCAGGTTAACGGTCCCGAAAGGCTTAATCGCATTTTCAGAGATCCCGGAAGTATGGTTGTGATGCCAGTGTAAAAACCTCTCCAGGATAAAAAAGAGAAGGAAACCGAGTGTCAGCATGAGGGAGGCAAGCATAGAATTATTGAAGGATTCAAATGCTTCCGGAAGTAAATGAAAGAATGCCCCGCCCAATAGTCCGCCGGTTGCAAGTGCAACCAACACCAGCTGAAGTCTTTTTAGCAGGTCCTTCTTGATAGCAAGAAAGATAATGCCTATCAGAGAAATCAGACTGACAATTAAAACACTGAGCAGGGTAAGCAACCAGATCTTCATAGTATCATCTTTGAAAGGGTAAAGATAATCGAAAATGTATGTCCGGCTTGTTTTACTTCTTTCGTTCTTTTTTTGAGAGACTCATTGTTCCTTTCTCACGCATCATAGAGCGAAATGCATCTTCTCCCTGATCGCGGATACAGGCAATGCATACTGAGCGATCGGTTCCTGAGAAAAACTCAATTACCCTCGAGATCATACTATGATAGACAGAGCATTTTCTCGGATCCGGGAATTCTTCACACCGGGCACAATGTGCCAGCTCTTTCCCCTGGCAACAGGTACGAATTTTGCACCAGCTGAGCTTCTCACTTTCAAGACACCCAATACACTTCCCGTTTTTAAACCGCTTACAATTCCCGCAAAAGAGTCCGCAGTAGCCTATGACGTCCATTGTATTCCGTCCTGGATTTTCCATGTAAATAATCTTTATATGTGACAGGTTAATTAATGCTCATGAGAATCTCTGTTACATTGTTTTCAGGATTTGTAAAGTCAACCTCATGATATACTTCCCGGCATTGAAGACCGGGTTGCATGCCCTGTTGCGCCATTTCAGCAATAAGCTGCTCATAAGATTCTGCAAGATTTGACCACGGACCTTTAACCATCAGGGAAGCACACTGAAAACCAGGAATAGAAGCCACATGTTCTGCTACCTTATCCTCAGCAACCACAATCGGAATGGCAATTTCGAGCTGAAATATGGTGTCTGGATTATTATCCATACCTGTGTAATTCCAAAACTGGGGACCTGCGATTTTATACCCCTTACGAGAGGCATCTTCAAGGAGTTGTGACGGTACACTGCCCACAAACTTCGCCAGTTCTTGCATATTGGTTTCAATTTTCCTGTAGTAGGCATAGGTGTTTGGAAGGTTTTTAATTTCCATGATAAAAGATTTTTTCGTTAAACATGAAAACAAACCTACAGCAGGCATGTGACAGCCCTATGTCAGTATGAAAAAAATTACAGGTAAACTTTTGCCAGTTCCCTGACCGAGGAGAGAATTTCTTCTTGAAGTTCCGGAGGTGAGACAACCTTACACTGTCCGGCAAAGGAAAGCAACCAGCTCCCGATATGGTGATGATCGGTCACAGCAAAACTCATAATCACTCCATCCGCTTCGAGCTCTTCATCAATGTATCCGAAATAATACCGGGAAGCATTCACAACGGGAATTACATCCCTGTGAAACCAGACCTTTGCTTCAGAAAGATCAACGGTCTGCCATAGATCCTCGAAGTATCGTTTGAGCTCATCAGGGTGTTTGGGGCTCGCACATTCACTCATAATCTTCATATCCATAACCCTGTCAAGCCTGAAATCGCGCATTTCCTGCCGTAGTTTACAGAAGGCAATCAGGTGCCAGGTATTCGCATAGAAAACGAGTCCGAGTGGATCCACAATGCGACCTTTGGTCTTTTCCTGGCTGTAGCTGGCGTGATAGTCGATCTGCAAACATTTTGAATCGCTGAGGGCTTTCTGTGTCAGGGAAAGGAAATTATCCGGATAATTATTTTCAGGGGTCTGACGTGCATAAAACACTTTGATCTGCTCATTGAGTCCCACCAGGGATTCTTTATCCTCCTCTGGCAGTACCGATTTAATTTTATCGATAGCAAGTGAATAGGCATGCTGCAAAGACTGATCTGTCAACTTCTCGATCAGCTTGCCGGCAAGCACCATGGCACCAGCCTCTTCCCGGGTGAACATTACGGGAGGAAGATGGTAACCATCTACAATGAAATAGCCCTTCCCCGCTTCGGCACCAATGGGAACCCCTGCCTCTTCAAGGGCACGGAGGTCGCGGTAAACGGTACGTATACTGATATCATAGCGATCGGCAATTTCTCCGGAAGTCACCCACCTCTTGGTCTGCAGCTGTATCAGGATTGCTGTGAGTCGATCAATTCGGTTCATAGGGATGCAGGTTTGAGTGGCTAAGTTGAAGAAAATTGCGTTTTCAACCAAGTAAATAGAGTTCAACAAGCGCTGAAGCTACTGGTACTGTCAGGTTGTCAAAACCATAGATCATAAAAAATTCAAGGAGTGTGAGCCCAATGGCAACAGCACTATAGAGTACTATGGTATCTACTGAGAATCCATGGAAGATCAGCAGGATGCCCAGGGATGTCAACAGAAAGGTCAGTGAACCTCCAATACTCTTGGTATTCTTCCCCAGTTTGATCGGTTTAAAGTTGAGCAGCTCTCCAAAGATCCCGGCAAATCCATCGGAAAATGCCAGCAGGAGTGTGCTGACTCTAAAAGCTGCAGGATCTTCGGGAAGGCACATCAGAGCGAGGATCCCGATGCTGATCGGATAGAGAATCTCTCCGATGGTAAAACGATCCACCTCATGGATACTCAGTATCTGCTTCCACCGGGAAACCAGGAGCAGGAGTAAAAAGCAACCAGCAAGAAAGATGATCTGACCGCGACCCAGGTATTCGGGCATCGGAATGACCAGCAGCCCGGAGAGCACATGGGTAGCCTTCCTGGACCAGGCTCTGCCTGTAAAAACCTTCTTCTGTAGAATATCCAGCAAGAAAAACATGCCTGAAAACAGAAGGGCAAAAATCAATGTAAACATCATAGGCTGCTAAATTCTAAAACTGAAACCCGCATATTCCCGGAAGATCGTTGCCTGATCCTGTGGGAAATTAGAAACCTTATTCCCCGATCGTATCAGGGCATAGATGATTTCGCTGACCCCCTCCTTTTCAGCATCAGCATGTACTTTATGCACCAGGGCATTCCCGTACCCTTTTTCCCGGTATTCGGAATGTACTGCAATGGTTTTGATGATCATTCTGCCATGGTCCTTCACGGTTGTGCAGAATCCAACCAGCCTATCTCCCTTCATCAGGAGACAGACCTTCCCGATATGTTTGTCGATTTTGTCATCAGAGTAAAGCCGGATAAACTCCTCCAGGCTAAGTTCTGTATAAGCCCAACTCGACAGAAAAGTTGCACGGGAAAGACTATAGATCTGCCCCATAATTCCGGTATTGATTTTTTCGGGGATGACGATTTCCAGCCCCTCGGCTAAGGCCATCTGATAGGAGGCTGCGGTATGCAGGATGATGAAGCCGTAATTTTTTCTGGACCCGGAATAGTAGGTGCTCTCCTCCACCGGGGACTTCTCCTTCAGTGCCCGGTAATACCACTGCTGAGTAACAGGTTCCGAATTGAATACCGGGAATCCCGGGTCACTGTAGCTTACCACGCGATAGGCATGCCATATGGAACCATTGACAGGCCCTCTCATAAGCCTGGCACCCATTGAAGCGGCCACTGCCATCATTTCGCTCCACAGACTCTCAAAGAAGGTCCCCTCGCTGCGACATTCAAAAAATCCAAAGAATATCTCTCCCTCAGGAAGCCGGTCATCTCTGATCAGGATTGCATGGGCCATCAGGGTTTGTTCTTCCTGGATGGCAATATACTGATGTTCCTGTTCAGGATGGGTCAGGCAATGTTGCAGGGCATTTCTCAGATCCCCTGAATAATAGTCATAGCCATTGCTACTCCCATAGAGTTCTTTCAGCAAGGCAAAGTAGGACTTTGCCTCATTCAAGTGCTTATAGTTACCTCTTATGATCTTCATTCAAAATTTTTATACATCCTGAATTCCCATCCAGTTCAACGAGCATACCTGTTTTTAGTTGCTTCGTGATATTCGGAATTCCAATTACTGTTGGCAGATTCAGCTCTCTTGATACGATGGCTGCATGTGACAGGATCCCTCCATGCTCAACAATCAGCCCTTTGGCAATCCCCAGAAGGGGTGTCCATCCCGGATCGGTATGCCTGGCAACCACAATCTCAAAATCAATGGTCCCGGGAAATGAAAATTCATTGAATACCCTTACCCGACCTGTAATTTTGCCCTTACTGCATGCCTTTCCCTGTATAGTGGCGCCGGCTTTCTCAACCTTTCCCCCTGCCGGAGGTTCCTCCCCTTCAGCAAGTGAAAAGTGTATGGGCGGAGTGATCTGCCGAAATTCATCATACTGCCCCTTCCGCTTCTGAATAAGATCTTTATAATCTGTACGTTCCGTGAAGAGTTCTTCCAGCCGAAGGTAATAGACATCATCGGCCAATTCGATCCGTCCCGCCTCAGCCAACAGCAATCCCACCCTGTTCATCAGTTTCCGCATCATGGAAAAACCATTCGAACGGAGCAGCCGCATTTCTTCACGGGCGCTGGCATATTTCCTGAATCGGTTAATTAAAAAGCGTTGAAAGACAGACAGTTTTAAGGGCTCTTCCTCCTTTACCCTGCTTTCCTTTTCTGCCGGATTGTGAAAGTATAATCGCAGCAGTTCAAATAATCCTGAATGGTCTTCCTCAATATCTTTTGATTCCAGTTTCAGTTCGTTGGCATACCTGCCTCCGTATTCGAGAAAATATTCTTCCAGCTTTTGGCTGATCAATGGATCGGAGGTAAGGATCCGGGAAAATTTCTCCCTGTCTCCGGAGGAAAGCGAGTCTCTCACTCCGGGTATCGTGGTCATGAATAAACAGAGTTCCCTGATCTTTTCTATCTGCTCGCTGGTTTTACTTTTAAACCTTAATGCCAGATGCAGCTCCTCTTCGCTTGTCAGACTTTTCCGGAGGAGCCCGAAGAATGTCATCACCATAAAATCATTCTCGACAGGAACATGCCAGCGACTGATCAGCCGGGTATCAAATTCTGTGAAAAGGGCCTCACAATCATTCAGGTCAAGCGTCTCAGGATCCTTCTGACGGAAATCTGAAATATACCCCAGTACCAGCCTGCGGAAGCTATGCTGACTGAAATTAAAATATGCAAGTTTCAACATCACCAGCAAGGGATAACCGATGTTAAACCAGAAAGGCGGCAGGATATCCCGCTCCACATCTACCCGGATGTTGCTGGTGATCATATTCTCCAGGTTTACCTTATTGCGCTGATATCCGGGAATAAAGGCCATCATTCTGTACCAGCTGTTCATGTTGTAATAAAGCCTCCCGTAGTGCCAGGCTACCATGTTGTCAAAGATCTCCCGGTGCCTTAAAAGTTTTTTCATTCGTACCCCCGAAGCATGAAGCAGGTTCATGTATACCCTCCCGTAAATGTGTTTTGCGAATGAAAGGGTAAGCGGGAGCACAATGCCGGAGTAGCTTTCAGCTATGTTCGCACTATCATAGTGTACACGTTCTGAAGCCTTTGGAAGAGGACGCGTTATTGGGCGTGCCTGCAGAAGATAGAGCCTGGATCTGAAAAAACACCATTCGGCATCCTGGGGACTACCAAAAACCTTCTCAAGTTTTTCTGACATTCGACAAAGCCGGCGAAGTTCGCCAGGGGATAAACTGGCTTTGGCTGTTTGTCGCCGGATCATTCTTCCTTTTGAAAAAACCAGGTATTCCTTGGCAAAAGGTATCTGCCGGGACATGATTTTCCCTGCCCGGTCGAGGCAATATTCATCGCAGGGATGCCCCTCCACAACCTGTTTACACAAACCCCTGTTGGCATTGACCAGGATGTTACCATTCCCGTCATTGGTGAAGAGCACCCCGGATTTTGCAGAAGGGATAAACTGCTGGACGATAACATCCCCGGCTGCCCCCTGGTAGGATGCAAGGACCTTTTGAATCTCCTCCGAGAGGGCTTCCTTACGGACACCGATCTGAGAATAATACTTCCCCGCTGATGACCGGTTTATCTCGTCCTCCCCGGCGCATGATGAGCGAACCGCAAAAAGACGCTGCCCCGGCAGTTCTTCCTGAATCCTTTTTAGAAGTTCTGCCTCGGTGGTATCCCGATCGATCAGAATAAAAGGAGGGACACGAAAGCCAGCATTCTTCATGCGTTCCAGATTCTTTCCTTTATTCCCTTGAACAGCCATTCCGTCAGGCATTATAAATGTAAATCAGCAGGTTCAATCCCACATAGTTCACGACCGTGGCAAGCAGTAAAAACTGCTCACTGGTTTTCTTTTTCAGGAAAAGGTGCCAGACCGTGGCGAAGGTCAGTACCGCCTGGATTCCCAAAGCAATCAGCACATAAGGCAGGACATCAGGGGCCAGGGTATACATCATCCATATGAAGGTAAGCAGGTTTAAAAAGGTAAATCCATAAAAGTAATAGATTGACCTGGCGTAGCCAAGATGCCAGGAGTAGGTGTCTTTCCCTATCGACTCATCATCCGAGGTCTTAATTTTCCTGACAAATTCCAGGATAAGGGTATTGAAAATCACAAACAACAAGTGGATCCACATTACTGCATCCACATAGAAATCTTGTGTCAGCACTGCATAGATGAAGAGTTGCAGGAGGACCATCTGGAACATATTCACTGAATTATAAAGGAGAAAACGTTGCTTCAACCTTTCGCCCAGGAAAAAGTCCTTCCAAGCTATGAAACTAAAAAGGAGCAGGGCAAGGCCATAGGTAAGCGAAACCCCTCCGAAGCTTAACATGATCGCACTAAAAAGTATCAGAGCGAAGATATCGATCAGGAACAGCTCCCGGATCCGGATCAGACCTCGCTGAACAGGTCTGTCGGCATGGTACTTTGTGTCGTGCTGCTCATCCCTGGATTCATCTATCACCCGAATGTGGTATAGAAAGAAAATGCAGGCAAAAAAGCTGGCCAGTAACTGCCAGATATTTACCGTGAAGCCCAGGATGGCAGCAGAACTCAATACCACAGCCATTGTGGTAAACACCAGGATCTTTATAGGAAACCTTTCCTCCTGATATTGATAAAAACGTTTTAGCAGCGTCATTTGAGCAATGTATATATTTTCAAATCATTATAAAAGAAGATTTTCTCCTCACCGAGAAGTTGCTCCCTTAGTTGGGTTTCTTCCCTGAAATTCGTCCTCAGCTCAGCCGGAACATCCCTGATTACCAGGTTATTCCAGAAGATCACCCGTGCCCCTGTTTTACCGGTTCTGACAATTTCCTGAAATGCCATTCCGGATTGAACATCCGACAAGGGTTCAAACACATCGGACAGGTTGAATTTCGAGAAGGAATCATCAGCTTGGGCTTTTAAAAATAGAATAAGGTCCTGCGTCTCAATTTTCAGTCTGGTTGCCGATCCCCGAATTGCTGAGAGTACTTCATCTCTAAGGTAATGAGGCTTATCCTGACCATAGCTTCCCAATAAAATATAGTTGAGGTAAGGATTTTGAAACACTGGCGTCCGACTTAGAGCAACAGCTGTTTTTTGAAGGTAATGCCGACTGATATTTCCGTTCTCTGCGTAACGGAACATTGCAGGGCTTCTGCCTATTTTCTTCATCACTGCCTTACTGAAAAACACGTGAAACATCCCTCTCCATCGTTTTGAATCCCATACCCGGTCGTAGAAGTATTTTTGCTTATCAGGGGATTTAATACGCAGCAACTCCCGGACTGTCTTTCGTGAATGTATTAGGGGCAGAAGGTATCTCCGGAACACCTGCAGGTATTTCTCAAACCGGCCACAATGTATCACTCCCTTTTCCAGCAATACCTTTTCAGCCAACCAGTATTTCCGTGCTTCAGGTGAAATTTCATCTTTCAGCTGTTCTAGATATGCCAACCTGGTCTGACAGGGAACTGCTCCCAGAAAACCGGGCACTGCTTCAGCGGATAGTATCCTTGCTGCGGCTAGTTTTAATTCAAACAGGTAATTCTGCGCCGGGTTGATATCGACAGCAACAAGTTCTTCAGGCTCCTGTGCCAATAATGAAAGTGTGTTACATCCACCTGAGGTAATGGATAACACATGGTCTGCGCGGGTGACTTCCAGCGCTTTAAGAAGTAACTCAGCATCTTCCCAGGACTGGCTGTAACGTATGTTCGGATGCTGAGAATTTTCCATTTTTTTGTGAGAACAGATACAATCTACTGATGGTCTTCCCGGGTGTAAACGACGATGGAATCCATAAATTTCAGAAACTCCTTTGAGACCTCCTCGGCCTGCTTCTTCGACTTAATCTTCCGGACGTCGTAGAAAGCAAGTTTGTAAAGCCTGACTGCCTGATCCGGTGTACAGCTGATGCGGAAGTCAGGGTCGCCCTGCAATCCGCTGAATACCATCCATTGCCCGTCGACATTGACCACCGTTGCCTCTATAGTTCTGGGAATGCCGTATATTACGAATTCTTCTTCCCTGGGGATAACAAGCTGCATCAGATTATCAAATTTGAATTCCGACTTATCGCCGGATCCAAAAAGCAGCTCATTGTGATAGATCGCCTGCAATCCAGGTATGGTAATGGCATAAAAGATTTTATATTTCTCCTCGTAGCTCAGCATTCCATCCTCAAGGTAAGCTGCAAGATCCGCAACATTACTGGTCATCAGGGGAACAACCATGGTAGGCTCCATGGCCTCATCGGCTCCTTCGGCAACCGAGACTTTTTGCTTGTCAACCTCCAGCGTGAATCGTGCATTACCCAGATCTGTCAGGATGAGGACCACACGTTCATCTTCGATCCTGGTAAACCAGTCAAATTGTTTAGCTGAGAGCGCTGCCTGGTTCAGCAGGTCCAGCACTTTCTTTTTGTTTTTATCAATATCAGGAATCAGTGTTGAATAATCGTAGGGGAGATCGTAGTCAATGAGCTTAAATTGCGACAGGTAGCGAGGTTCCTCCTGTCCGGTTTTAAAGGATCTTTCGGTGTCCTTTCCCGGATGGTCATCAAAGGATGCCTGGAGACCGGAGGCAAGGAAGATAAGCACGAAAAAGAAACTGATTTTTTGCATGGCGATGTATTTTGGTTAGTATGTCCTGTATTCAATTCCTCCTTTGGATCTCTTCCAGAAGACAGGAGGGTTCAAGTTTCCCCTTGTAATACATGGCATCCGGGCAGCCGTCACATAAATCCCAGTGATCACCTTTCTTTAGCGGGCCCCGGATAACAAGGTATGTCTGGAAGAAGAGATCCTTTGCAGGATGAGAAAGTCTTTTTACTAAGATACGGAATATAGAAGGGAAATAGAAATATTTGTGTAAGCCGCCAGGCTTTACCTGGTAATTTTTTGAGATAAATAAGTGTCTGGCCTTGTAGCGGTAGTAATTTTTCTGGATACTTCTGTACACCCGTTTGTCCAGGAATCCGAGGATCCTGTTCCCTGTCCCGATCGCATAGGAGAATACCCAGGCAGGCTCCCCCGGAGTATGGGTCGAGGGCAGGTAGGATGCTGCCCGAAAAACCTTGTGTCCCGTCAGGTGTGAAATCAGTTCGTCAATCGTAATTGAAGTATCGATCGTTGGTTTCTTTTTATGGTCCCAGCATATCTCCCTGTAAAGTGTAAATACAACAAGGCTGATAATATCCCGGTTTTGAGAAAAGAAACCGGTAAGCAGGGGAAGTTCAGCCAGGCATGCCTTAGTGACAGGTTGTATGAATCCCAGGTTCACCCCGCCGGTCTTTCGGAAAAGTTCACAATATTTTCGGTGTTCCCGGATCACATCAGTAATGGAATTGACCCCTTTTCGCCCCTGAAACCGGTCCACATGTACGAGGATCTGGGTAGCCCCTGCCTGCTTCAGTTTGCCAAGCAATTGCTCATCCAAACCTATTCCGTTGGTGTAAATCATGGTGCGGAGCCCTTTTTCGGTAGCGTAGCTGATCAATTCCGGTAATTCAGGATACAGCAGGGGTTCTCCCCCCGCAATTGAAAGGGTTTGAATATTACGCTCGCGGATGTGTGCATCCACCTGTTTTTTAAGTTCTTCGAGTAGAAAATGTTCGGATTTGTGCCCTTCCTTATCCACTCCCCTGTAGCACCCCGGGCACTTTAACTGACAAAAGGTAGTCGGTTCAATCCATCCATTCGGGTTATCATCCGCTGTCCATGGCAGCCGGTAACAATACTGTTCTATCGCTTTCATGCTAATCAGTCAAGAGGGATGAAGATACTGAAATATTTCGGAACCTCTTCTGCCCTTTTTTGAACGACCTTCAACAATAAGCCTTTCCGCATGTATAAAGATTCTTAAACAGAGAAAAAATGCCGGAGGATTTTCCTGACAAGTTACCTTAACTGATCAATTGATCGACTGCTACCCTATTGGAAGCCTGTTCACCTAAATCTAAGCCTGAATATCCTCCGTCAATCGCCAAGCTATATCAACTTAATGACCTTATATATTTTCCATATAAAAGTATACCTGCAGCAGCATCTGAAACCCCCCCTTCCGGCGAATCGCTATATTTCCCCGGTAAACCAAAAAGTAAATACTTCTATTATTAAGATTTTGGAATCTTTTTATATTTTATATCTTTACATTCTAAATCATTACTTATGCGTGAGGTACGAGAATTGGCAGACAGCCTGGAAAAATGGATAGAGAGAATTGACCGGGCTGCGGTCGCCCTTTCGGGAGGGATAGACTCATCCCTGGTAGCCTATGCAGCCAGAATGATCCTTGGAAAAGATGCTGTTGTTGCCATTATTTCCGCTTCGGCGAGCGTCAAACAAAAGGACCTTGATGATGCCAGGTCTTTTTGCGCGCATTATGACATCACCCTGACTGAAATCGATGCCGAAGAAATTAAGGATTCCCGGTATGCCGGCAATCCGGTAAACCGGTGCTATTTTTGCAAAACAGCCCTTTACCAGGCCATGGAGAAACTGATCCAGACCTCATTTCCGGGATATACAGTGCTTAATGGCAATAACTACAGCGATTTTGGGGATTTTCGCCCCGGGCTTCAGGCTGCAGATCAGCACCAGGTCCTCAGCCCGCTGGCAGCCTGTAAATTCGCTAAAGAAGATATCCGCAGACTGGCAGCTTACTACCAATTACCCAACTGGAACAAACCGGCAAGTCCATGCCTCAGCAGCCGCTTCCCCTATGGGGAATCCATCACCCATAAGAAACTGCGAATGGTTGAGGACGCCGAAAGTGTCCTCAACCGGTTCGGCTTCGGGGACGTCAGGGTCAGGTATAGTAAGCAAACGGCGACGATCGAAGTCCCGGGAACAGAAGTTGCCCGGCTTCAACAACATATTAAGGAGATCTCTCCCCTGGTGACTGCCTTCGGTTTCACCAATGTAAAAATTGATGAGGAGGGCCTGGTATCCGGCAAGCTTAACCGGAATATTTCAAAGGCAATCTGAAAAAGCGTCGTACTCCAAATTATGTAATACCTTTATCAGCAAATCTATCTTTGTACTGCATGAAACGTAATGCACTAATTTTCGGAGCTACAGGACTGACAGGTAAAGAACTGAGCCTTCAGCTAATCCATTCTGATTATTACAATTCGGTTAATGTGGCTGGCCGGAGCGCTTTGGAGCTGGAGCATCCCAGGTTAAGGTCATACCTGGTGGAACTCGATCACCTCGAGCATTTCAAACCTGATTGCATCATCCACGATGTCTATATTTGCCTGGGTACTACCCTGAAAAAAGCGGGTTCGAAAGCTGCTTTCAGGAAGGTAGATTACGAATATGTCATGAAGATTGGAAATTGGGCAAAAGAACAAGAAATTCAGCGCGTGGCGGTAATCAGCTCGATGGGGACTTCCCCCTCCACCCGGAATTTCTATCTGAAAACAAAAGCCGAAATGGAAGCAGGTCTGGTTGCCATTAACCTGCCGGCACTAGTTATCCTCAGGCCATCAATCCTGCTGGGAAAAAGAACGGAATTCCGTTTCCTGGAGATGATTTCGCAGGTGGTCATGAGAGCTTTCAGCTCTTTAATGACCGGAAGACTAGCCAGGTACAGGGGTGTGGAGGCTACTAAGCTTGCCCGGGCGATGTTCAAAGCCCTGATCAATGCAACTGAAGGGGTGACCATTGTCGAGAACGAAAGTATCGGGTTGTATCAGTAACTGGCAGACAGGTTGTTAGGTTGTCAGTGACCTTCCCTGAATAGAGTTAACCGGTTTAATTAATTATTCAACTATTTCTGTCTGAAATTTTTCTTTCATTTCACAGACTTTATTTCGTTTGCCCAGATCAGGGATAGGCAGTCATCAGTATACGGCACCCGTCTTCACAAAAAGGAGCATCCCTATAAAGAAATGCTCCTCTAATCTCATGCTTAAGGATTTTGATCCGAAACTTCTCCTACCAGTTAGGGCTTAATTCCCCATAAGGCCTGATCAGCTGAATGGTCCCATCCTCATTATATTTCAGCTCGCTGACTTTCAGTGAGCGAAGGTGTGTCTTTCCTTCGGACACAGTACAATCATGATAAAAAAGGTACCATTTGTCCTTAAACCCGACAATGGAATGGTGTGTTGTCCATCCGATCACCGGAGTGAGGATCTTTCCTTCATAGGTGAAAGGTCCGTATGGATTGTCACCGGTCGCATAACAAAGGTAATGTGTATTACCTGTTGAGTAGGAGAAATAGTACTTCCCCTTATACTTATGCATCCAGGATGCTTCGAAAAAGCGTCGGTCCTCGTCGCTTGCAAGCAGGGGATTTCCGGCTTTATCCACAATGAGTAATTCTTTTGGTGTTTCGGCGAACTCCAGCATATCATCAGCCAATTTTGCCACCCGGGGGGCAATGGCAGGCTCGTGTGCTTCCGGAGTTGTCCCATTTGCATCGTACTGAGCTGTGCGCCAACGCTGCAGCTGCCCACCCCATATACCGCCAAAATACATATAGAAGGCTCCGTCATCGTCCTGGAAAACACAGGGATCAATGCTGTAACTGCCTTTCATTGGTTTTTCTTCAGGCTTAAAGGGCCCGGAGGGTGAATCACTTACTGCGACGCCAATCCGGAAAATATCCTGCTTGTCTTTCAACGGAAAATAAAGGTAATATTTGCCGTCCTTGCATGCGGCATCCGAATCCCACAGTTGCCGGCCTGCCCAGGGAATATTCTTCACATCCAGAGCATTCCCATGATCCTTAACCTCACCATCAATACTATCCATCGATAGAATATGGTAGTCGCGCATATCGAAGTGATCGCCGTTGTCATTCTCGGGGGTTCCTGTTTCGACATCGTGAGAAGGGTAGATGTAAATCTTGCCTTCAAAAACATGAGCCGCTGGATCTGCCGTGTAGATATGTTCTACCAGGGGCTGCGCAATGGCATTGCTGACCAGCGCTTCAAATGCATTAACCGGATTCTCTGAGTTGTTCTTCATTCTTCTTATGATTAAATTAGAATTATCTTTCAAGTTACAATTTTTTATTGAGTCTGTTACTTTCCTTTTTGGGGTGATCTATCCCCTATCAGCGGACCGCGCAGCGTCTCAAATTTACAATTTATTTACTTATATTCAATTTGACTATTACTTTTTATCATTTTTAAAGAGAGACTGTACTTATCCCTGCAGTGAAAATCTTGCAATGCTTCCATATAAAGGAAAATGAAACCCTGAATCAGCGGGCACAAAGCTGGAGCTGAAAGTAAACCGGGACTTAATGATTCGCTGCAGGTTAACGAATGACTGGTCTTTCAAGAACTACAAAGCTCCTACCAACCGGCAACAAAACCAACATAAGAAAAACTTTCGGAACTTTCGATACATCGGGAGCTTTCTATACTTTTGAATAATGTGATCCATAAAATGCCACTGATATGAAAAAAATAATTCTTTCTATCCTGTTTATCAGTATTCTGCTTAGTTGTAAAACCAATAACAAAAACCCGGAAAAAACTGAAAATCAACAGCCAATTGAGTGGTCTGATGCAATTCCAACCGGAAAATCGTATGTCCTGTGGTACGATCATCCAGCTATCGAATGGACGGACGCGCTGCCGGTAGGCAATGGTCGGATTGGGGCCATGATGTTTGGAAAGACAGGAGCCGAGCGCATACAGCTTAATGAGGAATCGCTTTGGGGAGGATCTCATATTTCCAATGATAACCCCGGAGCCCTGAAAAATCTCCCTGAGATCAGGTCACTGATCCTGGAAGGAAAAATCCCACAGGCATTTGAACTTGCTGATAAGAATATTTCCGGAATCCCAGGAAAGCTAAGATCATTCCAAACCCTGGGGGATATTTACCTCGTCTACGATGACACTACCTCAGCGATCAGCGATTACAGGCGTGAACTGGACCTGGTCACCGGGGTTCAGCATATCACTTACAAAAAGGGGGATGCCCTGGTTGAATGTGAGATCTTTGCCTCAGCTCCGGATGACATTATTGCCGTAAAAATGACCTCTTCCGTGCCAGGACCCCTGGATATGACCGTACACCTGGAGCGTGAACGGGATGCCGAGATTTTTACTTCAGGCAATGCCCTGAATTTAAGAGGCCAGATCGTGGATGAAGATGTCCCTGAGCTCGGACCCGGGGGAGCCCATATGAAATACTTTGCCAGCCTTTTCCCGGCCAGGTACAACGGAGTTGCCAACACAACCGAATCCTCCCTTGTCTTCAAGGGGGGAACAGAACTCATTCTGCTTTTCTCCGCCGCTACGGATTATAAACTGCAGGGGCTCGACTATGACCGGAATATCGATCCCGAAGCTAAAGCCAAAAGGCTGATCCAAAAAGCCGATGCCCTATCATGGGATCAGCTGAAAACCCGGCATATCAGTGATCACTCAAGCTTATTCAATCGGGTAAGTATTACCCTGAACGAGGGAGACTCACTGGACAAGCTACCCACCGACGAAAGGCTTGCGCGATTTAAAAAAGGCGCTGTCGACCACGGCCTGATCTGCAATTATTTCCAGTACGGACGTTACCTCCTGATGGGAAGCTCACGGGCCCCGGGGCAACTGCCTGCCAACTTGCAGGGTTTATGGAACAAGGACCTCTGGGCACCCTGGTGTTCTGATTACCATGTAAACATCAATATCCAGATGAACTACTGGCCCGCAGAGGTTTGTAACCTAAGTGAAACTGTTGATCCGCTCATCAACTTTATGAAAGAAATAACTGTTCCCGGAGCCCTCACTGCCAAAAACGTTTACGGGGCAAAAGGCTGGACCATGCACCACACTACGGATGTCTTCGGTAAGACTTCCGTCCTTGATGGTGTGTACTGGGGAATGTTCCCTTTGGGGGGTGCCTGGATGACCTTTCCGCTATGGCGGCATTACGAGTTTACCCAGGATGTGGATTACCTGAAGGAAAAAGCTTATCCCATCATGAAAGGAGCGGCTGAGTTTCTGCAAACATTCCTGATCGAAGATAAAGAAGGGTACCTGGTGACAGCGCCAAGCTACTCTCCGGAGAATAGTTATATTGACCCCAGGTCAGGCAGGGAGTTCAAACTTACGTATGCTCCTACTATGGATATTCAAATTATCCGGGAAGTTTTCCTGAATACCCGGAAAGCAGCAGAAATTCTTGGAGTGGATGCTGAATTCTCCAGGTCGCTCCAAAAAACCATGGATAAGCTCCCACCGGTGCGTATCGGGGCAGATGGTACAATCATGGAATGGATAAAGGATTATAAGGAATTTGAACCGGGACACCGCCATATTTCACACCTTTTGGGATTGCATCCCGGCACCCAAATTACTCCTGAAACGCCTGATTTTTTTGAGGGAGCCAGGAAAACCCTGGAAAAAAGACTTGCCAGCGGTGGTGGACATACCGGCTGGAGCCGCGCATGGATCATTAATTTCTATGCCCGCCTGCTGGACGGTGAGGAGTGTTATAAACACCTGAGATTATTACTTGAGAAGTCGACCCTGGATAACCTGTGGGATACCCATCCGCCTTTCCAGATCGATGGTAACTTCGGAGGTACGGCAGGAATTGCTGAAATGCTGCTTCAAAGCCATAACGGAATGGTCAGAATTCTGCCTGCACTGCCTTCTGCCTGGCCTGAAGGGAAAGTTTCCGGTCTGAAAGCCCGAGGGAATTTTGAAATCGGCATGGAATGGAAGAATGGAAAACTCGCGAAGCTCATCGTGGTTTCCCTAAGCGGCAATCCTCTTTTACTGAACTACAATGATCAGGTCGTTAAGATGAATACTAAGGTTGGTCAGATCCTTACCTTCAACGAAAACCTTGAGCAGATCTGATTAATCTCCGGTAAGTAAAACTTTTATCCGGTCGGATAATTCGATGGCCTCTTTTTGGGTGGCAAAACAGGCCAGGGTTATGTTCTTCCGGTCTGCATGGCGGCTGAGAATGACCAGGAAGTCATCCCTGCCTACTGTTGTTCGTCTGTTACCTGCACTGAAACTGCTATAGGTACCTTTAAGGTGGCGGACAGAAACCTGATCTTCCGGGTCCAGGTCTTCCCATTTGCCAAACGGTATCACACCGGCCAGAAAAAACCGGATACGATAACGCTTGCTCCCCAGGTCCAGTGTGGACCTGGTGGTAGAAAAGGCCAGCACAGCTCCAAGAAGTACAACCGGAATAGCGGTCAGGGTAAAATACACGGCCCCCAAACCAGCAAAAAAAAGAACATAGCCCGCAAAAATCCCTGACGGACCCATGATATTGGATATTTTCTGTTTCAGGATCATGGCGGTTTGCTTATCTCATTGGTAAGGTACAAAATTCACTTCAGATAAGAAAGAGCCTTTGTCTGCTTCGTGAGAAACGAGAAAAGCCTGCCTTTCACGGCAGGCTTTTCATTAACCCTAACCACTTAACCCAAACTCAAGGAATCCTTACTCTTAGCCTTGTCGTTGACAATGTCCCGGATGCCCGTTATACTTCGCATGCCCGTGAGGTCCTCTTCGTTCCTGCATAAACTGGTCGTATTTGGCCAGCTGATCCTCGCTAAGCATCTTTTTAATGCGGGTATCCATCTTTTCCCTGGATGCTATCCTGGCATCCCTTGCTGCTACACAATCATTTTTATTATTGGCATTGATCGTTTTTATCTCTGCCAGATGATCGTAATGTAATTGAAGCAGCTCAGCTTCCTGTTTCTCCGTGAGTCCTACCTCTTTGGCAGCATCATTTACCATAAGTTGCAGATGACATGAATCCGGTCCAAATCCGTGTCCCGGGCCCCGACCATGACCGTGTCCGTAACCATTGCCATTACCTTTTCCCTGTCCGTAACCCGGCTGTGCAGTAACCGAAGCAACTGCAAATGTCCCTGCCAGGATCATCATCATTGCTAATCTGTTCATCATTTTCATCTTCTCTGATTTTCGTTTCTATGTGTTTCAATTTTATGGAAGTAAAAGTAGGGCTCAAAAAGGCGTTTTAAAAATGCAATCAACAAACGGGGAGATTTTGTCGTCATACAGGATAATTCTGATTCACTATCCCGTTTAAGGCACGGAAGTTGTCGACAAAATCGTGTTTTTAGAATGATATAATGCGTACTGACAGATATTAAAAAGTTGAATTAATTTTATATTTCACAATTTTAAGCTGCAAAGCATTATTTTTCATTGTAAACCGGATACGAATACCTTACTAAATGATTGAGAAGCTTCTCTCGAAAAGATATTTGCCACTCCTGGCCCTGCTGCTATTCAGCCTGGTATTTATTTTTTCCTTTTACCACAGAATCCTGCTTCATCCAAACGATTATATGTTCAGCACCTCCGGCGATGGTATGAAGAATTATTTCACCTATGCTTACCATATAAAAAATAGTGCAGGCCTATTTGAATTTGAAGGCATGAATTATCCCTATGGGGAAAACTTCCTCTATACGGATTGTCACCCGGTACTGGCAGTTTCCTTCAAGCTTCTGGCTGAGAAATTCCCTTTTTTCAGTTCCCATGCAACGGGCATTCTGAACCTTCTGATGATCTTCTCCATTTTCCTGACCTTCTTTGTATGCTATTTTTTACTTATCGAACTGCGCCTGGATCGCTGGTTCAGTGTTATGTTTAGTATGACTATTGGCATAATGGCTCCACAGATATTCAGACTGGGAGGGCACTTTGCTCTTTCCTACAGCCTGGTTATCCCACTTTTCTGGTTCCTGGCTGTCCGATTTGAAAAAAGAAAGAGCGGGAGCCTCATTTTGTTGTTTATAAATAGTATTTTCTGGCTCTTCGTTCATGCTTACCTTGGAATGATTGCCATTTCATTCCTGCTATCCTATTTAGTTTTCAGTTTCGCCCTCCATCCGGCGAGAAAAAAACAACTGATCCGGTATGCTGAGGCCATCCTGGTTGTCATTGCCTCTTTGGCATTTTATTACCTCATCACAGTTTTAACCGACAGCCATGAGGGACGTACCTCAAATCCTTCAGGATTTTTCCTGTATAATGCCGAACCGGACGATTTGTTTCTTCCTAATAGTAAACCTCTGCGCCCTCTTTTCGATAAAATCAGCGGAAACGGTTTGAAACTGGAATGGGAGGCGCGGAGCTACGTGGGTTTGTCCACTACCCTGCTTTCCTTTGGTATTCTACTCACCGGTATGCTCAGTATTTTCCGGAGAAAATTACGAGGTGGATTTTATGAATTCTTTAACCACCGCATACTCAATGTATCATTGCTGGCTGCATTGCTCTGTTTCCTTTTTGCCATGGGTTTCCCTTTTAAAGCATTTCCTGCCCTGCTGGAATATATGCCGGTTATTAAACAGTTCAGGGCTACCGGTAGGTTTGCATGGCCTCTTTATTTCGTCCTGACAAGCTTTGCTGCTTTTCAGTTTTATAAAATTGCTGCCCGGATGAAAGTCCGCTTCCGACCGTGGTATGCCTCCGCATTTATCCTTCTTATCTTTGGGTTTAATCTCGTTGAGGGACTGCCCTATCATACCTTTTCCGCTGAAAGCCTAAGCCGGAATCGCAATATTTTTAATCCCGATAACCTGGAAATACAACAGAAAGAAGCTTTACAAAGCATTAAGGACAGTTCCTACCAGGCCATCCTCCCGCTTCCTTTCATGTACATCGGATCAGAAAGTTACTCCCGCCCGGGAAACGACGCGGGTATGAAATATGCTATGCTGCTTTCCTATCATACCGGCACCCCTATCCTGGGCGCCAGACTGACCCGCACTTCAATTGAAGAAAGTAAACGAATAGTCCAGGTAATCAGCCCCAACTATTACGAGAAGGCCTTGAAAAATGACCTTCCTTCTAAAAAGCCTTTTCTTATTGTCCGGGCGAAGACTTCCATTTCCTCCAATGAAAACAGAATCTATCAGAAGGCAGTCCCTGTTTATTCAAACAGTGAGTTTGAGCTCCTTGAAATTAGTTACGAACAGGTATTCCGCGATGAACGGCAGACCGTAATTGATCAATTTGAAGCCTTGTTCCCTGATCTCTCACTAAAAGATGGCTTCTATTCTGCTGACACTTCGGGCTTTATTTTCTATGACGATTTTGAACACTCTCCCTCCGGCATCCATTTCAGGGGAGAAGGGGCGTACAGCGGCTTGAAAAAAGGAGTGAATACGCTGGCTGAATTTCCTCCCAACACCTTCCGGAAAGCTGTCACTTACCACTTCAGTCTTTGGATGCATCATGGTGAACCGGATGCCCTGAACCTCTGGTTTAGAATACTGATCGAAGAAAAAAACCCTGAAACCGGCAATTACCGACTTGCAGAGATTTTCCCTGAACATTCAGAAACCATAACCGACAACTGGTCGCTGGTGGAAGCTGATTTTTTGGTGAACGATCCATCCAGTACTATCACGATAATTTCAAAGGGTAAGGAAAATTCTAAAGCTTCACTCCATGCAGATGACCTGCTGATCCGGGAAAAGGGAACGGACATATACCGGTTGGAAAGTTCCGATGGAACACGGCTGTTTTATAATAACCATGAGATAAAAAAATGATTTTGCAGATTCCTGCTACAGGAAATGACCATCAACAAACTTCTGAAAGTCTCCTTTGTACTGCTCCCCAACAGGAATATAAACATCCTTATCAAAAACGATCCGGCCCCTTTCTATGGTGGTGATACAATTCAGGTTGACAATGTAGGACCGATGTACCCGCATGAAACCCTTACGCGGGAGTTTATCTTCCAGAGCTTTCATGCTCATCAGGGTCATGACAGGTTTTGAAGTTGTGGTGTGAATGCGGACATATTCCCGCATACCCTCAATGTATCTGATATCCTCCAGCCGTATCCTCACCAGCCGGTACTCCGACTTAACAAACAGGAATTCATCCTCCGTTCTCCTGGAATTATCTGCCTGTGACCGGGTTTGAAAGTAGGTATATGCCTTGTTGGCAGCTTTTAGAAAATCGCTGTATCCAATGGGTTTCAACAGGTAATCCAGTGCCTCTACTTTAAAACCTTCAATGGCAAATTCGCTGTATGCGGTGGTAAAGATCACTTCAGGCCGCTTACTATTCAGGGATTTAATAAACTCCAGCCCACTTAATCCGGGCATATTGATGTCCACAAACATCAGATCGGTATCCCCGCTTTCCAATACCTCCATAGCCTCAAAGGCACTGTTGCATTCAGCGACCAGCTCCAGAAAGGGGGTTTTCCGGATGAAGTCAGCCATCTGCCTCAGAGCAAGAGGCTCATCATCTATTGCAATGCATCTTATAGTCATAGTATGGGTACTGAAAAATCGACTTCAAATTCGCTTTCCAGGTTGTAAATATTAAGTTGATAATTATGCTGGTACAGGAGATCCATCCTCTTCCGGGCATTTTCTATTCCAATGCCTCCCACGTCAGCCTTTTGTTTTAGGGCAGATTTGCTGTTTCTGCAGTTGAAATGTATCCTGTCACCTTTAACCTCAATCAGGATATGAATGAAGGATTCATTTTGAGGGTCGATCCCGTGTTTAAAGGCATTTTCAATAAAAGGGAGAATAAGCAATGAGTGTACTTTCACATCGGGAACAGGATCAGGGAAGCTGACCCTGAGGTCTACTCCGGGTTGCAGCCGCAGTTTCATCAGCTCAATGTAGCTGAGCAAAAACTCAATCTCCTTAGCGATGGGAGTTTTGCCATGATCTGATTCATACAGCAGGTACCGCATCATTTTGGAAAGTCTCAACACTGCCTCCTGAGCTTCTTCTTTACTGTATTCAATCAGTGCATGAATATTGTTCAGGGTATTCATAAAGAAATGGGGACTGACCTGGTTCTGCAGGGCCATAAGTTGTGATTCAGCCGCCACCTTCTCCACTTCCTTTCGTTCCTGCTCCCTGCTAAGCCACTGGGCAGTAAATTTGATGGCACAGTTAAATCCAATCAGCAGAATGGATATCAACACATTATAGGTGTACATGATCAATAAGGTCGCCGGCGATCTCCAGTATTCATGCTTTGGATAATGCCTGCCATGATATCCGCCTCCGTGCCCTCCACGGCTATAACCGGAACCTCCTCCGTCCGAACCATATTCCCTGGGAATCTGTTCTTTTAAATTCTCAAACAATTGCCGCACCTGATCGTGGACATAATCCGAATATACAAACCAGTAATTAACCAGCAGGATCAGTGCAAGGGTTGCCAGCCCGTAACTCAGGTATTTATTTTTTAAAAGTAAGTGTGGAAGTAAAAGCAAATTGTGAAGCAGAAAAATAATAAAGAAGGGGAGGATGCGGATCCACCCGGCAAATAATTTGATTTTCTCTTCCGGATCGCTAATATCCCAGAATATCATGGGTAAAAACGCAAGTATTGACCAAACTACCCAGTAGGCTGTCTGCTCAATGGTCTTCCAGTTTTTTAAAAAACCCGGTGCAAGTTGTCTCCTCATATCCAGTATCTCTAAAACAAAGCTAGGGAATTCCTTCGATCAAGAAATAATATTCAATTAATCCGCAGGTTTTATAAATTAAACCTTGCTTATTCTCCTACAAAGAGCGTTGTGATGAAGTAAAAAATCTCAACAACCTGTCCCGTGAAACAAAGCCGGCTTTTTCCAGGGTTTTCCTGGATCCGATGTTGTCGATCGCACAGCCCGCTATAGGCCGCCATCCCCTGGATTCACAGTAGCTGGCCAGGTAGGAGATAATGGCTGCACCATATCCTTTCTGCCGGTGTTCAGGACTTACCAGCATCCCGATATCGTACACCCTGCTATCTCCGAATACCTGCATCACTGTTCCGCAACCAATAAACTCTTCTTTCTGATGAAAGTACAGCAGGTGCTCCTGATTAAATATCATTTCTGCTTCTTCGCGGCTTTCAAAAAAGCTGTCATCCTTTTCAAGGATTTTCTCCAGATCGGCAACCGCTGCCGGCCTTACTTCAATGGATCCAGGCAGATCTATCTCCCTTCCCGGGAGGCGTTCCCGGTAATGGCAACCAACGACTTCATACGTAAAGTTCTTTTCCGTACAGAGGGCTGCCATATTCCTGTCAAAAGTCTGGCACCAGATATACTTAATATCCAGGTTCTTCAGAACACTTGAAAATATCTGCCCGCCAAGGGGTAGAAATGGAGTGTGGATGTGTAGCTCGGTGAGATCATCTTCATTTCCGCGATAGCAATACCCTGCCTCCTCATCCTCAACAAAGATTATATAAGCAGTTGAACTCCTGACCATCAATTCCAGAAAGAGCTCCTGGGGCTCGGGGAGTTTATAGAACCGTTCCCTTCTTAAATGATGAAGATCCCTTCCTGCACTTGTGACAATTTGAATGCTCATACCTGTGAAATTTGCTTGTGTTGCGCGGAAAAACCCTGCTATTCCTTCAGGAAAATACCTGCAGCAAACCTTCCCGTATGGTAACCATCCCTGCGGGCAGAAAAGAAATACTCAGGTTTTGAAAAGGTGCAATCATCCATCACTTCGATCCGCCCGGGTTTCAATCCCGCCTCAAGCAGCAAGAGACGGTTGGCCTCCTTCAGGTCAACATGGGCTTTACCTGCTCTCCCATTGAAGCTGATTACCTGCTCATTCTTACCGAAAAGCGACTCTAATTTTTGGACTACTTCACCGCCTACTTCATAGTTTGGTGCGGAAATTGCCGGACCAATTCCCGCCATGATCCTCTCAGGTTTGGAACCATATTCCCCGGTCATCTGTTCAATGGCCTTAATAATAATCGATCCTGCGGTTCCCCTCCATCCCGAATGAACTGCTGCCACCACCTGCTTTACCGAATCGTATAGGAGGATCGGTACACAATCCGCTGCCAGCACACACAGGCATATGCCCTTCTGATGGGTAATCACTCCATCGGTCTCCTTCAGGTCAGGAATGTCAAAGCGGCTTTCAATGATTTTTATATGGTTGGTATGACACTGATCCGGGAAGTGCATCTGACGGGGATTTAGCCCGATCTCCTCAGCCAGCAATATCCGGTTCTCAGCTACCCTGTTGACATCATCGCCTGCCTTCATACTCAGGTTAAGCGATTCAAATGTTCCCTCGCTCCGCCCTCCGTAACGGGTTGTAATAAAATGCCCAATCCCTCTCAGACTCTCGAACTGCCTGAATTGTAAAAGTTCAATCATTGCCCTCCTATGTTATAAAGCTTGATACAGCACTCAGAATGATTTCTTACTTTTAATCCCTGAATCATCCGTTTTGTCCCAAAAATACAATAATGAAATTAACTGACGACCAAATTAAGCTCCTTCTGCAGTTTCAGGTACAGGAAATTACCGGAAATCATATCTATAACAATTTGGCAAACCGGGAGAAAGACACTCACAACCAGAGTATTCTGCGCCGTATTGCCGGTGAAGAAAAACAACACTACCAGGTGTATAAGGTATTAACACAGCAGGATGTGAAACCCAATCGCTTGCAGCTTTACTGTTCTTTTCCTCATACTTCCCTACCTGCTCCTGGAAAATATTTACCTCTCGCTGGGATTGACCCTTTCAGGGGCTATCCTGATCATTGCGGCCTTTAATTACTTCTACTCGGTTGTCAGAAGTGAACGGTTTATTCGTCGCTTTGGCGAGATGGCATTGCTGAGTATGGGTGTTGCGCTTTTAAGCTTTGGAGTTGGACTTCTGCTGAGGTATTTTTTCGGAATTGAAGTCTGATTTATGCAATTTTTCAATTAATGGAAAAATCCAGCCTAATAAACTTTTTCCTGCTTCAGGCATAACGAGAAACTGTTAGAGGTATATGTAAATCATCATGAACAGCCAAAAAAATGACGCACTCAACAGCGTATTCCGATATTTCTACTTGTTTATTTTTAACCAGAAGGATCCTCCATGCCTTTCTACACCTGTCAAATGTTCATGGCTCCACATAGGTGATATTAAATAGGACAAGTCCTTGTCTTCGGAAATGAAGTAATTCGACAGAATTGGCTTGAATTTATCCGGATTTGCCAGTAAATACATGGCTAATCCGTATTGTTCAGAATAAAATCTGTCACACATGAATTGCGGATAATCATAGGGTAAATAAATGTCATGGATATGTACGATAACACCTTTCTTTAATCTCGGCAGAATCTCCAGATAGAATACCATTGAATCCGAGTTTGGCAATATCCTGTGCGAGTTGTCCACAAAGAGAATATCGTTTTCATTTAACTCATTTAAAATATTAAAGTGGATATTCTCAAAAGGCTCTCTTATTACCTTATCAGCCAAATTGTCGATCTCGGCACGGGGCATGGGGTCTATGGAAATAATTTCAGTCCGCAGGTTTTGATCAGATTTTGCTTTATATGCCACTTTAGTGGAGTTGCCAGAACCAATCTCAATGTACTTTTTAGGCTTAAATTCCGAGAGCATGGTGTATATAGCAACAATATCCAGGCCTGGTAAAAACCCATTATTCCACGCAGGTTTTGAGGAATCTTTTTCGTCTTTACTCTCTTTTATTTCCCAGATCCTTTCTTTTAAGGATAACGCCCTTTTCAATAATTGTTCGTAGCTATCCCGCTCAGCATTAACAATGGAATATATCTCCTTATGCGGGGGTAAACCATGGCCATACCTTGGCTTAAACTGAACCTTATACTCAAGAAACAGATTTTGATACCCGGAGGATAAAAATTTGTACAGACTTTTAATCATCAGAGGTTTGTTATAAAATTGAAAACTCACCTAAAGGTGAGTTTTCAAAGGTACAAAAATTAATTCTGCAGCACTATCTTCCTGTAATAAGTTGCAGATTGGGTCTTTATTTTGGAAACATATACCCCCTTAGGTAATGCTGAACAATTAATATTCAGAGAATTTCCCTCTGATTTTCTATTTAACAGCAGCTGTCCTTTAAGGTCATACAGTTCGAAATCAAATTCGGAATTCTCATTCCCGACTAACTCAACGGTCAGACTTTCCTGAACCGGATTTGGGAATATACGTATCTCTTCACTGCATAAGTATGAACTGTTCTTTCCTTCATTTTCAATAGAAATACTTTCATCTTCAATAATATCAGCACTTTTTGCAAAACCTGGATTAACTGTTAATTTAAAATCTCCGGCAGCGTATCCATCCACAACGATATAGTAATAACCCGGGCTAAGAGTTGCGTTAAGACTTACTCCCGAAGTAGGAGCTCCAATATATTGATATTTAACACTATTGAAGCTACTATTGAAAATTTGCAGTTTTGAGTTTGCTATTGTAGTTTCAGGATGTGAAGTAGTGGCAGTTATTGCAGTAGTTTCTGATATGTAGAATTTGTATGCCACATCACGACCATCAGTGCCATTTACACCCCAGTTGTTCCCTTTACCAATTGTTGTATTTACATCATAAAATGGAACGGAATGTACACACTGCAAACGGTGAATACTACCGTCATTCTTACCCACATAAAATATCTGATCATCCATATAAACTACATCTGAATTTGATTTAGCCCCACCTGAGCTGGAATTTGCAATATTAAATTGTTGCCATACCCATCGATCCTCTGACGTCCAATAAGATTTGTAGATATTATTATCATCGCCAACATAGTAAATCCTTGTACTTCCATCATAAGTCACATCAAATCCGGTTCCACTTAAAACATTAGGAGCATTTCTATTTAACCAATCAAAATCCCAAACCCCATTATTTTTATACAGTACATGAAGCCTGTCTGAATTTTGAACATAATAAACCTTTCCGTTTGCATAACCCATCCGTGAATCGGAACGAGCTGCTGAGTTTGTTGCTGTTACAGTAGGCTCCCATAACCACGATGAAGTAGCATAATTATAATAAATTTTGTAAAGATAATTGTCGGCTCCAACATAATAAATTGTTCCCGCCGCAGCAACAACAAAACCAGTTCCATCCTTTAGTTTTGGAGCACTTGGATTTAAATAGTCATAGCGCCAAACGTCATTTAATTTGTACATCATATGCAGCGTTCCATCTGTTGAAGCATAATAAACAATGTTATTGTTGACATGTAATTCAGTATTTAAACTGGCTTTTTCATTTCCATTTGCACCAAATGTCAATACATATTGATCAATGTTCCAGTACAAACGATTTATATTGCCCCCATAAGCATTCGCAAAAAATATCTCACTATTCTCAGGGACAATGTCATAGCCATGACAAGTTGAACTAGAGTATTTAAGACTTCCAGAAGAAGGATGAACCCAATCATCACTCCAAATATCTCCGGAGGCTGTAGGTATATACATTGTATGAATTTTTGAATCTAGCTCTCGCACATAACGGAGTTTACCATTCCCGATTTTTAATTCGGTATGGGGTAAAACCGTGTTGGTTGAGGAAGGTACCAATTTCGATTCTTCCCAGCCATAGTTTGATTTTGTAAGTATAAATGCAGCATCACCAAATTTTGACCCAAGTAACTCAGAGGGAATTCTCAATTCAATTGTGCCGTTATTTATAGTCGCATATTCTTCTTTTACCAAGTCTCCGGTTTCAGTATCATACCAACTGATGATGTATTGTCCGTTAGAAACTGGTAGTTCAAAAGTATTTGTTTGAGAAAGACGATCAGGCATCAGGTTCTCATCAAGATTAGTTAGATATGGATCAAGTACAGGATTATCCGGATCACTATAATCGATAAGCCTGTTTAAAACAAATCCTTCATCTTGAGCCAAGCCATAGAGTTTCTCAGCATCCGGGTCATTTATGTAATAAATATTCAGATTATCAGTTTCAGTTGAATTAATCCGGTAGGATATCTGTGATTGCTTGCCGAGCACATCAATATTTTCAAGATAGTCACTTAAAGCTCCCAGGTGCTCCATATAGTCGGTTGGGCCCATAGCCGGATCCCGTCTGTCAATAAATGCCCTCCATCTCCAGTCTAGATAGGAACCGAATCCTCCCTCAAAAATAGTTGTCCAAAGGAGTTCGTGATAGGCATACCCATGAGAATCATAATCTTCATAAAAGACTTCTACTTTAATTTTATCCCAATCCCCAAAATTCCCTGACTCGGATAATAATACGGGTTTCCTAAAATGGTCTTTATGCGCATTGAAATAATGGTCAAATAAATATTTCTCAGCAATAATGCTCTCACCACTAAACTGTGCAAAATATCGATGAAACTGAGTAAAATCAAGATAATCAAATATATCGTCATATGGACTTTCATCAAAATGATCCGCCTCTTTCCCTCCAAAGGAAGTAGTAACTGCTCTTCCATAGACATCCTTGTCCCTTATGAGATCTGCTATATCGCGATGCCACGCTATCAAAGTATTTAATCCGATAGTGTCTAGCAGAAAGTGATCAGCCTCAGCGAGAATCTCCCAGGCGAAAACAGCTGGAGAATAACCCCAGCGGTCTATAATATACTGTACAAGATTAGCCTGTTGATCAAAGGCATCATCATCGGTAAAAAATTCTTCTCTGGTATTAATGATGCCGATTGGATTAACAATACCATTAGGAGTTCTAATGCATTTATCACCAGGTACAGTAACTCTCTCAGCATTTACATTCCATACATTATTTTCATTCCATGCAAAGTAAATTGGATGATCAGCATCAGGACAATCAATCTTATGAGAAAAATTTTCATGAGAGAAAAGTCTGAACTGAATTCGTATATCGTTATCTTCAGCTGCTTCAACTATTTTATCAAGAACATAGGCATCAGACAAACTGAACCGATCAAGGATAAAGGTTCCTGATTCACTGTCCCAGCCAACCAAACCCAATGCGCTCATTTTCACATCAAGAGACATATGGATAACATTACATCCATGAGCACTTAATTGCTCAAAATACATTTCAAAGAAATTCACTTTCGGTTGATAAGCATTCCATCCCGGATAGCTGTATAAGTTTATGCCAATAGGTATAAAACCACTACCGTCTGAATAGGCAAAATAATCGTTATTAACCATTCTGACAAACCCTGCCTTGGGGTTGGAAGAAGGAACGCAGCTAAAACTACTTGAGCTTACCGATATCGTACTATCTTCCTCAGGTAAGTAGAACTCAATTGTATAGGTATATGTGCCGACCAATTCCGGTGTAAATCTGACAGTCCAATAATCTGCTGAACCAACTACGGCAGTGACTTTCTGAGCATTTAAATATGGCCATTCTGGATTTTTGTTAGTTAGATAATCTCTAACGCTAAAGTTTTTGTTATAAAACCCATGCACCTCGATAGTGCGCCCATCCGGAGCCGTAATAACAGCTTTGAGAATTACTTCCTGTTTGTTAAATGGGTTTTTTGAATCAACCAGGCTACTTGAAGAATAGATGGGTGATACCTCAAATTTTTCATACTGAACAACATCTGTACAATATGCCCTTAAACCTGCAAACAGGAATAAAAAAACTGAAAATGTTTGAGCTAGTGTTCTCATTTAGTTAGATTTAAGTGTTATAGAATTAATCCCAATTTATGCATTAAAAATTAGAAATGGAGTTGAAAGATTCGATGCTTTCGAGAATAACCCCTCCAAAAATTGCCTCCGTTTTTGTTTGACGGAGAGTATCAAAGTCGTTTTCCGACCCGTTTTAACCAGATAAGATCCTATTGCAATGCATTGGAACCTTATGGTCGATAAAACACAGATCAAATTCCTTTTTAATAAACAAGGTAGTTACTAATATTTCATGTAAATTAGTATGGAAAGGAAAAGTGCATGTAACCGAAAGGTTTCATCTTTAGCTTTAGGGATGGTTTACTTTGACATTCTCAATGTTTAATTCATAAACCTAAACTCTATGAGTGATTTCTTCTTCTTTGCAGGCTTCATAGTAATCTTACTGAGCATCCTGATTCCCCTGGTCTATTTTCGATTGAAAAAAACCATCATCGGAATCATTGGAGTGGCTATTCTCTTGATTTCCGGTATGGTAGCTATTCTGGCTTATTATATTGCCTACGCAGGATTAACGACACTGGTTTGGATCACACCCATGGCCCTGTTAATGATTACACTCGTTTTACTCTTTCTAAGAAACCGTTTAACAAAACCCTTCAGACAGCTAACTTCCGTCATCGTAAACGAACTGGCTCATGGCAGACTAGATTTCGAATTTGACAACCAACTCACAAAACGTCCTGATGAATTGGGACAGGTTGCCTTATCCCTTGACCAAATGAGAATTCAGATTCGGGATATCATGAAGGAACTCCACGTCCTGTCTTCCATTATTGTCTCTGCAGCAACAGGACAGGATCAGACTGCCCTTGAAGTCTCCCGCGATGCTAACCAGCAGGCCGCTTCCATCGAAGAAATCTCCAGCACAATTGAAGAAATGGCTGCCAATATTGAAACCAATGCCAACAATGCACAAGAAACTGAGCAAATATCCTCATCAGCTCAGTCAGGTATAACAAGGGTGGCAGAAAAAGCCCAGGCATCCCTTGAAGCCAGTAGATCTATCCGGGAGAAGATAAAGATCGTTAATGATATTGCCTTCCAGACAAACATTCTGGCTTTAAATGCAGCTGTGGAGGCAGCCAGAGCAGGTGACCATGGAAAAGGGGTTGCAGTGGTCGCTGCTGAAGTCCGTAAGCTGGCTGAACATAGCAAAAAAGCTGCTGAAGAGATTGTAAATCTGGCTGATACAAACCTTAGCCTTGCCGAAACCGCTGGTGAACACATGCAGAATCTTATCCCGGAAATTCTGAAGACCACCCAGCTTGTTAAAGAAATATCAGCCGCCAGTCAGGAACAAACACATGGTACTACACAAGTAAACAGCGCTATTCAACAGCTTAACAGCATCACTCAACAAAATGCGACCTCCTCGCAAAATATGGCGAAAAATTCAAAAGAACTCAGCTCGAAAGCTGAAAAACTTCAGACTCTGATCTCCTTCTTCCAGTTGGGAAAGGATTCAAATCTGGGAATGGAAAGAATGAATTAACCTTCTCCATTAAGAATCCCGGAAATAAACCAAGTCAGCTATTGACCTCCGAAAGCTATGAATTTTGAGAGTCGGTAAACCTCGATATGCGAGCCCGGATCTGATCCGCAAGTAAAAACTTTAAATTTTGATACCAAATACTATGCCCCCGTAACATGAGGCATTTCTCAAAACTTTTATTTGTAATTTAACCCATGACGAAAACTATTAATAGCTAAATATTGAACAATGAAAAGAATAGTATTATTGATCCTTTCATTCCTGGCACTTACCAGCTACGCACAGAAATTTGAAAACCTTGCTTTAACACCGCCAATGGGGTGGAACAGCTGGAATTATTTTGCTTGTGATGTTAGCGAAGATCTGATCAGGGAAGCTGCCGATGCCATGGTAAGTTCAGGCATGAAAGATGCCGGCTACATCTATATCAATATTGATGATTGCTGGCATGGAGAACGCGACAGCCTGGGATTTATCCATCCTGATCCGGAACACTTTCCTTCCGGCATGAAAGCTTTAGCGGATTATATTCATTCCAAGGGACTAAAATTAGGGATCTATTCCGATGCAGGTTGGGAAACCTGTGGTCATCGCCCCGGAAGCCGCGGATACGAATACCAGGATGCCATGCAATATGCCAACTGGGAGGTCGACTTCCTGAAATATGACTGGTGCGCTACCCAAGGACTGAATGCTGAGGGTGCCTATCTGACCATGCGGGATGCACTCTATGCTGCCGGCAGACCTATAGTATTCAGCATCTGTGAATGGGGAACCTACGAACCCTGGAAATGGGGTGGAGAAATCGGCCACCTCTGGAGAACAGCCGGAGATATTTACCACTGCTTCGATTGTGCCATTGAACGGGATGGCGGTGCGTGGTACCAGTGGGGTGTTGAGCAGATCCTTGATATGCGCGATAACGATACCCTTCGTAGGTATGCCGGCCCGGGACACTGGAACGATCCCGATATGATGGAGGTTGGAAATGGCATGAGTATCAATGAAGACCGCGCTCATTTTGCCATGTGGTGCATGCTTGCTGCCCCCCTGATTGCCGGTAACGACATCCGGAGCATGAAACCGGAAGTCCTTGAGATCCTTACCAATAAAGATGCTATTGCCATCGATCAGGATTCTCTGGGCATCCAGGGCTTTCGCTATCAGGTTGCCGATAGCGTGGAAACCTGGTTCAAACCCCTGGAAAATGGCGACTGGGCGGTTTGTTTCCTTAACCGCAATCCAACAACCCGGGATATTACCTTTAACTGGAGCACAGAAAACGTTGTCGATGCCATTTTTGGATTTGACGCCAACTTCAAAGAAAATGAATATTCTCTTTACAATGTATGGACCCACAAGAAGGCCGGTACAACCAAAAAACCATTAAAAGCCACAATACCCGGAAATGATGTATTGATGATGAGGTTAAATCTTTCCAGGTAAAACCAATATTGTGTAAGTTTACTGTCAGAAAGCGTTTTGGTCATTCCCGGACGCTTTCTTGGTAATTGTATAAGATCAGAAAACCATGAAAGCATTTTACAGACGAACCACACTCTTCCTGGTGGTCCTTATCGCATGTTCTGCGTGGAAATTACAGGCACAGGATCCCAATCCCCAACTCTATGGATTTGATGAAGGCTATGAAGCCACGATAGACAGTATCATCACTACTATGAGCCTTGAGGAAAAGGTATATATGGTCCATGGCGATGGAATGTTCACGTCAGGGGGCATCGCCAGACTGAATATTCCGGATATTACCTATACCGATGGGCCAACCGGGATCCGTGAGGAACTGGAACACCGTTCCTGGCAAACCATGTCCTGGACCACCGATTCGGTAACTTTTTTCCCGACGGGAACGGCCCTGGCAGCCACCTGGAACAAGGAACTGGCTTATCGCTATGGCCTGGCCATCGGTGATGAAGCCCGCGCCCGCGGAAAAGATATCCTGCTCGGTCCCGGCGTGAACATTATTCGCACACCGCTTTGTGGCCGTAACTTTGAATATTTTTCCGAAGACCCACTGCTGGCATCCGTCATGACCGTGGGTTATGTCAAAGGAGTGCAAATGCAGGATGTAGCAGCCTGCGTGAAGCATTTTACCATAAATAACCAGGAGTATATGCGTTCCCTGATTGATGTGCATGCCGATGAGAGGACGTTGAGGGAGATCTATCTCCCCACCTATAAAGCCGCTGCCCTCGATGCACAGACCTATTCCTTCATGGGATCCTATAATAAATTCCGCGGCGACTGGGTATGCGAAAATGACTACCTGCTGAATCAGGTAATGAAAGGTGAATGGAATTACCAGGGAGTGGTGGTATCCGACTGGGGTGCTACACACTCCACCGTAAAAGCTGCACTGGCCGGACTCGATGTCGAAATGGGAAACGGCTGGGGCCGCAAAGAGCATTATTTTGCCTCCCTGGCAGATTCCGTAAAAGCCGGGAAAGTCCCCGAATCGGTCCTGGATGATAAGGTTCGCCGCCTGCTCCGGCTTGCATACAACTGCCGGACAACCGATCCGGATCGAAACAAAGGAAGTATGAATTCCCCGGAAAATTCACAGCTGGCCTATGACGTAGCCAGTGAAGCCATCGTATTGCTGAAGAATGAAAATAATACGCTCCCCCTTGATAAGACCCATACCGGAAAGATTGCGGTGATCGGGATGATGGCCGACATGATCAATGCCAAAGGAGGCTATACTGCCGGTGTGAAAGCCCGCTATGAAATTACTCCCCTGCAAGGAATCAGGGATTATCTCGGCGAGGATGTTCTCCTTGACTTTGCTCCGGGTTATAAAGAAGATTTTATCGTGGTTGATACGGGAGGGCACTGGCCCCACCGCTACCCCAATCCGGCTCCAAACGACACGCTGCTGAAAGATGCTGTGAACCTGGCAGGTCAGTCGGATCTGGTCCTGCTTTTCGTCGGAAATCCCAGATCCGTCGAAACGGAAGCCACAGACCGGGAGACCCTGGCCCTTCCTTTCGGACAGGATTCACTGATACAGGCTGTTACGGCCGCCAATCCGAATACTGTAATCATTGTTGTTGCCGGTGCAGCTACTGACCTGAATAGGGCAAGTAAGAGCACCCCTGCCCTGGCCTACTCCTGGTATAACGGCTCCGAAAACGGAAAAGCCCTGGCAGACATGCTTTTCGGTGATATCAATCCATCCGGTAAATTACCCTTCACCATTCCGAAAAAACTGGAAGATATCGGTGCCCATGCCTTCGACAAGCACACTTATCCCGGTGTAAACGGAAGCGTTGAATACAAGGAAGGTATCCTCGTGGGTTACCGATGGTTTGATACAAAAGCTATTGAACCCGCATACTGTTTCGGGTATGGACTATCCTATACCACATTCAAAATACCTTCGGTTAAGATAAATCAGAATACTTTCCTGGCAGAAGATGTTATTTCTCTTGCCGTTCAGGTTGAAAATACCGGAGCGATCCCGGGCAAAGAAACCGTCCAGGTCTATGTCGGGAAATCTGACTCGAAAGTTCAGCGGGCTGAGAAAGAACTTAAGGGTTTTGCGAAAGTCAGTGTTGAACCGGGAAAAACTTCAACAGCAGAAATTGATATCCCAGTCAGCGATCTGGCATATTATGATACAGATCAAAAACTATGGATAGTTGAACCCGGTGAGTATCGCCTGATTGTTGGTAATTCATCCAGGTCTGTGAGCAGGGAATTTAAGATACAGGTTCAATAAAACCGGATTTTAGAGCCGGGTTTTTAGGCACGGCAAAAGACTTTTTGTAACTTTTCATATCATTAACAACACCGCATGTGGTCATTCCAACACCTATGCGAACAACGACACACCTATGAAAAGGATAATTCTGATAAGTTATCTGTTTCTATGCTTTTCACTCGTATCTCTGGCTATGAAAAAAGACCATTATACCCTCGGAATATTTGAACATTCCTGTGATGTTGGGAAAGTACAACATCCCGGGACTGCCCTATATGACTCGATCACTGAAACCTTTAAGTTGATTGGTTCCGGTACCAACATGTGGTTTGACAAGGACGAGTTTTTCTTCACCTGGAGAAAAATAAAAGGGAATGCCATCCTTTACAGCCAGGTAGCATTTCCGCAAGAAGGAGTGAATCTGCATCGTAAAGCCGGTCTGATCATCCGTGAAAGTCTGGAACCTGGTTCACCCTACGTAAGTGCCGCATACCACGGAGATGGATTGATTTCCATGCAATACCGGACAGAGAAAGATTCCGCTACTTACGAATTCAGGGCTCAGAATGACTCACTCCCCATCCTGCAACTGAGCAATCATGAAAACAAGGTGGTTGTTATGGCAGCCGGGGAAGGTGAACCACTGGACACAGTGGGTGAGCTTGCTGTCAGCTTTACCGGCGATAAAGAATACTACATCGGATTGTTCGTCTGCTCCCATGATCCGGATGTTGTTGAAGAAGCCCGATTCATGAACACCCGTCTGACAGTACCTGCGAAAGATGATTTTACTCCCTACAAAGATTATATTGGTGCACGACTGGAGATCCTCGATATTGAAACCAATAACCGGAAAATCGTTTTTGAGTCGGATCTCCCCATCGAAGCTCCTAACTGGTCGCGAGACGGAAAGTATTTCATTGTGAATGCCGGCGGATTAATCTATCGGATCCCCGTTGAAGGGGGCAAAGCTGAAGTTTTGCCGACAGGTTTCGCCACATCCAACAACAACGACCATGGAATTTCCCCTGACGGAAGCCTTCTGGTGATCAGCAACCATGTGATGGACCCACCGTCCAATGGAAATTCGGTGATCCATACCCTGCCCATTGAAGGCGGAACACCAAAGGCCATTACGGCTAACAGTCCATCCTACTGGCATGGCTGGTCGCCCGATGGGAAATACCTCATCTATACTGCCCAACGGAATGAGCAATGGGATATCTGGAGGATCCCTGCGACAGGGGGCGATGAAGAACAGCTGACCAATGTGAAGGCCCTGGACGATGGTTCCGAATACTCCCCTGACGGAAAATACATCTGGTTTAATTCGAACCGGTCAGGAAGCATGGAGATCTGGCGAATGGATGCGGATGGCAGTAATCCAATGCAGGTAACCGATGATGCCTGGCAAAACTGGTTTGCCCATGAATCGCCAAACGGAGATTGCATCATCTTCCTCTCCTACCCACCGGAAGTTGATCTAGGGGACCACCCCTATTACAAACAAGTCATGCTGCGTACGTTCAAACTTGAAAACGATTTGCCGGTGGGTCCTCCAAAGGTGGTTGCCCATCTTTACGGAGGCCAGGGAACCATCAATGTTCATTCCTGGTCGCCCGATGGTAAAAAAGCAGCCTTTGTATCGAATAGTTCACGAATAGAATAAACCATGAGAAAAATTAAACTGCTCACGCTGGGTTTTATACCCCTGTTATTGATCTGTCCTAAAAAGGACCTTACTGCCCAGACTATCCTTCCTGAAATCGAAAGGAAAGTAGACAGCCTGGTCAAAATCATGACCCTGTATGAAAAAGTATCGCAACTCTATGCTTTCAGGGTTTACGATACCCTGGCCTGGGATGATGAAGGAAATTTTAAGGGAATTGAAGATTCTGAACGGCTGAAGCTGGGAGTAGGAACTTTCTGGTCGAGGCAGTTATTTGGCCTGCCGGTTGAGAAACGGGTGAAATGCATCAACAGCTTCCAGGAATACCTTCTCGAGAATACCCGTCTCGGCATCCCTGCTTTCGTTTTTGCTGAGGGCCTGCATGGATATATGTCGCAGGGAGCGACCAGCTTCCCCCAGGCAATCGCACTCGGATGTACCTGGGATACACTGTTGGCAGAAAAGATCTATACCGTAACCTCCCTTGAGGCAAGCTCCTGTGGAGTAACCCAATTCCTTTCCCCGGTGATTGACCTGGCCCGCGATCCACGATGGGGACGCACCGAAGAATGCTTCAGTGAGGATCCATATCTGGTTTCCCGCATGGGTCTGGCTGCGGTTTACGGGTTCCAGGGACGGGGAAAAACCATCGATGAAAATCATGCCGCCGTTACCCTGAAACATTTCGCAGGACACGGCCAGCCGGAAGGCGGCAGAAATATCGCCCCGGTCTACTATTCGGACCGTTATTTCAGGGAAACACACCTTTACCCCTTTGAAATCGCTGTAAAAAAAGGAAATGCACAATCCATCATGGCTTCCTATAACGAATGGGACGGTGTTCCCAACCACATCAACCATAAATTACTTACAGAGATCCTTCGTGACGAATGGGGATTTAAAGGTTATGTTATGAGCGATGGAGGTGGCATGGATGTTACATGGCGCGAACACCTGGCAGCCAAAGACTCTGCTGAATCAGGCATACTTTCCATGCTTGCCGGTGTCGATTACGACCTGTCCAGCACCGGCAGCTATGTAGCCATGGCTGATCATGTGAAAGCGGGAATTATCCCTCCTGAAGTTCTGGATCATGCTGTCAGGAATGTTTTGCGGGTGAAATTCACCAGCGGTATGTTTGATCACCCTTATGCAGATCCTTCCCGCGTCAGTGATATTATAAACTGCGAAGAACATAAAGCACTGGCCCTCGAAGCTGCACATAAAGCGGCAGTACTCCTGAAAAATGAAGACGGAACCCTTCCTCTCGATCCGAAAAAAATAAAAACCCTCGCTGTCATTGGCCCCAATGCCGCACAGGTCCACCTGGGTGGTTATTCGGCCTTTCCCATGCTTGGAGTAAGCGCCCTGGAAGGTTTTGAAGCCTATGGAAAAGAGCATGGGATCAAGATAATGTATGCGGAAGGCTGCAAAATTACCCTGAACGAGGAAACCCACTGGCAGGTAAATGAAGAACCCGTCATGAGTACACCGGAGATTGACCAGCCGCTGATCGATGAAGCCGTGAAAACAGCCGAAAAAAGCGATGCGGTGGTCCTATTGATCGGGGAGAATGAACTGGTCAACCGGGAAGCCTGGAGTGAAAAACATGAAGGCGATGTGAACCATCTGAACCTCGTCGGGGCTCAGCTTGACCTGGCAAAAGCCCTCCTGAAAACCGGAAAGCCTGTGATTGTCATTCTAATCAACGGACGACCCCTGAGCATAAACTACCTCGCTGAACATGCTCCGGCTATCATCGAAGCATGGTACCTCGGGCAGGAAACCGGTCATGCCCTGGCCGACCTGGTCTTCGGAGAAGTTAACCCCAGTGGTAAATTGAGTGTTACCATTCCAAGGAATGTAGGCCAGATCCCCTGCTTCTATGACCACCAGCCCAGCCGGTTCAGGGAGTATGTCAATGCGGATTCGAGCCCGCTTTATCCCTTCGGCTATGGATTGAGTTATACCGACTTTGACTATTCCGACCTGAAGCTCAGCAAAAAGGAGATTATGCCTGATGGTGAATTAACAGTGAGTGTGAAGGTTTCCAATTCCGGAAAAATGAAGGGAGAGGAAATCGTTCAACTGTATATCCACGACCTGGTCAGTGTACCGGTCAGACCTGTTATGGAGCTTAAAGACTTTACAAAGATTAGCCTTAAACCGGGAGAAACCAAAACAGTTACCTTCCTCATTACACCTGAAAAATTACAAGCGCTGGACCTTGACATGAAAAGGACCGTGCAAGCCGGGGAGTTTGAGATTATGGTGGGCAAGAGTTCCGTGGATGTGTTGAAGGATGTGCTTGTGGTGAAATAGAAGCTTAACTCAGGGCTTCACTACTCAGGGTTTCACTCTGAGTGAAGCCCTGAGTTAATTGAACTGAAGCCCTGAGTATAGCAGATATTAACTACATTCGCATTTGATCGGTTATTAGACGGATTGCTTCGCTGGCGCTCGCAATGACCGTGGCATAGAATGTTGTTTAGAGCACTAAATGAATGACTAATACCGGCAAACATCCCAAACTGATCCGTGATACCAACCTGCAGCTAATATTTATTATCACCCTTTTCGGTGTGATGGGTGTAGCGAGCCTGGCCCCCGCCTTTCCCGAGATCATGAAATACTTCCACCTGAAGGAAGCTGAGGTGGGCCTTCTGATCGCTGCCTTTACCCTGCCCGGAGTATTTCTTACACCAATCATGGGAATTTTGGCAGATCGCGTTGGGCGGAAAAACATCCTTATTCCTTCCCTGATGCTTTTCGGCCTTGCCGGATTTACCTGTGTATTTATCCGGGATTTTCACCTGCTTCTAATCGCCCGTGTTTTTCAGGGCATAGGGGCCACATCCCTGGGATCGCTTAATGTCACACTGATCGGCGACCTGTATTCAGGACAGCAGCGTATCAAGGCCATGGGCTATAATGCCAGCGTACTAAGTATTGGAACGGCCAGCTATCCCGCTATAGGTGGTGCTCTGGCAGTTGCAGGATGGTATTTCCCCTTCGTCCTTCCCATCCTGGCTGTTCCCTTCGGTATCCTAATTGCCTTAAAACTAAAAAATCCTGAACCCGAGAAGGGCCAGGATCTGAAATCGTACCTCAGAAATACCTGGAAAAACATAAACCAGCGCACCGTTTGGGCTCTCTTTATTGTGAATATCCTGGTCTTTTTCCTGATCTATGGGGCCTACCTGACCTACCTGCCCATCCTGATGGAAAGGCGCCTGGCCAGCGGATCCCTGATGATCGGGATCATGATGTCCCTTACCTCAGGTACGACAGCGCTGACTTCGGCATTCATCGGTAAAATCAACCGCTACCTGAAGGGAAGGAATATTCTGATAGCAGGAACCCTCTTATATTTCCTTGCCATGCTATTCTTCTCATTTGCAGACTCCTACCTGATGCTGGTCCCTCCGGCCATGCTCTTCGGACTGGGACACGGGATGTTTATACCTACCATCCAGACCCTCCTGGTTGGCTTTGCACCCCTCAAGCAACGGGCAGCCTTCATGTCGATCAACAGCATGGTACTACGGATCGGACAAACCATCGGCCCCCTTATGATTGGCCTGGCCTTTGCGTTGGGAGGTGTAAGCTATGCTTTCTATGGAGCAGGAATAATTGCCCTGATCATGATGGGAATTGTCAGTGCGTTTGTTCGGATAGATAAGCAAGAAAGCTAGGGGAATAAAAGCAAAGTACCCCATGAGCCAATTAGTGGCGCCCTGCTTACAGCCAGGGAGGTAACCCCCGGTAAACGGGAACGAATGATTCCAAGGCTGCACACACGATCCTTCATTCAGGTGATGGTATCACCTGCACCGCATCGGTTGGCAGTACTAATTGGAAAACCTGCGGGACCTTTTTACACAATTCACTATCTTTAAACCTAAATTTAAATTTACAAACCATGACAGCAAGCAGCAGCGCAAACGAACTCCGTGAGATGATAAACAAAGCCATAGAAGACCACGTCCTGACCCGCGATGAGTTTGATCAGATCCTGCATATCGCTTCAGAAGACGGACACATTGATTCCCAGGAGCAGGCCCTTTTAGAACAGCTCCAGGAGATGATCAATAATAAGACGGTGAAGGTGGTGGGGAAGAAATAGTTTTCCATTGTTCAGAAACCAGCAAGTCGGGTAACTATTGATCCGATGACTTTGAGTCATCGGATCAATAGTTACTAGCCGACACAAGACTGAACAACACAATTTCTAAACCATAAAAAATTGAAAAACCGGCCGCGAGGCCGGTTCTTCTCTAACACAAAATACACCACTGATTCTATCTTTTAGTTGGTCTGAAACCTCGCTATTCTGTCGGGTACCAGATCCGTAAATTGTCAAATCCGAGTTTAAGGTCCTCCACTGCATGGCTTGCATCCGGATTGATAAAGACATTCTGCATATAATTTACTGATGAGAGTTGGCTGTAGTCCTTAAGATTGGCATTATTATGTATAAACTCACTCAGGGGTATTTCCACCGTGATCCATCTGCCATGGGTGCTGTATACAATCGCCCCGTCTTCCGTATCCCATGGGGTGAATTCATACCGATACTCATTCAGCCATTCTTCTGCCGTTCCGTCACCATCTGCATCATCTACTTCCAATTCCACAAAATCAATGACATAAATACCAATATCCCAGGTTCCTTCGGCATAAAATTCAAATTTCAAGGATATCTCTTCGAATTTGCCTGCGTCCGTAATGTTTGGTAAAGTAAGCCTCATCGGCATAGCTGATTCCTGCACCCAATAGGTGCCAACGGCATTCAAAATCGTTGCCATAAAATAGTTGCCGGCAACAACAGGTACGGGACTTGATGCCGCAGTCTCGATGGTTCCTCCCCAATTCTGAAATGGATTGATATTATCAAAGTTGGCAATAACATTCTCAGCAATCCTGAATGAACCTGTCTCTGAAGTACCGCCGAGGGTAACTACACGTATAGCTCCGGATTCTGTTGCGCCTTCCGGCACAACAACTGTACAGGCAGACCCATCAGCTGATTCGTCCAGAATCTCTGCCGATAAATTGCCCGGAAATACGACAGAATCTACTCCAAAGAAATAATCCCCTTCTATCAACAGGGTATCTCCCGGCAAAGCAAATTCACAGCTTAGCGCCTCGATTACGGCAGGAGGTGCATAGATGAGGAAATTCTCATAGATAGCCTCTCCATACTGGCTGACTACCCTGACCGTATTCGGCAGCATGGAGTCTGTTCCCAGGTTTGGGGTTTCACCTGGAATCTGCAGTATAATAGTCGTTTCTGTCATTAATGTCGGATTAAAATCCGCCAACATGTCGTTAAGGTATACCTCATTGACAGCTGCCAGGTTTGAACCCTCAATGACCAGCCATGTATTCAGGCCGGCTCCATCTATTGGTTCATCTGCCAACTCAGGATCAAGTAATCTGATATTGGATATTTCAGGAGGAGCTGTATTAAGCTCTTCACAGGAAGTAGCCATCCAGGCTGCGATAAGCAACAGCAGGACTCCAGTGTTATGTATTATATATCTGATACTATTTTTCATAATTTTCGCTTTTAGTATTCATACTACTCACCAAAATCATAGGGGACCGGAGGTTCATTGAATAATGGATTCTGAGCTACTTCTGACTCAGGATACGGAAGTTGCATCTTTGATCCGGGGGGGCTATAGTATTCATGGGTAGTCTGACTGGCATCCCCCGGAATATACCTTCCACGGTCCTGACCGGCAATGTATTCCAACGCCGCATCAGGGTCAAAATACCACCAGGCTACAATTTCAAACCATGTATTGCCTTCCAGTGCCATCTCACGCCTCTTTTCATCAAAGATATTCCTGAAGGTCAGGGTTGAAAATTCGGATACGCCGGCTCGTGAACGAACCTGGTTGAAAGCCGCCAGGGCTTCTGCATCATTCGTCTGGCTGTTGTTCCCCAGGATGCTCTCGGCATAAATCAACAATACTTCAGCATATCTGAGTATATAGGTATTATTGGCTGCCGACATGAACCGCACCTCTCCGTTATTGTCGTCGGGTGTCCCTACGATGTATTTCTTGAAATTCGCACCTGAACCTTCATGGGTGTAACCTCCATCCGCTGCATTCAATTCCGGATAGTTGTCATTCGGCATCATGAAGGTAGCCTTTCGGCGGATATTGTCAGTATAGTCAAAGATCCCTGCCAGATCATTCGTCGCCGTCACAGCGCCTCCCCAACCGTCACCTACGCCGGTAATCGTTCCGCTACCGGCAAAATAAGCCTGGAAGGAATTTCCATCTCCATAGTTACCGGCAATCCATTGCCAGGCAAAAACAGATTCAATATTATTATCATTTTCAATCCTGAACAGGTCAGCATAATCCTCCATCAGTGCATACGGTCCATTTTGGACAACATCACCGGCATAGTATTGCGCACTGTCCAGGCGATCCTGGTTACGCATTCCCCCGGAGGCTCCATAACCTGAGTAGGTTAAATAAACCTTTGCCAGCATGGCTTTGGCTGACCAGGATGTCACCCGCCCTGGTTCCGGATCGGATTCCGGCAGGTTTTCAATCGCATACATCAGGTCATTGATGACATACTGGTAGACATCTTCTGCCCGGTTGAGGGGTACAATATAGTCCTCGCTCAGCGCGATGTTATCTTCAATGATCGGGACATCTCCCCATAAACGAACCAGATAAAAATAAGCTACCGCACGCATGAAGCGGGCTTCTCCGATTACCTGCATTTTAAGCGACTCCTCAATACTCTCTGCTGAACGCTCCTGGATATTCCGGATATGCAGGTTGGCATGTCCTACAACCCGATAGAGGGAAGCCCATCCTGAGCCAATGGTCTGATCCAGTGAGGTATAGGTGAAATATACAAAGTCCTCATAGGACCAGGGATTGATCATATTCCCTCCCAGGCAGTCACCAAAGCTGAACGACCCCTTATCGTTATATTCAAACCATGAGGTGCTGTACAAAGGAGCAACGGCTGCTCTTAGCTCATCGTACGACTGGTAGTAGGTATCCATCGTGAGGGAATCAAGTGGCTCCCGCTCCAGAAATTCCTTACTGCATGAACCGGCCAGGATCAGTAACAGTGAAGCCAATATATAATATCGTATTGCTTTCATATTCGTTCCTCCTCCGTTTAAAATTTAATATTAATACCTGCCTGGTATACTCTCGGGGAAGGATACCTTCCTTCATCCACACCCGACTTCAACACATTTTGCCGCTGGGCACCGATCTCCGGGTCATAGCCGGTATAGTTGGTAAATGTGTAAAGGTTCAGGAATTGAACATATACCCGCAGGCTTGACATTTTGAGGTAAGTAGCTACGGCGGTAGGGAGTGAATATCCCAGTGACAGGTTCTTGATCCTCAGGTAGGAACCATCCTCGATATAACGGTCAGAGATCCGCATATTATCGTTTGGATCTGAGGTGACAATACGGGGTACCGTAGCATCCGGATTAACAAGGTAAACATTTTCGATATCATCAGCACTGCCTTCCGGATCAATAAGTCCGAGTTCCGCATAATCTTCCACGCTGGCCAGCATTCCCCAGCGCGACATAGGATTCTCATTATACCGGCGCACCTGGTTGAAGATCTTGTTACCATAAGTGCCGCCGAGAGTTAGCATCAGGTCAAAATTCTTATAATAGAAAGAATTAGTTATCCCGAAACTGAAAATCGGCTGCGGATTTCCAATAAAGTCTTTATCTGCCTCGGTAATACTATCGTTACCATCCAGGTTCATATAGCGTATGTCGCCTACCCATACAGAGGTTGAGGGATCTGTCGCAATCGCCGCTCCGGCGGTATGTACGCCCTCCAGAACCTCGGCTCCATTTTCAAAATATCCATCTGTCAGGTAACCGTAAAACAGCCCGGCAGGTTCTCCCACAACAGTACGGGTTATGGTTTCAACTCCGATCGATTCGTCGATAATACTTCCTGATGTGACGAGCTGTGTTATCTCATTCCGGCTCATGGTAAAGGTTATCCCGGTCTTCCATGTGAAGGCCCCTTCAATATTGACCGTGTTCAGCATAAGATCGATCCCCTCATTTTTCAGGCTCCCGATATTCACATAAGGAGGTTGAATGTAGGCGACTGTCCAGTCAAGATCCGTAGCCGTATAGAGTGGCATGGGCAATGCAAGTAAGAGGTCATCTGTTTCTTTATGATATACTTCCGCAATTAACTCAATCCGGTTGCGGAATAAGGTCAGGTCCAAACCGATGTTGTACTCCCGCTGCGATTCCCACTTAACATTAGGATTGGGAAGGTTCGTCAGCAGAAATCCGGGTCCATATGCAGTGGGCCAGTTCGTCATGGTAGAGCCGTAGGCATAATTTCCAATGTTCTGATTACCTACTTCACCATAGCTTGCCCGGATCTTCAACATGGTCACCTGTTGGATATCTTTCATGAAAGCTTCTTCATCAAGACGCCAGTAGGCCGCAACGGATGGGAAATATCCCCACTTGTTGTTTTCCCCAAACTTCGAGGAACCATCCGCTCTCATCGTAGCAGTAATGCTGTACCGGCTATCATACGTATAGTGGACCCTTCCGAAATAGGAAGCCAGCGCCGATTCTGATTTGGTGCTGTAGGCTAAGCTGGTCTCTATATCACCTGCATTTACTTCATGGATATTGTTAGTCAGAAAATTCTCCCGGGTAGCAGTTACGCTCTCGTACACATTTTCCTGGGCTTCCTGTACCAACATGATCGAAAAATCGTGTTTTTCAGCAAAAGTTCGATGGAACTGTAAACGGTTGCTGAGGATCCAGAATGTATTCTGACCTGCTGAGCGTGTCGATGAGTTGACCGGGAGTTCATATCCGCCATAGTTTGCCTTAGGGGTAAACTGGTAGGTTTTGCTGATATCGATATTTGCACCGTATTCCGACCTGAAAGTCAACCCTTTCCACAACCGGACTTCACCATAGAGGTTAAACCTGATCTGGGTACGGTTCTTAATGTTTTCACGATCCATAGCTTCAGCAATCGGGTTGGAAACACCAAACTCCTCTTCGTCAGGAGGGCCTCCCCAGGTACCATCTTCATTATAGACAGGAATATCAGGAGCCTGCCGGATGGCGATATTGATGATGTCGTTATCGCTGACTGTTAACAATTCGGACGTTCGGCTCAAACCGCTGCTCGCGCCCAGCATGAGCCAGTCACGTGCCTTGGTATCAACATTTAAGCTGGCTGAATACCGTTTGAAGTTGGACCCGATAATGATCCCATTATCATCCAGCAAACCTCCGGAAAGCATATAAGTTGTTTTTTCGTCCCCTCCCGAAACTGATATATTATGCGATTGTTTCGGGGCAGTCCGAAACAGTTCCGCCTGCCAGTTAGTTCCTTCTCCAAGAATGCCGGGATCAGCAAATTCAGGTTTTGAACCGAAACCGATAATTGCTTCCCTGTCATTTACAAACTCTGCATATTGTTGCAGATTCAGGACATCCAGGTATTTTGGAAGTTGCTGAAGTGCGTAACTTCCATCATAGCTCACCTGTGTTTCTCCCTTTTTCCCTCTTTTGGTGGAGATGATCACAACACCATTGGATGCCTGCGTTCCATAAATTGCGGTTGAAGAGGCATCTTTCAGTACCTCAATGGATTCAATGTCATTGGGGTTTATGGTTGCCAGTGCGTTTGTGTTGTCTCCTGTATAACCCCGGATAGGAATACCATCAACAATATAAAGTGGTTCGGAATCTCCGTTCAGAGAGTTTATCCCCCTGATCTGCACCGACACTCCCCCCCCGGGTTGCCCGGAGTTCTGTGTAACCAGAACACCTGAAGCCCTTCCCTGGAGTACCTGGTCAAATGAGGTAGCCGAAGCAGCCTGGATATCTTCGGATGAAACGGAAACCACTGAGCCTGTCAGGTCACTGCGCCTCATAGTTCCATATCCAATCTTCACTACTTCATCAAGCTGGGTGAGGTCCTCCTTCAGACTGATGGAATAGCTGTTTTCCGTACCAATTTTAATTTCCTGTTCTGCATACCCCAGGAATTTGATTACCATAACTTCACCTGAGCTGGCTTTGATCTCAAATTTTCCTTCCAGATCGGTTATTGTTCCCCGGGTTGTTCCTTTTATCAAGACATTTGCCCCGGGAACAGTTTCGCCGGTACCCTCAAACTCGACGGTCCCGCGAATGGTTCTCTCACCCTCCTGAGCCAGCAGCCCCTGTGAAAACAACAGCAGCATGAATAAGGGCATCATAAACAGTATCCTGATGATCCTCTGACCATCACCTGGGGTGAAAGCCGGATCGCGGGAGACTGTATTTGCATTCCTAAGTCTTCTCATTCCTTTTAAGTTTGGGTTATTACTTTGGGCTAGGGTTAATAAAGGTTTGTATCTTCTAGAGTTTTATCTTTACTTCCTCTCCTGTATATTCCTCTGTGAAGGGTGCATTTATCTCCATAACAAAACCTACAGGGTGATCCTGACTCACGCTTACCACACGGACCTTTCTGGAATCCAGGGCACCATCAAAATCTCCTTTCTTGGCTCCAAGGTTTATCACCTTATCCGCTTCCGAATAGCTGATCGGCAGCCTGGAGAACTCACCCTTCTCATAATCGTAGTTCAGGTTTTCATCCTCATAAAGTTCGAGATTCGCATCGGCTCCAGCATATACCCACAAGGTAAGTTCGTCAGCTTCACGCTGAGCGGTATACTCGATCTCCGGACCTATCGGAAGAATGGAACCGGCCTTCACAAATACCGGAATACGCTCGTAAGGAGCAGCTGCTGTTATCGTTTGTCCACCTGAATAAAATTTTCCGGAGTATAAGTCATACCATCCGGCTCCTTCCGGGAGGTATACTTTTCTTTCCCTCTCCTTATACTCGTAAACAGGACAGACCATCAAAGCAGGACCGAACATAAACTGATCTCCGATATTCAGTACCTTTTTATCATCCGGGAAATCCATGACAAGAGCCCTCATCAGGGTATAATCCTTATGCCATGTATCACCGGCCAGGGTGTAGATATAGGGTATAAGGCGATACCTCAGCTGATCATAGAATAACATGGACTGATAGGCAGGATGGCTAACCGGTGCTATATTGTATATTTCCCGGTAGGGGTACTGTCCATGTACCCTGAACAGGGGACAGAACGCACCAAACTGGTACCACCGTGTGTTTAATTCCCTCCATTCATTCAGGTCCTCACCGGAGGCCTTTTCGTACCTCTTCTCAACCGCAAAACCTCCGATGTCAGTTGTCCAGTATGGGATCCCTGAAATAGCGAAGTTGATACCGGCAGATATCTGAGCTTTCAGATCGTACCAGCGTGATACAATATCACCACTCCAGGTTGCGGAGGAATAACGTTGTTGTCCGGCGAAGGCAGAGCGGGTCAGGATAAACACACGCTGATCGGGTGCTTCCTTTCGTTGCCCTTCATAAACGGCCTGTGAGTTAACCAGTGAGAAAGCATTATAGTATTTTGCTGAAGGCCCGACAGCCAAAGGTGACATAAGCTTCTTACGTTCTTCGATAGAAGTATTGGACAGGATATCCGGTTCAGTGGCATCCATCCACCAGGCGTCAATGCCTTTAGAAAATAGTGCATTATTCATAGTGCCCCAGAAATAGTCACGGGCTTCAGCATTAAAGGCATCATAGAAGGTGGAAATATACCCGGGACCAACCCAGTCCTTCTGGCGGTTTTTAATATTTTCAGGATATACCCACCCGCGTTCATTCATGTATTTGTAATTCTCCGTCTCCTCATAAACTTTTGGCCAGACAGAGATCATCAGCCGGGCATTCATAGCATGCAGCTCATCGATCATACCTTTGGCATCCGGGAACCGGGTCAGATCGAAATTATGATCACCCCACCGGTTCTCAGGCCAGTACATCCAATCCAGGACGATGTTATCGAGCGGGATATGCCGTTTGCGGAATTCCTTTACCACACCCAGCAATTCCTCCTGTGTTTTATAGCGCTCGCGGCATTGCCATTTCCCCATGGCCCATTTTGGCATGATCGGACTTTTACCCGTTAGCTGACGATATCCTGAGATCACCTCATCAAGATCGTCGCCGGTAACAAAGTAATAATCGATCTGATCTGCCACCTCCGACCATAACGACAGCTTCTGCTGGGCAACCGGATCGTAGGGGGTCTTGTATTTAAATGCCACAAAGGATTCTCCGGCATCCGGGATCCATTCCAGTTTTACCGGGTATTTCTTCCCGGCTTCCATATCAAATTCAACCAGGTGAGACCATGGATTCCAACCCTGCCTCCATACGTCCAGTTGTAGTTCTCCGTTAAACCAGAACTTCATGTATCCTGCCGAATAGATAAAGAACTTGTGTACCCCTGATTCATTGGGCTCCATATATCCCTCCCAAACAACCTTGCCGTTTTCCATAGAGAATTCAGCGGGAATCTTCTTAAGATCTGGCAGGTATTCATAATGAATGCTGTCTTCCTGACGGCTGAGGTAGATCTTTGCCGGATTGGTTTTAGAGACGTAATTCGCTGTTAAGCCTCCGGGCACCTGATCCTTGCCATAAAGCTTAAGGCTTGTAATATCTTCGTAATCCCTGGGATCTCCGAACTTCGAATGAGAGTAGTTCTCCCAGAGTATTCCGTATTTTTTATTCGAAACCAGAAAAGGGACGACAGACACGATATTATGCTGATAGATATCCACATCTTTCCCCTTATAATTCATCTCGTTATGCTGGTGCTGTCCCAGACCGTAAAACGCTTCATCGTCCGGGGATTCGAATACCTGCTGGACTGAGTAGTATTTCCTGCCCTCAAGACTGATTTCACTGAAGTTTTTTCCTCCTCCCTTTTCCTCGGCCAGCAAAACTTTCCCTTGCGGATCCTTAAAAACTACTTCCCCTGTTTTTGTAGATATCTCGGCGGTTAGTTTCGATGTTGACACAATGACCTTATCTTTCTCCTCCCTAACCTTCCAGTCAACTTTTTGAACGGGATTCCCATCGATCATCAGGCTTTTGGAATCGGGTATCGCTTGTCCCGGTGAGGCCATTACATGAACTATCTTTTCAGAGATAACCTGGAGATATACTTCATGTTTCCCTTTGTCATTTTCAGTACTTACTTTCACCCCATCTTCCAATTTAATATAATGATCTTCAGCGCACGAAATAAAAATGAACGTTACCAATACCAGACCAACAGCAAGTTTTTTCATAGGACATACTATTTTTGGAGTTATCTTGTTGTATTCAACTAAAAGTTACAGCATCAGTTTTGGGAATCTATACACCCACCTCTTAATTATCATCCCCAGAATGTCAGGAGAATGAGCACTACAGCAACTGCAATGACCAGAATCAGCAGAATCTGGATGAATAGTGCCCAGGCAAATCCGAATCGTCTGGTTTTATTTACTGTTTTGATAGACGTTTCCCTGTTCACTTTCATGCCACGGGTATTTAAATTGACTAGCAAATAAAGCAGCTTCCCTTCAGACTGCACCAAGAGAATGATAACGATGAGCGTATGAAATGTTAACGCAACAAAATAGCCCAAAAAGAGCTCTGTCAGGAAAGATTTTTCCGGGTGGTAATATACTGTGAAGGCAACATGCCAAATTCAGCTTTAAAATACTTGGAGAAGTATCGCGGATCATTAAACCCAACTTCATAGGCCACTTCTGCAACCGTCATCTGGCTTTTTTCAAGAAGCTGTGCCGCCCTTTTCAAACGCATGATACGGATGAACTCGATGGGTGTCTTTCCTGTCAGGGTCGTCAACTTCTTATAGAGATGTACCCGGCTCATTCCCAGTTCCCTGCTTAATCTTTCAACAGTGAATTCAGAATTTGACATATTTTCCTCAACCAGTTTCAGAGCCTTGTTCATCAGTTTTTCATCCAGTGAAGTTATGTTTATCTCGCCTGGTTCAATTTTAAAATGCTTCTGAAAAGAATCTTTCATCCGGTTCCGTTGGGTGATCAGGTTGCTGATCCTTGAAGCAAGCAGTTCGAAACTAAAAGGTTTCGTGACATAATCATCTGCTCCTGTTTCAAAACCTTCCATTTTTTTCTGCTCCGACATACGGGCAGTAAGCAGGATTACAGGAATATGCGATGTATTCGGATCAGACTTCAGGGTCCGGCATAATTCGAATCCATCCATTTCCGGCATCATAACATCGCTAACCACCAGATCGGGGAAATGGAGTCTCACTTTTTCCAGGCCTTCTCTTCCGTTGGATGCCTCAAAGATCTCGTAATCGGCTTTCAGGTTGTCCTTCAGGTAAAAACGGAAATCATCATTATCCTCAACCAATAGTATAGTTGCATTCCTGGCCTCCTGCAGGATTTCATCCGTATCCGGATCTTCATCTGAAATATCAGGCAGGATCTGTGTCTTTGGACTTTCCTGGGGAATATCCGACTGGGGTGCCTTTACCAACAGAGGTAGACGCACCGTGAAGCTGGTGCCTTCATGAAGCTCACTTTCAACTTTGATCGTACCTTTGTGCAGCTCCACAAAATCCTTTGTCAGGGATAAGCCTATTCCGCTTCCCTGGCTGACCACATTCCCCGAATCGTTGGCCTGGAAAAAGCGGTCAAAGATCTTCTCCAGGTTTTCCTTCGGAACACCCAGTCCGGTATCACTCACCTGTATGCATATAACATTGTCTGAATTCTTGCTCGTTTCTTCGGTAAGGATTTTTTCTTCGTTATCAAGAAGCCTGACAGCAATATTTATGGATTTCCCCTCCGGGGTAAATTTGAATGCGTTGGATAATAAGTTGAAAAGGATCTTTTCCAGCTTGTCATGATCGAAATAGGTAAAAAAGCTGGCATGTGAACTTTCATATTGAAAGTCAATGCTTTTTTTCTCTGCCAGGTCACTAAACGAACTATAGATCTCATCAATAAAGTTAATGATGTCTCCATAGGCCGGCTTCAGATCAATTTTCTGAACTTCCATACGTCTGAAATCCAGGAGCTGATTCACCAGGTTTAATAGCCTCCGGGCATTCCGGTAGATCAGTTTCAGATGCGATAGGTGGTCATCTTTCCCCGGGTTCTTTAATATGCGCTCAAGCGGCGAAATGATCAGGGACAGGGGGGTCCGGAATTCATGGCTGACATTGGTGAAAAACCTTATTTTGAGCAGATCCATCTCATGACGGCGCTGAGCTTCAAGTTGCGCCTGCTCAATGCGGAATTTCTTTCGTTCCCGCTGAAGAATGAAAAACCGCAGCAGAAATAAAGCTGCAACCAGCAATGCTATATAAATAACTATGGCAGTACGGGTTCTCCAGAAAGAAGGCTCGGCCACGATCTTCAGACTGGTTCCTGTTTCGTTCCACACTCCATCGTTATTGGAGGCACGCACCCTGAAAATATACTCTCCCGGATCCAGGTTTGTATAGGTTGCCTTTCGGTCATCCGCACTTGCTCTGATCCAGGTTTTATTAAATCCTTCCAGCTTATATTCATACTGGTTCTTCTCCGGATGGATATAATTAAGGGCGCTAAACTCAATCGACAGGATATCCTCAGAAGGCTTAAGGACAATCCCTTTTGTTTCGCTTAGTGACTTATTCAGAATTATCCTTCCATTCCGTTTCTCCCCGACACCGACACTTTTGTTCAGGATCTGCACATCCGTAATCACTACCCTGGGCGGATTTTCATTGGTCTTCAAAGCAGATGGATGGAAAATATTAAACCCATCAGGACCACCAAAGATCAACTCCCCCTCACGGGTTTTGAGGGCAACCCCCTCATTATATTCCTTCCCCTGTAAACCGTCTGTTTCATTGAAATTTGAAAATTGAAGCTTGAAAGATTGGGGACTCACATAATTTAGTACCCGAATGCGTGAAAGCCCATTTGTGGTACTTACCCAGATGTCCCCGTTATCATCCTCTAACACTGACTGAATCGTATGATCAGGAAGTCCATCTTTCATATAATACCTGCTGAATGTCCCATTCCCTTCACTGCTGACCAACACATTCAGTCCTTCCTGGGTGGCCACCCAGACCAGTCCCCTGCTATCAATACAAATGTATGGAACCACATTGTTACTAAGCGACTTCGTATTATCAGTCTGATTAATAAACTGCCTGAAGGTCCCCAGCTTATGATCAAAATATGCCAAACCATCCGGGGTCCCAATCCATAAATTACCCTTACCATCCCCGGTAATGTGTAAGATATAGTCAGATGGGAACGAACGGCTATCATCCGCTCTGAAATGCTGAAAGCTCCCGGTTTTTGGATCATATTTATCAATGCCGCTGCCCAGGGTGCCGATCCAGATATTCCCGAAAACGTCCTCTGTCAAATGCCACACATCATCATCAGAAAGCGATCCCGGCCTGGAAGAATCATGCTTGTAATGATAAAAACGTTTGCCGTCAAAGCGGTCAAGCCCTCCATAAAACGTCCCAATCCATAATTGTCCCCGGCTGTCATTCAGGAGACTGACAATGACATTATTGCTTAGCGAGTTCGGATCGTCCGGGTTATGCAGGAAAGTCCTAAACGTATTTTCCTCCCGGTTATAATGGATTAAACCTGCACCATTTGTACCGATCCAGAGATTACCTTCCGAATCCTCCTGAAAACAGTTGACATCATCAAAAGGAAGACTTGAGGCGTCGCCTGCATGATGGCGAAAAAGTCTGAATTTGAAAAGATTCTGGTGGTAGAAACAAATGCCACGTTTGTAGGTCCCTGCCCAGATTACTCCTTCATTATCCTTATAGAGCGCAGTGATGCTGTTCTGGCTTATGCTCCGCTCATCATTTTCACTGTGCCGGAGAACCTTTACGGAAAAATCCCGCTTATCAACAATATTAATACCCCCGTGATCGGTGGCTATCCAGATCCTTCCGTTATCATCCTGGATAATACGGCTGGCTATATTGCTGCTGAGAGGATATTCCCTTGAACCTTGTTTAAAATGAATGTACTGCTCATTCTCCGGATTGAAGAGGTAGGCTCCTTCATCGCTGCTAATGCTCGATATCCAAAGCATATCCTGCTTATCGATGTATATCCGGAACATTTTCCTCTGATCCGCCGAGCCTTTTATTTCATCATTCCTGTATACAACTTCCAGGCGATCGATGTCCACTTTCAGGATCTCCCCATATTCATCAATCATCCAGGCAAAGCCTTTTGAGTCGATCTGCACATCACTGACTAAGCCAGGGGTTAACATTTCTGTTTCAAAGTGAATTATCGAATTATCCCGCTTCTGATAAACAAAAATTCCTGATTGATTGGTCAGAAACCATAAATTCCCTCTGCTATCGCAGCTAATCCTGGAAATATCGTCGCGGGGAATTTTCACCTCCTTATAGAAAACAGGACTGTCATCTACAAATTTTTGTAATGTAGGATCATATAAAATATATCCCCCTAGATGACTCACCCAAATCTTACCGTCAGGCCCTTCAAAAATGTCACTTATCCGATTGTCTGGCAGGGAATAGGGATCTGAAGGCCGATGCTTAAATATTTTAAACGAGTAGCCATCATAGCTATTCAGTCCATAATTGGTGCCAAACCACATAAATCCCCTACTGTCCTTGAAAATGCAGGTAACCTGATTGTGAGACAAGCCCTGGTCCGCCGTAATCCTGGTGAAAAGATATTCCTCCTGAGTGTTGATTCCGAAGGCATTCCATCGGGAAATCAATAATAAAACAGTAATCGATAGCAGCAATATCCTTTGCATAGGCTTATAATGACCGACAAATATACCAAAACTTACACGTTCTTCACACCCTGAATTTTAAGCTCTGTCAGGATTTAATTGGTCGATTGTTGTGTCCTGTCCTGCCATTCTGAAGCAGGAAATCTCCTGCGGTCATTAGAAATATGAATGTTGTTATGAATAGAAAAACCTGCATGACACCCACCATCTTTATGCTATCTTTAAGTAATCCAATAACAAGATTCCCTACCGTATGACCTATTCCAAAATACAAACCCCAGAGAAGGGATTGTGCTGTAGCGTGCCGGCTTGAGGGCAACTGTCGGTGCAGGTAATCCACTACCCCAACCAGGAAGAAGGAAAGGGTAATCCCCTGTAATGCGCTGGCAATCAATGCAACTGTGATTCCCGGAATGAAGGCGTAAATCACAAACCTGATCATCATCACTGCCATGGATATCAGGATAATCTTTGAGGAACCTATACGCTTTAAAAGCCGGTTCCCCAGGATAAAAAACGGCAGTTCGCTTAAAGCCTGAACGGTATAGGCAATACCTATCACCGATTTGCTGGCTCCCAATTCTGAGAAGAACAAATTCATATACGCATTAATAGGTGAAGAGGCAATCCCATAAAGGAAAAGGATCAGCAGGAAAAATTTCAGCGGATTATTCCCTGCAAAGTCACTGAAACGAATGCGTTCAAAATGAGGGGTATACTTCTTTCGGTCTGTCCGTCCGGGCACACCCAGGAAAACAATCGCCATAAAGAAGAAAAAAGCTGACACCGGGAATACGACTTTCAGGCTGTACTGCTCAAAAATGTACCCCCCTGCCAATGAGGCAACCGCCCATCCAAAGGAACCCCATAGTCTCAAATTTCCGTAATTATGCTTTTCCGATTTTTCTGAAACCTGCACAGCCAGCGCATCAATTAGCGGTCCCAGAGGATGATGAAATAGTGTAAGCAGAAGCATATACGCCGTCAGGGTCCAGAAATTCAGGATATTACCAAGGAATAAAAGAAAGAAACCTGAACAAAAAAGCGTGAGCCGCAAGGTGGGCCTGATACCTTTTTTATCGGCTATCACCCCCCAGATCGGAACAATGATGAAAAGCGTAACCTGGATCAAGGCATTAATAATTCCTATTTGTGCTCCTGAGAAATGGTTTTCATCCAGGTAGACATTGTAAAATACCCGCCAGGTTGCAAAGGCCATGTACATGACCACATATACCGCTTTTATCCTGTTCCCGCTCATTTCGACTTCCTGAATACATCCGACAATTTCATGTGCAAATTAAATGAATTCTTTACTCAGATCGACCATCAGCGAGCAGACTTTATAGCTTTTATTCAGGGATCACCTGCTTTCCTGACTGCTTATTACCCGGAAGCCTGAAATAAAGTATTTTGCCGGGCAGAAGATTAACGGAAAAATTGTAATTTAAGCCCCTGATCAACGTAATAAAAACAGAAATGGCAGTACTATTCATGCAGTGGCGGCCCGATTTTAATCTGGGCATTGAGGAAATGGATAATCAGCATAAAAAAATTGTGGAGCTGATCAATACCCTCCATGAGGCTTTCCTTGAGAACTCAACCGGAGAGATCCTAAAGGACATTTTCAGTGAACTGATCGATTACGCCGATTACCATTTTAAGGCCGAAGAAGCTCTTTTTAAGAAATATAACTTCCCCTTCGCTGAAGAACATATTAAAATGCATGTACATTTCACGGAAAAAATCAATAGCCTGAAAAAACAATATGAACAAGGTGTTCCCGTGACATTCAGGGTTATATCCTTTATGCAAAAATGGTTGACGAACCATATCCTTGATGCAGACAGGGAATACGCCTCGCTGGTTCGATACAGAACCCAATAGGATTGTTTTACTGGACATTCTCAGAAAAAGTCTGCGCTAACTTCATGGCATTCCAAAAAAAGAACTTCATATTCCCTATGATAGTATTTCTGGCTACGGCAGGAATTCTTACTATCGTCCAGCTTAAGGTTGAAAACCCGCTTCTTCTTGCCGAACGCTTCATTCCCGGTGCCGGCTGGGGTGAAATTTTCCTGATTGGCCTGTATGGAGCTTTCCTTGCGGGGAAAATGTCTGATCCTGCATCCCTGGCAAAGTGGCGCAGGTATTCCTGGACACTCTTCTCAATGGTCTTCTTTGGTCAGCTCCTTCTGGGTATTCTTTTTTCTGATAAATTCCTGATGACGGGTAAACTTCATCTGCCTGTTCCCCTGATGATCCTGTCTGGCCCGATTTACAGGGAGCAACTCTCCGTGATGACATTTTTATTCCTGAGTACGGTAATCCTTAGCGGACCAGCATGGTGCAGTCAGCTTTGCTACTTCGGGGCCATGGATAACCTCTTTGCCCAGAGAAGATCTAACCGGGGAAAACTAAAGAACAAATTTCAGATAAAACACACCGCCCTGATCCTGATCATCCTGATAACGCTGATCCTGAAATTCAGCGGGATAAATTCAATTTTCAGCCTTATACTGGCTAGTGCGTTTGGAGTTGCCGGAATCGCCGTAATGCTTATTTTCTCGCGGAAAAAAGGGAAAATGATCCACTGCATTCTTTATTGTCCAATCGGTACCCTGGTGAGTTATCTTAAGTTCCTGAATCCCTTTCGACTGAAAATCGATATGCAGTGCACCTTTTGTGGAAGCTGCTCTTCCGTCTGCCGCTATGATGCAATGAGTATGGCAGACCTGGCAAAGAAAAGGCCCGGAATCACCTGTACCCTTTGCGGCGACTGCCTGAATGCCTGCGAGGTATCCGCTATCCAATACAAATTCTTCAACGTTAAAGGACAGCTTGCCCACAGGATCTACCTGGGCATCACGATTACCCTGCATGCTGTATTTCTTGCACTCGCAAGAATCTGATAATCCGGCACATCTCTGCCCGGAAGCTTGTGTTTCTCAAATACAGAATGCCGGGCCAAACGCTGAATAGATTTTTGGCTTATCGCAATTTTCCTCATATACTGACTTTAGGTTTTTCATATCTTTGCTCTAACCCGTTGCGATTTCATTCTGTGTGAATACCTGACGACTTTCACCACATGCAAAAAAATAAATCCTGGATACTTGCTGCTATGATTGCCGCCCTGTGGTTGGTTCCCGGAAAGAATTCCCATGCCCAGCTTTTTATTAACGAATTTGTTGCCTCCAATTCCAATGGGATCCAGGATCCTGATTATGAGGAAAATACAGATTGGGTGGAAATCTATAATGACTATACAACAGCGCTGAATCTCAGAGAGTTCTATTTGACTGACAATTTGCAGAATCCTGATAAGTGGCGCATCGAAACAGATGCCATTATACCTGCAGGTGGATATATAATTATTTGGTGCGATGGACGCGACACCCTCCTTCATGCCTCCTTCAAACTTGCTGCCGAAGGTGAGCAGATCGGACTTTTCTCTCCTACCCTGAATCTCCAGGATACCCTGAGTTTTATCTATCAGAGCACAGATATCTCCTACGGAAGGCGTCCGGGAGGTTCTGAGGAATGGGCATATTTCACGGAGCCTACGCCCGGCTCCGAAAATTCAACTACTTCCTATTCCGACCGGATAGAAAATTCAGTTGAATTTTCACACTTCGGAGGGATCTTCAGCACTCCCATCATGCTAAGCCTCTCAACTTACCTTGAAGGTACCATTCATTATACTCTTGACGGATCAGTACCTGCCGTTTCTTCTGCAGTGTATTCCGAACCTATTTACCTGAATAAAACCACAATCGTCAGGACACGAATATTCAGGGACGGGATGATCCCTGGCCCCGTCAGCACCAACTCCTACTTTATTGACAGCTCGCTGGTGGGAAGGAAGCTTCCCATTGTTTCCATTGCTACCGATCCGGAAAACTTCTGGGATCCTGTCACAGGAATTTATGTGCAGGATTTTAAACCGGAATGGGAGGTCCCCATAAATATTGAATTTTTTGAGAACAACGGCAGCGACAGAGCTGCCTTCAATGAGCTGGCCGGAACAAAGGTGAACGGACTGTATTCCTGGCAGCTGCCTCAAAAAATGCTCGGCATTTATTTCAGGAATGAATATGGACAAAATAAGCTGGAGTACCCCCTCATGCAAGACCGTCAACGGACCCTTTACAAATCTTTTGCTCTGAGGGCCTCCGGCAGTGACTGGAGTTATACGCTTTTCAGGGACGGAATGATCCAGAACTCAACGCAGCTTAATACTGCGGTGGATATCCAGGGTTTTCGCGCCTGTATTGTTTTTGTAAACGGTGAGTACCTGGGAATTCATAATATCCGGGAGAAGGTGGATGACAGCTATATCGAGGGCAACTACAATCTCAAAGAGGGCTTTTTTGACCTGATAGAAAATGAAGATTATGTTGAATCAGGAAGCCTGGATGAGTACCTTGAACTGAAGGACCTCCTGGCAAAAGACCTTTCTGTACGGGGAAATTATGTAGCCGTAGAACAGACTATGGATATCGGGACCTTCACAGATTATGTCATCACGGAGATATACAGCCAGAATACGTCTGTGAATCATAATGTCATGGCATGGAAGCCAAAAGGCACGGGCCTGTGGCGATGGATCCTGATGGATCTCGACAGAGGGTTTTTCAATCCAGAGAGCTATCCGGTCAGCTATTATGTTTCCCGGACGATATGGCCACTGGCTGACCTGATGGGCAATACTGAGTACCGGGCTTACTTCGTCCAGAGACTGGCGGACCACTTGTACACCAGTTTTAATCCTATCCGAATGCATAAGTATATCGATGGATTTGCAAATACCATCGAATCCGAAATACCCAGGCATGTGGAACGCTGGCTGGGTGCAACTTCCTCATATGGCGATGCCATCCCCTCGGTTAAATACTGGAATGCCGAAGTTGAAGACCTGCATGAATTCGTAGATATGCGCCCGGCATACCTGCTAGACGACCTGAGAAATTATGGGATAAATGCCTCGGTAAACCTCAGCCTGGAAGCTTACCCTGAGCAAGGAGGCACCATCCTTTTCAATGAGATGAAGATCACAGACCCACACTGGCGGGGAGATTATCCCGTAGAATTACCCATCCGGCTTGAAGCGAAACCAAAACCGGGATATCATTTTTCAGGCTGGGCTGAAAATCAAAAACTAACAATTATCTCCCGAAAGGATAGCTGGAAGTATCTGGACAATGGATCAAATCCAGGTACCAGCTGGAAAAACCTGGCCTACATTGATGCCTCCTGGATTGAAGGTAACGGCGAATTCGGCTATGGGGATGAGGATGAGGAAACTATCATCAACTATGGCAGCGGAAGCTCAAAATACATCACAAGCTATTTCAGAAAGCACTTTCAGCTAAGTGCTTATCAACTGGATGCGGACCTGTGTCTGTTGGGCCTCCTTCGAGATGACGGAGCGATTGTTTACATCAACGGGCAGGAGGTCGTACGTTCTAATATGCCGGACGGAGCGATAAGCTACCAGACACTTTCCTCAGTAAGCTCCAGCGGATTGGACGAATCCAGCTACCACATCGTTGAGATAGATCCGGCTGTGTTCAGGGAAGGTGAGAATATTATTGCCGCCGAGGTACATCAAACTTCTGCATCAAGCACAGATATGAGCTTCGACCTTGAGCTGGTGCTGTTCTTCGACAACTCATCTGAATACTTTTCAACGAATCCGGGCATTACTTTCTCTCTGTCGGGCTATAAGCAACTGACTGCAGTTTTTGAATCGGATGGGTCCTGCATCATACCGGACACCATTGCTTCCAACCTTACTCTGGATACCGAATGCTCCCCATATGTTACTCAGGGAGATGTATGCATCCTTCCGGGAGCAACGCTTACCATTGAACCCGGTGTAGAAATCCGCATGGCTGAAAACAGCAACCTGTTTATTCAGGGAAAACTTCTGGCAAAGGGCTCTGAAGCCCAAAGAATTGTCATTCAGGCCACCCAAAATTCACCGGAAGGTCAGTGGGGTGCCCTGTGTTTTCACAATACAAGCGAAATTTCTGAATTGGCTTACCTGACTATCCGGAATGCATCCCATGGTCCGGACCTCTCCAGGGATGTTGCTGCAATTTCAGCATTTCATGCCAACCTCCGGCTTGACAATCTGGTCATTGAGGAAGTGAATGGTAATCCCATAGCAGCCCGGTATTCTGATATCGTCCTGTCCAATAGCAGACTTCATTCAGACATTACCGGGGACCTGATAAATGTTAAATACGGACATGCCCGGATTGAAAACTGTATTTTTAAAGGAAATGATAAACCGGATACCGATGCCATCGATTACGATGACATTGAAAATGGGATCATCCGGAATTGTATTATCGGTGGATTTATGGGATTAAACTGCGATGCTGTAGATATCGGTGAAAAAGCCAGGAATATTGTGATCGACAGCCTCTATGTTTATAATGTGACGGACAAGGGAATCTCTGTCGGACAGCAGTCTTCCGTAAAAGTCAGCAACAGCCTGTTCATCAATTGTAATCTCGGACTCGGTCTGAAAGATTCCTGCAGGGTCGAGATCGAAAGGTGTACCTTCTTCAGCAATGTCATTCCGGTATCCTGCTATGAAAAGAATCCGGGATCTGCGGGTGGGAATGCCCTGATCAGAAACAGCATTCTTTCGAACAGTTACGCTTCCCCGCTATCCTGCGATAGTAAGTCGAAACTTCAGGCTGAATATTGTCTGAGTGATAACGCTCCAATCTCTTTCGGTTCGGACAATTACTACGGAGACCCTGCTTTCATGAGCCCTGAACAGGCTGATTTTGAGCTATCTTCCTCATCTCCAGGCATATCTGCCGGCGAGTATAAGGGCCAGATTATCGACCTGGGCGCTCCTTTATTTCCCTTTGCTAAATCACCCGAGCTAATTATTTCAGCTATATTTTACAACCCGGGGAACGACGATGACCGGTCAGAATTTGTCGCCATCCTTAATCCAGGTGAGGAAGTTGTTGACTTGTATGGATACAGCCTGACAAAAGCCGTGGAATATACTTTCATCAACCATGAATACCTGGCACCCGGAGAAAAGGTCTTTGTGGTGAAAGATCTTTCCTCTCCTGCATCCCTCTATTATGATGGTTTATCTGAACAGTGGTTTTCCGGAAAACTTTCCAATGAAGGTGAGGTTATCGAATTAATCCATCCTTCGGGTATCCTTATCGACCAGGTATGCTACAGCCCTGAACTGCCCTGGCCACCTACTCTGGAGGAAAACCATGAAGTACTTGCCTGGGTGGGAGGCGGTGTGGATAATCATTTCGGGTATAACTGGACAAGCATCCCCTACACCTCCGTTTTCGACCAGGTTCCCGAATCATTTGCCAAACCGGAACTTAGTGTATATCCAAATCCCTCCAGCGGACAAATAACTATTACGAGTTCACCGCAGAAGCAAACCTGGATCAGTATCTTCGCCCTGACAGGAGAAAAAATTCTTTCAGTAAAAACAGACAGTTGTGGCAATGCACACCTTGACCTTTCAAATCTTGGTGATGGCATATACCTGTTGAAGTCGGCAAATTGTATCCGGAAAATCATTCTTGCACGATAGGTGTATTCCTCACAGAATAAACTTATTACCTTTCAGAAAAGTTGAAAACTTTTATCAGATTTTGGGTAAATTAACTTGAGAATCCACCATATTGTGCTGAAATATCAAGCTTTAAGCTATCGTGCCGGACCAAAAGACAGATTTTATTGTTGAATTCCATTGGATATTAGTATGTTAACAGGTAAACTTCAGTTGAATTGTATGAACCAAAGCTTCCATATCAATGAGTAAACGCATACTAAGCGGAATATTCTTTTTCCTGTTTGCGGGGACG
>JAFGEO010000067.1 GCA_016931575.1 Bacteroidales bacterium | reverse complement strand
GTGATTTGATCTTTGCAAGTGAAACGAGAGGGTGAAAACGTCTCTTGGATGGGAGCACTTTTTCGTTATGAATTTCACATCAACCGACGTTTCCAGAAGGCTTTGTGATAATGAAATCTACCTTTTCGTATTTTCAAGTGAAACGTACCATCCAGATATCAATAACACTACTTTGCAAATAGATACTTCTTTGAGACACCAACAATCACTTTATGTTACCAAACAACAGGCCTTGTTCTTCCATGTTCATTATAATTTATTAGTTTAACTGCACCAGGATTAGTACACAACATACAGACATCGCCATCAAGGCGTTTGCACATATCAGCACATAAAACTTCGCCAGCCAATGCTTCTGCATTTTTAATTGCAAGTTTAGTTAGGGAATTTGAGGATTCCAGATGGAATGTCATACTGAAGAATGATGCAAAAACAAATATTCCTCCAAAAGCTATTTTTGATATTTTCTTTTTCATCGTAATTTAATTAATAATTGATCATGAATTAACTTAATGCTAAGTTTGTTAGAATTGAAATGCTATTTAGAATTTTATTTTTACATTTTCATAATACCTCCTTTCTGTTTTATTTTGGAAGGAGCCTGGGCAGGTGGTGGGTTTACATTGACAAATGACCACCTGCCCTTTTCCCTTCAATGCTTTATTCTTCTTTTTCACAATTAGCATTGGCTAATTTACTTGGGAACTTCCTAAGGGTATATTAATCTGTAGATCACTTAATACTCATTCTGAAGATCAAGCCGAAGTTAAAATCCTTACATGATCCACCTCGACCTCAATACTTAGATTGAAAGGGATATTGCGAATTTGTATTAAGAGTCTTTTACTTCCTTTTCTTTCATATAGAATACCCACTTTACCGCTGAAAGGTCCAGAAATGATTCTGGCTTTCTTTCCTGATATATTATTCCTTTCGAGGGAAAGGCTGTTATCAGATTCAAGCATATTTCTTATCAAGGCTATTTCCTCAGAGGATATTGTGGAGGGAACCGAGCTACAGCTTATATAGCGAACAATTTTAGGAAGTTGTAAGACTTTATAGATATAGCTTTGAGAAGTCCAAACGAATATGTAATTTGGAAACAGAGGCGTTGAAATAAGTTTTTTCTGACGATTCTTCCAATAGTGAATCTCTTGTTTCAAAGGGAGATATACCTTATACCCGCTAGACACAAGCGTATTATAAGCTTTTTTCTCTGAACGGGGAGTAGTATAAAAGATATACCAGGATTTTAGTTCCATCATATGGCTCTATAAATGAGAAATGAAAAAGGAGATTAATGAATTTCTTTCGCTTTAGATATAACAAATTCTGGTCACTTAGCTATATCAAATGCACAAGGACTATATTTTCTAGACAAGATTGTTGTTGCGGTCAACCTCAAGTATTACATAATTGAAAAGCACAACTTCAAGATGCAACAATACTATAAGTCTATTAGATTCATTTCATAATTTTGCATCTTTTTCTTCAATTAAAAATAAATATTTTTTATATATGCCAGGATATGTTAAAGCATGAATCGTAAGAATTTGGAATCAAATGCCGGATTTGGAACCAAATAACTACAATTGGAATGAATGGCATGAATATGGAATAGTTTACAGTTCTGAAGAATCCAATTCGGATCATCGTTATTATGAATTAGCCTGTATTTCAATAATATGGCTCAAATTCTCCTTTAAAATACTTAATCTACCCCTTGACAACGGTACTTTAGAGCCGTCCTTCATTACAATCTCCTTGTAGGTATAACAATTAACGTAAGAGCAATTTATTAAATATGAATAATGGCATCGGAAAAAATATGGTTCAGAAAAATTCTCTGTATACCATTTAAGAAGATGATAGGTGATAATTTCAGATTGGTCGTCAACATGGATAATTGTAAACTTTCCTTTTGCCTCAAGGAATACAATGTTATTGATAGCAATTATTTTGTAGCCTAAAGAGGTTTTTACTTCAAGGACTTGCGGGTAATTAATTTTTAAAGAATTCATAGGCTTTAATAGTTTTATGCCGTTTAATCAAAATCGACACTGATTTGTTACCCCATATGAGCAACTATTTCAATATTTATAAGTTATTTAGAATGATTCTAATTTGAAACCGTCTCAGTTTTTTGGGAGATGAAAGAATCCTTGTGAAATGAGATAGTGAATTATGACAATTTGGTTATTAGAAATTTTATTGACTAAATTGATGGAGATTTATTTGCTTGCATACTTTCAGAATGTCAGACAGAAAGCAGAATAGATTCTCATTCTTCGAAAAATCATCGTACGGGATACTGATGGCCTTTATTGCATTGATGGTGGCAGGGTTAGCTTTGCTGCCGTTTCTGAAAACCGGTCTGGAGCCTAAGCGGGTAACCAACGATATATCGATCAGCTACAACTGGTACAATGCAGCACCCCTTACCCTGGAAAGTGAGGTTACCTCCGTTCTGGCCGAGGTGTGCAGCACGCTTCCAGGGATACAGACGATTTCCACATTTTCTCAAACCAATTCAGGGGGTATCACCATTGAGTTTTTGGAAGAGAAGAATATGGATGCGGCCCGGATGGAGGTCTCATCCGTGTTAAGAAGGGTCCGCCCGAAACTACCCGACGGACTGAAAGATCTCAAGCTTAGCGGTGGGACTCTTTTCGGCGAATCGGAACGAATACTCTCCTACTCGGTTTTTTCGACCTTACCGGAAGATGAGATGGAGTATTTTATTGAAGAGCAGATAAAAAGACCCATCGCACTGGTTGAAGGAGTCAATGATGTGGAGGTAAGCGGGCTAAACCGAAGCCGTTGGGAAGTCTGCTGTGACTACGATCTGCTTCACGCTGTGGGCCTGAATATGGATGATGTTTACCAGGCCATACAGGATAGCTACGGAGATGCTTATCTGGGTTCAGCCAGGTCCCTTAGTCCTTCTCAGGAGGGATCGCTATTGATACCGGTATATCTTCAAACGGGTGCTGAGATGCTTGAGCTGGATCAAATCACTCTGAGGACCCGGGAAGGTGATATAGTCAGGCTGAAGGACCTTGCAGAAATCAGCAAGAAAACCGTCTATGATTTTAGTGCGTTCCGGATAAATGGTCTTTCCACACTCAGGGTATCAGTACTGTCCGATAAAGACGCCAATATCCTTCAGGTAGGTAAAGCCGCCGAAAAGGTAATCAGTCAGCTGAGAAGCAATCTCCCGGCTGGATATTCCATCCGGAAAGAGCTTGATACAACCGAGAAGCTGAAAGAAGAATTACGGAATATTTACCTGAGGACCGCCCTCTCCTTTTTCATTCTTCTGATTTTCATCAGCCTGGTGAGCCGGGCCCCACGCTACATTTTCGCGATCTTTTTCTCACTGTTGTCCACACTGGCCATTTCAGTGGTGTTTTTCTATCTGTTTAAGATCCAGATCAACCTCTATTCCCTCGCTGGAATTACAGTGTCATTTGGTATCATTATTGACAACATCATCGTGATGCAGGACCACCTGCTGCTCCGAAAAGACATGAAAGGATTTCCTGCGTTGCTGGCTGCTACCCTGACTACTCTCGGAGCACTATCGGTGATCTTTCTTCTGGATGAGGAAGTAAAACTGAAGCTAGGCGGGTTCGCTTCTGTCTTTGCGGTGACCCTGACAGTCTCCTTGTTTACCGCCCTGTTCCTGGTTCCTGCTCTGACCCACCTCATAAAACTATCCAAACACAAACGCTTCCGGACCGGCCGCAGAGATCTGCTTGCAAGGTGGTTCAGGTTCCTTGGACGTTCGTGGAGTTTCTTCAGGTTGAGGAACAAATGGATTGCCCTCTTTTTGATCCTTGGATTCGGGATACCCGTATTTAATCTCCCTGATGAAGTCGGTTCGGACTTGAGCGGGGAAGAACATCAATGGTATCACCAGTGGTACAACAAAACCATTGGCAGCGATTTCTATGCCGATAAACTCAAGAAAGTTATCGATATTTCCTTAGGGGGTACGCTTCGCCTTTTCCTTGAAAAAAAAGAGGTAGGCTATTTCTACTACAGCCGGTCAGGAAAAGAAGCCAGGGAATCAAGGATCGGGATTTACGGGAAAATGGAGATGGGTTCTTCGAAGGAGCTGACCGACAAGGTTACCTCTGATCTGGAATCTTTTCTGAGCACCCTTGATGAGATCGATATTTATACCACCAATATCATAGGCAGCAACATTAATATATCCATTGAATTCAAAGAGCCTTATCAGTTCGATTATTCCGCCTTGATAATTAAGAATGAGGTGGTACAAAAGTGCATATTGTTGGGAGGCGCCTCCTGGAGGGTGATAGGCTACGGGGATGTATTTGAAGGCGACCGCCCCTTCTCTAATGATGTACTTGGTGCCATTGGCTACCAGGACAGCAAGATCGAGATGAAAGGCTACGACCTGGGACAATTGTATGAACTGGCTGGCTGGCTGGCTGATCGGCTCAGGGAGAACGGACGATTTCAGGATATCACCATCTCCTCCCGCATTGATAACCGCACCCCGCTGGAATTCTCCTACCAATTGGAACCCCGAAAGGATGTTATGCAGTACTCGGGAGTAACATCCAGTGAGGTTCTGAACCGGTTGAGCAATCTGTCGTCACAAGGTGTCAGTATGAATCTGTTTACCGGGAAGAGTTATGAAGAAATCAACATCTCCTCGACCAAGGCCCGATCGCAGGATATCTGGAACCTGATGAACAGCTCCGAGGTGCTGAATGATAAACTGGTATCCGTTGGTGGCCTCCTAGAGCAATCTTTTCAGAAATCGAACCAGACCATCCGGAAGGAGGATGGTCAGTACCTGATGAGTGTATTATACAATTTTGTAGGGCCCAACCAGCTTCACTGGCGTATCAGGGACCAGATCCTGGAGGAGATCAAGGAACAACAACCACTGGGATATTCCAGTGCTCCAACCATCTATCAGTGGGGAGGATGGCGCAGCGACAATGAGATTGAAGGTCAGCTGAAGCTTTTTATAATTATTGTGTTAATCATCTATTTTATATGTGCCATACTGCTCAACTCACTGGTAAAACCACTGGTAGTCATATTTATGATCCCGGTTTCGTTTATAGGCCTTTTCATCACCTTCTCGGTGGTTGATCTGCGCTTCGATAACGGGATCTTTGCGGCCTTCATTTTTACCAGCGGCTTGACGGTGAATTCTGCTCTTTACATCATCAATGAGTTTAACTCGCTGAAGAAAATGCGACCGGATGCCCTGCCCATGGATCTGTACGTTGCCGCTTTCCGACACAAGATTATGCCCATCAAATACACCATTGTCTCCACGGTTCTGGGTCTGATCCCCTTTATCCTGATCAACAGGGACCAGGAATTCTGGTACAGCTTTGCCGTTGGTACGATTGCTGGCTGTGTATTCTCCCTTGTGGGAGTGTTTGTTTTCCTTCCTGCGTTTTTGAGAATCGAAACCTCGAAGGTCAGGTAATTTACCCAAGTTATCGTAGGGGAATATATATTGAGAGCCTCATTTCCTGTTTTGTGCGCCACATCGACGCTGTTTTAGCAAATATATGATAATTAACCATTAAACATTTTTGTATATGTTTATTTGGATGCTGCAAGCTATATTTGGTATATGTTTATCCGGAAAAACAAGAATCGTAGCGGCTCAATCAGCATCCAAATCATCCAAAAGGTAGGTCGTCAAAACAAAGTAATCAAGACAGTTGGATTTGCCAGGACTAAGCGTGAGGAGGATCTGCTTGTCCGACTTGCCAGAAATGAGATGGATCGTATACAGGGTCTCCAGAGTCTGTTCTTTGATCATGATGATGAAGTTGTAAACAGTTTTGTAGACACAATCCCCCAAAAACCTGCGGCCCATGCAATACATACAACCCATGTAATACATGCATTCCATAGAAATACATACAGCCCATGAAAAACCTTCGATCCCTCAAATATGTGAGGCTCCCCGGGATCCTGCCGCTCATTCCCATCCTCTGCCTTACGGCATATCTTCAATCCTGCGGCAACCGGAAAGCCCCAGAAAACGAAGGGCCCGCATTTATCCGGGAATCATTCATCCATGACCGGCTCGGGGACCAGCTGCTGACGCTGGAACAGTATGTGCGGGACAGGATGAATGTGATGCCGCAAAGCCCGGACCGGGAAAAACCCTTCCTGCCGAGAAGCCTGGATGAGGAGGGCCGGATCATGCTGGTTTCAGGAGGTGACTGGTGCAGCGGGTTCTATCCGGGATGCCTCTGGCAGATGTATGAACTGACCGGGGAAACAAGCTGGGAAACCCTGGCCCGTGCATACACCGGAAAGCTCGAGCAACAACAGTGGAACACCTCCGACCATGACATCGGGTTCCGGATGATGTGCAGCTACGGCAACGGGTACCGGCTGACGGGCGACAGCACCTACCGGCAGATCCT
>JAFGEO010000066.1 GCA_016931575.1 Bacteroidales bacterium | reverse complement strand
GAACAGAGGTGATAAGATTTCATCCGATGAGATACCTTGTGTTTGGAAATGGTAAGTGTACCGGCTTAAAAGAAGGGCTTACCCTGGTGAAGTATTCTTCCACAATAACCCAATTCCGGAATTCAACCGCCCGGGTATGGAATAGAATCTTCTTTAAGTATTTCCACCTCCTTTTCCTTAATATTTATTATCAGATAATCAGGTTATTAACTGATTTGGAGAGGATTCTCTGAGCGGCTGTTGTTTTTTCTGTTTCAACTATTTTTCTAATCGATTTACGTTCAGTATAAAAAAATGAAAACAAATACAAATTCATCAAAGAATAAAAAGAACCTTCAGAAGGCTAAACCGGGTTTGGGACCTGTACAAAACCTTGAGGATCATCTCCTGCCTGACTGGTGGCAGCGTATTTTTAACAGCATGTACCTTAAAACGGATGCGGATGTTGTTGAGGATAAGGATATTACCAGTTTTGAAATCGATATGTTCACACAAATACTTGAGTTGAATGAGGACATGGCAATCCTGGATCTGGCCTGTGGGCAGGGAAGGCATACCCTTGAACTTGCACGTAAGGGATTTAACCGCCTGTACGGCATGGACCGTTCGCATTTTCTTATCCGCAAGGCAAAGCAAAACTGTGCAAGCGAGAAGTTGTCGGCTAACTTTAAGGAAGGAGATGCCAGGAAGCTTCCTTACCCGAATGATATGTTCGATGTGGTCATGATCCTGGGAAACAGTTTTGGTTACTTTGAAAGTATTGAGGATGACAAAAAGATCTTAAAAGAGGTCCGGCGTGTACTGAAACCCTATGGCTTGTTCCTGATCGATGTCGCTGATGGTAATTTCCTGAAGGCTAATTATAATCCCCGGAGCTGGGAATGGCTGGATAAGAACCATTTTGTATGCCGCGAGCGTTCCCTGGCACGCGATAATGAAAGACTTATATCCCGGGAGGTAATCAGCAATATCAACAAAGGGGTAATTGTGGACCAGTTTTATGCCGAGCGCCTGTATACCAAAGACACGCTCTCAAAAATGTTGACCGAAGCAGGATTTGCAAACATATCGTTTAACGATGATTATGAAACAGACTCCAGGAAGAAGCAGGATCTTGGTATGATGGAGCGCCGGATTGTTACCGTATCCCAAATTATAAAGGAATGGTCAGGGACACGTAAAAAGGATGTGGTGGTGAAAAATGTCGCGGTAGTTATGGGGGATCCTCAGAAACCGGATATTATTAAACCCTCCACAATGTTTGATGATGATGACTATAACACGATCCGGCAATTGAAAATTGCACTCAGCTCACTTGAGAACTATCGTTTCACCTATGTGAATAACCATAATTCCCTTCTGAGCGACCTGCAGAAAATCAAGACTAAAGTAGACTATGTCTTTAATCTCTGCGACGAAGGTTTTCAGAATGATGCCCGTAAGGAGCTGCATGTTCCGGCAATCCTGGAAATGCTCGACATTCCCTATACCGGATCTAATCCCCAGTGCCTGGCTTATTGCTACGACAAATCTTTGATCCGGGGAATTGCCCAGGAGATGGGGATCCCCGTTGCAGATGCCTTCTACATCAAACCGGAGGAAAATATTTTTGAGATGAATATAGCCTTTCCGATCATTGCCAAACCCAACTTTGGGGATTCCAGCTTTGGAATCACTCAGAAAAGTGTTGCCTATACGGTTGAAGAGCTTAATGATGCCATCATCAGGATCCATGACCAGTTTGGCTATGATAAACCGATCCTGATCGAGGAGTTTCTTACCGGAAAGGACCTTACGCTTGGAATTATCGGCAACGTCCCGGAAGCTTATCGCGTTCTTCCTATTGTGGAAGAAGATTATTCCGACCTGCCCGCCGACCTGCCTAAAATTTGTGGTTATGAGGCTAAGTGGCTGGAGGATTCTCCCTATTTCAGGTTGCTGCGTTCAATTCCGGCAGAATTGCCTGAACCTACCGAGAAACTGATCATTGAGTATAGTATAAAGTTGGCTGAGCGTCTGGAATGCAGGGATTACAGTCGGTTCGACTGGCGCATAGACAAGAACGGGGTGCCCAAACTGCTGGAAGTGAATCCGAATCCCGGTTGGTGCTGGGACGGGCACCTGGCAAAGATGGCAAAGATCGAAGGCTTTGATTACGCGTATATGCTGCAACAGATCCTGAATGCTGCTGAACAGCGTTTTATCAACAATGGCTTGCTCATCACAGTTCCTGCAAATAGTATTGCCGGTGTTGAGCATGCATGAGCATAGCCTTTCTGAAGGCTGAATGAAAAAGTGAATGGGTAAGATTTTGCATTTGAATGGTTTATGGTGAAAAAGAAGGTAGTAGCCGTTCAGCAGGTTTATAGAGAGCTGGAACGGAAGATAAATTCCTTTGCAAAGGGTTCGGGAATAGTTTGTCGGTCAGGTTGCAGTGCCTGTTGCCTCTCAAAAAATATTGAAGCGACGGTGCTTGAATTTTTGCCTTTGGCCTATCGCTTGTTAAAGGAGGGCAACTATGATTCTGTTCTGAGCAAACTGGAAAATCCTGAGGTAGGGATTTGTCTCCTGTACCAGCCTCTCCGGTCGGAAGGCGGATGCCTGATGTACGAGGACAGACCATTGATCTGTCGCCTGTTTGGCTTTTCGGTAAAGCTGGATAAGCATGGAGAACGAGCGCTTGTTTCATGCAGGATCATAAAGGAGGAATTGGAGAGTAGCCACCGGGCAACAAGCTTATCCAGGGCTCCTGTCGTCAGTGATTATCACATGAAGCTTTACAGTGTAGATCCCTGGCTGGCAGCCGTCCGGTATCCCGTCAATATTGCGATGGGCAAAGCTCTTGAATATGTATACCTGCATACACAATTCAGGTCCCCGGGGAAAGCATGCTAGCGTTAGAAATCTTAGCTAAAATGCTTTGTAAGGATCTGTTCTACTTCAGCTAACCATTTCCGGCGCTGTTGTTCAGTGCTGGTTATCAGGATTCGGAACATTTTACGGTGAAAAATATTAATGCCGCACAGGTAGCAGATACAGTTTTTCCAGATGGTCTCAAGGGGATCAAGGAATATATTTTCTTCACGGTCCTTGTTGGTGTTGGAGGTATTCAAGACGATTGCCGTCCTGGCCTTCAACAATCCCTTTGGTATTCCCTCTCCCGGATCACCTTCCTGAAATTCATAGGCTACGCCCGGACGCAAAACCCGGTCGATCCAGCCTTTCAGGATGGCTGGGGGCATACCCCACCAGTTGGGATGAACTATCAGAATGCCATCGGCTGATTGCAACTCGTCACAATGCTTCTGAATTACATGGTCTGCCAGACCATCCCGCGATATTTCGCCGGCGGGGAGGAGGGCAGGGAAATTTTCAGCATACAGATCGTGATAGATTACCTCATGACCCAGAGTCAGGAGTTTTTTCCTGGCAGTTTCAGCAATAGCGTGATTGAAACTTTGCTTGACAGGATGAGCAAGAATGATTAGTATTCTCATGAAAAAAACTATAACATAACGTTCCAAACGAAGGAACCATATTTTTATTGAGTTAAATGCTTAACTGGGCAGCGTTTTCCCCAGGATATAATCCTCCAGTTGTTGAATGGTCTTTTTCTGTCCCTGAATGGTCTTGTTTACAATATCTCCGATAGAAACAATCCCCACAAGTTTTACATCATCAAGAACCGGCAGGTGCCTTACGCGGTGATCTGTCATGATTTGCATGCACTCCGTTGTTGTTGTGGTTGGTTTCACATAAAAAATCCTTTCTGAAAGCAGCTCTCCGACAGCAGAATCCTTTGAAGATTTACCGCGCAGGATGATTTTTCGTGCATAATCGCGCTCAGAGAATACACCAACCACCTTTTCGTCTTTCATGACCAACAGAGCACCAATGTTCTGTCCGGCCATCTTTTTCAGGGCCTCATAAACGGTGGCTTCAGGTTCAATGGTATATACCTCGTAGCCTTTTTCATCGAGAATATCTTTTACAGAATACATGATCAATGGGTTTTAATGAAAAAAAACGCTATCATTTAGTAAGTTAATTAAAATCAAGGTTTTCTCAAATAGTTTTATAAAAATCCTCACAACTTCAGGTCATTTTTCTTTTTTTATTGACCTGTATGAAATTAAACAAGGCAATGCTCAATTTGTTTGCTGATCTGCCGGCTGATCTCCTTTTTGATTTGTTCGTACCGGATACGTATCAATGGAGAAAAATTAACATCTAATACCATATCCTCAACAATTTCAAACCCTCCGCCGCAGGAGGTTTTAAAATCAATGATATTCTGGTCAAATTGGTAAGCCAGGTCTTCGATAAGCCGGATTCCGATTCCGCCGTTGGTGAGGATTTTATTTCCAATCCCCCATACTAAAAATGGTTTTTTGTCCATGTAAGTGTTTATTTTATCGTTTTAGGGTTCTGAGGAGGGTGCCATCTGACTTTCTGAAGTTAACGATCAGCGGCATGTTGCCTGGTACACTCGTCATTTTACCTGCCCCGGAACCTACACGCTGTTTTCAGGTGACATCATTCAGGTATTTAAGTCCTTTCAACCTTACAATTATCATAGATTTTTCCTGAACACCTGCATAACTTACCCTTGTGTTAACCAGAAAAGATAAAAATGAAGACTTTTCATTATGGCGAAGACAGCCTCACAGCAGGCATCGCACTAGACTTATGCAAGGGGACTGTTAAAGGCATGGTATCTGAGGCTGCCGGAAAACGTATCCGGATGAGCCACGAACATGTTATGTCGGTTATCCGGAGCCATAAGACGGTGTATGGCATCAACACAGGATTTGGTCCGCTGTGCACCACCAAAATTTCCGATGAGGATATTCAGAAGCTCCAGCTGAACCTGCTTAGGAGCCATAGTGTCGGGGTTGGTCAGCTTATCCCTCCCGAAATATCAAAGCTCATGCTGATCCTGAAGGTCCATGCCCTGGCCAGGGGATACTCCGGGATTTCTCCGGAAACTATCCTTCGCATCATCTGGCACATCGATGAGGATATTATTCCCTGCGTCCCGTCACAGGGATCGGTAGGGGCGTCGGGCGATCTGGCGCCATTGGCCCATCTCTTTCTGCCACTTATAGGTTCAGGAGAGATCTGGTACCGCGGAAGGGCTTATCCGGCAGGTGAGATCCTTCGGAAACATGGTGTCGAAGCCCTGGTTCTCGGTCCGAAAGAAGGACTGGCACTTATAAACGGAACCCAGTTTATAAGTGCCTTCGGGATTAAGGTGCTGGAACGTTTCCAGCATTGCCTCGACCTGGCAGATATCACTGCCTCCTTTAACCTGGAAGCCTTGATGGGATCAGTAAAAACATTCGATGAGGAGCTCCACCAGCTGCGACCCTATGCCGGAAGTGCCTATGTTGCCAGGCGTATGAGAACCCTGCTGGATAAGTCAGAAATTGTTGAATCCCACAAGAATTGCACTCGGGTCCAGGATCCCTACTCCCTGCGCTGTATACCCCAGGTTCACGGAGCCTCCCGCGATGCCTGGCTGCACCTGAAGGAAATGCTGCATACCGAGATTAATTCGGTTACCGATAATCCGATCCTTTTTAGCGAAGATAAGATTATCACGGGAGGTAATTTCCATGGTCAGCCTATCGCACTGCCTCTGGATTATGCAACCCTTGCCGCAGCAGAAATGGGAAACATTGCTGACCGACGTATTTACCTCTCCCTGATGGAGAAAGTTGAAGGATTACCAAAGCTGCTCATGCGGGATACCGGGCTGAACTCCGGCTTCATGATCCTTCAATATACCACCGCTGCACTGGCAAGTGAAAATAAATGCCTTTGTTTCCCGGCAAGCGCAGACAGCATTCCGACTTCCCTCGGACAGGAGGACCATGTCAGCATGGGTTCAATTAGTGCCCGAAAGGCATTGCAGGTTGTTGACAACCTTGAAAAAATCCTGGGCATCGAGCTGTTTTCCGCCTCCCAGGGATTTGAATTCAGAAAGCCCCTGAAATCCGGACTGCTCCTGGAAGCTTGCTTTAAGCATATACGCACTAAAATTGCTTTTGCCGACAGCGATCATATCCTGACGGAAGAGATCGACCGGGCAATCAATATGGTCAGGAATAAGGAACTTACCAGCCTGACTGCGGACCTGGCAAAGGAAAAGAAGATAATTTTTAAAAATGAGACGGATGAACTATTCGGAATTTATTAAAGAATACGCCCGGCATCCCCATTATCAAGCCCCGACAGGTACCCTCTTACATGCAAAATCCTGGCAGACCGAAGCGCCCCTGCGGATGTTGCTGAACAACCTGAATGCCGAAGTGGCTGAGGATCCTGAAAACCTTATTGTCTACGGGGGAACGGGTCAGGCTGCCCGCAACCCGGAAGCGCTGCAGGGGATTATCAGGGCATTGCTTGACCTGGATGAAGACCACAGCCTCCTGGTGCAATCCGGGAAAGCTGTAGGCATCGTCCGTACGCACCCGGAGGCTCCACGGGTGCTCATCGCGAACAGTAACCTGGTTCCTGCATGGGCTAACTGGGAACACTTCAATAAGCTGAAGGAAAAGGGACTGATGATGTATGGACAGATGACTGCCGGAAGCTGGATCTATATAGGAACTCAGGGAATTTTGCAGGGAACGTATGAGACCTTTGCAGAGTGTGGGCGAAAATACTTCAACAATAACCTGAAACACAAGCTGCTGGTTAGCGGTGGACTTGGAGGGATGGGTGGTGCACAACCCCTGGCCGCTACCATGGCGGGTGCGACATTTCTCGGGGTGGATGTGGATCCCGGGCGAATAAAAAAGCGGTTAAATACCCGCTATATCGACAGGATGACCTACGATTATGCCGAGGCAATATCCTGGGTAAAGCAGTCGAAACAGCAAGGGGAAGCAATCTCTGTGGGCCTGGTGGGCAATATTGGTGACGTGCTGGAACAATTACTAAAAGATGAGGTCGTCCCGGATATCCTTACAGATCAAACCTCGGCGCATGATCCGCTTCACGGGTATGTCCCTCATGGCATGTCCCTCGAAGATGCCCTGCAGATCAGAAAAAGTGATCCGGAGATGTATCGCGAACGGTCGTTGAGAAGTATGGCCAGGCATGTCAGTTTTATGCTGGAGTTTCAGGATAGGGGAAGCATCGTATTTGATTATGGGAACAACCTACGGGAATTTGCCCGTCAGGGAGGTGAAAAGCATGCGTTTGATTACAAGGGATTTGTCCCTGAATTTATCCGGCCGCTTTTCTGCCAGGGACAGGGCCCCTTCCGGTGGGCCGCCCTTTCAGGCGACCCGGAAGATATCCATCTGACAGACCAGGCCCTCATGGAGGCTTTCCCGGAAAATACTCACATGATCAACTGGTTGAAGGAAGCCCGTGAAAAAGTGGCCTTTCAGGGCCTCCCGAGCAGGATTTGCTGGCTGGGAATGGGTGAACGGGAAAAAGCAGGGCTTCTCTTTAACGAGATGGTCAAGCATAAGAAGCTTAAAGCACCGGTGGTCATTGGGCGTGATCACCTAGACTGTGGCTCAGTGGCATCTCCAAACCGCGAAACAGAAGGTATGGCTGATGGCAGCGATGCGGTTTCCGATTGGCCTCTGCTTAACCTAATGTCCAATGTTTCGGGCGGTGCCACCTGGGTGTCTTTTCATCATGGCGGAGGCGTGGGGATGGGTTTCTCCCAGCATGCCGGAATGGTGGTTCT
>JAFGEO010000065.1 GCA_016931575.1 Bacteroidales bacterium | reverse complement strand
TTCAAGTATAAATTTCACTTCAATTTGTCCATCGGGCGATTTAGTAATATGCTCTGCATTTTGTTTCCTACAGCCAGACAGGATTAAGACTAGTGACAGTAAAACAAGGATCCGATTCATAATTATAATAGTTTGTTTTTAGTATCTTTTTACACTGGAGGATACAAAAATAATTCATGCCTGTGGTATCCAATAAGCAGAATGTTAATGAATAGGGGTAAATCGGAAATCTGTGCATCCTTACATTAGCTTATTTACAGTTCTCAAAGCAGCAATCCCGAAAGTCTGTCGGCACACAATTTCCGGCAAGCAACTCCCTGATCCTGCTTACCCGCTCTGCATTCTTTTCAGGAAACTTATCAGGCCGGAATTGATTCGGATTAATGAGCATGGCAACCAGGGCCAGGTACTCGTCCCTGGTAAGGCTGAAAAAATCAGTCTTAAAATAGTACCCTGAAGCTTCATCGAAACCACGGATTTCAGCTCCACTATCGTCGTTCCCCAGGTAAGCATAATTAAAAAACAGCCAAAGCTGGTCATGTTTGCTGACACGGGAATCAAACCTGTAACGGGCAATAAATGTCTGCCGGATCTTGGCAATGCCCGGTTTAAATTTTTTAAAATAGAAAAGTTTCACCAGTCCCTGGCTTATTGTTGTGTATCCTGCCCCCGGCGTTTTGAAATCCACTCCCTTATGCTGATAGAAGTTTGGATCCTCTACACTCAGAAGCATGGCGATCCTTTCCTGACTAATGCCAGCAATATCAAGGGTGCATTGTTCCGAGGCTAATGCCTCAGCTACCATTTTCTCTGTTTTACCCCTGGCAGTCAGGGATATTGTGATCATGAGACAGCCAGCTGTTGCCAGGCAAAAATAGAGTCCGGTGGTTTTCATTCTCAGACGCAAAAATCTTGTGTAAAAATCATTCTGTCTCCTCCTTTTCTTTGTAGATATTGATAATTTCCTGAGGTGATAAAATATCAGAATAAACTTTCAGGTCATCTATTCTGCCTTTAAAGTAACCCTTATCAAAGCTGCTGGCAACGCCCGCGGTAGAATATTCAGGCTCCGTGTATTCAGTGGGTCGCTGGCGCGGAGGAAAATCTCCTGATCCGATTTCTTCGGCATTGAGATAGTAGGTTATTCCTCTGCGAAATACCGTGAGTGCCGCAAAATACCATTGACCTTCGGAAATGCTGTAACTATAATCAAGGTCTGCAGATTGTCCACCGTTATAAAAGCAAATTTTGGGTTCCCCGGCTACCTTGGTTACGAATACTTTAGTCGGACCGAACCTGAGTCGCGAATGGTCGCTGCAATAAAGGACCCCAACTGAATTGGCAGGATCATCTGCATTCCATTCCGGAACATCCTCCGCTTTAAACCAAAAGCATATGGTTTTTTTCCGGAGGTCAAATTCATTGGGGAAAACAATGTAATCTGATGTTCCGTTAAACCAGAGTGCTTTATCCTCTTCAGCATACCGGTTATAGTAGGGAAATGTCCCGATTGCCTCTCCATGCAGAAGATTACCGCTGATATCCTCCGCGTTTCCATCCAATGGGTAGGAAGCAACTAATTTCTCTTTAGAAATTTCATTGCTGTCAAGAATTTCTACCAATACCCTTACCATATTCGGTTGTGAACATTTTGCGGAGGTAAGAAATTCTATCAGCAGGTTAAATTCAGGGTGAATTTCATAATCGATTTGTGTACTGTCCAGCACACTAATTTCTCCGTTTGATGGATCAATTTTAAAGGCTCCGTCAGGATCCCCTTCCGTAATAGCGTAATAACCTGGCTGACCATCCATGGCAATTGGCACTTCGACGGTACCCAGAACGGTGCCTGCAGGAGCATTTTCATTCAGAGTAAAATAATAGCTAATGCTTTCTTTCTCCCCAGAAATCAGATCCTGTGGTTTTTCACATGAAAAAACCCAAGTCAGAAGAACCAGGATCACATAAGAAATTACATGTTTTTTCATCTTGAATAGTAAATTGGCTGAATTAAAGGTTTTCAAATACCCGGTGTGAGAGGCAAAACCGGTTGAACAGATGAATGGGTTGAAGACAGGGTTCAAGTTACAAAAAAAACATGATAGCTGTGATACACAGTATATTCTTATAAACCTTCACTTAAAATTTGGTCTATTGAAATAAACATCGCCCCAAAACCTTCAATCAGATCTTCTTCACTAACCAGACTTTCGATGCCTCAATGGATCCCCGGAAAGTCTCTTCCTTCATTCCGGCTAGGCTCGTCAACAGGTTATTCTTCCCCTTGTGGGTAATAATACTTTAGGTTTCAATCATGTCTATTAATATACCTATTAGCATATCTATTACTTACATCTTTATCGTCCTGACTATACACTAATCCAGGCTATTAACAACTACTTCATCACCGGTTTTATTAACAGTCTTTGATATAACATTCCGCTCACCGTTCCCAGGCTGTTGTCCTCCTACAAACACTTCAAGTGCGCCGGGACGGATAACCCATTCATCCTTATCGCTGATCACGGTCAGCTCCTTCACCGGAATGGTAAAGCTTACTTTTGTCTTTGCTCCCGCTGCCAGGTGAATGCGCTTAAACCCTTTCAGGGCATGCAGGGGCACAGGAACCGTCGCATCCTTGTGGCGGATGTAGACCTGCACTACCTCATCGCCATCGCGGTCTCCGGAATTCTCCACTTCTACCTCAAGCTTTAACTCCTTTCCCGCTTCGAGATTATCCGGGATCTGAAGATTGCTGTATGTGAACTGCGTATAACTCAGTCCATATCCGAACTCATACAAAGGCTCACCCTCAAAATACCGGTAGGTACGTCCTTTCATCGCATACTCTTCAAATGGCGGAAGCTGATCCACCGACTTATAGAAGGTAATTGGCAATCGCCCGCCAGGATTGTAATCACCAAAAAGCACATCAGCAATGGCCGTTCCTCCCGACTGTCCGGGGTACCAGGCTTCCAGGATGGCTGGAAGGTTTTCATCCGCCCAGTTCACTGCCAGGGCACTGCCATTCATCAGAACGAGAATAACTGGCTTCTTGAGATCATGTAATTTCTTTAGCATGTTCAGCTGACTTTTGGGCAGCGTAATATCGGTTCTGTCCCCTCCATTGAACCCTGAGAGGTCCACCTCCATTTCCTCACCTTCGAGACGTGGCGACAATCCACCCACGAACACAACAACATCCGACTTCCTGGCGATGTCCAGCGCTTCAGCCTCCATATCTCCTGTGGAGACTCCCCATTCCAGGAACATACTTGCACCCCACTGGTGCTGATAGTACTCGATCTTCAGATCGTGACTGCCCGCTTCTTTAAAGTCAAACTTTAGCTTCTTGGTTTTCCATCCGCTTTCCCACTCATCCAGCAATAATTCTCCATCCAGCCAAAAACGAAATCCGTCATCTCCGGATAGGTAAAGATCATAAGTTCCTGCCTCCTTAATAGTTAGTTTACCACTCCATCGTATCGAATAATCGTCCCTGGATAATTCATCAAGCGGAGCTTCGTCAAAAATGGAAAAGTTTACTTCCGGCTCTGTCCTGACAAGTACAGGTTCTCCCTCCAGGTCCGTATTGTTAAAATATTCAACTTTCAATCCTTCTTTACCATCTATGCTTAAATAGGTTGATGGGATCACCTCTTTCTCAATGAAATCCTCATGGTAGCTGCAGCCTTTGGAATATAACACTTCAGCACCTTCTCCCAGGGCATTTTTTATTCCCTGTAGCGGTGTTACCGGGTTTGAAGGAAAACCATTGTAATTTCCGTACATCACCTCAGCATTATCGGCATTTGGACCAATCACTGCAATGGATTTCAGGTTTTTTGATAAGGGGAGGGTATGATCCGCATTCTTAAGCAGCACCATGGATTCTTGTGCAGCCTTAAGGGCCAGTTCTTTATGAACCTGGCAGTCATTCACCTCATAGGGAATCTTATTGAAAGGTACTTCTTCCTTCGGATCGAACATTCCCAGTTTCATCCGTGCGGTGAACAACCGTTTAAGCGCAACATCGAGATCCTCCTCAGTGCAATAGCCCGAATCAATGGCTTCACCAAGTTTTGAATAGGCGTTGCCACAACTCAGATCACAACCTGATTTAATTCCAATCGCTGCCGCCTCTGCTTCGGAAGATGCAAGATGATGATTCCCGTAAATATCAAAAATTGCTCCGCAATCGGAAACCACATACCCGGTAAATCCCCACTTTTTACGAAGAATGTCGGTCAGCAGGTAGGAACTTCCGCAGCAGGATTCCCCCCGGAAACGGTTGTAGGCCCCCATAATGGATTGTGCCTTCCCTTCCACGATGCAGGCTTCAAATGCAGGCAGATAGGTATCCATGAAATCCCGCTGACTGACCTCCGCATTAAATTCATGCCGGCTGGGTTCGGGACCGCTGTGCACAACATAATGCTTTGGGGTGGCAAGGGTTTTCAGGTATTTTGGGTGACTGCCCTGGAGACCTTTTACAAAGGCGACTCCCATGCGGGATGTCAGGTAGGGATCTTCTCCATAGGTTTCCTGTCCACGCCCCCATCGGGGATCCCTGAAAATATTAATGTTCGGCGACCAGACAGAAAGCCCCTTGTACCGGTCACGCTCTCCCTTCGCCTGAAATTGGTTGTATTTAGCCCTGAATTCATCGGAAATAACATCAGCTGCATCAAATAATAGCGCATCATCGAATGTTGCAGCCATGCCGATGGCCTGAGGAAATACCGTTGCGGTCCCTGCACGGGCTACTCCGTGAAGTCCTTCACTCCACCAGTTATATTCCGGAATGTTCAACCTGGGAATTGCTGCAGATTCTTCCGTAAGCTGGGAAATCTTTTCCTCAAGCGTCAACCTTGACAGCAGATCGTCAACCCGCTGGCTGATGGGCAGGTTGGGATCAAGGTAGGGTTCTGCCTGCTTGCAGGTTATCAGCAAGGTCAATGCTGCCAGTAGAAGAAATCGCTGTGTAATTATTCCCCGTAGTTTCATGCTCTAAAGTTTTAGTTTCTTCCTTAAAGTTAGGAAATGTGATGAAATGTCCAATAACTGATCGCTGAACAAGTACGGTTGGAGTTTTGCGGATTCTTCTCCGTAGCAGGCACAGAAGGACTCAATCTTTATAAATTGGCACCTCACACTGAGTTATTAGATCGCTATCGATGAAAATGCTATGGAAAAAATATGTATTCCGGAAAGAATATTTATTTTTGTCAGGCTTTTTGAAAGGATCCCGACCGGGAAATATGATTCCGGAATACCTTCAGAAAGTGTTTATGCTATCGCTTTAATGGTGGCATGCAGGGTACGCCTTCGCCAAGGCTCCGGCGTACGAAACACACCTTCGTTAAAACTTCGGTGTGTGAAACGGGATGTAGCGCAGCCCGGTTAGCGCGCCACGTTCGGGACGTGGAAGTCGCGAGTTCGAATCTCGCCATCCCGACTTCGCCCGCCATTGCTCGATTCAACGAAGAGCGACGGCGGGCTTCGTCTTTAATACCTTTTTGTAAGGTCGTACAAAATTTTCCCTGTCTCCATTCTATTTTCCAGGGGAATATGATGAACCAGGAAAAGTGATTCGCTTCTTTTGAAGCCTTTTCAGTTCAACACTATGCCGCTCCAGACAAAATATTCGGAAAATGAAAACGATGCTTAATGATCGGGGGTTCGGCTTTATTTATTCTTATAATATTCTTTCATGATATACCAGGCCTTTTTCTTTTCCCCCTTTTCCGATAATAAACCTTTTCTGTTATATCCGTTTTGATAAGTTGGATGCATTCTGCCTAATGATTTGTAATCGAATAACAACCAAGGACAAACACCAATCAAATTAGGGACATTACCGAACATTTCAACCTGCTTTATGTAAATATCTTCCTGATATACTTCGGTCCAATTTGCAGCTTCATCTGTCGGCCCGGTTTTGCTGCCAAATAGAGCTTCTCCGCCAAATTCTGAAATAAAAACTGGCTTTCCCGGATAAACAATGTCCCATTTTGTTTCTGACGGATTACCTTGCCAGGGAATATACCAACCAATATATTCATTGAGTGCTATCAAATCGGAATATTTATATAAAGTATCCCAAACATTAAAGGTGTTTTTTTTATAACCCTGGTTATTGATCACATGAGTAATTAATCTTGTCGAATCAAGCGCTCTGCAGTTATTGGTCAACTTAATTAATTCCAAATCACGCATTGGGGTAAAAGAATATGTTTCATTAGACAGGCTCCAGATAACCACTCCACATCTGTTTTTATCTCTATGAACCATTTCTTTAAGCATGATGTCCATCTTTTTGGGCACCAGGCTATCGGAAAATTCAATATGCTGATAGATCGGTAATTCCTCCCATACCATTAAACCCATCTTTTCCGCCTCTCTTACCATATATTCATTATGGGGGTAGTGAGCTAATCGAACAAGGTTGCATCCCATTTCTTTCGCTGCATTTAAAAGGATCCTGACATCCTCCAAAGAATTGGCTCTTGTTCCTGAATATGGATTTTCTTCATGAATATTAGCGCCCTTCAGGAAGATAGGCTCCTTATTCAGTAATATTTTGTTCCCATCAACTTCTACACACCTGAATCCAATATTATCATCAATGGTATCCGTTTCACTTTCAATGATAATCTTATAGAGCTTTGGTATCTGAGGTGACCAGAGTTCGAGATTAGCAGTCAGTTCAATATTTGCATATCCATTCTTATCGGATCTTGTTTGAAATGAAATATTAAGTTCAGGTATTTTTACTTTAATATTTTGTTCAGATTGAATGCCGTCTAACTGTATCCATCCAAGTATTGTTTCCAGACTTCCATTTTTCAGTTGTACAAAATAATCTGAAATATAAGTTTTGTTAGTTTCAATTAGATTAACATCACGGGTTATTCCTCCATAGTTTAGCCAATCATAACCATAACCTGGTAAACCGTTCCCCAGACGGTGGTTATCTACTTTGACAACGATGGTGTTAATCCCGGTTATTATTTTATCCGTAATTTCAAATTGAAAAGGAGTAAATCCTCCTTCATGTGTTCCAATTTTCCTGCCATTTAAATACACATCTGCTATGTAATTAACACCTCCAAAATGAAGAAATAATCTTTTCCCATTTCCTAAAGCATGGTCAAATTGCGTTTTATACCAGACCGTTCCTTCAAAAAAAGTCAATTCGCACTTTTGAGAATTGAAATCACCAGGAACCTTCAATTCTGATGCTCCCTCAAATGAATATTCAAAGAAATCCGTCTTCTTTTCGGGTGTTTTTTCCAGCCAAACCTGTCTCCATTCGCCAATTCCTGTTGGGTCAATTAGTGCATTCCAATTTCCGTTAAGGCTCTTCAAATTTCTGGATTCAACATTAATCATTGCGGTTTGGGCAATTGAAGAATCCAGAAAGATCAATGCAGTAAAAAAAATAACTGCCCAATTCGTAATTTTTATCATGCTTTTCAATGTTTTCGATTATGCTACTCGATCACCAGTACTTACTATTATTCTGGCTGCATTTTCGAATATTTGAGAAATCGTTTGTTGAAACAAAATCCTCATTAGCTTCATCTCTTAATTCCAGCAATTCATTTTAAAACCAATCACCCTTGAATTTACCAGTTCTTTATCTAAGTGTACTGCTATTAAATTTTCTGATAAGTTTGAATGCTTTTACATCGGATACTCTTCCACCCCATGTAACTTCTTCGTTAGTAATTTCACCAGTCATATCATCAAAAGTAAAAGTGAAATGAAGTATTTCGTGCCCCCACATGTCGGCACCTTTATCAATGGAAAATTCAAAACCTCCATCACTTAATTCCTCATGAGTAGTTACTGTAGTCCAATTGCATAATAGACTGACAGAACCGCTCAGATTTAACTTTTGTGAATATTCAAGAGTGCTTGCACTTAGAAATGGTTCTGGGATAGCTCCCTCAACTCCACTCAAATATTCATTCTTAGCTTCACTTAATCCGAATTCGCAACGAAGTGGCACCCCACTAATGGGATCGTATTCCAAAATCATAAAGGGTTTCCCTTTTACCAAATGAAACTTTTGATCATTCATGTCAAGGATGTAATAATAATTCTCGATATCACCTTTCCAAAATGAATACCTGTCCGTCTTCATTTCATACTTTTCACACGATATCGAGGATACCATCATCAGGAGTAAAATTCCGACAGAAAAGAGTAATCTTGTTTTCATAATGCTTATTACTAAATAAAATATCTCATAGCTCTATATTGCTTATGATATGATGTTCATTTATACGATTTTTAAGTTCCTGAGTTAGGTATAATTTCAACCAATTTTAGTTAATTGATGTTTTATAGCTGTACTCCATGTGCTCAGGCAGATTATTGTCGATCTGGTATCGTCCGGCCAGGTGATACCTTGATAAACCTTGGAAAAGCGAATAGCTATGTACTTCCCGGTAAGAAGTACAGCCAAGAGGCTGGGGGCCTGCATTGCTACGAGGAAGTTTGCTTATAAAAACCGGTACCATGCACCCAACACGCTGATTACCTGACCTCCTGCGACATTTAAAATTTCTTCCCCCATCAAAAGTCCTGAAAAGCTGTTTTTAAGCTATATTTGAAGTCTGTCAATACACCAATCACATGAAACACGCTGCTCTACTCCTTGTTTTCCTTATGCTGATCTTACTCAGACCTGATCTTTCAGCCCAGAAAAAACTAAGCATTCTGCATACTAACGACCTGCATGCCTCCCTGCTGGGAGAAGGCTATCAGGAGGGTGAAGAAGGTTCCGGAGGATTTTCCCGCATTGCCACACAAATAAAAAAAGAAAAGACCCTCGCTGATAATCCTGTAATTGTTGTTGATGCGGGTGATTTCACCATGGGATCCCTCTTCCAGATATTGGAGCCAGAAACAGGATTTCAGCTCAAGCTTATGAAGCAAATGGGGTACGATGCCGTCAGCATTGGAAATCATGAGTTCGACTTTGGAGTGGAAACTCTCGGTAAATACTTAAGGAATGTATCTCAGCTGGGAATCCCTCAGCTGGTTTTATCAAATATTTCTGTTCAGGATGATCTGACAGAACTGTATGCCGATTCCATCATTAAAACCTATGAAATCCTGGAGCTTGACGGACTCAGGGTAGGAATATTCGGACTGCTGGGTGATAATGCCTATGAATACTCCCCAAAATTAACGGACTACCCGCTTCTTGACAGGATCAGGACTGCCCGGAAAATCGTGAATATTTTACAGAAGCAGGAGCATGCCGATTTCATCATTTGCCTCTCACATAGTGGTGTATTCAAAGATGATAATGGAAACTGGAAAAAGAGTGAAGACCTGGAACTGGCGCAAAAAGTAGATGGCATCGACGCAATTATAAGCGCCCATACGCATACAAAACTTGATGAACCGATCATCGTGAATGGAACACCCATCGTTCAGGCCCTGACCCAGGGAAAGTTTCTTGGCAAGCTGACACTTGAGAAAGGAGCCCCGGAAAAACTTAGCTATGAGTTAATACCCATCGATCAGCAGATAAGTCCGGATCCTGTTATCGATTCCCTGATCGGTATTCAGTTTTCAAAGCTCAAAAAGCACCTGAAAGAAAGTGCCGGCCTGAACTATGATAAGGTGTACTTTGAGTCAGAGTTCCCGCTAATCCATAATGAAGACATCCCTGAACAAACGAGTATAGGAAATTTCATCGCAGATGCCATGTATTATGCAGTCAATGAGTTCGATCAGCAGGGTACGGACATTGCCATGATTGCCCAGGGAATGATCCGCTGCGGCATTAAACCCGGCAAACAAAGTCTGACGGAAATTTTCCAGGTAGCCTCCCTGGGTGAAGGAAATGATCAGCTTCCCGGATATTCCCTGTCGAAACTCTATTTCACTGCACATGAACTTAAGGTCGTTCTGGAACTCCTTCATGTTGTTGCAGCTAAGGATCCGGGCTATTTTTGTTTTGCAGGCGGTATACAAATCCAGTACAAAGACAAGGGTGGAATATTCAATAAAATAGCAGAGATCCGGATCATGGACAAGAATGCTTCCTGGCAAACCCTGGATTACTCCGGGAAAAATGAAAAGCTTTATTCAGTTACTGCAGATTCCTACATGATGGCTTTCCTGACTGTTTTGAAGAAGAAAAGCTTCGGACTGGTCAACGTAAAACCCAAACTGGCATCCGGTGAGAGGGTGGAAGACTTCAACATGACACTCATCGATATGGATCCTGAACAGCTGGGGATCCAGGAAGGCAAAGTATGGGGATCCATGCTGAGGTATGCATCCTCCTTCGAAGACAAGGACGGAGACGGGATCCCGGAGATCCCGGAAAAATACCGGTCTGTTCCCGGTGAGTAAGTTTAATGAAATTGTCCTGCTATTTTTTATTTACTTTTATTTTAAACTTGCCATGATAGTTTTCTATTAACAATGGAAGCAAATGGGATAATAATTGTTCATTCGTCGCTTCCCTTTGAACACCATTTGTTGTTTGTATCCATTTTGAATTTTCCTTGTGCCAGGTTTGTTCAAAATTATCTGAATATAGGGTAATAATGCATTCATCGTTTTTCATTTCGTCTAATCCCATTTATTGAAGAATATATTCTTTTTTGTGATTTATAGGGGAAGTTAAACCCCATGTAGTTCAAGGCATTAAATTACAAAAAACCTCCCGCCCCGTATATGGCAGTACTTACTATCAAGGATAGCCTGATTGGTCTGGTCGAAGGCATACTCCTCAACGCTGGGTTAAAACGATGTTTCTTCAGCAATGCGAATAAATACCCTTACACCTTTACGCGTAACATGGGCCAGAAGATTTTAGGAACCCATTTTCTGTAAATTCTATAGTTTGACAGCCATCACCCTGTCTTTTAAAAGCTTTGCCAGCTCATCCAGTTGTTGTGAAATGGTAGCAATTTCATGCGAAATGGAATTGTGCTCATGCGAGCTGCCGAAGAATTCCTTCAGGGATGCATTGATGTTCTCAATGGAAGCACTCTGATGATGGCTGGCATCTGCGATTTCTTTTACAAGCTGTGTCACTTTCTCAATCTGGGGGATAAAGCTGATCATAAAATCTCCCGATTGGCGGGTGATATTCACTCCTTTCTCTGCTGATACCATAATCTCACTCGAGACCTGCTGGCTATTGATGGCAAGCTTCCTGACTTCTTGAGCCACGATGGCAAATCCCTTCCCCTGTTCTCCGGCTCTTGCTGCCTCAATGGATGCATTAATCGCCAGGATATTCGTTTGGGTAAAGATCTCTTCAAGCATTTTAGTTTTTTCAGAAATAACTTCGATCTCTTCAATATTCTTCAGGGCAGATTGCCTTAACTTCTCAATCTCTCCAATGGTATTCGCGGTAATGTTATCTGTTTTGGATGCATTCTCCCGGTTGAGCCGTGTATGCTGTGTCAGCTCTTCGGCCTCATATTCAATTCTTTTTGCACTTTCTGCCTGGCTGCTAATCCCCTCAGCTAAGGCTGCTGACCGATTGCGTAACAATTCTCCTGAAGCAGAGATTTTTTTGCTCTGCTCACGAACCAGGGAGATCACCTCATTCAGTTCCCCGGTTCTTTCCTGCACAGTATCCTGCAGGTGCTTTCTCTGATTTTTAATCTCCCGGCTTCTCCAGACATATATTCCCACACCCGCAGCCAGAGCAGCCAGGATACAAAGCGAAATAAACCATGCCGTTCTCCACCAAGGTGGCAAAATGGTAATCACCAGGTTTTTTTCATCCGTCGACCATTTCCCATCGCTGTTAGAAGCCCTTACCCTGAAGGTATACGTTCCGGGATCCAGATTCATGTATGTAGCAGTACGATGTAAAGCATCTGAAGTAATCCAGGCTTCATCAAATCCTTCCAGCTTATACTGATACCGGTTACGCAGAGGCGAGCTATAGTGTAAACCTGCAAAACTGAGTGAGAATACATTCTCTTTATAGCCAAGCTCAATTTCTTTTGCTTTATTGATGGACTCCCTGAGGATAATACGATCACTAAGCTTATCGCCAGGATTCACCTGCTTACCAAAAACACTAAGCCCGGTGAGCACAACCTCAGGGGTATAGGGATTGTCTTTTATTGATTCCGGGTCAAATACATTGAATCCGTTGCTGCCTCCAAAATACATTTTCCCTGCTGCAGACTCCAGGGATGCGGTGTAGTTAAAATCGTTCGCCTGCAGTCCGTCACTTACTGTATAGTTTCTGAATGTGTTATTTTGGGGCGTATACCTGCTTAGGCCCTGGTTTGTACTTATCCATAAGTTGCCCGAACCATCCTCTTGTATCCCGTTAATTACAGCATTTGGCAAACCATGCTCGGTAGTGTAACAAGTAAATTTTTCCTTACTGCCAGTCATCCTGCAAAGTCCGTCTGCGGTTCCAATCCATAGGTTTCCCTTTGTGTCTTCGTAAAGTGCACGGATATCATCATTGCTTAGGCTACCTCCCTGATTTAAATCTTTTCGGTATGATTTAAAGGTGCCCTTTTCTGGATAAAAGAGGTTGAGTCCTCCTCCTTCCGTCCCAATCCAGATATTTCCCCGGTTATCCTGCAGGATAGTTTTTACATTATCGCTACTCAGACTCTCCGGATTACTGCTGTGTCTGTAATGTTCAAAGGTATTTGTTTCCCTGTTTAAACGATCGAGCCCCCCTCCCATCAGTCCAATCCATAGATTCGCATAGCTGTCTTCATAAATAGCCCATACATTCATATGCCCTATGCTATTAGAGTTCTCAGGATCATGGCTATATTGTGTAAATGTACCTTTCGATCTGTCAAATCGAATCAAACCAGCTGCATAGGTGCCCAGCCACAAATTCCCCCGGCTGTCTTCCAGAATGGCCTTAATAACATTTCCGGGGATGCTGGAAGGATCTTTGGGATCATGGATATAATGATGGAAGGATCGCGTATCGGGTGAAAAACGGTTCAGCCCGCCTCCGTCAGTTCCTATCCATACTACTCCTTCACGGTCTTCGCAAATTGCCAGGACCGATTTAAAACTAAGGCAGTTTCTACCGGATGGCTTTTGGGTATAATGCTCAAATTTATATTTGTACGGATCGAAGATATTTATCCCCCCGCGAAAGGTGCCAATGAATAAATTCTCCTTATGGTCCTGGTAGATAGAATAGATGGCATTGCTGCTAAGACTTTGTCCATTTTCAGCATCGTGCATCAGATAACTGAACTTCGCAGTATGCGGATCGTACATGGTAACGCCTCCTCCATCTGTCCCGATCCAGATTGTACCATCGGCATCCTCGTAAAAGGAAGTCACGATATTACTTTTTAAACCTTCCCTGCCTGTCCCATATCCCAGATGCTTAAAGGTCCCCGTTCCCTGATGAAAAATATATGCCCCGTAGCCTCCTGTACCTATCCAGATATTTCCCTGACTATCCTGAAAAAGGATCTTTCCGAATATCTGTCTGCCCGGCTCATAATTTGCTTTGAACTCATAGTAGGAGAATACCTTGTTCTCATAATCAAACAGATCAATACCTCCACCCTCAGCTCCAATCCACAATTTTCCGGGTTCTTTTTCCAGGATTGAGTATATATAATCATCGCTCAAACTATTCTGGCCTGGAATATGTCGATAGGAAATACACGAATTATCTCCGGGACGAAACTCATACAGGCCACCTCCAAGCGTCCCTATCCACACTCGCTCCCGACTGTCAATAAAGATGGTGCGAATCGTATTCTCCGATGCCTGATCACCCTCTGCAGGTTTACACCGGGTAAATTTCTCGGTTTGAAGGTCCAATATGTTCAACCCTCCGTTTCGCGTTCCAACATATAGGTTCCCGGAGTGATCCAATGCCAGTGAAATAATCACATTATTACTTAAGGATTTTGAATCGCCGGCCTTATTTCTGAAAATCCGTATCGAGTAACCGTCATAACGGCATAGTCCGTCATTGGTGCCGAACCAAATAAACCCATCGCCATCCTGAATAAAACAGTTTACGGTGTTATCTGGCAGTCCTTGTTCAACCCGTATATGATCAAATTGAAAACTGACCGCAGCTACAATTTCTGAGAATAACAGAAAAAAGATAAAAACAGGGGGAAAGAAGTACTTCATAGTATCGTAATAAAACATTATTTAATTTACTAAGTACACTTCAAACTTCAAATACCATTATCGATGATGTTACTCACAAATCCAAAAAAAAGACAGCTTACAAAAACATGGGCGTTTCAGGAAAATCCTCTTTATTTATTGTTCCCAAAGCTTGATCGATCTGCCGTATGAACAGTTGCTTATCCCCAGGTAACCGTCCCTTTAGAACCAATTGGTTCGACACATGGTCACTGCGAAATATACTAGCCTGTAAATCAAGCCCGCCAATAAAGATTTTAAGTTCGGTAGCAAGCTCCCCCAGGGTCATCGCCTGATAGTCCCCATCAAATTTGGATTGAAAATGGGGTAAGCCGTATGGAAAACTCAAAGTCAGTGTCGATAGAAACCTGGGTTGTACCTGATTGATCAGCCTTGCAGATTGCACTGCATGCTGGTAGCTGTATTCCTTTCCTCCCAGACCATTGAGGACCATCACTGAAGTCTCGATCCCTGATGAATGGGCCTTTAAAATACCCTCTGCCGTAGAAGTGTATGTTTCTCCCTTTCTGACCTTCTTCAGAACCTCATCATCCCCTGATTCTATTCCGACATAAAGCAGTCTCAGACCGGCTTTGCGTATCTCCCTAAGTTCTGTTGCCGACTTCCTGAGGATATCCGTTGGAAGTGCATAGGCTGATATCCTCTGTAAGTCTGTGAAATGTTTGTTCAATTCCCCGAGGACCGGCATTAACAGCGATGCAGAAAGGGTAAAAGCATTTCCGTCGGCCAGAAATACTTTTCGTATCCTTCCATTCAATACCGCCATTTTTTTGATATTCTCTCTGACATCCTCAAACTTGCGGATCCTGAAGTTCTTTGAGGTATACATTTCGCAAAATGCACAACGATTCCAGGAACAGCCAATGGTAGCCTGAATTATGGCAGAATTGGCTTCGGCAGGGGGCCTGAATACAGGTTCATCATATTTTATCGGGATGCCAAACATCTGGTGCGAAGATAGCAGATCGCGCGGTGAAAGAATTGGGATGCGTATAAGTTTTAATCCTTTTATGAAAAAAAAAGTGAAGCTGTACTATTTTTACCTGGTCTAAATCTTATTGCTCCCGATGAAGAAGATGCTCATTATCCTGCTCCTCTTTCAGCCACTTTTTCAGGTGACGGCTCAGAGAGATGCCTTCAACCTAAGTCCTGACCTGCAAATAACTCCACTCAGTGAAAGAACTTACCTACATACTTTTGATAATTCAAACGGAATTGTATTCAGTGATCAGGACGTGGCCCTGATCGTCTCAACACCCCCTTCAGATTCTGCTACCGATCTTCTGATTCACTGGGTGCGCGACAGTCTGCATAAGGAAATCATTGCCTGGGTTATTGACCGCTGGCACCCCGATGCCATGGAAGGCCTGGATGTTGTGATGAAACATAATATACCAAGCTTTGCTTATGAACAAACCCGGCAAATTGCAAAGGCAAAAGGCCTGCCTGTTCCGGAAACCGGGTTCGATCCGGTCCTCGAAATTGCCGTCGGAAACAGCTTAATCCATTGTGAGTATTTTGGTCCTGCTCATACGCGGGATGGTATCGTCGTCTACCTGCCGGATGAAAAAATCCTCTTCGGAGGAAATGAAGTCCGTAACTTCAATGGATGGATTGGAAATATTGCCGATGCGTCGTTAAGCGATTGGTCTGCTACAATCCTGAAAGTGAAAAATGCCTTCCCTGGAGCGGAGATCATTATCCCCGGCCATGGTGCCCCTGGCAGACCCGAGCTGCTGGATTATACCATTCAGCTCTATGCCCCATTCAAAACAACAGTTGAAGCCGCAGACTCACTAGCAGATTTTCATAGAAAACTGCCGGCCGATCAGGAGGTATTCATTCTTCAGGGGACCGACACCCTGATGAATAATCAGGCTGCACTTCTTCATGCCAGATTGTACCTAAAAAGGAAGGACAGAGCTTTTCTCATCGAATCACCCTGCATCCAAAATCCGCATGCCGGCAGCTATCGCTCCGATGAGGGAACACTAAAGCTTATACAATTCAGTGATGCGGATCCACCTACGATTGTAGAAGGTCACTACCAGAGTTTATTCTGTGATATACAAGAAGACGTAATTGAAATGACATTGATTCTGCGCACATTTCTCCCCTTAAAAGAGGATGCTTTGTTCACCCCATAAATAAATCCGTAAGGTTTATCCCTTTTTGTTAATAGGCTGTCAGATTTGTTAAAAAATCAACCTCAATTTGCCGTTCTCTATATCAAATGGCCCATTTTTATGACGAATAGTCCGAATTCTTTGATAAACGTGCAAACGAATAATTATTCTCAACGTAAAATCAAACCGTGAAGAGTTCATTTTTCAATCAATACACGGACTATGGAAAAGTTGCAAACGAGTACGGGGAAGTTAATCAGTAAAATTTATGAATACCAGAAATTCATAAAACTGAATCTTCAGTTTATCAATGCTCTTGAGGAAGAAGGGGCAGATACCTCCCTGCTGCGAGAGGAGATCAATGAGCTGGAAGGCAAAATTGCAGAACTAAGATTACGTTCCGGGCTTGCATTCTAAACGGTTTTTATCCCTGTTTCCGATACACTCATTTTTGGCTGAAGGTCAACCTTCAGCCATTTACTTTTCATACCCCCGGGAAAAAGGACTGATCCCTCATCTACTCCATCCACATAAGGACCTTTTAAGAACTTACAAAAATGAAAAACCGGGAAAAGCATTTCCCGGTTTCCGTAATGCTGCCTGTTCAGCACTTACTTTTTCGCTTCCCCGATCACCGAAGTTGCAGCGGCGAGAATGGAAGATATATCCGCCATGTTCGATGGGATGATCATGGTATTATTTACCTTGGCCAGTTTTCCGAATTCGATAAGATATTGTTCTGCGATACGAAGATTAACCGCTTCGTGCCCGTTTTTTGTATTGATGGCTTCCGCAATAAGCTTAATCCCGTTAGCCGTTGCCCTGGCAACCAGTTCAATCTCTGCTGCCCGGCCATCAGCCACATTGATCAGACGCTGCTTCTCCCCTTCCGAGCGGGCAATCAGTTCCTGCTTATCTCCTTCAGCAACATTGATCTTGGATTGTTTAGCACCCTCTGATTCAGCAATCGTGGCACGTTTCTCTCGCTCAGCCCGCATTTGTTTTTCCATGGCATCTTTTATACTCTGGGGAGGGGTGATATTCTTTACTTCGTAACGGGCTACCTTAACACCCCAGGGATCACTCGCCTTGTCAACAGCTTCTACGATTGCCGTGTTGATCGTATCCCGCTCTTCAAAAGTCTTATCAAGCTCAAGCTTTCCGATAATACTTCTCATGGTGGTTTGAGCGATCTGAATGGAGGCAAAACGATAGTTATCGATCCCGTAGGAGGCTTTCATAGGATCAATGACCTGCAGATAGAGAATGCCGTCAACTTCAACTGCTATATTGTCCCTGGTAATACAGATCTGCGAGGCCACATCGATAGCCTGCTCCTTTAAAGTGTGCCTGTAGCGCACCCTGTCAAAAAAGGGAATCAGGACATTGAATCCTGCCTGAAGTGTCGACCGATATTTTCCCAAACGTTCAACGATAAACGCTGATCGCTGGGGCACAATTTTAATGGTTGAAATAAAAATAATCAGGGCAAAAAGTACCAGCCCAATCGTAATAATGGTTGATGGATTCATAGTATTAATTTTTAGGTGTTTTAATTCTCATGCGTGACTTTCAGGGTGATGCTATCCTTGGATACGACTTTCACCATCTGTCCTTTGCTGATATCACAGTCGGAAACCGCCGTCCATTGTGTACCTCTGAAGCTGATCTTTCCCGGAATACCTTTCTTAAGATCTGTTTCAGCCTGACCAGTCTTTCCGATAAATTCTTCTTCAAGACTACCTTTTTCTCCCTGATTTTCCTTAAAAAACCTGTTCTGTAAACCCTGCCGCAAGAGTACCAGCCCCAATACAGCTGAAATTCCAAAAATAGCGAATTGGGCAGTCAGTCCTATCTCAGGAAAAATGACCACAGCAAGGGCTACAACCCAGGCTCCAAGACCGAAAAAAAAGATGATCAGACCGGGAATAATGATCTCAAGCAACGATAAAACCAATCCGGCAAGGAACCAGATGACAGGCAGTGTAAAGAATTCTTTCATGGTTGGAGGTATTAATTGTGAATCGATCTTAAAAATACAATTTTTTTAAATACCCTGTCCGGTATAATCTTTCTTATGCCTCAGGCGACAAATAAATCCCAATTTTTTTTACCTTCATAGGAAATAAGCACAAGCTACAAATGAGAAAACTTTTCTTCCCTGTTTTTCTTCTAATGGTGGCACTTGGCACCAGCGCTGCCCAGGATTCCACCTCCGGAAAGAAAGTCTATGCATCTGAAGATGAAAAGCTTTATATCCATAAAGACCTTGGAATCTTCCTCTGGATTTCTACCTCTCCAGATCCATCCTCTGAAAAGATCCGTCTTCGAAGTGAATCAACAAGAGCCTATACAAATCCAATGTACCTGGACACGGAGGGATACAATACGATACGCTCCCCCTCCGCAGTTAATCCCAACACCAAACAGATCGTCTATCCTGAAAGGGATATTATTTTCGAGGTTTATTCAGACGGATACCCCCCGAAGACAAGTTCAAAATACAGCTATGACGCCGTCCGGACAATGAATGGCAAAACTTTCTATGGAGGCGCATTGAGTATCAGCCTGAAAAGTACTGATAGAATGTCGGGAGTTGACTCCATCCATTATGCACTTAACAGCAATTCCTACTCCTTGTACCGGGAACCCATTATCATAACAAAAGATGGAGAAAACAAGATCAGCTTCTTTGGAACAGATCATGTCGGAAACAATGAAGTGGTCAGGGAAGAACGCTTTTACCTGGATAGGACTCCCCCTTCGACCTCCTACAGTATTTCCGGAAAACAGTCTGGACAGTCTGTACCTGCTGATGCACTCATTACCCTGACAAGCAAGGATGAAACTTCAGGTGTAAAAGCCATTTATTATGCGATCAACAACGGCCCGGTTAAAGTGTACACAACACCCATTCCCGCTAAGCTACTCTTCAGTGAGGATTCCAGCCTAAGCTACTTTGCCGTGGATATGCTGAATAATAAGGAAACTGTTAAAACCATTGATAACTTACTGGAACTGAAAGTTGAGTAATTAATCGATCCTGGAAAATCCTGTATACTGCCTGATAGCCTCAGGAATTGTAATCCCGTCACCTGTCTGATTATTCTCCAGCAAAGCGGCAACAATTCTTGGCAAGGCCAATGAACTGCCATTAAGTGTATGTGCCAGTATGGTCCCTTTGTTTTCCTGGCTTTTATATCGCAATTTCATGCGGTTTGCCTGGAAAGACTCAAAATTGGATACAGAGCTAACCTCCAGCCAGCGTTTCTGGGCCGCAGAAAACACTTCAAAATCGTAGGTCAGGGCTGAAGCAAAGCTGATGTCACCCCCGCATAATGCAATAATGCGATAGGGAAGCTCCAGTTTAATCAGGAGCGACTCCACATGCTTCACCATTTCATCCAGGGTCTCATAGGACTTATCTGGATGCTGGATCTGAACGATCTCAACTTTATCAAACTGGTGCAAACGGTTCAGGCCCCGGACATCTTTCCCGTACGATCCTGCCTCTCTTCGGAAACAAGGGGTATAGGCTGTATTCATTATCGGAAATTCCGACTCGTCCAGGATTATATCCCTGTAAAGGTTCGTCACCGGAACTTCGGCAGTAGGAATGAGGTAAAGATTATCTGATGAAACATGGTACATCATCCCTTCCTTATCAGGTAACTGCCCGGTACCAAAGCCGGAGTCCTCGTTAACCACAAGAGGAGGAAGAATCTCTTCATACCCGGCTTTCTGGTTTTCTTCCAGGAAAAAGTTGATCAGTGCACGCTGGAGTTTTGCGCCTTTCCCCCGGTAAACAGGAAAACCCGCGCCTGTGATCTTATTGCCAAGTTCAAAATCAATAAGGCGGTATTTTTCAGCGAGTTCCCAGTGTGGCTGTGCAGCTGCTCCCAGCTCAGGAATTTTCCCTCCGGATCTGATTAGCTTGTTATCTTTCTCTGAGGTTCCTGCCGGTACCAGTTCGCAAGGTATATTAGGAAGTAACACAAGTGAATTCTGCAACTTCGCTGAAACCTCATCCAGCTTCAAGTTCAGTTCCTTGATATCATCTTTGATCCGGGAAGTCTTTTCCCGGGCTTCGTTCGCCTCATCCTGCTTTCCTTCCTTAAACAGGATGCCTATGCTTTTGGACAGGGCATTCATCTCAGCCTCTTTTGAGTTCGTCTCACCCTGTATCCTGCGTCTTGTTTCATCAAGTTTAAGGATACCGGCAACCAGCTCCGAAGCATCAAAATTCTTAATTTTCAAGCGTTCAATGACATAATCGCTTTTTTCCCGGATTAAATTCAGATTCAGCATATGGTTTTCTTGTAAATAAACAAAAAATCTCCTGCAATTTACGAAGAGTAAAACTACAGGAGATAAGTACAGTTAAAAATGTTTTCGGCTATTCTGCTATCGGAAAGACAGAAACATAAGATTTGTTATCTCTCTTCTTCCTGAACTCAACTTTACCATCGATAAGGGCAAATAAAGTGTGATCTTTACCAATGCCGACATTATCACCAGGATAATGCTGAGTTCCTCTTTGCCGTACAATGATATTTCCGGCTTTAGCAGTTTGTCCTCCGTAAACCTTAACTCCTAAACGTTTACTTTCCGACTCTCTGCCATTTCGTGAACTACCGGCTCCTTTTTTATGTGCCATTTTCTACTATTTTAATGTTCTATAAACTACTATTCTGACTTATCGTCTGCCTTCTTTGCTTTCGGAGCAGCTTTAGCTGCAGGTTTCTTAGTGGCTGTGGTCGTCTTGGCTGCAGGCTTTTTAGCAGCTGGCTTTTTGGCAGCAGGTTTTTTCTCAGCAACCTCAGATTTTGCTTTGGGAGCAGCCTCAGTCTTGGGAGCAGCCTCTTTCTTAGCAGCAGCTTTGGCTACTGTACCCTCACCGATACTCTCAATGCGGATTTCAGTCAATGACTGACGATGGCCGTTCAGAACCTGGTATCCTTTTCTTCTTTTTTTCTTGAATACCTTTACCTTATCACCTTTCAGATGCGAAACAATGCTGGCAGTGACAATGGTACCTGCTATGACAGGAGTACCAACATCGACTTTCCCGTCATTATCAACCAATAATACCTTGTCGAAACTGACTTTGCTTCCTTCATCACCATCCAGGCGATGTACAAAAATCTTCTGGTCTTTCTCAACTTTGAATTGTTGCCCAGCTATATCAACTATTGCGTACATTAATTAATTTATTTAAACCGTTCTGAAACTTGGGAGTGCAAAAATAGAAAATAATATTGAACTTCAAACAAATCGTGATAAATAAATGGCACGAAGGCTCTAAGATCGTAAAAAAGTAGTGCCAAATCCTGGTACTGCAATTCTATTTCTTTCATCCCCAGAAACTTTTGCCTAAGCTCCATCCGCAAAAAAAATCCCGGCCGGAACATATTTTTTATCTCCGTTAAGAATACCTGTCCACTCTGAGAGATTTCATTATATTTGTATCAGGCTATCGAATAAAATCATAGCATAACCGGATTCTTTTGGTGTTATCGTATTTCAATTGGAAATACTTTGTAATGAATAAGATTAGATTAAACGTTTTAGGCATCTCATACAGTCAGACACAAACCGGCGCATATGCACTGGTACTGGCTGAGGAAGGAGGGAAAAGAAGAATCCCAATAATAGTTGGAGGTTTTGAAGCACAGGCTATTGCCATCCAGCTCGAGGGACTTAAACCTCCCCGTCCCCTTACGCATGACCTTTTTTATAACTTCTCAAGGACTTTCGAAATTGATATTCTTGAAGTAACCATTCATAAACTGGAGGAAGGGGTTTTTCATTCCAAACTCACCTGTTACGATGGCAACAAAAATGTTGAAATTGATACAAGAACCTCGGATGCCATCGCTCTGGCCCTTCGTTTCAAATGTCCGATATATACAACGTCGGAGATTATTGATCGGGCCGGTATCGTCCTTGATTTTGAACAGGAAAGTTCGGAATATGATGACGATGATGATGAATCTGCTTCGAAAGATATTGAAATTGAAGAGGAGTTCTCTGAAAATGATATGGCAGAAATGGACGATCAGGATCTTAATCAGATGCTTCAGAAAGCCATCAAAGAAGAAGATTACGAAAAAGCATCCATGATACGTGATGAATTAAACCGCAGGCAAGACAGTTAATTATTCCCTGATATGTAAGGTTTTCCCACCCTGTCATGCATGGATCGCAGACATCATTTTTTCTGGTGAATACAATTTTTACCACCCCTGTCGTTTTAATTCAATTATGATACGACAGACTTCACTGGCAGCTGCCCTGTAACTTGAAAATTTGGTAAATTTTAATAAATTGCCCATATCCTAATCAATAAACCTGATGAATCCCCACGATAACAGACAATCTTCTCTTGAGCTATACAGGAAGGTAACTTCTGAAATTTCGCTGGGAGTTTTCCTGTTCTCTCCTTCAGGTGAGCTGGTCTGGATGAATAAGACCATGTTATCCATTCTCGGAAGCGAGAATGAGGAAGTTGTTTTCGGGCATTACCAATCACGAATCGACAAATTGTTTACTTCTGTTGACTTTATCGATGAGTTCACCTCACAGAAAAAAAAGCTGAATTACCCATACCTTAGAAGAGCCACCCTGAGAACAATTAAGGGCGACCATCATCCCGTTTCCGTCAGTATAGAAAGAATTCCGCTCCAACAAGCAGCGTATTATGCTGGCTATATATCGCTTGTTCCTCCTGTATCTGTAGGAAAGGAAAGCCTGAAGGGCATCGGGATGCAATTGCGCTCCTTCTTTGAAAGAATTGATGATTTCTATTATATCCGCAATCTGCAGGGTGAGATCATCACCGGAAATAAAACCTTTTTCAACTTTCTAACTGTTAATACCCCCTCCCTGGTATCAAAAGAAAAAATTAAATCCGCTTACAGGAAGAGCCTGGGTGAAATATTTGATGCGGATGAAGTCTTTTTGAAAATGGTCCTAAAGAAAGGACCTCAGCATATGCTCCTGGCTTCTTCCTCGGAGTTTATTAGGGACTTTATTGTCAGAAGGGTCGTCATCCCCTCCCGGGATAATAACGAGTCCTCCATCCTTATTTCAGGTCATGAATTCTTTGATTTTAGTTCTGTCGAAAACTCGATCATTGACACTCAAACCAATCTGAATAACCTGATTGAGAGCTCTGAGTCGCTGATCTGGCTGATAGATAAGAACTTTAAGATCGTCAGACTGAACTCAGGATTCTCAAAATTTGCCGAGGCTCACTTTGCGAAAAGCATCCGCGAAGGTGTTAACGCCCTGGATGCATTCCCGAAAAGCTATTCTTCCATGTGGAAAAAAGCATATCAGAAGGCACTTAAAGGCGAAAGTTCAAGGGGGGAAATCGACATACTGGAGCATGAGCGGACCAGGTTCTTTGAATATAATGTGAAACCTGTTTTTGATACCACGTACAGAATTGTCGGCGTTTCAGTTTTTCTTAACGACATTAGTTTCCGTAAAGAAGCTGAAGAATTCATCCGGGAAAGTGAATCACGTTTTCGTCAGTTGGCCGAATATACCAAGGATGCCCTTATCCTCTCTGACCAGGAGCGTATCATCTACGTGAATCCTGCTTTTAAGGAATTATTCGATATCACACCCGATCAGGCATACCAAAACAAAGATATCATTTTGAGCCTGCTGGATCCAGGAGAACAAAAAAAATATGCCGCATTTAAACGGGACCTTAAAAATGATAGCCTCCCTGATACCGGCAGGAAGTTTTCCATCGTAACTCCCAAAGGAATTAAAAAACTGGTCTGGATGCGCGTCACCCGGATCCTAACCTCAAAGAAAGAACTAAACAGGGAACTCATTGTTATAACAAACCTCAGCAGCCAATATGAACTTGAAAATGCGGTTTCACGAGGAAGGGTGCAGCAAAAAGCCATCCTGGATAACATCCCTTACCTGGCCTGGCTGAAGGACAATGAAGGCAGGTACATCTCAATCAACGAACCTTTCGCCTCTTTCTTCGACCTCCATTCAGGAGATATTATCGGAAAACACGATGATGAACTCTTCGACGAGAATATTACTCACCTTCTTTCAAAGTATGATACCGCTGTCAGGGTCGCCCGAAAAAGAAAATACTTTGAAGACGAATGGAACATAAAAGGAAATCCCTGCTGGATTGAGACCTTTGCCTCTCCCATCTTTGGAGAAGGGGACAAACTTCTTGGAATAACGGGTATCGCCCGCGATATAACCGACCGTAAAGCGATGGAGGATACGATCATCCGAAATGAAGAACATTTCCGGGCCCTGCTTCAATATTCCTCCGATACTATCACGATCCTGGATAAATCAGGGACCATCATGTTCGAAAGCGCACTCCGGAACCGGATAACCGATTTCATGATTGATGAAATTATTGGAAAATCATTCGAGGAAATTATCCACCCTGACGACATTTATATCTTCAGGGACATCATGAAAACGCTGAAGTCGCATCCAACAGAACAACTAAAAAGGGAATACAGGTGCCTTCATAAAAACAAACGCTGGATTTATGTGGAATCTATCTTTTCCAACCACATCCATAATCCGTCGATCCGGGGTATCGTTGTTAATTCACGTGATATCTCAGACCGGAAAATGTCAGAACTTAAAGAACGTGTTTATCATGACAACCTGGTTTTTCTGAGCAACTCGGCACTGGAGCTCCTGGGCCTTTCCGGTAAGACTGACATCTATAAATATATTGGTAAAAAGCTTTATGAATATCTTGAGTATGCTATCGTAGCTGTATCCAGTTTTGAGGAACAACAGACCACCTTTAAAATTGAAGCAATTGATTCTGACCCCGAGATCCTGAAAGCTTTAAATGCCATTTATGAGGATGAACTCATAGGACAGCTTTATGAGATCAACGATCTTACAAAAAGCATTTCAAATGCCGGAAATATATCAATATTCAAAGGATCAGTTGAGGATCTCGGGTTGAACCGCCATATCCTGAGTAAGCTTAAGAAAATTAAAAAGTCCCTCAACGTCAGTAAGATTTATTATATCTCGATGTCACGGGACAATAAACTGCTTGGTAATATTCTGATCCTGACCCTTAACAATACGATCATCAAGTATAAGCATATCATCGAAACTTTTGTACACCAGGTTTCGGTAGCCCTGCAACGAAGTCAACTGGAATATGAACTTATCAAAGCCAAGGAGAAAGCAGAGGAATCGGATAAGCTAAAAACAGCCTTCCTGGCCAACATGTCTCATGAGATCCGTACCCCAATGAATGGTATCCTGGGATTTGCTGAGATGCTAAATGACGATCACCTGGGCGAAGGCAACAGGAAAAAATACGTAGAGATCATCAATAATAATGGCAAAATGCTGATGAACCTTATTGATGATGTGATTGATTTCGCTAAGATTGAAGCCGGAGAGATCAAGATCCTGAAACAGGAATTCTCCCTCAATGCCCTACTGACACAGATCCATTCCTCATTTCTCTCTGAAACGCTGAAAAAAGATCCGGAAAAATTAAAACTCCGGGTAAAAAAAGCCCTGGAAAACCAGGAAAGCTTTATTTTATGCGACCCAAACCGCCTGCGACAAATTCTTATGAACCTGGTCGGGAATGCTTTTAAATTTACCAAGGAGGGCTATATAGAATTTGGATACCATGCCCCAAAAGATGGGCTGATACAGTTTTATGTTAAAGATACCGGAATTGGTATCGCTCCTGAAAAACTTGAGCTGATCTTTGAACGCTTTGTGCAGGCAGATTACTCAAGATCAAGAAAATACAGCGGCTCCGGATTAGGACTGGCTATCTCCAAAGGCTTTGTCGAATTACTTGGCGGTAAAATGTGGGCTACCTCAACAGAAAATGAAGGATCGGTATTCCACTTTAACATTCCCTATGTCGCCGGCCATAAGAAACCGCTGGAAGAAATCGAAAAGAAAAAACCAAAAACGGATTACAACTGGGAAGGTCGTTTGTTTCTGGTTGCTGAAGATGATACCTTTAGTTTTAAATTGCTTGAAGGCTTCCTGAAAAAAACCAATGCCAGAATCATGCATGCTGAAGACGGTCAGAAAGCTGTCAAAACCTGTGAAGAACACCCTGAAATCGATTTAATCCTCATGGATGTGCAGATGCCTGAAATGAATGGCATGGAAGCCACAAGGATCATTAAGGATAAATTCAAAAATATTCCGATAATCGCCCAAACTGCCAATGCCATCGCTGAAGAGAGACAGCGTTGTTTTGACGCCGGCTGCGACGACTTCGTAACCAAACCTATAAATATTTCTGAACTCTTTCTAAAAATCGATCAATGGCTTGCTTCCAGATAATCAGCCTGAACATCGATATATTTCTGCTATTTTCAGCCCTGATTGGCCTCTGCTATTTTGGAGTGATAGCATGGCTTACCTCAGGATGGCGAAAAATTCCTGAGTTTGCAGGGAAACCGGGCAGCTCATCCTGCGGAATGAGCGTCCTCATCGCTGCCCGGGATGAAGATCATACCCTCCCCGGGCTAATAAAAGATCTGGAAGAGCAATCCTTCCCTCCTGACCGCTTTGAGGTGCTTATTATCGATGACCACTCATTAAATCCTGTCAGCAGTTTGTCTGCTGTCAGGAACACCTCCCTGCAAAATCTGCAGGTTCTGAGTCTCCCTATGGGAGAAACCGGGAAAAAATTGGCACTGATTCAAGGGGCCCGGCGAAGCCGGTTCGATTACCTGCTGTTAACCGATGCCGACTGCAGGGTACATAAGGACTGGATAGCATCTTTTGCAGCTTTTCAGAAACAAACCGGAGCTGACCTGATCATTGGCCTGGTGGATCAGACTGTCCGGTCCGGCCTGTTAAGCCTATTCTTTCGGCTGGAATTTCTGAGCCTGATCATTACAGGAGCCGGTTCGGCAGCAAAAAAGCACCCCACCTTATGCAACGGCGCCAACCTTTGTGTTGCAAAAACACTCTACCTGAACATTCGCAAAAATCTTAAGCTCGAAGAGCGCTCCGGCGATGATGTCTTTCTTCTCCATGCAGTAAAGCAGGTCCCTAATGCCCGGATACAGGTACTTAAAGGCCAGACCTCCAAGGTATCAACCACATCACCCGAAACGATGGGGCAGTTTCTGAAACAACGTATCCGATGGGCATCCAAAAGCCCTTCCTACACAGACCGGGATACAATTGCCCTGAGTCTTCTGGTTCTGCTCTTCAACGCAGTGCTGGTGCTTTTGCTTGGATTTTCTTTTTTTAAAAGCGGATACTGGCCCTGGCTCATCGCACTAATTTCAGGAAAACTGACGGTAGATGGGTACATGCTTACTTCAGGGCTGAACTTTTTCGGAAGAAAAAGACAATCCATACTGTTGCCGCTATTTGAGCTGATATACCCTTTTTACCTTACGCTGGCAGCAGTGACAAGCCAACTCTTTCCCTCGCGCTGGAAAGGCCGGTCAGAACTCTGAGCATTGACTTATAGGCAATGCCGGAACTAATGTTGAATGGTAATATTCCTTTCAATCAAGGCTTCTCCGTTCTGTATGCGCAGGATGTAGGTTGAGGGTTTTAAGCCTCTGATGTGCTGATCGAGGTATTTTTGCTGGCTTCCTGCAAATTTGACTTCCTGGCTAAACTGCCTTAGGATCCTGCCTGAATAATCAATGATGCTGAAATGAACTGTGCCCGCAGCAATAACATCGTATTCCAGAACGAGGTGATCAGACGTTGGGTTCGGATACAGCTGGATACTCTCCAACGCCAGGGGAGCAATGTTTTTCACGGCATTATTGTTGTAGGCTGCCTGGTAGCTGACGGCTGATTTTTCACCGTTTGATACAGTATAGGAAGTTAGTACCAGTAAGGGGTACCGGTGTGCCTCATTGTACCAGCGATAGGTGGTAATGCGAACTTCTTCCTGGCGGTTGCCGGATTCACTGATATATGCTTTTTCTGTCCTGATCCTGAGGGTATTGTCATAGCTTACATTCCCGGGTAAGATCAGTTGACCCCAGGCATCGGCCTCTATCAGATAGTCCCCGCTGACACGGGCCCTCTCCTCTCCTAAATAATAGCTTGCACCGGAAAAATTACCGGAAAAATTTTCACCATAGCTAAAAGGAAATTTCATCTTCACAAAGGGTATATCGTACCGGGTCTGAATCCTTCCATCACCGGATGTATATCCATACTGTTCAATTCTGTTGTCCCTCACATTAAAAAAGAAATGCGAATCGAATTCCTGGAGATGGGTAGTTGTCCCCGGGAAATCCACCCCAAAATCTGTCGCTGAAGCATCATTAACCTGCCCTGTGAAAGATTTTACAAAGCTAAGCCCACTGAAGTCCCAGACGATAGCTTCGCCTGCCTGCCCCGGTTGAACATACTCGCAATACGACATGCTGTTATCCTCACCGGATTTCAAATGGTGCGCATTAAAACTCAGACTTGGTTGTGCCAGGATCACAGACCAGGAAAAACCAACAACTGCTGACAACATAATCCGTTTTTTCATGACTTTTCAGGTTAAATGTTTAAAATGTCCGTTGTCCAGATTTAGAGCTTAGTTCCCCATTTCAGACATAAATTTAATCCGGATCAGGCGAATGTCCTCTTCACTATAATCGTCTTCTCCCAATTCTTCCAATGCAGCCTCCACCGATTCATCCTCGGCTTCTTCGCGAAAGTAATCAAAGATCTCCTGCTGGTGGTCTTCTTCCATCACTTGATTAATATAGTAGTCGATATTTATTTTTGTTCCGGAATTTACTATTGCTTCTATTTCATCAAGAAGCTGGCCCATCTCCAGCCCCTTGGCATTGGCAATGTCGTCAAGCGGCAGTTTACGATCGATACTCTGAATGATATATACTTTTAATCCCGACTTATTGACAACAGACTTAACGATCATATCCTGTGGACGTTCAATCTCTTTTTCATCCACGTACTTCCTGATCAGATCGACAAATTCCTTACCATATCTTTTAGCTTTCCCCACCCCAACTCCCGAAATATTCTGCAAATCCTCAAGACTGGTCGGGTACTGGATAGCCATGTCTTCAAGCGAGGGATCCTGGAAGATGACAAATGGAGGAACCTGCTTCAGTTTCGAGATCTTTTTCCGAAGGTCTTTCAGAATGTTAAATAATTCTTCATCAACAGCCCCGGATGCCCCCTGTGCATTAACAATGATATCGTCATCATCGGTTTCAGGGTATTCATTATCCTCGGTCAACATGAAGGAGTATGGGTTCTTCATAAATTCCAATCCCCTGGATTCCAGTTTAAGCAAACCGTAATTTTCAATCTCTTTTGAAATAAAACGGGCAATTAATGCCTGACGGACAACGGCATTCCAGTATTTTACATCGTGTTCCTTACCTTTCCCGAATATCTCCAGGTGATGGTGCTGGTATGCTTTTACCGGTTGGGTTTTGATGCCGGAAAGTACGCTGGCAACATGATCTGCTTTAAATTTCTCCTTGACCTCCTGGATGGTTTTCAGAACAAGGACAATGTCATCTTTGCCCTCAAACTGCTTTTTCGGATGCAGACAATTATCACAGTTTTCGCAACGGCCGGTCATTTCTTCCCCAAAATAATTCAAAAGCTGTTTCGGCCTGCAAACAGAAGATTCAGCATAGGAGACAGTCTCCAGAAGCAGCTGCCTGCCAATCTCCTGTTCGGCAACCGGTTTTCCCTGCATGAATTTCTCCAGTTTCTGAATATCTTTATAGCTATAGTATGCAATACATTTTCCCTCCCCGCCATCACGCCCTGCACGCCCTGTCTCCTGGTAGTATCCTTCAAGGCTTTTGGGAATATCATAGTGCATGACAAACCTGACGTCAGGTTTATCAATACCCATCCCGAAAGCGATGGTGGCCACAATAATATCCACATCTTCCATAAGGAATTTATCCTGGTTTGTGGCCCGGGTGCCGGCATCCATGCCTGCATGATAGGGTAATGCTTTGATTCCGTTGACCTTCAGGGTCTCTGCAATCTCTTCCACTTTACGGCGGCTAAGGCAATAGATAATTCCCGACTTGCCGCTGTTATTTTTAATGTATCTTATTATCTCCTTCGTTGCATTCTTTTTGGACCTGATCTCATAGTAGAGATTCTCTCTCCTGAATGATGACTTAAAAACACTTGCATCCAACATCTCAAGGTTCTTTTGAATGTCGTGTTGAACCTTGGGAGTAGCCGTGGCTGTCAAAGCAATGATCGGAGCTTTCCCTATTTTATTAATGATGGGACGTATCCGCCTGTACTCAGGCCTGAAATCGTGTCCCCATTCGGAAATACAATGGGCTTCATCAACAGCGTAAAAAGATACTTTTATTTGTTTCAGAAAGGCAATATTCTCTTCTTTTGTGAGGGATTCAGGTGCCACATACAGAAGGCGGGTCTTACCATCGATTACATCGGTTTTCACCTGGTGGATCTGACTCTTCACCAGAGAGGAGTTCAGAAAGTGGGCAATGCCATCATCCTCACTGAAACTGCGCATGGCATCCACCTGATTCTTCATCAGGGCTATCAGAGGCGAGATGACTATAGCAGTACCCTCCAGTATCAGCGAAGGCAACTGGTAACAAAGGGATTTTCCTCCACCGGTAGGCATTAGCACAAAGGTATCATTCCCTGCCAGGACATTCCTGATAATCAGTTCCTGATTCCCTTTAAAACTGGTGAAACCAAAATGCCTTTTAAGTACTTCGGTAAGAGATATATCAGCACCCAGACTCATCTCATTAATAATCAATACGTGCTATTAAGTGAATGCCGGAAGCTGCATTCCCGCTCATAGTACGATAATTCTGATAAAAAGTTATCTCTGAAGTTTTTTGCATGAATTAAACACTCCTTATTACTTCATTCCATATTAAAAATACTAAGTTTTTTTGAAACTGGCACATATAAATAAGCTCAATATTTGTCATTTAATAATCACAGGTGATTATACAGTGGGCTGGTATTGATAAGTGTTGACAGGGATTCTCAATCTGACTGTGAATACCTGGGCCCAAAAAAAGCAGGTAATTCTTAGTATTTTAAACGGGGATTTGCATTTAATGCTTACACTTAACTATGTTTGTGTTTTAATTGCTGTTGATGGTAAAAAAGGATCCCAATCATGAAATGACCTTCCTGGAACACCTGGAAGAATTACGCTGGCACCTGATCCGGTCAGCATTGGCAATCGTGGTCTTTTCAGCTCTCGCATTTCTATTTAAAGAAATTGTATTCGATGTAATCATCATGGGGCCAAGTCAGCCCGATTTTCCGATCAACAGCGGCTTATGCCGGTTTGGCAGGGAGGTCCTCAATACCAATAAGATCTGTATAAATCAGACCCCCTTTGAACTTCAGAATATCCAGATGACCGGCCAGTTCCTGGCGCATATTAAGATATCCCTGATCGCCGGGGTAGTTGCTGCCTTTCCATATATTTTTTATGAAATCTGGCGCTTTATTAAACCTGCCATGTACAATACCGAGCAGAAAGTCGCCCGGGGAGCCGTCCTGGTTATCTCCTTCCTTTTCTTTCTTGGTGTTGCTTTTGGCTATTTCCTGATCGCCCCCTTATCCATTAATTTTCTGATCCACTACCAGGTTAGCGATATAGCAATAAACAATATCCAGCTCATGTCCTATGTTTCCCTGGTATCGAGTCTCTCGCTCGCCTCAGGTGTCCTGTTTGAACTCCCTGTGGTGGTATTCTTTCTCAGCAGAGTAGGCCTGATCACCCCTGAATTCCTTAAAAAGTATCGCAGACATGCTGTGGTGGTGATCCTGATCCTGTCAGCCATTATTACGCCTCCCGATGTATTTAGTCAGATCCTTGTAGCCCTGCCCATTATGGTGCTGTATGAAATTAGTATCGGGATCTCCAGGCGTATCAATAAGAAAAATAAGGAAAAACTGGAACAAAATGCTGATTCCTAAGTTTTACTTCTGCTGCTCTAACTGCCCTCACCATGTCAGGCCATAAATTCCGACCC
>JAFGEO010000064.1 GCA_016931575.1 Bacteroidales bacterium | reverse complement strand
GGGAAATGATATTTTTGACATCATCTGGCCGCAGCCTGAATTGGAACCAACCCCTCCGGAAAGTCCTTCCATTCACTTCAGGACCATCGACTGGTGGGTCATGCGAAGCGACTTTAAAAGCCCTGAAAAGGTATTGGTGGCAGGCAAAGCCGGAATGAATGACGATCCGCATCATGGACACCTGGACATTGGCCATTTTGTGGTGCACTGGCAGAATGAATATTTCATCCGGGATCTTGGATCGAGGGGATACGATGAAAAATATTTTGACGATATGCGGTGGGATTATCCCCATGCTTCGAGCATTGGGCACAATGTGGTTTTCGTGAACGGTGAAAGACAGATTTCCGGGAAAATGAGGAAACAACCCTGGAATTATGACGTGGGCGGTGATGTTGAAGAATTCAGAACCTCGGATAAGATGGACTATGTCCGGATGAACCCTGCCAAAGCATATCCGAACAAAGAGCTTAAGGGATGGAAAAGACATATCCTTCTTGAAAAACCGGGAATAACAGTAGTGGTTGATGAGATCGAGGCTGAACCTGGCTCAGCCATTGAAGTCCGTTTTCATCCCGGGGTTGATTTTAAGGTACAGGATGACCTTGCAATGCTGGAAGGGCAGCATGGTAAAATGGCCCTGATACCACTGGCTAAAGAAGCATTTAAAATACAGCCTGGAAGACATGCCTGCCAGTATATAAACGCAACACAGCCATTTTTCTGGGAAGGGTATTTCGATACCGAGCTGAGATCAAAAGAAAGCAGAACCATCGTCGCCACCCTTATCATACCGGTGGAAAATTCCGCGGAAGCTGATCAAATTGCCGGAACCAAAGCATTGACACTGGACGGGGCCGGGAATGTTAGCGTTTCATTTTCGAGGAAAGGAAAGGAATATTCTTTCAATTTTGAAAACCAGAAGGATGGTATTGTGCTGAAATCAGCCCGCTTATTGTAATGTGGTTAAACGAAAATGGAGTTGAACTGACCAGGCCGAGAAACCAGCAACAGGCTGTCGATGAAAAAATAAGTGCCTTGAATGAGCAGTTCGGATATATCAGTGCTGAAGAACAGCACAAACAAATATTACAAATACTTGACAATAATGACATAACCTCGTGAGATGGCAGGAAAAAAAGAACGCATCTATATGGACCTGTGGCTCATGTTCCATCCTTACAGCACTCCGGCACCCAGCGACTTTTATTACCTGAGGCTTTGCAACGAAGCATACAGCCTCATGGAAGAGGATGCTTACCTGGAATTTGCCGGTCTTTTATCCTGGGAAGAAAAGAAGGATCTGGCATGCTTTCTCATCTGCTATTTCGAAGATGTGATTTCGGGTCCCGGATTATGGAAGGCATTTACGGCTCAGGTCCATGAGCTTTACGGCAGTTACCTGCCTTTCTATAATCCTGATCCCGCTGATTATTACCCGGATGAGATCAATATTGAGGATATTTACTTCCTGCTCTGGTACTTTATCAGCATGACACAGTATGATGAATCCATTATCAGTCCTGAGGCACCTGAATGGTCAGACCTGACAGACAGGATCTTTGAAATCCTGGAGCGGGAGTATGAACAGGCACCCGAAAACCTCAAGCTGAAACAGCATTTTGCAGTCAGTCCCGGGGAAGAAGATTTTTTTGTGCTGAAAGATAAGATGAGGTCGATCATGATTGATTCCTGGCTGCTGCATTTTCAGGGGAAGGAGCTTGTTGACATGATCAGGGAGGACAATACTTATCGGAGTGAGGATGGGCGGGCGGAGGAAAGCCGGGAATTGTATGTATATGATACCATCGATTCCTATGTTCTCTCCACGTATACCCCTTTGCTTGCCAGGCAGGCGAAGGATTGGCTGGCCTATACCCTGGGTAAGGATCATCCCCTTTTCAATGAAATCCTTGGGATAAGTGAGAAAAAATCCGGGTATTACCTTTTCATGGGAGCGGAGGATGATATGCTGCTTTTTCAGCATATTGCCACGGAGACGGTCCTGAGGGTTACCTCAAAATCACTGGATCTGCCGAGAGAATTTGAAGCGGGGAAATCCATTTCCTTTGCAGGATTTGTGAAGTGGAGAGATGAGTGGTGGTTCTCAGGGGCCCAGTTGAGCTGGGGATATAATGAAGACCTGATCAGACAGGAGAAAAGCTCTGAGAAAAGCAAGATGTTGTTTGAAAAGGATCCGGTTTTAAAGAAAGCGGAAAATGAACAATTACATGCATCCTTCCTGAAATTCAATAGAGGAAAACCCATTGCCTTCGTTGAAAGTGAAGAAAAGGCAGGCAGCTTTATCCGGGATTTCCTGGTTTTCCATAACGAAACCCTGGAGGCTCCGGCCCATAAGAAAAGAAAGGCCAGGAAAATATTAATGAAAAAAGACTTGACAATGAGTCCGGTTAAAAATTCTGATCAAAGCGGAAACGAGCCCATACCGGGAATGATCTTCTTCAACCCCGAATCGGGAATCCAGATGGCCTTCGGACTCAATGATCTTGTTCCGGACCCGGACAACCCCTGGTACCGGGGGAAAACACCCGGTAATGAATCCGGCAATGAGGCTGATTATGAAACCATGAGGCTGCTCTACTCATCCTATATCAGCGGGGATTGGATACATTACATGGTGAACAACTATGACATTCCCGGACTTGATTTCCCGGGGGAAGGAGGGAGGGAGCTCCTGATGGAGAACCTGGATTTTATGCTGCGATTCTGGAAACGGAAGGGCTATTATCCTTAACAATTAAGCATCGTTTTTGGCCTTGGTCAAATATGTGCTTCGTGCTGAACGAAACCGGTTTCTTTGGAAGGTATACCTTATATACTGTGGAATCAATTTGTCAAGCTAGCTCAGAACTGAAGATAGCTGAAAAAGTGACACGATATTTTGCGGGGTTCTCTTTATGATGCAGGCTATGTCTATGATCCAGGTATTCCGTAAGTGACATACAGGATCAGGGAAGCGGTATCCTTTTTCCCGAAAACAGAAAGTCACAATCCTGTGAGTTTTACCGGATAAAGTGACTTAACGGTGTTTCATAATCATCAGATAATCAGGCCAATAAATATAAACAAAAAGTCACATAAAGCTAAAAAACTCGCATATATGTGACTCCCGGGAATAATGAAAAGGCCAAGGTATAGAAGGAAGCCAGTCGGAACTGTAAATTACAATGGATATTTTAATTTCGTCCTTGTGATACCATGGGCAGTCCAAGATCCAGGATAATTCCGGATATCATAAATCAGATTAGAATTATTAAAGGCTGCCGACCGGAAGGGAGGTTTAGTTCAACAAATGCTTCCCATTGATAAATATGTTTGTACAATTTATTGGTGTTTTCCACACCTGCAATAGGTTGCTACCGGATGATTTATTTTGCTCATCCTTGAGAATTATCAAACATTATGATGCAACAATTCCTATTTTTGTAGTGTAATTTCCGGCAGGTTATTTTTCCTTCACCGGCAGGTGAAGGAAGGTGATTTCCGGAGTACTGAAAACTAACCGGTTATATGGCGTCAAGGAAAAATAAGCTGATCAAAAGGATCATTACGTTCGGTCTGATCCTTGTTGTACTCGGGATCATTCTGTACCCCAAGTTTAAACCGGTATTCACTGCTGAGCCAGATGAGGGGCCCATTGGGGTTTCCAGGAGTTACGGGGCGAGGGGAGGGGGACAACCATTGCTCGCCACGGGCTATGTCATCGTCCCCACGCAGATGAATGAGCTGATATACAGTACCGG
>JAFGEO010000063.1 GCA_016931575.1 Bacteroidales bacterium | reverse complement strand
TGTATTCATAAAAATATGGGAAAAACATCAGGATCTCGACGAAAATCAGTCTTTCGAGTCATTCCTGTTCACTGTTACATATAATGCGGCTATCAGCCTGTTGAGGAAAAAACTAAGTGAAAAGAATTTCCTGGAAGAGTGGTATAGAAGACAGCAAAAAGAAAAGCAGACCAGTGATAAGTCAGATCACCAGGATCTGATAAATAGCACACTCCAGCTAATAGAAAGGCTTCCAGAACGTCGCAGACAGGTTTTCCTGATGAGCCGGGAGGAAGGGCTCACCTATTCTGAGATCTCAAGAAAGCTGGGAATCTCAGTCAACACCGTAGAAAATCATATTGCTGCCTCCCTGAAATTTTTACGACGTCACTTTGAGGATGCACTGGTTATGACACTTTTTTTCAATATTTTTCTTCATTCCTGATCTCCCTGAATCGCTTGTTGACAATCACATAACGCAAAAGAATCCCTGTTTGTCAGAAAAAAGATCCATTTTCAGATAGTGGTAAGCTGCTTCTGTTGCGTAATATTAATATACAGAAAAAAATGAAGCAGCAATGAATGCTGGATTCATAAATAATATTTCGTCTGGTTTTAGGTTTAGGGTTAGTTTTTTTGGTGAATTGGTTGGGAATTAATTGATTGGCAAGCGCTTCCAGGACTTTCTGGAAGCGCTTATCATTGTAAAGCATTGATATGGATAAAAAAATACTCGAGAAGTTTTTGTCAAACGAGTGCTCTATCGATGAACTGAGGATTGTTGCTGAATGGCTTAGTAAAGAGGGCTCGGGTCTAAATGGCTGGATCTGGTTGAAGAAATACTGGAACTGCATCGATAGCAGTGGGGACATACCGGAGCTCGCTGAGATGGGACTTCTGGACAAAACGCATCATGCGCTGAACTTAAAGATGAATTCAGCCACAGGGCGAAACAGACCACGCGAAAAATCACTGATTCCTATCGGAAGATTTATTACCAGGGCTGCCGCGATCCTTTTCTTACCGTTGCTTCTTACCAGCCTTTTGTATTACAATCACACGCAAAGGAAAACTGAACCAGTACCACAAGCGATCACCCAGCAAAATCCTATCTATCAACAAATAACTTCTCCTATGGGGAGTAAGACCAGATTGGAGCTGTCTGACGGTTCTGTAGTATGGTTAAATCACGGCAGTTCACTCAGGTTCCCCCTCGCTTTCACTGGTAAAGAGAGAACGGTTTATCTGGAAGGGGAGGCCTACTTTGATGTAGATGCAGACATGTACCGACCATTCATTGTCAGGGCAGGTGATATGCAATTCAGGGCTACAGGTACTTCGTTTAATATCATGGCTTATCCGGAAGAGAATCTGGTGGAGTTGACCCTGGAGGAAGGCAAGGTTAAATTACAGAAGATCCTTTCAGACCGAACGTTGAAAAATTTCCTTGAGCTTGATCCTGGACAGCAGGCCAGGTATTATCCCGAAAAGAATAGAATTGATTTTGAGGATGTGGATCCGGCCAATTATGTGTCTTGGAAAGACGGGAAGCTCGTCATGATCAATGACCCGTTAAGCCGAATTGCAAGGAAACTTGAGCGATGGTATAATGTGGAAATCGATTTTACCAGTGAGGAAATGGGTTATATCAGGTATTCAGGGACCTTTACTGATGAGACCCTGAGCCAGGTACTCAACCTGATGGAACTTGCCACACCCATTGATTACACCATTTATCCCAGGGAGCGGAAGCCGGACGGAACTTACATGCTTCCTCGTGTTCTGATTGGCCTTAAAAAAGGATACCAGTTACATATCACAAATAAGATTACTTCAGAATAAACAACTTAACTATTTACCCTACAAACTAAATCGAACAAGCCTATGACTTAGAACTTCTTCAAAAAAAGCAGGAAAGCGGCCAGGCTTTCCTGCACGATTAAAGTATCCGTATACAGGTGCTTGGGAGAACTGTATACAAATATGAACATTAACCTTTACAAAATTATGAAAAATCTAACCAGTAAACTACCATGTCTCGAATATACATGGCTCAAGTTTCGCAAATTTATCATGATAATGAAACTATCTGTATTTGTTATCATTGCAACAACGCTGGAGCTTTTTGCGGTCGAATCTTATTCCCAATCCGCAAAAATCAATATTAATTCTGAGCGATCCACTGTGCTGCAAGTGCTGAATTCCATCGAGCAGCAAAGTGAGTTCTATTTCCTTTATTCCACCAAACTTGTGGATGTGGAGAGAGAAGTATCCTTAAAGTTCACGGATGCACCGATCAACGATGTGCTTACCGGACTTTTTAAAGGCACAAATGTGGACTACCTGGTCCTGGACAAACAGATTGTTCTTTCTAAACGGGAATTACTGGGCAAATCAGAACCGACAAAGTCTGCGCAGCCGGGAAGAACAGTGACGGGGACGGTCACAGATGAAGCGGGCAATCCACTTGTCGGAGTCTCAGTGGTTGTCAAGGGAACATCAGTGGGCACGATCACCTATGACAACGGCACATACGAGATTCGTGTCCCGGATGGTGAAGCAACGCTGGTATTTTCTTTTGTAGGAATGACAACGCAGGAGGTGTCCGTTGGCAACAGAACCACCATCGATATATCGCTAAATGAGGACGTGCTCGCTCTGGAGGAGGTCGTGGTGGTGGGCTACGGTACCATGCAGAAAAAAGAGGTTACGGGCGCTGTTGCAACCATTAAGACAGAGGAACTTCCAAGGACTGCCACCTATTCTGTTGAGAATATGATGCAGGGGAGGGTGGCAGGACTCAACATGGACCTGAGGAGTGCGCAACCCGGCGGAGCCAGCAATATCAATATCAGAGGAAGCATTTCTCCAAGGGGAAACAATGCA
>JAFGEO010000062.1 GCA_016931575.1 Bacteroidales bacterium | reverse complement strand
TGTTTTACATGAATTTATTTCAATATTGGAGTCAGAGAAAGTAAGTTGGGCATTATGGCCATTAAAAGACAGGGGTGAAATGGCTATATGTCATGCGAAAAAAAATGGAGAATGGAATAAGTTATGCCAGGTGATTTCTGAAAACTGGGTGTTTTGGAATCTTTTTACTCAAGATAGTATCTTATCGGTACAACAAGAAAAAGATAAATACACCTATTATCGTTGGCTTGCAAATGAATCGACAAAGGGATGGGAGATTACTAGAAAAAATTTCCAAAATATTCCGTTTGAAGCATTGCTCAAAGCCTTAGATGATTTTAGCTTTGGTAATTGTGAAAAAAATAATAAGCTAATACCAAAGAATTTTGAAAACAAAAATAATGATACGTAACAATGAATATTTCAAAACACGAAACAGAGTGGTTGCAAAGCCAGGGAGCTAAAATGCTTCAAATATTAGGAATTAAAGAAGGAGCCAGTGTGGTAGATTTTGGTTGTGGGGAAGGCAGATATGTGATTCCTCTGACGAATGTTGTTGGCAGGAAAGGAAAAGTTTATGCGATAGAGCATATTGATAGTGCCATTGCTGTGATAAAGGAAAGAATGCCAATTTTCACAAAAAACAACAACTTAGAAATACTAAAGATTGATAATCTGCAAATTGAATTACCATTACAAAAGAATACCATTGATGCCGTATTAATTTTTGATGTTCTGCAATACATAGAAAATTGGGATAATCTTTTTTGTTATTTTTTTAATGCTTTAAAACCAGATGGCCAGATATTTATTTATCCTGCAGCAATTCCACATCCTGGAGATATTGATATGGAAGTTGTTAAAAATAAAATGGATAAATCCGGTTTTAAACTAGTGAAATCACACAAATATACTATGATGCATGCAACAGATATAGTTGATGATATAGTTTATACATTTTGTGTGAAATAGAATAGTGTCTCCCTCAAATGAGTTCTAACACAAGCACTCTGTCGTTCCCTTCTTCCTCCTGCCCCGGAGGATCAAAGCTTTGCACTCCTGAGTTCAGGAACTCCCCAATCGGCTTCATCTCTCCGGTTCGCGGATTATACCAGGAGGCCCGCACCTTCTCTCCTTGTATTAATCCCATCACTACAGGAATTTCCCTGCCCGTGCAGGTATAGATGTACACATAATCCTTCCCCCGCATAGCAGCCAGGTAATCATATTGTTTGCCCTGCTGCTCTGCTATCAAAGAAGGATCGGGTACCCTGTCAAAGCAGGGCCTGGAAAGTATGAGCTGTTTCAGGTAGAGCATCTGGCTTGCCCCTGGGGCATCCAGGGCTTCGGTCCAGTATTCGCGAACACCATAAGCCGGATCGGTATCCCCGGACTTATGAAACTGCATGACAGCGTTATGGCCGTATGTAAACCCGCATGCCCCGGCAAACACCGACCAGTAGGCATATCGCCTGATATCATCTTCATCCCAGAAGGGTTGGGCCGTGTCATGAAGCCCCTGAGGAATGCCCTCGTAGGAAGGTTCCCCATCAAGAGTGGGCTTCGCCGGCCACCGCAGGTAATCATCTTGTATGTACCTCCAGTTGTCCTCGCCGTACCCGAGATCCGTATCGTCCTGGTCGTAGCGGCGGTGCCCAGACTGGCACATGTTGAAATCGAGCCATCCTGCCTGATGGAACCACATCGAGGACTGTGTGCGTCCAAAGGGATGAAAGCTTATCAGGTGATCCGGGTCGTTATTACGAAGTTGTTGCCCGATGATCTCCCAGATCGCTGTGCTGTCGCTCCCCTTGATATCTCCCCCATTCAGCCAGATGATGTTTGAATTTCCGGCATACCGTTCTGCCAGCCAGGCTGCATAGTCCGATGCCTGTTCCCTGTTTACCAGCCCCTGCCTGACATTGGAGCCCCAAACCGGTACCATGGCCAGGTAAATGCCCCGTTCTTCAGCCAGCTCAACGATGTAATCGATATGGTCCCAGTAATCATAAGCGTCCGGATCATTAGGTGAATTTCCTTCGCTGACCACAGGTGCAGAGGCATCCCCCCTGACCAGCGCAGAATCACCGTAAACATTCGTGATCTTTAGTTGGTGTAAAACCATAACCTGGATCACGTTGAACCCTTTCCGGGCACGATCGTCCAGGTAGTGTTCTGCTTCCTCCCGGTTCAGCTTGCTGAAAAGCAGCCAGCCGGTATCGCCCAGCCAAAAAAGGGGGTCACCATTTTCGGTTTGCAGGTAGCGGTGGTTCCCGGAAACTTCCAGCTTTGGCAGGTCGCCGGAACTTTGGCCCGAAAGCAAAGCAGGCCGCGCTAAAATAAGGCAAAGAAACAGGTAGAATCTCATAGGCTTTTATTTTCTTACTCATGAAAAAATACGGTATTCTGTCAAGCTATACAAGTATCGGATAATTAAAAACCCGGGCACTTTTCAGTAACCCGGGTCTTCCCTACTTAGCTATGGGATCTATTTAATTAACAGCTTAATTTCTTTCGTAACAGAACCGGTCTGAATACGCATCAGGTACATCCCCGGCGCCAGGTTCAGATCAAAGGACTGAGAAGGCTCCTGTTGCAGTTCAACAGAAGTCACTAGTTTACCATTCAGATCATGAATGGTGATGGCCTTCGGTACAGCACCGTCCATGTTCAGGCTGAACTGTCCTTCATTGGGATTAGGATATACCCAAACCCCGGCAGCACTGTTCTCATCGAGCGCCAGCGCTGAAATTACCACACAATCTGAGGTGTCGACACAACCATTTTCTGTAAGTTCAACAGCAAAGCTTCCTGTTTCAGAAACTGTAAAGCTTGCTGCAGTTTCTCCATCAAGCACTGTATTTCCATCTCCACAATCGAGCCACTGATAGCTGGCATTAGTATTATTTACCGTAATCGTTTGACCTGAAGTTGATGTGGTGATGTCAGAGACCGAGTTTATCGTTAAATTCAAGGTAATAACGGAGTCGCAACCCATCATACTGGAATATGTCATCGTAGCCTCCTTATTGCTGGAGGTATAAGTATTTCCATCAATCCAGGTATAACTATTGCAGGCAACAATACTATCCTCAGTAGAAGAAGAATGATTAACTGTCAGGTTAAGTGTCACCAGACTATCACATCCAAAGATGGTTGTCAGGTTTTTAACGGCAGTATTATTACTCTCAAAATAAGTAACTCCATCGCTCCAGGTAAAGCTGTCGCAAGCCTCAATGATGTCCGTAGTGCTTACACCCTTATGAATGGTCAAATCCAAAAATACCAGGCTGTCACAACCATTCGCTGCACTCATCGTGTAATTGGATGTACTGTCGCTATCTGTATAGGTGGTTCCATTAATCCAGGTATACGCCTCACATACTTCCACCACATCCCGACTGACCATATCAGCATCGATCCGGTCGTCCCACAGTTCCATATTATAAAGCGTCAGCGTATTCCCGTTTCCGGTAAGGTCTGCAACGGTATCGATTCCGGGGCCTTCATCAAAAGTATAGTACGCAAGCAGCCCTTCTTCGCTTCCGTCTAAATCTACTGTCATTGCTTCTTTGATCTCTTCCTGGGTGCGTGCAACATTCCAGATCCGAACATCTGCGAATGCACTGTTTGTAAACTGGAGGGTAGTAGAATACCGGGCGCCTATGACCAGGCCTGCATTAAACGTGGCGCTATTCGTTATGGGTGTCCCTGTAGTTGGAACCCTGACTGCTTCATTACCATCAATATATACTATCTGGTTACTGCCATCAAAAACGTAGGCGATGTGGTGCCACTCATTGGTATTTAAGCTATGAGGTACGGTGCTTTCAATGGGGGTCAATCCGGATGTCCAAAGACTGAAATCCCCACCTGACCAGTTTCCCAGGATAATATCACTTCCCTGATGCAGGCTTATAAAATGAACATTCTTTAAATAATCAGCTGCGTTAAGCCAACATTCCAAGGTAAAATATTCAAAAGTATAATTGTGAAAAGGTGTGTGCAGATACTCATTAACACCATCCAGCTGAACTGCCCCGTTGCAACCCAGATACGTCGGGAGAGGAGCTTTGCTTCCCACAATATCAGATGCAATTCTTTCAGCAACATTTATTCCGGAAATATTGCCTTCCGCAGGAAGACCTGCATTCCCTGGCATTTCCTTTGTCTGTGTCATGACAAGAGTTGGATGAACAAAAGCCATCAGGACTAAAAACATTCTCAATTTCATTATTCTCGTTTCGTAAAAGATTAGTAAAAACATTTTTCAGGATGAAGCACCTAAGAAAAGGAGCCTTCAATATTCCTGTATTGAATTTAGTCTTAAAATGAGAAAAACCTGCTTCCGGCAATCTGGCGATAAGCCATATTTAATACAGCCTTCCGGATAGTTAATGCAGGTTGGATTTGCATCCAGACAATATCTATGTCACTGATTTTCAATATTTTTAAATAGTATCAAAACACAGGAATTAAATGAAACCAGCTCCAATCCCTATGTTGATAAGTATTTAAATATTTTTGAATGACTCCGGGCCATGAGGGCTTAGGCAGGAATTAAAGCTCTTAAAAAAGCATGCCAATTCCAAACAGTACTAAAAGAATTCCAACACTGAAATAGATGATTTTAAGCACCTTTTGAGTTACCAGGGGCTTGATCTTTGCTGCAAAATAGATCTTGAACAGATCGGTTAACAGCACCACAAAGAGGGCAGTGCCAAAATAGAGTAACAGCTTCTTGCCGGTAAAACGCTGCTGGGTTACTGCAACAAGCAGGGCACCTGTCCAGTAGATGATTACGGAAGGATTAAAAAGATTAACGGTAAAGCCCTGTAGGAAAAGACGGATCCTTCTCGTTCCTGAGGCGTCGCCATGCAGCTGCACTGACCTTGAATTATACATATAGTAGAATCCGAAACCGATCAGCACAGCACAACTGGAGTAGTGAAAATAAGAATTATGAACCACATGGCTAATGACTCCCTGAGAAAAATACCAGAGTAAGAAAAGGATCAGGGCATCGCTGCTGGCAACGCCTGCACTCATGGAGATAGCAGGACCGAAACCATAGCGGAGGCTTGCCTCCATAAGCACAAAAAATGTAATGCCAACCAACACACTCAGCAGCAAACCCAGTACAACTCCCTGAAGTATTGCGTCAATCATTCTATACCCCCTGCTTTTGAACCATATCCAGGAAAGCTTCCCAGTCTTCGTGATGATTTTTCAGCACCCTTGGGAATTTATGCTGCCCGCCTGCTTTCCCTCTTCGGTCCATCCATTCATAAAAGTACCGGTGAGGCACCATTTCAACGATTACCCGCTTAAGCGCAGCTCTGCGCTCCACGGCATAATCATCATTTAAAACTTTAAGGGCATCGTCAATTTTCTGACTGACAAGCTCTGCTTCAATATTGGAAGTATCACCGACTCCGAGGTACCATTTGTGAGCAAAAAAACCTTCATAGGGGATTCCGGCAACTGTAAACTCTTTAATATCAATATTCAGCTCATCAGCAACCATTTCAACAGCCTTATTCATATTATCGACTGAGAGGTGCTCGCCGCAGAGACTAAGAAAATGCTTGGTGCGTCCGGTAATGATAATCTCATTTCTTTCCAGGGAGGTAAAGCGGATGGTATCGCCAATCAGATAGCGCCATGCACCGCTTACAGTGCTGATCAATAAGGCATAATCCGTATTCTCGGACACCTCGGTCAGGAGCAATGCTTCTGCACCTTCCCTGATATTACCGTTGCTGTCAAAATTATCCCCGGTAAAAGGAACAAATTCGAAGAAAATCCCATTATCCAATACCAGGTGCATGTCCACATCCTGATCAGCCTGGTAAGCCAGGAATCCCTCAGATGCCAGGTAGGTCTCCAGGAAGTATACCTTCCGGGACAGCAGCTTATCAAAAGTCTTTCGGTAAGGTTCGAAGCTGACCCCTCCATGTGAATATACACAGAAGTTTGGCCAAATATCGTGAATGGTTTCCAGTCCGTAGTGATCAATGATGCGCTCAATCAGCATTTGCACCCAGGCAGGAACACCCGCAATGCCTCCGATATCCCAGTCAGGAGCCTGTCTGACAATTTCATTCAGCTTTTCATTCCAGTCTTTTACCCTGGATATCTGCTTCCCGGGTTTGTATTTTTTTGCAAACCAGATAGGAAGTCGACCAGCAAGAATGCCGCTCAGATCACCTTCAAAATAATCCTCAACCTGCACCAGATCAGTACAGCCACCCAGCATCAGAATCTTCTTTTGAAGAAAATTTGGCGGAAGATCCAGACCCGCAAGTACAAATAACTGTCGGGTCCCGGTCTTTTGCATGGCCCTCTTCATATCATGCGTCACAGGTACACGCTTGCTGGCATCGTTGGATGTCCCGGAGGTCAGTCCGAAGTATTTAACCTTCCCCGGCCAGGTAATATCTTGTTCACCCTTCAGGAGCCTGTGCCACCATTCCTGGTAGAGTTTTTCATAATCAAATACGGGGACCGCCTGTTGAAAGGCCTTGAAAATGTCCCTGTCATTCAGGATCGATTGAAAATTATAATGCCTGCCAAAGGCAGTATGTCTGGCCTTCTGCAGGAGTTTGGTCAAGGTGATGAACTGCTCGATCGAACTCCGGGACTTTTTACTGATCCGGCGTCCCTTTTTTATAATGGCCTTCCTGATTACAGACTCCACCAATTGCATGTCTATAGATTTAGGTTACTACTAAAATGGATTGGATAACTACATACTCAGTATTCAAGGCATCACCCCACACCGATCGTTGCACACTAACAGCTCTGTTTTGATGAAACTGGAAATAATGAAAGAGAATGTCCTGTGCCATGCGCAAAGTTGAAGATGAATATACACCACTGAAGGTGCCGGAGATGGTTTCACTGTCTGAGATTCGGTTTTGTGTAAACATGATACTACATGCCTGTCAACAACAAAAACTTTCGGCACAAATATATTATTTTATCCGATTATTTTGACAGGCGTACAAAGGTATTTAACAATTCCCTGCGATTGCGCAACTTTTGATCCATCTTAAGTGCTGTTATTCAATATTTTACATTTGTTTTTTTCTGGTGATTTAATGCCGGATTTTCCACTCCTTTGCCTCTTTTCAGCCAAAGAAAATTAAGTGTATTAAAATCAGACGTTTGCTATCTGTAAATATCCTAACGTCATCAAGGCACTGTCCTGAATCGAAGCAAAGACGGTACCATATCCTCAAAAAAATCATCAAACGGCATGAAAACAAAGCGAATTCCTATTTTATAGTACACCAGCGGTTACCAGCTATTCCAAATCTGTTTCACGGAACGGCTATTCGTACTATTTATAGTTGAGAGATATTTTTTTATCGCACGTAAAAGCAACGTTTTGAGCCCATATTCCATCTGTAGATTGAACCCGGTTAATTGAGTGCATTCTTTCTAGCCATAAACCCAAATCACTATGAAAAAACTATGCTTTGCTCTCTCTTTCCTGGCACTGGTTAGCATGTGGCAGGTCAAGGGAAATGGAATCGCCTTCAAAGATTCCGCAACTGATACCTTCCTCGATATTCTTGAAAGTAAGGTAAATGTCAGGGTGACCGACCAGGTTTCTGTCACTACGATCTCCCAACTTTTTCTGAATACAAGTGGTGATAGCATTTCACCCCGTTATGCCTTTCCCCTGCCGGAAACAGCCAGCGCCACGAGCTTGCGTTACCGGGTGAATGGCACATGGTACGAAGCTGCTATTGCTGCCGAACCGCAGGACAGTCTGAATGACGGAGGCTCCGGGACATCCGTCCCATCGGACCTGGGCATCTACCTTGGGAATACCCCGCTCATCTATGATATAGAAACAGCTGTGCCCGCGAATGATTCATTGCTGGTCGAGCTGACCTTTGTGGAACTGCTGCCCTACAAACTCGGACAGGTAAGCTATCTCCTTCCTTTTGATATAAACACCCTGCTGGAAGACGAATACCAGGACTGCAATTTCCACCTTGCCATTTATTCCCAGCGCGGCATTAATAGTATAAGCCTGCTGTCGCCTTCATCAGGGGAAATAGTTGTTGAAAATTACACTGACTCCGCCCTGATTGATTTCAGCTTCGACGAGAAGAAGTTCTATGAGAATATTTCCATGTTCTATGAACTCTCCGCAGATGAACTTGGGCTGTTTTGTTTAAGCAGCTTCATGCCCGACAGCCTGGTACCCGATGAATACGGTAACGGTTTCTTTACGTTTATTGTGGAACCTGAACCACAACCCGAAAACCAGATAATCTCAAAATATTTCACCCTGATCATCGACCGTTCAGGGAGCATGACGGGACAGAAGATTATTGATGCCCGCGATGCTGCCCGCTTTATTGTGAACAACCTTAATGATAACGACTATTTCAATATCATTTCATTCAGCAGCGACATTACCGGCTTCAGATCACAACATGTTCTGAATACCACCACAAACCAGAATGATGCCCTGGCGTACATTTCCTCGCTGCAAGCCGAAGGAAGTACCAATATTTCGGGGGCCTTCGACAAGGCGGTGCCTCAGTTCTCGGCAGCCAGCGAGAATACGGCCAACATCATTATTTTTCTGACCGATGGGGAGCAAACCTCGGGAATAACGGATACTGATCAACTGATTGAACACATCGATCAGCTTATTGTAAACAGCGAGACGAACATCAACCTGTTCTCCTTCGGTATTGGCAGCAGTACCAATGAGCGGCTCCTGAGAACCATCTCCTATGACAATTACGGCCTGAGCGAATTCCTGGCCGACAGTGAACTTGAATCTATAATCACTGAGTACTTCCTGCTGATCAATAACCCGGTATTGCTTCAGACCAGCATGACATTTTCACCTGATATCGTTACGGAAATCTACCCGGGCCAGCTCCCGAACCTGTACATAGGACAGCAAATGATCGTTTCCGGGCGCTATTCCGAAAGCGCTGAATCTGTTGCAACACTTGCCGGGAAGGCCTTTGGCATCGACGTGGAATATAGCTACAATCCGAATCTCGCTTCGGAATACCGGGAAGAATACCTTTTCCTGATGAAATTATGGGCGAAGCAGAAGATTGAAACGCTGCTGGCAGAATACTATAAAAATCAGTACGCTCCTTCCATGGCAGATCCTTTAAAGGAAGAAATTATCAACCTGAGTATCAGCTATGGCGTGATAAGTCCCTTCACCAGTTACCAGGGGTATGACGATGGTGCGTACGATTCCGGATTCTTGACTGCACTGGAAGTATTGAAGGTTGATAATAGATTTTCACAAAACTCCAATAGCTATTGCACCAACCTGAAAGTCCTGGGAGGTAATCTCGATGATGCTGTTCTGGTAAGTTTCGAATATACCTGTCCCGAGCTGAAACCTGGCAGGATCATGATCACAAACCTGGCCGGCCAGGTGCTTGGTTTACTGGATATTGATATTCGAAATGGCGACAATATGTTGGATATTACGGAACTGGTTAGCGGCTTGAATCCCGGGCTTTACAACCTGAGCCTGGAAATAGGATCCGAGGTTCTTTCAGTTCTTTTTACAGTATATTAATTGGTATTTGTTTTGATTAGGTGAAGAGGCTGCCCAAAAAGACAGCCTCTTTTTTCAATCTCAATTACAATTAACGTACAATACACAATCGTGTATCCACAAAATCATTTGTTTTCATTCGGTAAATATAAACTCCTGAAGCCGGTAGCTGGCCTGCCCGGAGAACAAACATATGTTTACCTGTCTGGTAGAATTGTGTTCTGCTGAAGATCAATTTACCTTCCATACTGACAACCTCAAAAGTAACCCCGGCATCCACAGGAATGCTGAACTCAATACAGCTCGATTCTGTGAATGGGTTAGGCTGGTTCTGTTTCAGGGAATATCCAAGACCTTCTGTTACTTCTATGGCATCGGGGGGGTCTTCTCCACCCAGGGTTTCAAATTCCCATGTTGCTGACCAGTCGCTTGAAGCGCATGCTGCTGCAGCCTGAACATGCCAGTAATAACTTGTCTCCTCGGCAAGGCCACTGGCTTCAATGCTCGTTCCGCTCAGCTGTTCATCCAGCAAGGGGGAACTAAAGTCTTCATTGTCGTCAAGCTGGACCTGGTAGACGGTGGCATCCCCAACTGCATCCCAGCTCAGGGTCAGGGACAGGGACTGATCACCGCTCATGTCAGCGGGACTGCTGAGTTCCGGGGCATCCAGACCGGCAGATCCGGTTTGAAAACTGCGGCTGGTGGTCCAGTCACTTTCCATACTGCAACTCCCTACTCCTTTAACCCTCCAGAAATATTCCGTAGTCTCTGACAATCCGCTGCAATTATAGCTGGTACCTGCAACACTCTGATCCACAAGAGGACTGCTGAAATCAGCGTTATCATCAAGCTGGAGAGCATAGCTTACTGCATTGCTGGCACTTGCCCAGGAAAGGGTAGTATTCAGTGCCTGACAAGTTGCTTCATCAACGGGAGAAGCAGGGGCAGGGATAGCGACAGAACTGATGGTTGTGGTGAAATCATTCACAGACGACCAGGGACCTTCCGTACCACATCCGTTTACGGCTTTTGACCGCCAGTAGTAGGTGGTTCCTTCCGATAAACCTGTAACAGATTGCGAAGTGCCGCTGACATCGTCCTTATAGTATTCAGGACTGCTAAAGTTGTCATTGTTATCCACCTGCAGGATGTAATGATCTGCGTGAGTGGCTGCAGCCCAGGATAAGGAAGGAGGTACAGCCTGACATGTTGACCCGTCGGCAGGAGCACTCAGTGTAACAGCAGACGGGGCAGCCATGGTGGTATAAAACTCACGCGATGTGGCCCAGTCACCGTTAACACCACAAGAGTTAGTTGCCCGAACAGTCCAGTAGTAAGTAGAACCGCCGGAAAGCCCGCTCAGCGCATAGCTTGTGCCGGCAACAGCGACTTCGTTAATCTCCGGACTGCCCAGATCCGAATTGTTGTCGACAACCAGATGATAGCCCGATGCGCCGCTGACAGATCCCCAGCTGAGGGAAAGGGAGGTCGCCTGACAGGCTGCCTCGTCAGCAGGACCACTCAGAACGGGAGCCGCCGGATACCACAGGGTGGTGAACTCATAGGTGTCAGACCATTCGGAGGGTCTGCCACAGGAATTTTTTGCTGCGGCCCTCCAGTAATAGGTAGTGCCTAAGGATAAACCACTGATCGAAAATACAGTCGATCCAATGCCGTCATAATCATAAAGCGGACTGCTAAAATCTGAGTTATCATCTACCTGGAATGCGTAGCTTTCTGCCCCGGAAACGCCATACCATTCAAGGGTTGGTGTCAGAGATTGACAGCTTGCCTCATCAGCAGGGGACATAAGATCCGGTGATGGAAGTATGACCGGTGCCGTGGAAAAATGATTTACGGACGACCAGGATGAGTTGCCTGCAGGATTAGTTCCCTGAACAGCCCAGTAATAGGTTGTCCCTGGAAGGAAACCACTCTTTGTGTAAAAGCTGCTGGTGATACCTGCCAGGTCCATTAACGGACTACCCCATCCGGGGTCATCATCAACAAGCAGCCGATAGGAAACTGTGCCTTCCGGTTCATCCCAGTCAAATCCAACAACAGAACCCTTACAGGCAGATCCATTCCCGGGCAAAGAAAGTGTTGGTGCAGCTGGCGGACCATATACATCAAAATACTTATACATGATATTATCACTTTCATTGGATTCATCGATAACATCATAGCTGTCAGCCCAGGTCGCAACGTAGTGTTCACCTGCCGTTGAAAATACTTTTGGCTGATCCAGGACAGCATAGTAATAATTCTTGTTCAGGCCGGAATAGGTCCAGTGATTCTGATACATTCCATCTACCCATAACTCATCCGTAAAGGATTCATCAATATCCTGATCGCGGTTTATAATTGCAAAATCAATGTAGTAGGTCACACCGGTATAGAATGCTTCAGCATCGGTATTAGTACCAGTCGCATCAGAAACAACAATAGGCCCATCCCAGTTTGTCGGGGTATAATTCGCTATCAGGTTCGGATCCGGGGCTTCCCAGGAGACCCAAACATAAACCCAGTCCAGAATCCCGTTTCCGCTAGTGGCTCCGAAATTATCAACAAATCTCACACTGAACCATTCCGTGGCATCTTCACCATTGAAAGCACTTGTAGTACGCTGCACAAGATTTATATCGGTATCGTTGCCGACATCATCATCACAGCCATCATCCGTATGTGAACCTGTGCTTCCGGGATTATCAAAAATACGCAAGTAATAATAGCCGCTTGCACTAAAGTGCGTTTCTGAAGAAAGATAGATCTCATAGTCATAAGGATAGAAATCATTCTCATCACCGTTATCATCGATCCGGACAGAATACATAAAACCGGTAACAACAGCACCTTCCGGAAGGGTTTCCGAACATGTGAATACGGTTGTTATATAGTTTGAAGTCGGGATGGTATAGTTTCCATCATTAGCATAACTGAGCGTTCCGGTGGATTTTGCAGGTACGGGAGGCTCATCCACCGGGGTTAACAGTTGGATTTCATCAGTGCTGTTACCAGTTATGGGGATAGCAATTTTAGTGACTCCGGTAATCCTTCCTTCGCCCGGAATCATAAGGCTCTCAGGAACCGGTCCGCTCAGGGGCTCATCATTAAATGATGCTGTCCGGCTAACTTCATCCTGTTTCTCAACAACAGGGATCATAGAATTAGTAGAGATTTTCTTATCCTCATCAGGCATTTTAGGCCGTGAGGAGAGGTCAAAGTCCTGCCCGGTTAAGGTGGCAAAACTAACAAATAGCAGGAGCCAAATCATCAAATAACCTCCTGCTTTCTTAAGAGGTTTACTTTTCATTTTGTGTAGGGTTAGATTAAATTTCGCTTAAGTTCCAAAGATGAAAATTACTGGATAATCCAATGAATTTCAAAATGTTATTGATGGATGGCTCAAAACGATAGATGAATAACAGCTGAAGATACACCTAGAAAGATTGTCTTATGATCGGATAAAAAAAGCCCCGGGAATCCGGGGCTTTTTATCATGTGTTATGAAAAGTGTTTTCTTTCTTAATAAGCAAAAAGAGGATAATCACTCATCAGCTCATTCACCCGCATGCGAACAGATGCCAGCGTTGCTTCATCCTCCACATTGCAAACTACTTCATCAATGAAATCAACGATCTTCATGATGACATCTTCCTTAACACCCCGTGTGGTAATTGCTGGCGTTCCAACCCTGATTCCCGAAGTCTGGAAGGGAGAACGGCTGTCAAAAGGAACCATGTTCTTATTGACCGTGATATCCGCTTTCACCAGGGTATTCTCCAGCAACTTGCCACTTACATCAGGCGCCTTGCTCCGCAGGTCGATCAGCATGGAGTGGTTGTCGGTTCCGTTTGATACGATATGATAGCCCTTGGCAATAAAGGACTCGGCCATCACCTCCGCATTCTGCTGTACCTGCTTCATGTACTCTTTGTAATCGTTCGTTAAAGCCTCACCGAATGCAACCGCCTTGGCAGCAATGACGTGTTCCAGCGGTCCACCCTGTATTCCCGGGAAGACAGCACTGTCAAGAAGCTGGGTAATCGTTTTGGTTTCTCCCTTAGGGGTCTTTTTGCCCCAGGGATTTTCGAAATCTTCCGCAACAAGGATCATTCCGCCACGTGGGCCGCGAAGGGTCTTATGGGTGGTTGTGGTCACAATATGGCAGTGTGGGAATGGATTGTTCAACAACTTAGTGGCAATCAGTCCGGCAGGATGTGAAATGTCGGCCATCAGAATGGCACCGACAGAATCGGCTATCGCCCGCATGCGCGCATAATCCCAGTCACGGGAATAAGCCGACGCCCCGGCAATGATCATCTTGGGTTTCTCCTTTTTGGCCAGTGTCTCCATCATATCGTAGTCGACCCGACCGGTTTCCTCAACCAGCTTATAGGCCACAGGATGATAAAGTATCCCGGAATAGTTTACAAATGAACCATGGGTAAGGTGGCCGCCATGGGATAGGTCAAGCCCCAGGAAGGTATCCCCTGCATCCAGACAGGCCAGCATAACAGCAGCATTAGCCTGTGCCCCGGAGTGGGGCTGGACATTTGCCCAGCAGGCTCCGAAAAGCTGCTTTGCACGCTCAATGGCGAGGGTCTCAACTTCATCAACTACCTGGCACCCTCCATAATAACGTTTGCCCGGAAGTCCTTCGGCATATTTATTGGTCAGGCATGAACCCATAGCTTCCATGACCTGCTTACTTACAAAATTCTCTGATGCAATCAACTCAATACCATGTAGTTGTCGCTCATTTTCCTGTTTGATTAACTCGAAGATTTTAGTATCTCTGTCCATGTTCATGAAGTGTTTCGAAAAGTAAGCTGCTAAAATACACTTTTAGCTGCAGTTGCTGAAATATTATTTGAAAAAGTCGCTGGTCGCTGGTCTCACCTTGCTTGTAACCTGCAAGGCATGACTTGTGACTCAAATTAGTCATCCGCCGCAATATCAATCAGCCATTTGCGGTAAACCGAAAACAGCTTTGACTTTGATAAAAAGCCGATGTATTTCCCGTTTTTGATCACCGGCAGGTTCCAGCTCCCGGTCTTATCAAATTTCTTCATTACCTCCTCCATGGGTTCATTGGGCGAAACATGGGTTGGAGGCAGGATCATCAGGTCACGGACATAGGTAGTTTGATACATATCCGTATTGAAAATAATATGCCGGATATCGTCGAGCAGGACAATTCCCACAAGCATATCCTTGGCGATCACGGGGAACATGTTCCGCTTCGAACGGGAAATAGCGTGCACCAACGATTCAAGAGTATCATTGGGTTCCACCTGAACAAAATCCTTCTCGATCACTTTCTCCATTTCAATCAGGGTAAGCACCGCTTTGTCCTTGTGGTGGGTGATCAGCTCACCGCGTTGAGCCAGCCGTATGTGGTAGATGGAATGCGGTTCGAAATACATGATGGTGATAAACGCGATGGTCGAAGTAACAATCAGGGGCAGGAGCAATCCATAGCCCCCTGTTATTTCAGCGATGAGGAAAATGGCTGTCAGGGGGGCATGCATCACGCCGGCCATCATCCCGGCCATTCCAACCAGGGAAAAATTCCGCTCCGAAACCTCTGCAAAGTGGAACAGGTTTACCAGCCGGGCCGTAAAGTACCCTGCTATGCCACCCATGAAGAGGGTAGGTGCAAAAATCCCTCCGACACCCCCTGCCCCGTTGGTGATGGAGGTGGCTGCCACTTTAAAAATCAGGATCAAAAGAAGAAATACACTGAGAATCAAGAAATTATCCTGCAATCCGTAAAATAAACTACCCCTGGTTATTTCAGCAGTATTCCCATTGAGCAAGGCATCCAGCGTATTATAGCCCTCGCCGTAAAGGGGTGGCAACAACAGAACAATGCCCCCAAGCAGAAGCCCCCCGATCAGGGGCTTTAAATAGCGGTTCTGCATCTTGTCAAAGAGCCCTTCAATGTATAAAGTCCCCCGGGTAAAATAGAAGGATACCAGCCCACAGAAAACACCCAGCAGAATGTAGTAAGGAATGCGGGCAAGCTGGAACTGTTCTGCCAGTTCAAAACTGAAGATCTCCGCTTTTCCGAGGAAAAAGTAGGAGATGGTCAAACCGGAGACAGCACTGATCAGGAGCGGAATGATCGACCAGAGGGTAAGGTCGAGCATCAGCACTTCAAGCCCGAAAATAACCGCTGCAATCGGTGCCTTGAAAATTCCGGCAATAGCCCCCGCAGCACCACAGCCGATCAGGATGATCGTTGTTTTGTAGTTCATCCGGAAAATTCGCCCAAAGGTGGAGCCCATGGACGAACCTGTCAGCACGATGGGTGCCTCAAGACCTACAGACCCCCCAAATCCTACGGTGAAGATACTGGCGATCAGGGATGAATAATTGTTATGGGGCCGGATCTGCCCGTTTTTCTTAGATATGGCAAAGAGTATGCGGCTGATGCCATGGCCGATCTTATCCTTAATGAAGATCCTCACAAACAGCACCGTCAGGATGATCCCGATTAAAGGGAAGAACAGGTAGAGGAAGCTCAGCTTGTCAGCATGAACCCGATCAAGTAGAAAATCATGGGTATAGTGCACCGCATTCTTAAGCACAACCGCCGCCAGCCCACTGATAATACCTATAACGAAACTCAGGATATATACCAATTGTCGTGGACTCAGGTGCAGGTCTCTCCAAATAATAAAACGCCCCAAAAACTTACTGCTATTCATTTCATTAACAACTTAATCTTCAGAAAAATCTTTTAACATACTCCGGTAACTGGAAAACAACTTTGCCCTCGAGATGAAACCCAGGTATTTGCCATGCTCCAGCACCGCAATGTTGTACCGGCCGCTTACCTGGAATTTCCTGGCCACCTCCTCGACAGGGTCATCCACCAGGATAACGTATTCAGGCATAAACATCACATCACGTACATGTACACTTTGGTACATTTCACTATCGAACATAATATGCCGTATATCGTCGAGCTTGATAATACCGCGGAAGGTACCGTCTTCCTCAACAACCGGGAATACATTACGGTGTGCAAATTTAATGGTTTCAATCAGTTCTCCCATAGTTTGGTTTGGCTTTAACGAACTGAAATCAGTTTCAATCAGATCACGCAACTTTAACATCATCAGAACCGCCTTGTCCTTATGGTGGGTCCTCAGCTCCCCGCGCTTCGCCAGCTGGATGGTATAAACGGAGTTGGGCACAAAAATACGTGCAGTGGCATACGATGAAGTTGCCACGATCATCAGGGGAAGAAAAAGGTGGTACCCGCCGGTAAGCTCTGCAATCAGGAACATGGCGGTAAGGGGGGCATGGATCACGGCAGAGATCATTCCCGCCATTCCAAGTAGGGCAAAATTCGACGGATTAAGTGTCTTTCCCATTATATCAATCACACGGGTGAAAAATAAACCGGCAATCGCGCCGCTGAAGAGCGAAGGTGCAAAGATCCCGCCTACACCACCGGCACCAAAGGTAATGGAAGTAGCAACTACCTTGAGGAGAAGGACAAACAGGAATAAAAACAGGGTTGCCCACAGGCTGTTTTCAAGTCCTGCATAAAAGGTATTGACAAACAGGTAATCATACTGCCCGCGCAAACTTGAATTGATCACTTCATAGCCCTCACCGAACAGGGAAGGGATGAGAAAGATGATAAGCCCCAGGATACTTCCCCCGATCAGGAGCCGGTAAAAGGGATTGGCAATTTTGTCAAATCGCTCAGTGACAATGTTATATATCAATGAAAAATAAACAGCTACCAGGCCTGTAAAAACCCCGAAACCCAGGTACCAGCCTACCTGGTCGAAGCTGAAAACGGTGCTTACCTCAAAGGAGTACAGGAAATTCTGCCCCATGAAGAAATAGGATGTCAGCACCGCTGTAGCCGAGGAAATCAGCAGGGGGACAATGGCAGACATGGTAAGGTCGAGCATGATCACCTCAAGGGCAAATACCACGGCGGCAATGGGCGCCTTAAAAATGGCTGACATCGCACCGGCACAGGCACATCCCAGAAGGAGGGTGATCTGATTCTCCTTCAGGTTCATCCACCTGCCAATATTGGAGCCGATAGCTGCTCCTGTAGCCACTGTCGGGCCCTCCAATCCTACCGACCCACCAAAACCTACTGTCAGCGCACTGGAAATAATGGACGAATACAGGTTGTGCGATTTGATCTGTCCCTTGTTCTTCGAGATCGCAAAGAGTACCCCGGGGATTCCATGGCGCACAGGATTCCGGTTCACGTATTTTATAAACAGTACGGTGATTGTCAAACCGATCAGGGGAAAGATGATATAAAGGGTACCATGGCGATAGGATGCAAAATTACTGACAAATTGTTGGATAATGTGCACCAGATTTTTAATGATAACCGCGGCAAAACCAACCAACAGGCCTATCAGTACGCTCAGCATGAGCACCCGCTGCTTATCATTCAGGCCTTTCTTCTTTAGCTTTAAAAACCACGCTTGAAGCGATCGGAACATAGAAATTTCTTTAACCAGGGCGAAAGTAAGATTTAATCAATAGCATCGAAAACAAACTACTGGCTTTTATTCACACTGCCGGCAGTTTTACAAATATAAATCTTCACTGCCAAAGAACCCATAAAAATTGTTCATTGTACCTTGCTAGTATCGCGGCTTTCTTCAGGCATTCACGATTTCGTTTCCTAAGTTTGTATAAATATAAAAACGATGTTCTGCAGGAATCGGTTTTGCAAACTCTTTCGTATTAAGTATCCTGTCAATCAGGTAGACAGCTGCTTCGCTGTATCCGCCGGATCTTCAGCACATAAAGCCTTTAAGCAAAAGGTCCCCGAAATAAATGAAGGAGATACACGTTTAACCTTAAAGAAACGGAATAATACGCGCATGCACAAACTGAGGGTTACTTTTGTGACGATTTTTCTGGGCTTTGGCTTTGCGCTGCGGGGTCAGTACACCCCGGCTGAGATCACCCGGCTTACAGTGGACCCCGAAACCAGTCTGACAACTGTGTATTTTACCGGGACCGACCACCCCGATGTTACCTTCTACTACGTCATGCAGCTGGTCAATGAAGCGGATGGCGTAGCAATCCTGAGCAGCTATACAGCCGATGTAGGAGATATGAACCATCTCTATGAGACAACGATCGATATCCCAGAGGTAAGCGAGGGCCCCGTTGGTCTGTACATCCGCCCATACCAGGATGCAAGCACCCCGCTGACCTCGGTAACATCAGCAGTCCGGGACAGTACGATGTTCCTCGAAGGGACTTTCGACTGGTGCCGGAACAGCCTTGACCTTTCCTGGAACGGATACAACCGGTGGGAAAATGCTATTGAGTATTTTCTGCTGATGGTGAAAGTGGACAATGAAACTCCGGAAATCGTTGCCGAATTGTCGGAAGAAACCACACAGTACCGCGTGGAAAATGTTTTTCCGGGGCACGAGTACCTTTTCTATATACTTGCAAAACACATCGACCCGGATCCTGATCTCCGGATCACTTCCAATGGACTGGTGCTCGATACCCTGACAGCGGTTTATCCTGACTATATTCATGCCGATTTTGGTACGGTTGACAATGATAACCATCCCCTCCTCCAGTTTGTCACTTACCCGGAAATCCTTCTCCCGGAATACTCCCTGGCCCGGGCAACAGAGCCCGAAGGTGAATATACCACTGTGGCCTCCCTTGACGTAACCGGATCAGTTATCCGGTACACCGATACGCAGGCCGATGCCTCCTCACAGGCCTACTATTATAAGCTTATTGCACGAAATAAATGCGGGGAACCCATCCTGACGTCAGAAAACATTGCCGGCACCATATACCTTTCCGGGTCGCAGAACGGAACCACGATATTGCTCGACTGGACTGCCTATGTGGAATGGCCGGCTGGTGTATCCGGCTACCTCCTGGAGCGGAGCCTCGGAGGAGAGGCCTTCGAAGTGGCCGACCGGTCGGGAAGTCTGAGCTTTACCGATGATTTAAGTAAGGAGGGAAGCCAGGGCTATGGCGGCACTGTCTGCTACCGGATCACTGCAGAAGAAAACCCCGGCGACCCCCATGCCAGCCAACCGGCAAACAGCGTATCGAACCTCCAATGCTTCACGCTGCCTATGGGTGTGGTTTTCAGCTTTGATGCTTTCACCCCGCAGGGGACCGATAACATTACCTTTGGGCCGGATATGCAGTTTGTTCCCCAGGCATACGATTTCAAAATTTTTAATCGAAACGGGAATGTGGTCTTCCATTCTGATGACCCTGTCAACAATCCCCGCTGGGACGGCAGGCTCCCCTCCGGAATCATCGCACCACAGGGTGTTTACCGTTATTCCCTTATGTATACCGATGGAAACGGTAAGCAGAACGTTCTGCAGGGCAGGGTCACCCTTATTCAGTAAATGAAATCATTTCCGCCGGTTTTTTACTTTAAAAAATCCTTAACTTTGCATGAAAGAACTGCAGAGTAACCTTTTCATGCATGAAGGCCACATTAAACGCGGAAGAAATTGAAATTAAACGGGAGTTCAACCAACTCCTGCAAGACTGTGTCCGATGCAATAAAAAGGGCGACAAAACCCTTATCCGTAAGGCATTTAACCTTGCCTTCGATGCCCATCGCGGTATGAGGAGAAAATCAGGGGAATTCTATATCCTTCACCCCATAGCCGTTGCACGAATCGTAAACCAGGAAATCGGCCTCGGAGTAAAATCAATGGTATGCTCACTCCTCCACGATGTGGTGGAAGATACGGAATACACCCTGGAGGATATCGAACGGCTCTTCGGACCAAAGATCGCTTCAATCATTGACGGCCTCACCAAGATTGCCGGGGTATTTGATGCCAACACCTCCCAGCAGGCGGAAAACTTCAGGAAGATCATGCTCACCCTCTCGGATGATGTGCGTGTTATCCTGATCAAAATTGCTGACCGGCTGCATAATATGCGTACGCTGAACAGCCTGCCACAGCACAAACAGATGAAAATCGCCAGTGAAACGATCTACCTCTTTGCACCTCTGGCACACCGACTGGGCCTGTATACCATCAAAACCGAGCTTGAAGATCTGAGCCTGAAGTACCTCTACCCAAAGGCATACCAGGAACTGGAAGAAAAACGGCTTCAAAACATGGAAAGCCAGCATGCTTTTCTGGAAGAATTTAAAGTTCCGATTGCCAGCCGCCTTAACAAACTTAATCTTAAGTACGAAATATCGGCACGCCAGAAGTCCACATACTCCATCTGGCAAAAGATGCAGAAAAAGAATGTCCCCTTTGAGGAAATTTATGACCTCATGGCCATCCGCATTGTCTTCGATCCCGAACCCAATATCCCTGAAAAAACGCAGTGCTGGAATATCTATTCCCTGACCACGGACATTTACATGCCCAAACCGGAACGCATCCGCGATTGGGTTTCCACCCCAAAAGCCAACGGATACGAAGCCCTGCATGCAACCGTCATGGGCCCCAGGGGTCATTGGGTGGAAGTGCAGATCCGATCTCGCCGGATGGATGAAATCGCAGAAAGGGGATTCGCTGCCCATTGGAAGTACAAGCACGAAAACAGCACCTACGAATCGGAACTGGACAAATGGATCAAACGACTTACAGAACTTCTGGAAGATCCTAATTCTAACGCGCTGGAATTCCTTGACGACCTGAAACTGAACCTTTTCTCTTCAGAAATCTTCATTTTCACGCCAAAGGGGGATATCAAAACCATGCCCATTGATGCCAATGCACTCGACTTTGCCTATGAAATCCACTCACAAATAGGGCATAAAGCCATCGGGGCCAAGGTGAACCATAAGCTGGTACCTTTGAACCATACCCTGAAGAGCGGAGACCAGGTAGAGATCATCGCTTCAGAAAAGCCGCAGGAACGCCTGGAATGGTTGCAGAAAGTCCACACCGCAAAGGCAAAATCCGCCATTAAACAATCGCTCAAAGCAGAAACCAGAAACAGGATCGAAATAGGGAAAAACCAACTTGAACAGAAATTACAGGGGCTGAACCTCAAACCCAGCAACCGCATTTTCAGAAAACTCCTCCCCTACTTCCAGGTTACCTCTAAAGACGAACTTTACAGCAAAATCGGACTGGGCATTATCAGCCTTGACGACCTGAAAAAGATCCTGAAAAAAAATACCAAAAATAAATGGATCCGTTACTGGAGCCTGTCATTCGGTTTTTCTTCGAAACGTTCTGAAATTGAAACGAATGGCGAAGACAAGGACCTGCAGGGCACCATCCTGCTCCGCGAAAATCCTCACCAGGATGAAGCCAACTACCGGATCGCGCACTGCTGCAATCCCATACCAGGTGATGATGTCATTGCTATTAACGATGATCTTAACCGGCTGATCATCCATAAGGCCAACTGCCGGGACGCTGTCAAAATCTCATCCAGCCTCGGCCACAGGCTCGTCAATGTGAAATGGACCACCCACAAATTCTACTCCTTCCTGGTTAAAATTGCCATCTCCGGCATCGACCGTTTTGGAATCTATAACGATATCACCACCACCATTACCAAACAGCTCAATGTAAACATCCGGAATATCAACCTCGAGAGCCACGACGGGATCTGGGATGGCACCATTGAACTCTATGTGCATAACACCAAGGACCTGAACCTGCTGATCATGAACATTGGAAAGATCAAAGGTGTGGAAAGTGTACACAGGGTAGAGAATGTGATGATTTAGGGTCTGTGAAAGCAGTCCTCGGCAAGCTCATCCACCGGCAATCCGAAAACCTGATCACATGACCATTCATGAGACAGCACCTGCCTACTTCCTTAACAAATTCAGGTAATCCAGGTAATAAATCACTTTCACGGAAATGCTGTTGGTTTGCGGGTATGTAATCGTTTGCCCCAGATTCTCAAAATAACCGGGCAAAATAACATCATCAGACCGATCAATTGCGTTTTTCCAAACCACAGAAATTTCACTTCCGGGAGCATAGCGCCAGGCAAACTGCATATCGATATTGAAAGCATTATAACTCTGGTTATGATTTGCAGTATATGCGCTCTCACTCAATTCCCCGTCGGTTTTAAGTTCGTAGAACTGATCCCGGTAGATTACATCCATGTTATAATGCCTCATCCTCAGACTCAGGTAGGACGATTTATTGAAAACATATTTTACAGAAGCCGAATTCGTAATATTCGTTATATTCCTCCTGCCAAAGTATATCAGGTTCTCATCGTTTTCATCCGTATTTATCCATCCGGGCTCATTGAAAGTCTCAACAAAATTAAACTCAAAATAGAATGAGAACTTATCCGAAAGCCTGAGATTCATGTACGCAAATTGCCAGTGCTGGTAGCGACCCTCGTCATCCCACCATCGGATACCGGGATTATACAGAAAGGAAAACTTTTTTCTTGAATCGGTTTCTATCCATCCCCCGATGTGATATTGCTTTTTGAAAAGCTTCACAAAGCGCCCCTCAACCCTCGGTTCATAAAAGTCGGTTTTCCCCTTTGGATAATAGGATGCATTCAGGGCAATGGTATAAAGCTTTCTACTAGTTGCCCGAAGGTTATACCAGATACTTGAATTGGATAATACCCTTGGATCATAGAGACTCTCTCTTTCATAATATATATGGGTATGCAGTGAGTTCAGTTTCCAGAAAGGATTGTTTCTTTCATACTGAATAAATGCCTCGGTGCTGGTATAATTATTTTGCTGCATAAAACCCATTTCGTTTATATCATAGTTATCCGATAATACCAGGTGAGCAATGCTCGCCTGAAATTTTCCTGACACCTTCGCAGCCTCAACAAAGTAACTATAGCCCAGCTCCGTATCCTCACCGGCAGAGTATTTCTGACTTAATACGCCCTTTGATTGCAGTCTGAAACGCCTCGCTTTATCCTTAATTACCAGTTCTGTGCCTGACACGTTAGCAGAATACTTGTCATCCGGTCTGTAGTAATTGGTATTGCTGAAATTCAGATATGAATTGTTTTTCAGGTCTTGGTCCAGCACCAGCATATTGTAATTGGTGAAGGGTTGTGTCACAATGGCCCTCATCACTCCGTTCGAGTCGGCCACGACAGCCTCAGCCTTCATGGTCATGGCATTAAACACACCGATACCCAATCCGCTACTTGTCCTTCCCGAAATTTTAGTCGCGTTGAGCATACGTGTTTCAGCAGGATTAAACATAAGCGTATCCCCTTCATTTAGCTGCCCCTCCAGGCCTCCCTTGTGCACCGGGGTTCCGCCGATCCTCCTGGAATGAAAGAGTCCCAGCTTGTTAAACAGCTCCGTTCCCTCGTTGAAGAAGGGACGTTTCTCTGTATAATAAGTCTCAAAAGGTGACAGGTTCAATATTTTATCATCACTTTGTACCTGCCCAAAATCGGGGACAAGTGTCATATCCAGCGTGAAGCTCTCATTGAGACCGTATTTTATATCCATGCCACCATTGAATGCCGTACCGATCTGGTCACTCTCCGGATTTTTCTCAAAATAGGTCGACACATAAGGTGTGAATGATAAACGCAGTGCAGGATCAATCCCCTCTACGCTGAGAAGATTTCCCGATTGTGGCAGGATACCATCCTTGTCACGGTCCACGAAATTCCAGTTGGTATTCTGACGGTGGCGCATGACATTGCGCCAGACATTGACCTTCCAGTGCTGCACGTCCATTTTTGGAAAACGTATGGCCGAATAGGGGATTTTTAGCTCGGCAACCCAACCACTGTCGGTAATCGATGTCTCACTCATCCAGACAGCATCCCAACTGCCATCTTCAGAATATTGATCAAGCTTCATATCAACCTGTATCCCGGAGCTGGTTACAAAAAAACCGTAGCCATTTGTCCCGTTACCCTGCGGATCAAGGTAAACTCCCATATAATCGGCGTTATTTATATTGTCACGCTCACTCAGGCCGGTCAAAATACTGTCCGGAGCCGTATCGTACAGAATGGCCCCCACATACAATGCAGTGTTATCATATAGAAACCTTACTTCAGATTGCTGGCAGGGTAAAGCTCCGTTATCCGGCCAGAATTGTATGAAATCGTCAGCCACCAGAGCATTTTTCCATACGGCATCATCCAGATTCCCGTCAATTTTCGGGGGATCACTTATGCGAAGGGCATGGATAGACCTGACTGTCTCCTGGGCATGAGTGTGCACGATCCAGGGGATCAGCAAGATAAAAAGGAATGCGTACTTAATCATTAAATTAACTTCTTTTTATTCCTTCGGGTAAGCGAAGCATCTTCTTGAAATTTTTAAGAAGGAAAAGAGACGATCGCAAAAAGATGCCCACAGAGTTTCATGCAGGATATAATTGCATAAGCCTACCGGAAGGTTTTTTTGTTTTACATGGTTATATTTTGGTTTTGGCGCTCAACTCTCCAAATATATTACTATTTTTATAATTACCATACTATCTAAATAGTTTTTAGATTATGTCTCTTGCCTCCCGCCAGTCCGGGAACCCTCCTAAATCAAAGTCTCACTTACCAGCAGCCATGCTATACCTGATAAAGCAGCGACTACTGAACCTCCGGAAACGACCCTGCTCACCCAATAAATACTGCCTGCAAATATGGGATAACCGGTCATCAAACTTCATGCAGCAATTATCTGCAATATCTAAAAAAGTATTATCTTAGCGCTTATTTATAATTAGACTAATTATGGTTTCAAGTGAAACTAAAGAGACTGTAAAGAAGATTTTCACAGACTACCTGGAAAAGAAAGGACACCGGAAAACGCCCGAGCGATATGCTATTCTGGATGAGATCTATTCACGTGACGGTCACTTTGATATTGAGACCCTCTATATTTTCATGAAGAATAAGAACTACAGGGTTAGCAGGGCAACCCTGTACAATACGATCGAACTTCTTCTTGATTGCAACCTGGTGATCAAGCATCAGTTTGGAAAGAATATTGCCCAGTTCGAAAAAGCCTATCAATGCATCCAGCACGATCATCTCATCGACCTGGAATCCGGCGAGGTCATTGAATTCTGCGATCCCAGGATGCTGGAGATCATTAAAACTGCCTGTGAACTGAATGGCTTTACACCTTCGCATCATTCACTCTATATCTACGGTAAGAAGAAAGCGGATTCTTCCGCTAAATAACAGAATTGCAAAAAGGACCTGCCGCGCTTTTTTTACACCCACCGTGCGGAAATAATTCGTACCTTGGCGCACTGTTAGTCGGAACCAAAAAGTTATTTCTCTAAAATGAAAGTTGATGTACTCTTAGGCCTCCAGTGGGGGGATGAAGGAAAGGGTAAAGTTGTTGATGTGCTTACCCCAAAATACGATATAATCACCCGTTTTCAGGGAGGCCCCAATGCCGGTCATTCGTTAGAATTCAACGCTATAAAACACGTTCTTCATACCATACCATCCGGGATATTCCGACCGAAACAGGTTAACATCATTGGAAACGGGGTTGTCATCGATCCGATCATCTTCAGAAAGGAAATCGATGCCCTTACTCCCATGGTAGATGACATCAAAAGTAAACTCTTCATTTCAAAAAAAGCGCACCTTATCCTCCCTTCACACCGGATCCTGGATGCTGCATCGGAGAAAGCAAAAGGCAAAACCAAAATCGGGTCCACCCTGAAAGGGATCGGGCCGACCTACATGGACAAAACCGGGCGCAATGGCCTGCGTGTAGGCGACATCCTGTCCGATAGTTTCAGGGAAAAATACAATGCGCTAACTGACAAGCATAAGCAGCTACTGGAACTGTATGATTTCGATTACGATCTGAACGAATACGAAGCAGGATGGTTCGAGGGCATCGAAAGCCTGAAACAGTTTAAGATCATTGACAGCGAGATCCTTATCAATACTAAAATGAAAGAAGGGAAAGCTATCCTTGCCGAAGGCGCGCAGGGTACCATGCTGGACATCGACTTTGGCTCCTATCCCTACGTTACCTCTTCCAATACAATTTGTGCCGGTGCTTGTACGGGACTGGGTGTCGCCCCGACCAATATCGGCGAAGTTTTCGGGATCTTTAAAGCATACTGCACCCGCGTAGGTAGCGGCCCCTTCCCTACTGAGCTAAACTGCACAACCGGTGAGGAACTTCGTGAAAAAGGACATGAATTCGGTGCAACCACCGGGCGACCACGCCGCTGTGGCTGGCTCGACCTGCCTGCACTCCGCTACTCCATTATGCTCAATGGCGTCAGCCAGCTGATTATGATGAAAGCCGATGTCCTCTCGGGATTTGAGACGATTAAAGTCTGCACGGCCTATAAAACCAAAGACGGAATACAGGAAGACTTCCCCTACGACCTGGAAGATGTCAGCGAAGCTGTGTATGAGGAGCTCCCCGGTTGGAGTGAAGACCTTACCGGTGTAAAATCCTACAATGACCTTCCGAAAAGCCTGATCCATTATATTGAATACCTCGAAGAAAGGCTGGAAGTGCCCATTACCATTGTCTCCGTTGGCCCTAACCGGGATCAGACGATTGAGAGGCAGGCACGGTAAAAAATCAGTAAAGCTGACAATGACTGAATTCCACTGCCTGGCGTAAGATCTGAATAACTGACAAGTAGCAATCATTCAGATGATCGGTCGCTCTTACTTCCTGTGCGCGGTGCCTTCACAAAATGATTATAAATGCCACGAATTATCACGAAACCTGATTCATGTAATTCGTGGTAGGTATATCCTGGCTCCTTCTGCCTATTCCACCAATAATTTTATGCTGGAAGTACCCTGCCCGGTCCGAAGAACACAGAAGTAATTCCCGGCAGGAACAGCCGCTCCTGATCCCCGGACATCCCATACCGCACTGTTCTTGCCGGCGGGAAGTTCACCATTTACGAGCCTCTCGATGAGTTTACCCTGTCTGTCATAGATAGCCACCTGGACCATCCCTGCCGACTGGAGCTCGAAATCAACCCTCAGCTGCTCACTCACCGGATTCGGACAGGCATGCAGTGTATTCATCCCGGTGAGTATCTGCCTTTGCTCCCGAAGGGCATCAGGGGCCTGACCTGAATCGGTATAGAATTTCAGGCCTTCCACCCGGTTCCCGTAATAATTAATATCATCCTCCGGTTCACAGATATTCAGGGCAAAACTATAGTCGTTATACTGGTTAAGGGTTTTCACCATCACGGTGTTCGTTCCCTGACGGATCGCTATGTCTTCCCTGTCAGTGAAAATATCATCATCCCCATAGGTGTTGATGCCATCGAAATCATAGACCAGCTCACCATTCAGGAAAACCCTGATTGCTTCATGCGAGCCAATCCACAATTCTGCACTCTGATCGACCGGTGCATAGAAGTAGGTAAATGCGTACGTAAGGATGTTGTCAAGGCCCCCGTAGTAACTTAGCAGGTCAATCCTGTCATCGAAGAAATATACCGGCTCCGACCAGCCATCAACTCCCGGATAGGGCTCCAGGGTTGCCTCCCCGCTGATCAGCTCTTCGCTGATGTCGGTAGAAGTGAAAGCCTCAGATAGCAACCAGGTACGGTTACTCTGCCCAAATTTTCCGTTCTCGGAGGTATTCTTCTTTACCCGTTTCTTTACATCATCCAGCGGAGCACCCACCAGCTCGATCTTTTCAGGATCGTTTGTCCCTAAACCGATCTTTTCAGCCAGGGTAATGTGGTTTATGTCATCGGGATTCAGGCAGAAAAGTTTTGCGCAGGTATGATCAACAGCCACAGGATCGGCGCCGGCAACGATGGTATTCATACGTACCTGGTTGCTCCCGTTGTAGGTCTTGTAACTTTCCAGGCACATGATGGCATCTACCACCACAAAATCGATGTCGGCTATGGTACACAGATCCACGATCTCTTCTTCGGTCCAGCGACGGTGGTCAACATCGTGGAATAAGCCATCATGACTGGCAGTACCGTTCATTTTATTGTATCCGTAAACGGATCCCGGGGCAGTGCCGATCTGGTTCTTCAATGCATTGGTAATTCCGGTATCATGTATTTTCAAAACCGGAATGGAGATGAATACATCCGCATCGATCTCTTCCTGGTGAACCCTGTATTTCCCATTGTGAGGGGCAGCCGTAGCCTTATCCCCCAGCGTAAGCTCGATCGTCTCTTCGTAAGTTTGGTTCAGGTTCAGGAAACTAAAGTTTATCCCTTCAAGGTCAGCATCTGTCAGAAGGTCCTGGTATCCCGAATTGTCCCACACACTCCCTGCATCGGGAACACCGTCATTGGAACGTGCCGTACCCTCGGCAACAATGATCTCAACATTCCCCTCCATGGCCTCATCGATCAGGCGGATAACCGCTTTTACAACCCGCGCGTCGGTGTTCTCCCCTTCACCGGAAGGACTGTCTCCGCCAACCAGGTTGACTTTCAGCATGACCTTGTCTCCGGGACTTATCACCCAGTCGAGACCGCCCTGCAGCTCAATCGCCTTCCTGACCATGTCCTCGATCTGTAAATAGCCAGGATTTGTACTTCTGGATATCGGATCGCTCAGCCCGGAATAGTCTGAAGGAACAATGGCAACTTTTGTGGTCGCCGCCGTTACCGCATCAAATTCAGATTCATACCGGAAAGTACCTGTCTCTGATTTATACTTTTTTGAACTGATCAGGTCCCAGCCAACCGCCACGATGATGGAGCATATCAATAAGGTAGTTACAACTGTTTTACGGGAATTCTTTCTGCGTACCATATGCCTTATTTTTGATGATTCATTAACCTTCTTTTATACTTATTTGAACTAAAAACCTTGCTAAAAAAACATATTCATAATGATTCCTGATACCGCTGCACCGAGGATCCCTGTTGCCAGGTAGATCAGAAAAACCCTTGAGCGGAAAAGCGCCTGCATGAGTACCAGGTTCGAAATCTTGGTTATCGGACCTGAAATAAAAAAGGCCAGGGCTGCACCGGAACTCATTCCCAGTTCAGCCAATTGCTGCACAACCGGGATTGCAGCTCCCCCGCATACGTAGAAGGGAATGCCGGCCCCGGTGGTAAACAGCACGGTCAGAAATTCATTTTCCCCGAAAAGACGAAGCATGACCTGCAGCGGCATGAGTATCTTTATCCAGGCAGCCAGGAATATCGCAAGAAAAAAATACTTGCTGATAAACCATGTCAGTCTGTACAATTCACGCAGGAAGGATCTCAGGTCCGGCTTCACCCCTGAATCATCCAGTTTCATTGGCGATGCCCCGCCATCCCCTCTCAGGATAGCCTGCGGCTTTATCCATTTCAGGGTGATCATCCAGCGGGTAAAATAGCCTGCTGAAACTCCCAGGATAAATGCCGATACCAAACGGGCCAAAGCAAGCTCTATCCCGAAAGCCCCTGATGTCAGCAGAAAAAGGGTCGGATCAATCAAGGGGGAAGAAACCAGCAATGCCATCAGTACAGGGAGGGGCACCCCGGCAACAGATAAGGCTGCCGAAAGCGGGATGACAATGTAGCTGCCCAGGGGAGAAACCACACCGATAAGCGCTGCCACGATAATCGTCAGGTTCTTCCCGGAGACAAAAAACCGCGCCACCTGTTCTTTCCTCAGAAATGTCTTGATAAGGGTGGTGATAATGATCCCCGATACCAGGTAGGGCCATAGGTTCAACAGCAGAACAAGCGCCTCCTCAAGGATCAGTTTTGTGCGACTCCCCCAATAGTGATTCAAGAATCCATGGTATAACGATTCCATATACAGATCAAATGCTGTGGCGTTATTACGTAAAGGGAGTAGAAGAGAATGTGCAAGTATAGTTAAAAAAATTCATTTAGGAATCCCGGTGGTAAAATCTTTGCTTTTTTAAAAAAAAACAGGCCCGGATATTTAAATGAGCATAGCGTTACGGTAAAAAAAATGATAAGCCTATATTTGCCACCTGAAAAAAGTCGAGGTACTCATGAGATATTTAATTTCCCTTTTACTGCTCCTCCCCAGTCTGATAAGTCCAAAAGCCCAGGAAACTCCCGAAGTGACTTACTGGGAACTCAACAACCTGGATAACATTGGCGGATTCCCCATTACCCTGGTCGGAAGCCCTTCCCTCATCGAAACCGAATTGGGGACAGCCCTCGAATTCAACGGTTCAGGCGACGGAATACAGATTGCCGCCAATCCCCTGGCCGGGGCCTCGGAATTTACCGTCGAAGTTATCTTTAAACCTTATTCAGGAGGGCTTGATGAGCAGCGCTTTGTACATATGGAGCAGGATAATGACAACCGGATACTTGTTGAGTTGCGGTCGACAGCAGAAGACGACTGGTTTCTGGATACTTTTATCAAGTCAGGCTCATCATCAAGGACCCTGTATGCCGATACCTGTCCGCATGCCAAGGATGAATGGTGGCATGCCGCATTGGTTTACAAAGACCATGTTATGACACACTATGTGAATGGCGTTCAGGAATTGTCGGATACGGTTCAGTATGCCATGCAAAGCTCAGGGACTACATCGATCGGTGTGCGAAACAACCTGGTATCATGGTATCATGGCGCCATATTTTCTGTCAGGACAACCCACCAGGCTCTCACCCCCGGGGAATTCACCCTGCCTGATACCTCGGGCAGCACTCCCCCCGATGCCGTCTCCGGCTTACAAAGCGATGCTGCATTCCGGTCCTACCTGCTACCCAACCCGGTTGAAGATTTTACCTGCCTGCAATATCGCTTGAACAAACGCTGCCGGGTGATCGTCCGTATTTACGATGCCGGTATGACCCTGTTGGGTGAACCCATAAACCAGGTCCGGGAACCAGGAATCCACAGGGATATTCTGGATTGCACAGAATTACGGCAGGGCGTGTACTTTTACACCTTCGAGGCTGATTCAAACCTCATGGCAGAGAAATTCCTCGTTGCCAGGTAATGCCAGGCTGGCACCTACATGCCGAATAGCATGACCCTTCGAAGCAGGTAAACTCTCTGGTGATCACCTGACTGCTGAACCAACTGAAAACGAAGAACCGGATTATAGTCTCCGGATCCGTATTAAAACCACCTCGCTGAAAATGTAGGACATAAAAAGAAACCAATAGGGCATGGTTATAAAGAACATCCGCTTGTAAGCGCTTAGAAGTGAACTGCCGAAAAGGTAGATCATCATAAAAAGTAACAGCAGGCACAAGGTTTTCGGCATTTTCGGGAATTGGCTCACACAAAAGCCGAATGAAAAAACCAGGAGTACTACAATGAACATATTGGGAAGCATGGTAAAATAGGTATCAACGGATTTTTCCTCGTAGGAATAAGGGTATGAGAAGAGTAGCCTTCCAACATTTGCGATCCAGTTCCGAAGGTATTTCCCGGGGTGTTGCCGGATATTTCGAATAGCAGCTTCCCTATAAGCTTCATCCCTCTCAATTACCGAAAGATTTGAAATACTGTCAATAAACGCAGCATGGTTAGGATTCTTCCCGAGCTCAACTTCATTCATCCAGTCACCGGATTCCTGTGGAAACGGGGAACTCATCGTATACAATGACATGCCACTGCAATTGGTCCAGTAATATGCCTTCCCTGTCAGACTATGAGTATAGGCAAGCCAGGGCAGGCAGAGCGTAAACCCAATCAGGAAAATGATAGCTGATTTTCCGGCCGCCTGCCGGTATCCGGGAATGATCATGAGAAAAAGTGAGATCATGAGCATAAACATCAGGACATTCCCGAATATTACTTTTACCATGGTCAGGCAGGTAAGGGCGATACCACCAAGCAAGATCCATTTCCAGGAAAATTTTTCCTCTTGGAAATTCCTGACCAGGAAATAACACACCACACTTATAAGGAACCAGGCAAGGCATTCCGAGTACAGCAAGGGAATTAGAGAATACATCGGGAAATAGAGACCCAGCGCCACTGTACCCAGCAAAGCTTTTTTCCTTGAAATAAAAAACCGCATCGTTTCATACGTGATGGCCAGGGAAAAATAAAGAAGGAAGGCATTCAGCGCCCTAAGAACCTGCAGGGGAAGGTCCAGATGCATGAAAGGAACCAGAAACAAGGGATACCCGGGTCCATTCCAGATATTAATATGGGGTATTCCCGGAGAATAATGTCCATGTATCAGATTGGTTGCAAACATATGGTAGCGGATTTCATCATCCACCAGGCCTTTATCAGAAAAAAGCGCTGCGATAATCAGGTACAGAAACAGAAAAGGTATGAGTTTCAGTAAAATATGAAAGCCTGAAAAATATTCAAACAACCTGTTCCTCCTTCTTGAAGGGGTATTATCAGGATGGGTTTGTTGGATTTGCATCTCAGATAACTTATGGAGTAAGCCGGATTTCCGGATAAGACTCTGGTCTTCAATACAGGAAAGATACAAAATTTCGGCAAGTAGCCGGCAGAAAAAAGGTTTGCAGTACTAAAAAACAGGATATCGCCTTTCAAACCAATATCCTGCCTGACATTCAGTATTCCTCTGAATTTTCAGAGGAATAGTAGTAAACTCACCGCCATCACAGCCATGCCTCCTATAAGACCTCCGATAGCCAGGTGGTGCTCCCCGTATTCCTCTGCTGTGGGCAGCAATTCGTCCAGCGAAATATAGACCATGATCCCGGCTACACCTGCAAAGATGACCCCAAAAGTGGAATCATTGAATACGGTACGAAGGATGAAATACCCCAGAAGCGCACCTACCGGCTCTGCAAGGCCGGATAAAAATGACAGCCAGAAGGCTTTACTGCGGTTCTTTGTTGCATAGTATATCGGAACGGATACTGCAATCCCTTCCGGAATGTTATGAATGGCAATGGCCACGGCAATGCTGATACCCAGGGTCGGATCCGTCATAGCGCCCATAAAGGTTGCCAGCCCTTCAGGAAAATTATGGATCCCTATGGCCAGGGCGGAAAACAATCCCATTCGAAGAAGCTTCCTGCTGTTCTCCATATCGAGATTCTTCTCCTCCAGGTTTTTTATTTCATGCGGATTTTCGAAGGACGGTATCATCTTATCGATCAGTGCAATCAGACCTATGCCCACAAAAAAGGCTATCACCGTATAGATGCTCCCTGTCTTCAGACCATGCGCCAGGGTCAGTGAATCCTTCGCTTTTACCATGATCTCAACCAGGGAAACGTAAATCATTACCCCGGCAGAAAAGCCAAGGGTTACGGCAAGAAATTTGGGACTGAATTTCCGGGAGAAAAAAGACATAAGACTCCCTATCCCGGTTGATAAGCCTGCAAAAAGGGTAAGGCCTAAAGCAAAAAGTACATCGTTGGTATGCATATGTGAAGGTTTAATAAGTTTTAATCCCCGGCAGTTTACCTATAATGTTTCCATAATACAAAAATCTATGTAAGGTAAATAACCTGGGTAAATTCTCTACTCAGGATAAGTTTCTGCTCATGCAGTAGGATTTCTGTCATCTGGGGGGATTGAAACTGACCGACAATGGTAATGCCCGTACCCACCAGCAATCCGTTCATCTCGCAAAATTCAAGGATCTCCCGGCTCGAACTGTAAATCCGGCTGATCATATAAGTCTCCCCGGGAACCGCCGCTGCCAGCAGGATGCGACCGGGATCTGTAATTATGTTGCCGTCTTTATCCGGAATGGGATCACCATGCGGATCAAACATCGGATTGCCCAGAAAATCGCTAAGCTTTTCTGCAAGGAAATCAGAAGTCTGATGCTCAAGCATCTCCGCCTCCCGGTGGATATCCTGCATGGAAAGGCCAAATGTCTGGTGCAAAAACAGCTCCCAAAGCCTGTGCTTCCGGAGAATATCCAAAGCCATGCGCCTTCCCTCCCGGGTCAGTCGGATCTCCTGATATTTCTTGTAGTGGATCAGGTCCTTTTCGGCCAGCTTCCTGGCCATATCCGTTGTTGCAGCATAGCTGATCCCTAACTCACTTGCAATGGAACCAGGCCGGGAATCCTTGCCCTCACTGGTATCCAGCATGTAGATTGTCTTGATGAAATTTTCCGTTGAAATTGACATTTTTAAGTATACTTAAATTATTACACAAATATACTTAAATTTTATAGAAACAACATCCTGGGCAGGGACTTTCTCAGCTTTTTGAGGCAATCCTACTCCACCACATACCTATACTCCAGCACCATCGAGTCGGGGCGGGAATCGGATATCAGTGCATATCCAAACCTTCCGGTGCAGGTTGCCGGGTAATCGTGGGGGTATTTTATATCCCCGTAGGCGAGGGTGTATGTGCTCCGGTCAAGGGTGACAGGATTCTCTTCAGGATTACAAAAAAGGTCAAGGTAGCAGATATCGTTCAGGTCGATATTCTTTGTGTAGTTAAAATCAAGCGGGTGCCATTTTCCATCCTCATCGCGGAACTCTGCCCACTGATGGTGGAAATCGTAGAGCCCGTTATCATTATAGTTGTACACATTACCCCAAACGGTCCTGGAGGGTATGCCGGCAGCCCTGCTCATGGCCACAAAAAGCCGGGAAAAATTCATGCAGGTACCAAATTGCTCCTCATAGGTTTGTGATGCTTTGACTTTGAAGGAGCTGCTATAGTTCGGTGTAAACCGAAGGTGGGTGATGACAAATGTCTGAATGGCCTTTGCCTTCTCATATGCTGAATCAAGCCCTTCAGTAAGGGCTAAAGCCTTCTCTGACAGGGCCTCATCCTCGGAATCAATATAGTAACAAGGCTCCAGCCAGGTTTCGCCCGGGGCATCTTGTGTAGTCAATAATAGAAGGTCCGTTTTTCTGCGGGTGAACGTGATAACAACTTCATCTCCAGCCTCAAGGTCTTCTTTCGGGACCTGCAACCAGTAGCTTCCGCAGTTATCGTACAGGTACTCCCCGTCATAAGACTGACCGGCAACCGTAATCTCTACGGAACTTCCTGCCAGGAAAGAACGGCCAAGGGGAAAAACAAGGTAATCACTCCGGAATTCCTGGATCTTTTCGCAGCCCGTCATTATAGCAAGAAGGAATACCAGGATCAGTTTACTGAAAAAACTAAAGGGTTTCATAGCTGGCTGTAATTATTGAACCACTGGGAAAGCAGTTCAGATTACCAGCTAAAATAGGCAATTCGACAACATTCCCTTAAAGGATACGATGCCAAATTGCGTAAATAATTGCCAGATAAATTTCCCGGTGAAGGGTCTTTCACAGTTAGCCGGGGCGCATACCAGTCCTGTATGCTCCCTAAACGCTATGCTGAATCCCTGGGGGCAGGGCTCAGCTTTCTATGCCTGCAATACGTAACTCCAGTACTGGAAAGTCCCGTTCTCGAAGGATTCATAGCGCTCACTACCTTTTGTGCCGGCAAATTGAGAAAAAGACTTGTTTAAAAAACCTGGCAGGTGTTTTTGGATTAAAACCTCCCTTCTTTCAGAATCCTTTTGAAGTGCCCTGATCACATTGGGAGTGATGTGCTCCTTCTTAGTGACCCTGAAGCCGCTTTCTTCCAGTTTGGCAGGCATATCAGCCACGTCTTTTTCAAACATCATATCGGCAAACAGGAAATAACCGCCCGGCTTTAAAATCCGGTGAACACCCTTAAAAAATTCCTGGAGATTCTTATAGTTCCTGGCGGATTCCACATTAATCACTATATCGAATGTCTTCTCTGCAAAGGGCAGCTTTTCAGCATTTCCTTTGACAAATTTCAACTCCGGATGCTTGTAATGTTTATTACAAAAGTCAATCGTCCTGGTTGAAATGTCAAGAGCTGTATACGACCCAGGCTTATAGTAGCGTGTAATATAGTCAGCACCACCTCCTCGGCCTGAACCCACCTCCAGAACATGCTTGCCTTTTAAATCGGCTGTCTCCACCACATGATCGTATAACTGAATGCAATACCGGTTTATCTCATCCTCTTCCTTTAGTTCGATAGGTTTTTCACCATTCAGTCCCGAATATCCGTAATTCATAAAATTGGCATCGACCTGCTTATCATATTTGAGCAGATAACTGTGCCAGATTCGCCAGAATATCCTTCTTCCTGTGAAGGGAAAATCATCAAACCGATCATATAACCATCCTAAAGCTCTCATCCTTTTTTCTTCTAAAATTTGGCCAAATGTACAGAATCTGTTTTGCAAATCAGAATATTAAATGCTTTTTAACGCGTGAATTAACTCCGCCATGGTATGGTGTACCTATCTAATCCTCTGATTATTAGCAGTAAATACATAAATAATTTTTACCAAATACTTACGCCGGACCCCCAACCAAGCTTCTTCCTCCGCAGAGAATAGCACTGAACAGGACAAAGTTGTCGGCAACCCGTATGCGTCGGAAAATATTTTATGTATACTGGTTTTAGATTACATAGCTCTCGTATCCAGGACTTTATTTTTTAAAAATATATTCCCATCTTTGCGGCGCGAAAAAAGCTTACACATTAAAGAAAATATAATCGGATAATTATGAAAAAAGACGCTATTGCTATTCTTTGCGCCGGTGGTCCTGCCCCGGGAATCAATACAGTAATTGGATCGGTTACTAAAGTGTTTCTGAATGCCGGATACCGCGTATTAGGTATCAATGAGGGGTACAAGACCCTGTTCAGCGGAAAACCCACTTTCGATGAGCTGGATTTCCAGTTTGCAGATGCTGTTTTCACCCGTGGTGGTTCAGCACTTCAGATGAGTCGTTACAAGCCGAAAGACAGCGAGTTTACCACTACTTTCTTCACCGAAAATAACGTGAAACTATTGGTTACCGTTGGTGGTGACGACACGGCATCCACTGCAAACCGTCTGGCCAAATTCCTGGCGGCGAATAATGTAAAAGTGTCAAATATTCATGTTCCAAAGACCATTGACAATGACCTTCCTTTGCCTCCCGGCAGCCCGACTTTCGGATACCAGTCCGCGAAAGAGGAAGGTGTGAAACTGGCAACTACCATCTATGAGGATGCACGTACCAGCGGAAACTGGTTTATTGTATCAGCCATGGGCCGTGAAGCCGGTCACCTGGCGTTCGGTATTGGTACCGCATGTCACCTGCCAATGATCATCATTCCAGAGATGTTCAACAAAACCAAAGCAACCTTCGACAAGATCACCCGACTGATCATTTCTTCCATGGTAAAACGGATTATCCTCGGAATTCCTTACGGTGTGGCAATGGTCAGTGAAGGCGTTTTCCATTTTATGAACGACGAAGAGATTGAAGGTACCGGCATTAACTTTACCTACGATGACCACGGTCACCCCGAATTAGGTAACGTGAGTAAATCGCACATCTTCAATATGCTGGTTCAGAGAAAACTTAAAAAACTCGGCCTGACGATCAAGAGCCGTCCGAATGAATTGGGTTATGAGCTGCGTTGCTGCCGCCCGATCGCTTTTGACCTGGCATACGCTACACTTTTGGGCACCGGAGTAATGAAGCTCTTCCAGGAAGGTGCCACCGGTTGTATGGTTACTGCTGATCCTGCCGGAAATATCAATCCTCTTTACCTGAAGGATGTTGAGGATGAAAACGGAAAAGTAAAACCCCGCCTGGTAGATATCGATTCAGAAAGGGCCCAGCTGGTTTATAACAACAACCTGCACTACATTACCAAAGCAGATTACAAAGAGGCAAAGAAATACCTCGACAATCCGGAAGAATACGATTTCCATAAAATATTGGGATGGTAAAAGAAACAGGGCGCAAGCCCTGTTTTTTTTTGCTTAACGCTTTCAAACTTGAATCATACTGAAACTGTTTAAAATTTTCCTTATATTTATGAGCGATGATCTCAATCAAAACTACTGTACTATGGTTCAAACAAAAAAGAAAAAAGGAACAATTGCCATTTTAACAGGTGGTGGAGATGTGCCAGGCCTGAATCCTGCGATTCGGGCAATAACTATCCGGGCCATCAAAGAAGGGTATCAGGTTATCGGACTTCGCAGGGGCTGGGCAGGAATTCTGGAGTTTGTCCGTGACAAAAAAGCTGACAACAGCGACAAATACATGGTACTCACAGAAGAACTTGTAAACAAATCCGGAAGAACCGGAGGAACCTTCCTCCACACCTCCCGCACAAGACCGAGTCATGTCCCCCTGATAAATGTTCCCACTCAGTATAAGGATAAATACACCGACGATGTTAACGACCTGACGCCGGAGGTTATCAAGAGCCTCGAATACCTGGGCATTGATTACCTGATCCCAATCGGCGGCGACGACACCTTGAGTTATGCCGTTAGGCTATACTCTGAAGGAGTGAAGGTTGTCGCCATTCCCAAGACCATGGATAACGATGTCCCCGGAACGGATTACTGCATCGGCTTCAGCACCTGCGTTACCCGAACGATCGACATGTGCAATACGCTCAGGACCTCAGCAGGTTCGCACGAACGGATCCTGGTCCTCGAGGTATTTGGCCGCTATGCCGGATTCACCGCTATGCTGCCAACGATGGCCGGAGCTGCCAACCGCTGCGTGATACCAGAATACAAGTTCGACATCGAGAAGCTTACCAAACTCCTGGTAGATGACCGGAATAATAATCCCAGCCGCTATTCGGTTGTCCTGGTATCCGAAGGGGCCATGTTCTCCGGCGCCAATGAAATGATCTATCAGTCAACTGAAAAGGATGCGTATGGGCATGCCAAACTTGGAGGTATCGGCGACATGGTTACGCACAAGATCAAGGAGCTCTCCCCAAAATTTAATAACGGACAACGCGTAAATGTTATCAACCAGCAGCTCGGTTACCTGGTCAGAGGCGGGAACCCTGACGCAATCGACTCCATCGTCCCTATGGCCTATGGGAACCTGGCGCTTGATCTCATCCTGAAGGGGATCCATGGCCGTCTGGTGGTACTGCGCAACGGAAGATATGATAATGCTCCTATCGATGTGGTGACCAGCACCAATAAGAAAGTCGATATCAAACGACATTACAATGCTGACCGGCTGCGACCTCAGTACAAGAGTTTCGAGTTCCAGCCCCTGTTTATTATGACAGGAAACCAATAAAAAAAGCATCCCCTCGGGGATGTTTTTTTTTGTATCGGGGTGCAGGGAGAGAAATAAGAATTGAGAAATGAGGATCCGGTTATCGGTCCCGGGGCTTTCTTTTAGCTGACACCCGGCAATCAAGCACCACAACTAACATCTAAACAAATAGCTCCCTGAAATACCGGGTACCTGCCACCAACACAAAAAAGCCACCCCTCAAAGCAGCTTTCTTCAACATCCTGGAATCTACCTTGGACTATTTCCTGACATACAGCCATGCAGAAGCTACAAGGCTAGACCTGAAATCGTTGATCTCACTGACTCCCAGCTTAAAATTGCTGTACGATTTGGCAGACACCCTGAAATATCCGTCAGGGCAACCAAGTACACTGGTACTGTAACCCTTTTGTCCAATGGTTTCTGCATACCGGTTTGCCAGGTTCTGGTTCAGGAAGCTCCCGACGATCATAAAATATTTATCCGATCCCGATGGAGCAAAATCCTGCTGCGCTGATTTTTTCCTGCTTACTGATTTTTCAGGATATGCTCCAGCAGATCCATTCGCGTTATCACTTGCCACATCATACTCCTCAGCTTCATCAGTATAGGCTATCGCTGCAGAATCAGACAAATCGTCCTGCTTATCCGTTCGCATATCAACAACCTCATCATCATCATCGTCTTTAGAAAACAACTTGTGGTTTTTAAAGTAATCACAGCCACTTAGCAGTAACAGGGAAAATACTGCAATACTTAAAAAAATAGATTTCATATTTACGGGTTTTATTGCGTGAAAATTACAACCTAATCTGCCTAAAACCAAATTTATAACTAAAAATACCTACAGCATCACTTGCTGTAAAAAAGGTAAACAGACTGGTATAAAAACACTTATAAAGTTTTTTTTCAAAAGTTAAACGAAACGCCACTCATTTTTGTTACCTTACAGGATATATATAAGCAATCAACTATACGTGAAGAATTATGGCAGATCTTAGCACAAAATATGGAAGCCTGAAACTAAAAAGCCCTGTTATTGCAGGCAGTTCAGGACTAACTGACAACATCGAGAACATGATCCAGCTTGAAAAAGCAGGAGCTGGTGCCATCGTGTTAAAATCTCTTTTCGAGGAGGAAATCCTAAAGGAGATGGATATTCAGCTGGGCGCAATGGGTGCGAACACCTTTATCTACCCTGAAACCGTTGATTTCTACGATTATTATGACGGTCCCAGGGAATCAACAACTACCTACCTTGAACTGGTCCGGAAGGCCAAAACAAGTCTGGCCATACCGGTTATTGCCAGTATCAACTGCATGGATGCACAAAACTGGACCTACTTCCCGGGGCGATTGGAAGAAGCAGGGGCAGATGCCGTAGAGCTGAACATTTTCAACATCCCTTCAGATCTAAACAAATCCAGCGAGGAAAACGAGAAGATCTATTTCGAAATTATCAGGGAAGTGCAAAAACAGACGAAGCTGCCACTGTTTGTAAAACTCAGCTATTACTCTTCAAGCCTGGCAACCTTCCTTCGGAAAGTATCAGAAAGCGGCGTTGATGGAATGATCCTGTTCAACCGTTTTTATAATCCGGATATTGACATCAACAAGCTGGAACTAACAAATGGCGGTGTGTTAAGCACTCCGGGGGATATCTATCAATCTTTACGGTGGATCGCCATCATGGCAAAGCGGGTGGATTGTTCGCTGATTGCTTCTACCGGTGTCCATGACGCCCACGGATTGATCAGACAACTACTGGCCGGTGCCGATGCGGTACAGGTTGCATCCACACTTTATACCAATGGCATTCCATACCTTTCAGCGATCCTGAACCAACTTGAGGAATGGATGAACGAAAAAGGCTATTCCAAACTGGACGATTTCAAGGGCATGCTCTGTCAATCGGAAGCCGACAACCCTGCTGTCTTCTCCCGGACGCAGTTTATGAAGTATTTCAGGGGGTTTCCAAAGAGTTAGCAGATTTTCGGGTTAGTAGGTTTTCAGGTCCCTGGGTGATCTGGATCCCGGATTCTGAGGATGAACGTGTCGAAGCCCGCAAAGGCCGTCTAGTGGGTCTAAACCCCTAAATCAAATCGCAGGCATCCGCAGGCATCCAGTGTTTATCTTTACCTTCCCACTTCACGTTGCATCCTATCGGATTGGTAACAGATACGCTCACTTCTTTTCCTGAAGTGAGCTCTTCGAGCGCCCTGTCAAGGTCATTCACCGTGATCCGGGAGGCATCACGCGGACTGTCAACTCCCCTGCCCGTATAAACCAGCTTACGATCGCCATTAAAGATATAAAAATGCGGAGTCCTTAGTGCCCCATACTTCATGGCTACTTCCTGGGTTTCATCATACAGGTATACCCAGGGAAACTTATGCTGTTCCATCCGCCTGACCATAGAAGGAAAATCATCCTCGGGATAGGTATTGGGACTATTCGCGTTAATGCCAACGAACCTTACCCCCCGGGAGGCATATTTCTCAGCGGTACTTCGGGTAACCTCATCGGAACCCAGCACATAGGGACAGTGATTGCAGGTGAAAAATACCACCAGCGTCCCGGCTTCCTTAAACTTCTCAAGTGAATAGTAATTCCCGGAAGTCGCTTTAAGCAAAAAGTCGGGAGCTTTCTCTCCGATAGATAGTGTAAATGCCATGGTAATTTGCTTTGACGTTTATTCCACATTTAACAGCCTGGATACAGGATTGTTCACGCCAGATACCATCCTGTTGAACAGTATGGCAGGTGCATCTTTAGGACTCCGATTTCCATCCGGGTAATTGCGAAGGGGTTTTCAAATGAATTATTCATTATGTTATTGATAATGTGATACTTGCCTGATTTGGTATCGAAACAACAGATCTGCCTCCTCTTGCAGTAATCGGATTTTTAGTCCGGCTAAAATCCACTTTTGTTGAATAAGAAGTGCCTTTCATCAATAATTGTGATCGCAGGAACAGGAAGCCCGTATAGGGATACATATAAGATACAAGCAGACGATGGATTATACCTGGGAAAACCATACAACCTTAATTGCGGAAGACGATCCTTTAAATTATAAATACATGGAGCTTCTTCTCACGCGCCGGACCGGCATAAATATTGTCTGGGCCAAAGATGGACGAGAAGCCACACGCATTATCAGGGAGAATAAGGATATTGACATCGTATTGTTGGACCTTCAGTTACCGGAGATTGATGGCCTGCAGGCCCTGGAGATCATCCGGGAACAAAACCCGCATTTACCGGTAATTATCCAGACCGCCAATTCCTGGAACAACGAAGAGGAAGTCTGTTTAGAAGCCGGAAGCAATGGTTTTTTCAACAAACCTCTGAACATGGATAAGCTTTTGCTTAAAATGGATGAATGTTTTAAGATCTACAGCCGGTACCATGGCGAAACCATTGGTTTCTGATCCATTTCCCCCTTCATTACTTTACTTTTACAGCAGGGCTTTAAATCCCTGAGTTTGAAGCTTAGACTCCCCTTTGTTCCTGCATAAGCAATTTTTAAGTATCTTGCCCCGGTAATTTAAATTATTCCGAGCGATGAGAACCCTTATCAACCTTATGGAAGAGAGTGCCGGAAATTTTCCCGATAACATTTACATGTGGGAAAAGACCGGAGAGAAATATGTCGGCACAAGCTACCAGGATACCCGGAGGAGGGTGCATGCCTTTTCGGCAGGCCTTATGCAACTGGGGCTGAAACCCGGAGAGCGGGTAACCCTGCTTTCTGAAGGAAGAAATGACTGGGTAATCAGTGAGTTAGGGGTTTTATACAATGGGGCGATCAATGTCCCGATATCTGTCAACCTTAAAGCCGGCGACGAGATCTCATTTCGCCTCAAACATTCCGGATCGCGGTTTGCCATTGCTTCCCGGAACCACATTCAAAAGATTATCGATGTCGCCGGGGACATACCCTCACTCGAGCATATTATCTGTCTCGACCGCATTGAAACGGAGGATAAAAGGATCCTGTTTGCCGAAGACCTGCTGCAGGCAGGAAAGACCTTCCTGGCCTCGCACGGCGAAGAATTCCGGAAGCGGTTCCAGTCTGTCAGTGAAGACGATTACGCTAACATATGCTATACTTCAGGTACCACTGCCGATCCGAAAGGGATTATTCTCTCTCACAGGAATTACACAGCGAATGTTGAGCAATCCATCAGTTTGCACTCCATTCCCGAGCATTTCAAGACGTATGTAATAATTCCCTGGGACCACTCCTTTGGCCATACCTGTGCCCTTTACAGCATCATGAAATACGGAGCAAGCGTGGCTTCTGTAGAAATTGGTAAAACACCCCTGGAAACCCTGAAAAATGTACCGAAAAATATTCAGGAGATCAAGCCGGATTTCATGTTGAGCGTGCCGGCACTTGCTAAAAACTTCAAAAAAAATATTGAAAAGGGCATACAGGAAAAAGGGCCTTTTGTCCAGGGCTTGTTTAAGCATGCCATGAAGCTTGCCTATGCCTACAATGGTAACGGATGGAACCGGGGAAAGGGTCTTCGCCTGCTTCTTTATCCACTCGTCAAACTCTACGATCTGATCCTATTTAAAAAAGTCCGCCAGGGTCTTGGCGGGAATCTTAAATTCTTCGTCGGTGGCGGCGCCCTGCTGGACATCGAACTCCAACGTTTCTTCTTTGCTGTCGGGATGCCAATGTACCAGGGTTATGGTCTTTCTGAAGCCTCCCCTGTCATATCCTCCAACAGTTCGAAATATGCCAAGATGGGGTCTTCTGGTGTCATCGCCAAAGGAATTAAGATCAGGATCTGTGATGATGATGACAGGGAGTTACCTCAGGGCATTAAGGGTGAGATCCTGGTTCAGGGGGAAAATGTCATGAAAGGCTATTGGAAAAACGAAACAGCTACCGCCGAAACCCTGCGAAACGGCTGGCTGCACACAGGTGACCTGGGTTATCTTGACAAGGATGGCTTCCTGTATGTGCTGGGCAGATCCAAAAGTCTCCTCATTGCGGATGACGGAGAAAAATTCAGCCCGGAGGGAATTGAAGAAGCCTTTGCTGAAAACTCTCCGTTCATTGATCAGTGCATGATGTATAATAACCAGATGCCCTATTCGGTTTGCCTTATCGTGCCAAATAAGGAAGCGCTGAAAAAACTCAGCAAATCCCTGGGTGAAGATTCCGGGCCGGCTGAGTTGCTTGAAAAGATCCTGAGCGAGCTGAACAGGTATCGCACCAGAGGTGATTTGGAAGAGATGTTCCCTCAGCGCTGGCTGCCTGCCGCAATAGGGATCCTTGATGAAGGATTCTCACTGGATAATGAACTCATGAACAGCACCATGAAGATTGTCCGTCCAAAGATCACTGAAAAGTATGCATCCTTTCTGGAATACCTGTATACACCGGAAGCCAAGGATATCAGCAACGAGAAAAATATCGCTGCAATCCGTAAATTACTAAGCTGATATACTCCGTCCCGACAGTGAACATTTCAGCCCGTTTTTCCAATGAAATGAGCTACATTTGCATATTGCCGGAAGTAAAACCAAGGGGAACGGCAACCATTTGGTCAACGAATTGTTAATGCAAACAGGGAATTCCGGCCAGATTCCGCAAACAACAGGCCATTTAAAGACAATGAACAGACAGCACGATATAGTTAAAGAAATTGAAAAGCGTATCCTGGTACTCGATGGTGCCATGGGCAGCCTCATCCAACAATATACGCTCAGCGAAGAAGATTTCAGGGGTGAAAGGTTCAGGGATGCCGGTATCGATCAGAAAGGTAATAACGATCTCCTATCGATCACCCGTCCTGATATTATTGAAGAGATCCATGAGAAATACCTGGAGGCTGGCGCTGACCTCATCGAAACCAATACTTTCAATGCCAACCGCATTTCCCAGACCGATTATAACCTGCAGGATATAGCTTACGAGTTGAATGTTGCCTCGGCACGTCTGGCAAGGAAAGCTGCAGATAAATACACGGCCCTGACTCCCGACAAACCCCGTTTTGTTGTCGGGGCCCTGGGGCCAACCAATAAAACCACTTCCCTGTCCCCCGATGTAAATGATCCCGGGTACCGTGCCGTAAGCTTCGACGAAGTGAAAGACACCTACGCGGAACAGGCCCGGGGGCTGATCGATGGAGGAGCCGATATCCTGCTGATAGAAACCGTGTTTGACACACTCAATGCCAAAGCTGCCCTGTTTGGAATCGATGAAGTATTTGATGAAAAAGGAATTGAGCTTCCGATTATGGTCTCAGGCACCATCACCGATGCCAGCGGCCGTACCCTCTCCGGGCAAACCATCGAAGCCTTCCTTAATTCGGTTTCCCATCACCGCCTGTTAAGTGTGGGGGTAAACTGCTCCCTGGGAGCCAAAGAGATGCAACCCTACATTGAAACCCTGAGTAAAAAGGCGCCCTTCTATGTAAGTGCACATCCCAATGCAGGCCTTCCTAACCAGTTTGGCGGATACGACCAGACCCCACTGAAGATGGCTGAAGATATTTTACCCTACCTCAGGGAAGGGCATGTGAATATCATCGGCGGATGCTGTGGTACCACGCCTGAACATATCAGGGCCCTGGCCCTGGAAGCTGCGAAACTGAACAAGCGGGCCATCCCGAATGTAGAAAAAAGCACACGGCTTAGCGGACTGGAGGTAATTAACATCTCCCCGGAAAGCAACTTTGTCAATATTGGCGAACGAACAAATGTCGCCGGATCCATTAAGTTTGCCCGCCTGATCAAAGAAGGGAATTATGAAGAAGCCCTGTCCGTTGCACGTGAACAGGTAGAAGGGGGAGCCCAGATCATTGATGTCTGTATGGACGATGCCATGATCGATGCCGAGGAGACCATGGTCCGCTTTCTGAACATGATAGCCTCTGAACCCGATATCTCCAAAGTACCCCTCATGGTTGACTCCTCAAAGTGGTCGGTTATTGAGGCAGGACTGAAATGTGTCCAGGGAAAAGGCATTGTGAATTCCATTTCGCTCAAGGAAGGGGAAGAGCCTTTCATTAACCAGGCAAAAAAGATTTTACGCTACGGTGCAGCTGTTGTGGTAATGGCTTTTGATGAGCAGGGACAGGCGGACAGTTTTGAACGGAAAACCGCCATCTGCCAGCGCGCTTACAACATCCTGACGCAGAAGGTGAATTTCCCGCCTGAATACATCATCTTCGATCCCAACATCCTGGCCATTGGCACCGGCATAGAGGAGCACAATAACTACGGACTTGACTTCATCAATGCCACGCGGTGGATTAAGGAGAACCTCCCTTACGCCAAAGTAAGCGGTGGTGTAAGCAACCTGTCATTCTCCTTCAGGGGAAATAATACCGTACGTGAAGCCATGCACTCCGCATTTCTTTTCCACGCTACAAAAGCGGGAATGGATATGGGAATTGTTAATCCTGCCATGCTGGAAGTTTATGACGATATCCCTGCGGATCTGCTGGAACGTGTCGAAGATGTCATTTTAAACCGGAGGGAAGATGCTACCGAACGCCTCATAGAATTTGCGGAAACTGTCAGGCAAAAAGGTAAAAAAGAACTGAAGAACGACGAATGGAGAGAATCTCCCGTCGAAGAGCGTCTCAGCCATGCCCTGGTAAGGGGTATCGTTGAGTACATTGAAGAAGATGTGCTGGAAGCCCGGAAAAATTATCCAAAGGCCCTGAATGTCATTGAAGGCCCACTGATGAACGGAATGGGCATCGTCGGAGAGCTATTTGGCGCCGGCAAAATGTTCCTTCCCCAGGTGGTAAAAAGCGCCCGTGTAATGAAAAAGGCTGTATCTGTACTGCTTCCCTTCATAGAAGCCGAGAAGGATAAAGATGCCGTCAGCCATTCCATAGGGAAAATTCTGCTTGCCACCGTAAAAGGAGATGTACACGATATCGGAAAAAACATTGTCGGAGTAGTCCTGGGCTGTAACAACTATGAAGTAATCGACCTCGGGGTGATGGTCCCAACTGAGAAGATCCTTGAAACTGCTATAAAAGAGAATGTGGATATCATTGGGCTGAGCGGACTGATCACACCATCCCTGGAGATCATGGTCGACTTTGCCAAGGAAATGGAACGCAGGAGTATCAACAAGCCCCTGCTGATCGGCGGTGCCACAACCTCGAAGATACATACTGCCATTAAGATTGAGCCTCATGCCTCTTCGCCGGTCATCCATGTAAAAGATGCCTCGCTGAGTGTGGGTGTTGTTAACAAGCTTATCACCAGGAACCTGCGTGAAGCTTATGTCGCCCAGACAAAGAAGGAGTATGAGGAAGTAAGGCAGAGCTATGCCGGCGCCAGCTCAAAGGTGCAGTTTGTAAGCCTGGAAGAGGCGCGCAGGAACAAGCTGCAGATCGACTGGGATAAATCACCTGTTTACAAACCGCAGTTCCTGGGGGTTAAAAGCTTTAACGACTACCCCATTGGAGAGATCAGGGAGTATATCAGCTGGGTATTCTTTTTTGTGGTGTGGCAGTTACGCGGCAAATTCCCGGATATCCTGGATGATCCAAAACTGGGCAGCGAAGCCCGCAAACTTTACGATGACGCCCTGGCACTGCTGGACCGGATCGAAAAAGAAAAACACTTAACCGCCAACGGAGTACTCGGTTTTTATCCGGCAAATTCCATCGGCGACGACATCGAGGTATACCACCCGGAAAAACAGGATGAGGTCATTGCCACTTTCAGGAATCTGCGCAACCAGACCCTGAAAGAAGCAGGAACCCCTAACCTGTGTCTTTCCGATTTTATTGCCCCGAAATCATCCGGGAAAAAAGACTACCTGGGTGCGTTTGCGGTTACCGCCGGACTGGGAATACAGCACCTTCTCGATGAATTCCAAAAAGACCATGACGATTATAACAGCATTATGGTGAAAGCACTGGCCGACAGGCTGGCGGAAGCATTTACTGAAGTCCTCCACGTAAGAGTCCGGAAGGAATACTGGGGGTATGCTCCTGATGAGTCCTTAAGCCTGCAGGACCTCCTTCTGGAAAAATACCAGGGCATACGCCCGGCACATGGTTATCCGGCATGCCCGGACCATTCAGAGAAAGAAACCCTCTTCAGGCTCCTGAATGCAGAGGAAACAACAGGCATCAGCCTCACCGAAAGCTATTCTATGAATCCGGCAGCATCCGTCAGCGGCCTGCTCTTTGCACACCCGCAGTCGAAATACTTCTTCGTTGGAAAGCTTGCAAAGGATCAAATTGAGGATTACGCAGGAAGAAAACAGATGGATCGGTACGATATCGAAAGACTGCTGGCCACGGACCTGAATTATTAATAAACCTTATTGAAACGATTAAGCCCATGAAGATTTCAGATCTCTTTTTATCGCAGGACAAGACCTTCTCTTTTGAATTCTTCCCTCCTCACGATGAAATTTCAGCTGTTGATTTCGGAATTAACATTGGCCGCCTCATGAAGCTGTCTCCCTCCTTTGTAACCGTAACTTACGGTGCCGGAGGCTCAAACCAGGAGCGGACATTTGCCCTGGTCGACTACCTTCAGAACAGGATCGGGCTGACAACTGTAGCACACTACACCTGTGTCAATGCTACCCGCGACAAAATAAAAAGCGACCTGGATTACCTCATGGGGCATGGAATTAAAAACCTGATGTTGCTCAGGGGCGACCCCCCGAAAGGTGAAAATGAATTTATTCCGCCTGAAAACGGGTTCAATTTTGCGAGTGAGCTTACTGCATTCGTGGATGAATACTACGACTTCTGTAAAGCTGGTGCTGCATACGTTGAAAAACATCCTGAAGCACCCAGTCTGGAGGAGGATATTCAAAACCTTAAGCTTAAGGTTAATGCAGGTGCCGATTTCCTGATCACCCAGCTGTTCTTCATCAATAGTTACTACTTCGATTTCATTAAAAAGACACGGGCGGCAGGCATTACATGCAGGATCATCCCCGGCATCATCCCCCTGACGAGCTATAAGCAGATTGAGCGCTTTACAAAAATGTCGGCAGCTAAAATACCTGCCAAACTAGCTTCAGCTATCGAATCACATAAAGATCAACCGGAGAAAATGTATGAGATTGGACTGGAGTATACCATAAATCAGTGTAAAGAGTTATTGACCAACGGAGCACCGGGAATCCATTTCTACACCCTGAACAAATCCAGGGCTGCTGTTGAAATTTTTGAATCGCTGTAATTTTTTAGCTTGCTTATTTTCGGCATATTCCTATCTTTATTCTGCGATTTATAGTGAATCACTTCAGATAGAATTGCACGCCTTCGCGAAAGCCAGGGTGCTAAAGTTGAAAGGTCGCCTGCGCTAAAGCTATGGGTGGTAAAATAAAATGCCCGCCTTCGCTAAATCTACGGCGGACAAAGTTGCACCTTCGCCAAGGCTGCGGTGCATAAAAGCGGGAGTAGCTCAGTGGTAGAGCATCAGCTTCCCAAGCTGAGGGTCGCGGGTTCGATCCCCGTTTCCCGCTCGTTGTAAATCAGAGGTTTAGCCAAAGAAGAGGCAAAGCCTCTGTTTTTGTTTGCAATATAAATATTCTAGTCTAGTTGCCATCTTGTTATTCATCCTGCAACCACCGGTCAAATTGACCACCCCGCACCGTTTTAAAGTGACCACCCACATTTTTCATCAAACAAAGAACTCTTTTTTGACTGTTCTTTGAATTAAATCTGATCAGGGGGAGCAGCATGACCGAAATGGGGGGGTCAATATCACCGAAATATCCAAACTCCAGGGCAGCATCGCTCTTGGCCCTGATATCTTCAAAGGAGAGATCTAATGGCTGATACAGCACTCTTATTTGCTAAAACCTGTGCATTCCGTATTGCGAAAAAGTGTACATTGTTATTTACCGATTACACCTATCCACGAAGCACAAATTTATTTTGTTTTTTTGAGTGTGGACAAATAAGCGAAGCGATTCACGAACACCTCTAAAAATAAACAAACTGTGAGTAATCCTTAAACCATCCTGAAAGGTGGTTAATCGGGCTGGAAAGGCGGAAGCTCTTTTGCAAGCCTTTAGCTTCGCTGATTTTTGCTTCGTTCGGCATAGCTCAAACAAGTTTGGCTCTGCACTCACTTATCGCAAAAATTGGTTTGAGCGTTGGCTCGTGCGGGCTTGCAAATGTGCTTACGACTGTGGGTTGGCTCATATTATTCTGTTTATTGGTTTCTCAATTCCTTTTATTAATTCGTCTAATTTTCCGCCCTCACTTGCAAAACCAATGGTTATTTGGTCGGCAAGGCTAATCATTAATTCGTTTCTTTTTTGTGCTGTTTCCTCCGTTACCCTCTTAACTTTTTCATCAAATGGAGTGATTATCAATAGTCTTTCTTCATTTATTGGTTTTTCAAATTCAGGTTCTATTTTCACCTTTAAACCTCTTGCCAATGCTAATATTATGGGTTGTTTGCCTTTGAGTAAATAATGCAACACATCTTTTTCTATTTGGCTATGAAAACCACTTATAACGCAATTACCTTTTTCTCTTTGCTCTATTGCCCAATCATAGCATTTTAATACTACAGAGGCTGGTACTTTGCGGCTGCATAGAAAAGCTGTTTTGGGTAGCTTTAAAAGGTCGGTATTTCCTTTACAAATTAGCTCCATTCGCTTGGTTTGCGTAAAATGTAACCATCTCGCTTTTTAACTTCATCAGGAAATTGGCAATCGGTAAGTTTTTTACGACCAATTATCTGAGAGCCTTTTGCAACTGCTGCTACTGAATTATTATGTCTGCTTGGCGGGAAAAATACCGATATAGCTTTTTTAGGAAAGTTTTCATGTACAGCCTTGATTGGGGGTACTAAATCACTATCGCCCGAAACCAGTATAGCTGTATCATACTTATCCTGAAAAGCATCAATTATTAAATGGGTAGCAATGTTTACATCCGTCATTTTTTCGTTAGAGATTGACCATAAATGTCCACAATTCTCACACTCAATATTTTTTGCTTTGTAAAGGCCATACACCATTTTAGCTCCTGTGGTTTCAAGCGCTTCGATGTAGATGGTTTGGCGGCGTTGTTTTTGCGGATTATTAGTTACACGGCTTGTAAAATATTTTACAGCCACCAGTTGCTGATTTGCTGTAAGGTACGTGTTTATTAGTTTGTTAATATCTAACCATTTACAATGATTAAAACCTGCATCCTTCATGCCAAAATAGAGGTTAAAACCATCAATGTAAACAATTACGCGGTTAATTTTTGTATCCATTTTCTTGTTTTCGACTAATTTAGTTTGTACATTTGCATCACATTAACAGCTCCAAAGATAGCATCTTTGGACCGATGCCTCGCCCAGCGGGGCATTTACATTTTATATCATTCTTCATCTTCCCCCTCCAATTCCTTGCCCATTCTATATTTTATATCGTAATTCACTAGTGTCCGATTAAATTAATATAGAGTTCTTTGAAATCTTTGATATAACTGACTTGTAGAGCTTTTTAGGTGCGTGTCGATTTGAAATGAATATCTTGGTTTTAGCTTTGTAAAAAGCTGAAAACCATGAATCACACAATAAACTATCTTCTAGTTCATTTGGTATCAAACGTTCCGCCATTATGAGGCGTAGGCGTTGTATCTCAGTGTTTTTGATTAGCAAGTTAAGAAAAATTGGCCCGCGTTCTTATCCACCGTGCCACGAACTAGCATATGACTTAAATTGGCTGTTGTGTGTAGTACTTAATTATATTTATAATCAATATCACGAAATCTTATTTTGCCTTTCCTTGGTTCAGAGTTATCAGCGTATAAGATCCAACTTATTTCATTCTCATAATCTCGGTAGTATTGATGTAATCTAGGTATATCACAATTAAGCTTAATCTTCATTTTTGGTAATATAGGAATATACCTGGTTGGTCCAAGTTTATCAATAAATGTTTCCCCTCTTACTTCAACATCAAGAACATCTCTTGCTGTATTTTCAGCATAGAATCCTTCTAATCTGATTTTTTTATCCAACAGATATTGATCCTCAATGCATTTGTCAGGGATCTTAATATAACAACATACATAGTTAGCAAGTAAACTTCCTTCATTTTTTGCATATACGTTTAAGTAATAGTTCGGTGGTATTTCCTCATTTGAACCAGTGGTCTTTATCGATTGTATTACTATTTCGAATTCTAGACTGATTTTCGGTACTTTAATGCGATTCATTACGTCTCTAATCTCATAATCGTACATAGGTATAGACATAAAGTTAAATCGTTTATAGTATTTCTGATCATCAGCCTGATGTACTGTTGTGCTTTGAGGTATTTCCACAAGATAGACAACCTTTTCTTTGTCGTTGTTGATCTCAATTGGATGAATCTCGACACCATCAATTCTTGGTCTAATTTTACTATTTATTATCTGCTCTAACCATTCTTTAGAAATATTTTCTCTTTGAATAGGATCAATCTTTTCGGGGAGATGATCAATCTCTGTCAAACCATAAATAATGATGCCTCCTTCAGAGTTTGCAAAAGCAGAAACATCTTTTGAAATTTCGTTAGTTTTTTTATCATGTCTCTCTAGAGCTCCAGCTGCTTTATACTCAAGATTAAGATTTTCTTCAACTTGATTGCTAATTAGATCTTCTAAATATTGCTGATTATGCATGACAATAATTGTTACTATTATCGTGAAGCCGCATTACACACAACTTATAAGGATTGTATGCACCGTTTCCCCCTAAGTATCTTATTCAAAGATAGTCATTTGATTAAGTCAGTCAAGTATGAACTATGCACAGGGGGAAATTGGGCATACAATTGAGTTGGACGAAGCCCTATGGGTATTTTTGAATAACGGTTTGCTTCTGTATGGTTTACGTCAGTCTTCCTGGCCCTGAAAATCGGGTTTTAGCACGGTGTTTTTACCCTTTCCCTATCGGATTTTGGACAATATTCTCCCGGTACGCAACTCTTCAGGCCGCTTGAGGATCGCTTATTTCAAAGAACTTCGGTTCGCTATAAAACTTATCCCGCACCGGGTAGCAGGAACTTATAAAACTTCAGGGTTCCCACCTGGCACTCCGGGCATTTTCTGGTAAAAGTTTCGGAGATTCTTTCCCATCCGGCCTCAGGATCAGGGGATCTTTGTTTCTGAAGACGGATCAAATCCCGGCACTGCAGCAGTGTCTGCCTGCGCTGAGCCAGGACCATGATCCCATAGTATCGGATCTTATAGAAATTGCAGGGCAGAACATGCAGCAGGAATCGACGCATAAACTCCAGGTTGTCGAGTTGCATGGTTTTCCAGCATGCTTTATTTCGATAATCTTTCCAGCGGAAAGTCACCCATCCGTTTTGATATCCCAGGATACGGGAATTAGAGATGGCCACACGGTGGGTATAACGTCCCAGGTAGTGAAGGATCTGAGCGGGTCCGGCAAAGGTTTTTTTTGCATACACCACCCAGTCTTTCCGGTAAAGCAGGGGCTTTAAAGATTCAAGATCCACTTTTTTTGTATACCTGCCTTTTTTAAAGCGGTTCTGAAAACAATACCTAGAGTAGTAGTCGCTATGGGGACTCCTGGTTTTTGACCTTCAAAAAGATATTTTTGGGTACGGTAGAACCTTTGATACTCATTCAATAAACCCAACATGTTCCTGGCCAGCGGAACATAACGGGTCCTGGGACCTTTGCCATGAAACACAAGGATCTGCATACGGGAACGGTCCAGGTCTTCAGGCATCAGATGGGCAAGTTCCGATATCCTTAAGCCACCGGAATAGGCCAGACTTAAACACGTACGATGTTTAAGGTTACGGGGCATAGAAAGGAGCTTTCCGACTTCCTGTTTCGATAACACCACGGGCAGCTCCCTGGAAAGCCGGGGTCGTTTTATTTGGATATCTTCCCATGGACGTTCCAAAACCCCTTCCCATAATAGCTTAAGGGTACTGATTAACTGGTTGACCGTACTTCGGGATACCTGCTTTACACTAATCAGGTAAAGAAGATAATCCTTGATCTGATCCTGGCTTAAATCCGAAGGTGATTGGTTGTAGTACTTTGATAAACGGACCAGGCTTCATTTTCAGGGAAGGCTACCCCTCCATTTCTCCGACTTTTGAAATTCTTGGATTAAAGAGCAAAATCGATTGTGTTTAAGTAAGAGAGCGGGTATGGAAAAATTATATTATGACGGCAATAATTACAGACTTTCAAAAGTCCCAGTCAAAAGCTCAAAGGAGCCTTCAAAAGCAGGATAAATCGAAAGTTTCTTTTCTGCAAACACAATACTACCATCCGGATACATTTCAAGCAGCAGAGAAAAACTCGAAATTCTCAATAATCCCTCCTCCCTAAAAAGAAAAACCAAATCTTTAATTGTTTTCGGATCTTCCAAACTAAAACCCACTTTCCAGCTATCAGTTTCTACAAAGTCCAGTTTGATCTTATAATCGAAAGGTAAAAGTCCAATGCATAAGGAGGTAGTGTTGGATAAAACGACAGCCCCATCAGGAGTCTGTGTGATCTGAATTGGAGGACCTTCATCCAGTTCAATTTCATCTTTTGACACCGGATCAATTTTCAGGTCCCCATTTAATCCTAGTATTCTTCTTTGTCTATAAAAACCTTGAATTTCTTCCCAATTTTTCTCCTCATTAGAAGAAAGAATCCCGTCGAAATTTGAACCTAATAATATCTCTTCAATGTTATCAATAACATACTTCTTTCTCCATTGGAAGGGTTCATAAAAGATGAAATCTATTTCAAAAATAGGGAAATTAGTATTTGATAGATCGATAAATGTATAAAGTGATTTTTTCACAATGGGAATCCAATACGGTTTAAAGAAATCCTTCTCCAAGGGATGTTCAAGTATTTCGCATAAATGGACCCATTCCTCCAATTCAGAATCAACTGTAGACGGTTCATGTAAATCAGTCAGATCCAACTGTTCCAAAGTATCGGGATAGGTATTTAGGTAGGAAAGGATATGTTTGACTTTCTCCACTTGCTCACCCCAATCCAAGAGAAAGGAATGAAAATCATTATATTGTTTGGAGAGTTTATCCTGGTATTCCACTATTTGGGTGCATTTGAAGTGTTAATAGCCATACGTTTTCTTAAAATACTAGTTAATATGATTCCAACTTCTCCAAGATTCTCACCATAGCAAACGTATCAAGCTCACAATACTTGAGGAGATTATTGCGCACCTCATCGATTGTAGCTTGATCTTTCTCAGTGTATAGTTGAGAAAAGGCAGTGCTTGCCATACCTCCATTAGCAATTTCCATTCCCTCATAGGATAACTCCGGAATCAATGCGGGAAGCACTTGCTTAATCGATGATTTACCCTTCATCGCCGGAGTATAATAGTTCTTTGAAGAAAAAATAGGTTCCAGGTCTTTAATCCGCGGAATAATCTCTTCAAGGGCAGATTTATATTTCGGAAAATCAGCCGCCATCTCTTTAATTCGAGATTTCTCAAAGGAAGCATGGTAGGCAACAATATCACCTTTCTTTCCAAGATGATTTATCATTGCTTCCATCAATGGTGGTCTAGGGTCTCCATTCGGATTTGCTAGGAACTCAAGATGCTGTACCTGACTATCTGCGCTTTCTTTGTAATGAACAGAATATTGAAAAGGTATCTGTTGGTAAGGCTTGGAATGGTTGAACAAGGGAACCGGCGGTTGGAATGTCTCGAAATCGAAAAAATACAGCGGATACTTGAACTCAGCACAGAATTTTCTAATTGCGCTCGCATTGATCGTATCCTCATTATTCAGATAGGCATCGATCTGTAATTGCTGTTTATCATTGAGCTTAAAATCTTGTGGGATATCCTTATATTCAATGATCCCCTCATTGTATAATTCAAATTTCTTTCTGGAATTCAACCTACTGATATTAAAAACTGAATTCTCCGGTATGTGCTGCCAGCAGTGCCCCATGAAATCACAATCATAGGGATCGGAACAATAAGGACCAATATCAATATCAGGAATATTACTCTGCTTTATCGCATCTTTCAGCTGCGCGACTAGCTCCGGGATGGTAGGAAGAACAGAATCGACTCTCTCTGATACATCCTCTTTCACAAATAGTGATTCAACATTAAGATTACCGTTTCGGACATACTGATTATTCAGATAGACCAGGAAAACCCTATTAATTGTTAAACCATTGCCAGCAAGGACATATTGCTGCGATGCTATATCGATGATATTTATATCCTTCACCTTGGTGGCACTCTTAACCTCATAGATCTGCCAGCAATTATCAGTCTTAACCAGGATATCTACAGCCACTAAAATATCATCATACACAAATGTCGCCTCATAAATTACTTTTTCGCCCTGAGTTATCAGATCTCGGGTATGATTAATGGAATCTTCACTAGGAATCTCCCCCTCTGGTGTTCCATATTTGCCTCCGGGAAAAAGTTGACAAGCTAGTTTTCCCACTTCCGTACCGGTTTCAAATATCGCTTGTTGCTGTTCGGTAAGTTCGTCCCGGAGATCGGGATGATGTGTGTATAGATAAAGTGATTTCTTACATTGATAACCTCTTAGGATTCTGGATTTGGATAGCATTTGATTTTAAAATATTTGTTTCCATTCCAAGGTATGAAAAATAGAAGGAATGATATTTATTTGTTCTTTATTTCTGCTTGTTCCTGTTCAAATCGATTTCTTGGAAAGAACATACAGATATGCTAACTTGAAACATGAGCTATTCGATAATGAAACACCCCCAAATAAAAACCTTCTACACTCAAAAGATGAGTCTGACACAGGAAAATGACAACTCATCGCAGTCGCCTGAGAAGCCCAAAAGATTGATCGAATTTTTGAGCAGGGAAGGTCTATTGGAATACTTTAATATAGAGGATGACTTTACCCCTTACGAGGTTGAAGATTTTTATATTGCCCATACTAAAGAATATGTCGATAGTTTCTTTTCAGATGATTTAGGAAAGCGGTATAAACGATTGTTGGGTTTAACCTGGAATAAAGAATTTGCTGATACAACACGCTTTACGAATGCATCTCTCTATCATGCAATTTTAACGAGTATCAAAAATCCGGATCAGGTATGTTTTAGTCCTACAAGCGGATTTCATCACGCCATTCCTGGTAAAGGAGCTTTTTACTGTTCTTTTGCCGGACAGGTGATCGCCTCCATGAAAATATACAGGGAATTTGGTCTCAGCGGGAGTTATATTGACTTAGATGGTCATTATGGCAATAGCATTGATAATGGCTACGATTTCGTGAAGGATCTGGACAAAGCCATACCCCCGGAAATTGGGAATATCAACATTGAGTCAAAACATCAGATGTACCTGGATGAGTTAAAAGAAAGACTTGAACAACTTGAAAAATACATCGTGGAAGATAAAATCCACTACGTTGTTTTTTGTCATGGGGCTGATAGTCATCAGTGGGATGACATGGGATATCAGTTAACTACCGATGAATGGATCAAATGCTCTGAACTCGTCTATAGCTTTATCGATAAACTACAGCAAAAACTAAACCGGCAAATACCATTAGCCTTATCCCTATTCGGAGGGTACCGCAGGGATGATTACGATTCCGTGCTTGCTTTGCATACTGCCGATTTAGTTATGTGTTTGAATATTCTTTGTGGTCAGGATATTACCTATAATCCTGAGGTGAAAGAAAAGGTATACAACATTTAAATGTAGTTTGGAGTATTTTACCCGCGATTAATCATCTTCAACCAGTTTATTCACTGCCTTGTTGAGCTTCTTTAATTCAATATCATCCGGGTCAATAGGTTCATATTGCCAATTATTTACTAAGTGATCATATAGTTACTTGTCATGATGATAGGCATACTCTGTTAGTGAAGAATCTTCATACATGAAATCTCCTCCAGCTTCCCAAGCTGAGGGTCGCGGGTTCGATCCCCGTTTCCCGCTCGTTGTAAATCAGAGGTTTAGCCAATTAAGAGGCAAGCCTCTGTTTTCGTTTGTACTAACTATTGCATCACAACAGGGCTTTTATACTAAACAATCTCCGGCACCTAAACCATCTGAACCTATAACACAAAATCCTATAACATTGTGGAATTTAGCGGGGGCGCGACTTTAAGTCGCACTCCCGCTAAATTTTTCGCCCCCTTAATTTCAAATTGGATCAACGAAATAGTATCTTTAAGGGATTTCAAGGCTAGCTTCAGAAATTACAGTATTAACCTGGATTTCTGGAATATGATTGGGACACTGTTAAAAACTGTCATCTCCGATCGGGACAGATAATCCATCTGAAATGCCTAGATTTGTTTAATTATACCCACTTTTTATCAGGAAAACGGGTAAACTATTTAAGTACATGGAAAAAGAAAAAAAGACTTCAGCTAAGCAACCGACCACCTCCGAACGTTTTATTGACCAACTATATAGCCTGGATGTGAATTTTGTTGACGAGCATGGAAAGCCCATGGAGGTACCGGACAGTGGTTTTCTTGGGCTGCTGACCACCGGGTACAAGGGAACCGTGATGCTCAGAAAGGCCAGGAACCAAACGCACCTGTACCAAAAATTTACCAAGGGGGAAAAACTTCCTCAACGAAGGCCAAGACCACAGGCAAAAGAAGGAGAAAAGTAGGAATCCTGTGCTTCCCCCTTACATCGTGCAGAAATTCTGAAACAACACATAGAGTATTAACTAAATTGAACTATAATGAAAAAGATAACGCTTTTTATTATTCTGGGTTTCTTAATGACACTTGCTTCAGCACAAACTACCCCGGAAGAATATACAAAACTCTTTTTTGACAAAATCGAAAAATCAGATTTCGAAGGGGCCTTCCAGGCATTGCCCATGGGAGATCTTATAGCAGATGACTCCTCTTCCACCACCAACCTGGTTAAAAAGCTCGAAGACAATGCAAAGCAAATGGGCAAGTATTGCGGCTTCGAATTGATAAGCACTGAAGAAACATCACCATCTTTTATCAGTTACACCTATTTTATTAAGTACAAAAATGCTCCCCAGCGAATTGTTTTCGTATTTTATAAACCTGAAGATACCTGGCAGGTAAACCGTGTCAATATTGCCGGCGGCACAAACGCCCGCTCAAACCGCAGCAATGCCAATCCGCAATCCCGCTTCAGGATGTAAGACAATTCACAGGTAAAGAATTAAACTATCCCCTTCGGATATCGATATGAAGAGACTCGCAAAAAAAGTATTATTAATTGGCTGGGATGCAGCCGACTGGAAAGTTATTAACCCTTTGATCGATGCAGGGCAAATGCCTGCCATGGAAAAACTGATCAACGAAGGTGTCATGGGTAATATTACCACGCTTGAACCTCCCTTCTCCCCCATGCTCTGGACCTCCATTGCAACGGGTAAATACGCTGATAAACACGGCGTACTGGGATTTACTGAACCCGATCCGGAAGGAATGGGTATGCGTCCCATCAGTTCCCATTCGCGGAAAACCAAGGCCATCTGGAACATCCTCATGCAGAATAATCTGAAATCGCATGTTCTGGGATGGTGGCCCTCAAACCCTGTGGAGCCGATCAACGGGATCATGCTTTCCAACCATTTTGCACACTCCAAAGGTAAGCTCCGGCAACCCTGGCCGCTGATGCCGGGCAGTGTTCACCCACAGGTATTGGAAGAATTCTTCGCAGAACTTCGCGTGCATCCCATGGAGCTGACGGATCAGCATCTGCTTCCCTTTGTTCCGGATGCAGCACGTATCGACCAGACCAGGGATCCGAGGCTGCGCATCATTGCCAAGAACATCAGCGAGGCGGCAACCCTTCATAACGCAGCAACCTGGATCCTGGAGACGCAGGAATGGGATTTCCTGGCCATCTACCTGGATACGATCGACCATTTCTGCCATGGTTTCATGAAATACCATCCTCCACGTCTGCATAATGTGCCGGAAGATGATTTTGAACTATATAAAAATGTGATCACCTCTGCCTACCGGTACCACGATATGATGCTGGAATCTCTTATGAAACTTGCCGGCGAGGATACCACAGTTATCATCGTTTCCGACCATGGGTTCCATTCCGACCATCTCCGTACTACCTATATTCCTGATGAACCTGCCGGTCCTGCGGATCACCACAGGGAGCACGGGATCATATGCATGAAGGGGCCGGGTATTAAAAAGGATGAATTGGTTTACGGATCTTCCCTGCTGAATATCACGCCAACCATTCTTACACTTTTTGGCCTGCCGCTTGGTAAAGATATGGATGGTATCCCCCTCCTGCAGGCATTTGATGAGGAAATAACCATCGAGACCATCCCTACCTGGGATACCGTGAAAGGCAACGACGGGATGCACCCGGTGGAAGCCAGGAAAGATCCCATTGCCGACCAGAAAGCATTGCAACAGCTGATCGACCTGGGATATGTTGAGGATCCGGGACCGGATAAAAAGAAAGCTGCTGAAAAAGCCGAAGTGGAATCAAAATATAACCTCGCCCGCGTATTCCTTAGCAATTACCGTTTTCAGGAAGCTTCAGGCATCCTGTCCGAGTTGTACGAAAAAGAAAAGGACCAGGGCCGTTTCGCACTTCGCCTGGCTAAATGTTATTCGGAAACCGGAGACTACCAGAAAGCCGAAGAACTGCTCCAGGAATTTATCCAGACAGCAATAAGTAGCAGCCAGGATATCAATAAACTCAGGGAGGAGTACGAAAAAGACATTAAGGAAAATCCAAAGGAGAAGAAAAAGAAGGAGAAAGAACATCTGAAGGAGATCCGCAGGCAACTGACCCTGCAGAGCAATATCGGACAGGCACAGCTGATGCTTTTCGACCTCCGCACCATGAAAGAAAATCCGAAACAGATCCTTGCCGACCTGGAGAAAAATTTCCCGCAGGATAAGCGTCCGATCACCATGCAGCGTAAACTGGCTTCTCTGTACTATAAACTCAGACAATTTGACAAAGCAGAGGAATGTTACAAGATCCTCCTTAAGCATAATCCTGAAAACGCGATCTCATACAATGGGCTCTCCCTGGTCTACCTGGCCCAGAAGAAGTATGTTGAAGCAGCAAATGCCGCCCTGGATGCCATTGGGCTGAACTATTATCACCCCATGGCCCATTACCATCTTGGCGAAGCCCTGTACAATCTTGAAGATTATGAAAATGCAGTGAATGCCTATGAGGTTTGCCTTAAGATCATCCCGACATTCGGAAGCGTAAGGAACAAGCTGATTGAAATTTATAACGATATCCTGAAAAAGCCCGAGCTGGCCCAGAAGCATAAAGATTTCTTCACCCGCAAACACGAGGTCCCCGGCGACGGGGAGGAATCCGATGCCCTGCCACTTTTCGCGGAGCTGCAGTCGAAAGTGATTGAGCTCAAGGATCCTATTCTGGTGGTATCAGGACTGCCCCGTTCAGGGACTTCCCTGATGATGCAGATGCTGGATAAGGGCGGCGTACCAATCTATACAGATAATACCCGCGGAGCAGACGAGAGTAATCCGAAAGGATATTATGAGCACGAATCTGTGAAAGCCCTTCGGCGAGACAAGAAATGGCTACCCAAAGCAACCGGGAAGGCCGTTAAGGTGATTTCACACCTGCTCCCTCAGCTGCCGGCAAAATATAACTATAAGGTGATCTTTATGCTGCGGGAGCTTTCCGAAGTTGTGCAATCACAACACAAAATGCTTGTCAGGGATGGCAAGCGCAAGGAGGACACGTATCCTGTAAGGCTGGAAATGAACTTTAAGAACCAGCTCATCAATGCCAATAACTGGCTGAAGAGCAACCACAATGCAGCGGTTCTTTTCATCAACCACCGGGAGGCCATAGAAAATCCGCTGGAAATTGCCGCAAAAGTAAAGCAATTCCTGGGTATTGAAATGGATATCAACAAGATGGCAAGTGTTGTTGACGCAAGCCTCTACAGGGAAAAAAGCGAGTAACACAGGTTGATGGGGTGATGGATGGATGGGGGCTGGCCAGGCTAAGGATTATGTTAACCGGGTCCCTTCAGTTTTTTCTCATCATATCCCGTTTTTAGCCTTTCATGATGCCCATGTACCGAATCTGAATTTCTGAAACCCGGTGAGGGATTCACCTCCCGTTCAGTAATTTGTTAAATCTGAAAAAGAATAACCAATACCCCGGAAAATGAACGGTGAAGAGCAGCCTTACACTGACTCCAGCAGTTCCTTCAGAAAGTCCCAGAATTTCCCAACTGAAGGGATCAATACTTTCTCATCGGGAGAGTGGGGATATTTAATCGTAGGCCCAAAGGATATCATGTCGAGCCCCGGATAGATACCTCCAATGATCCCGCATTCCAGTCCGGCATGAATAACCTGCACCTTCGGCTCCCTGCCGAAAAGTCTCCGGTAGCTTTCCCTGGCTTTTGCCAGCACTGCCGACTGATTATCGGGCAGCCAGCCCGGATATGCGCCACTCAGGGAAGTCTGGGACTGCGCAGCCTCGAACATTTCCAGTATTTTTTTGGCATAGCTGTCCTTTTCTGCATCGGATGAGCTACGCAGAAGCATCTTCAATTCAAGTTTCCCCTGGTCGATCACAAGGATGGACATATTATTGGAAGTCTGTACAATGCCCGGCATCTGTTCAGACATGGAGATCACACCGACAGGACATTCAGCAAGCAGCTTAAAAATTTTCTTCTGATCCCCTGCATCCATCACAACACCTGATCCTGTCACTTCGGAAAGCTCAAATTTCATTCCTCCATCAGCTTCTGCAAAGTTCTTTTTGATCCTTTCGGTATGTTCTCGGAACGATGCCTCAAAAATCCCGGTCTCACCGGCAGCAAAGTATATTACCAGCTCCGCTTCACGGGGAATCGCATTCCGTAGGTTCCCGCCTTTTAAGCTTTGAACGCTGATGTCCAGATCAGAAGCCAGGCTCCTGGCCAGGTCGACCAAAACCAGGTTGGCATTTGCCCTTCCAAGGTTTATATCCAGGCCTGAATGCCCTCCCTTCAATCCGCTTACCCGGACCAGCCGGGCAGTGTTCTTTTCGGAAGCTACGGTTTTATAGGTCGCATCAATATTCACATCTACTCCCCCTGCGCAACCAATAAAAAGCTCGCCCTCTTCCTCCGAATCAAGGTTAAGCAACACGGTTCCTTTAAGAATGCCAGGTTTAAGACCAAATGCCCCATCCATCCCGGTTTCCTCACTGATGGTAAACAAAGCCTCAAGCGGACCGTGCGAAACAGCTCCGGATTCAAGAACTGCCAGGGTAGCGGCAATTCCCATTCCGTTATCGGCTCCCAGGGTTGTTTCATTTGCCCTGACCCAGTCCCCGTCAATAATGGCTTCGATAGGGTCTTTCACAAAATCATGTACCTTATCGGAATTCTTCTGAGGAACCATATCCACGTGGGTCTGCAGTATTACCGTAGAAGCGCCTTCCCTTCCCGTTGCAGCAGCTTTCTTAATGATCAGGTTTCCGGTATCATCTACCAGGTGCTCCAGGCCGTTTGTTTTAGCAAACTCAGCAAGATAGGCAATCACAGCAGCTTCATGGCCCGAGGGCCTGGGGATCTGGGTTAGTTCATAGAAGTGTTTCCAGATATTTTCGGGGGACAGATTCAACAGCATGATTTCTACAGATTGTGGTTTCTCTACAAATATAAAATGTTTAACATCTGTTTAACAAGGTATCGCCAAATTATTAGTTTTATTAATTATGAAGTTTACCTTAACTTTGCCTCAAGCCCTGCAAAAGGACATACCGGTGAACCAGTACATGCCGGCAAATCTGCAACAGAGGATATGATAATGAGAATATTTTTAATTATTGCTGCCGGTTTTTTCGCATTGAACCTTAGCGCACAGCCTGTAAAATGGTATTCATGGGAAGAAGCCATCAGGTTGAATAAAGAAGAGCCGCGAAAGATCATGGTGGATGTGTACACAGACTGGTGCGGCTACTGCAAAGTTATGGACCGGACCACCTTCTCTAACGAGGTCATCGCTTCCTACCTGAACGATGTCTATTATCCGGTTAAACTGGATGCAGAAGGAAAAGACAGCATTATTTACAATAAGTATACTTATAAGTTCATCCCATCAGGGAATAAGGGGGTCCATGAGCTCGCCTATGCTCTGCTAAACGGGGAACTGAGCTATCCCTCTATCGTGTTTCTCAATGAGGAAGTTCAGATTATCCATATCCAGAAAGGCTATGTTGAACCGATCCCTTTCGATGAGATCATGAAATATATCGGAGGAGGCTTTTACGAAACCACCCCCTGGAACGACTGGAAAAAAGACTATACATCTCCCTTATAAATAGAGGAGTTTAGGTGCTACCCTTCCCTCATCAGGAAATACGTCTGAGTTTTTTAATTCATAGTTTCAGGCAGCGTACCCAACTAACCCATCGATAAACCCAGCACCCCATAAACTCGCCTGTCAACCTAGCCCACTGACTAATATCAGGTCCCGACCTGAGTTCCCTCACTTTCCAGGCTATTAACTAAAAAGGGCTATCCCTGATGAGACAGCCCCTTTTTCAGCTTTCTGTTTATTTTAGTTCCTGATAAAGGACAAGGTACAGATCAACTCTTCATTATAAATGTTGACGAAATAAATTCCTTTGGATAGTCGGTTAACATCGATATCGATCAGTTGTCCGGGATCGACATTCACATTTTCCAACCGGTAGACCACACTTCCTTTGGGATCTGTGATAACCAGGTTCACCGGTTGATCAACCGACTGCAGGAACCTGAGCTTCAGGTCACCCTTTGTCGGATTCGGGAACAGGGAGATCACACTTCCCCGAAAATAGGATGCCAGGCTATCCACCTTCCTGATGACCTCAACAGCAACCGTATCGCTATAGCTGCAATTACCGGCAGAGTTGACATCCAGCCAGATTTCATGAATTCCCAGTCCATACTCCCCGGCAATCAGGCAGAGGGTACTGTCATTACCGCCATCCGACCAGGTATAATTCCCCGAAACCCTGCTGGCAAACAGGAGGGTATCGGTATCGTATATGCTGGTATCATTGCCCAGGTAGAATACCGGCAGACTGTTTATAGTAAAGTTTACCTCAGCGGTTTCGCTGACACAATTTTCAACTTCCTGTGTGAGCAGGTAAGTATAGCTTCCCGGAGCAGTGAGGTCCGGATCGTATGAATTGCCGAAATACAGGGGATCACCGGGAGCTTCTTTGGCATACCAGTAAATATGGTTCCCCTCAGCCTCGAGGATGCCTGTATCTCCCTGGCAGATCTCCACGTCAAGTGCTACCGGAGGCCCGGGTTGTTCTTTCACGATCACCGTACAGGCAGCCAGTTGGCTTTCGCAGCCATTCGCGGTGAGACTGGCATAATAGGTATATTCTCCGGCATCAGCGGGATAAACTGATAATTCTGCACCTTCTGTTTCAAGGACGGTACCCTCGGCATCGGAATACCATTTTACCATCGATCCAACAGCTGCAAAAACCAGGGTATCATATTCGCATACCGATGCTGCCGATACTTCCGGCATGTCAGTTTCAGGGTAGGTAGTCAGTTCCACCTGAGCAGCCTCACTCACACAGCCATTCACGGTCTGAGTGACATACAGACTGATTGTGCCCACTGCTGCGGCCTCAGGGGTAAAATTACTACCTTCATAAAGTAGCGTTCCCAGCTCTTCATCGGCATACCATTTAATGCCGGATCCGCTGGCAGAGAGTTCGGGAATATCCTCGTATGAGCAACGTGAATCGCCGGCTGCATCCGGAGCATCCGGAATGGCATATGCCTGGATATAATCAACCTTTGTCTCCGTTTCCGATCCGTTAGGATTACCAGCTGTTAGTGATACAGAATAGGATCCCGGATTATCAAACCTGATCCTGGGATTTTGTGAACTGCTGCTGGTCCCCTCGACAAAAGTTCCGCCTGAAGGGTCAGTATCCCAGACCCAGCTTGTAACAGAACCTTCTGAAAGGTCGGTAAACTGAACTACGTCGCCGACACAGATCTCAAAGACATCAGCCTCAAAATCCGGTACCGGGGAAGTCATAGCATTCAGTTTTGCGATATAGGGCCTGAAATTATGTTTGCTGATGGTTAGCGTGATAGTGTGAACAGACTCCTGCAGGGCAGGAAAAGTAAGTGTCCCGCTGCCATTGGTAATGATGGCCTTTGCGATCAACTGATCACCTACGGTAATCGTGGCCACTGCATTCTGAGCATTAATGCCGCTCAGACTTAGAGATGTGGCACCCACTTCAAAATCAGGGGAGTGTACCGCGGTCATTTGTGCCGGGGCAGCTGTCCATACCTGCATGGCAGGATCTCCAAAATAATGGTAGAGGTGATATTGCGGTTTGTCAGCCCAGCCGCTGGTCGAGTACGTTTCTGTCATTCTCAGGAGACCCTGCAGCAAGACGTCACCCATGGTGTAAATCGGACCATGGGAGGTTATCGGCTCACTTTGTCCTTCCATGCCCAAATCAGGGATGATGCCCGGATCAGACCAGATAGCATCCATTAAACCAATGATCAGCCCATCGTTGAAGCCACTTTTAGTTTCTGCCGTAGCCGCAATGATACCAACCGCTCCTGCATTGGGAAGACGCTGCAGCTTTTCAGCAAAACCCATGGTAGGCTCGGGCATATCAAATTTACCAGTACCACAGTTAACGCTGAAAACGATAGGCAATTTATCCCCATTATTTAATTGATCCATATGACTCAGATGAAAGTAGGGTGCCATCCATTGGTCACGAAGTCCATGATCCCTATGGAAGGCATAAAGCCTTCCTTCGTTCCAGGCTGCAAGTATATCGTCTTTATTTCCGTCCCAAGGGTACCCATTGGAACGAAGGTATTGGGGAGGAACTGCTGTCACACCGGAAAAATAGGGGTTAAAATACATTGGGGTGGAAGCCGGTTCGGCGTAAAGTATCAGATCAGAATTGAACCCCCGGGCGGTCATATAGTCATACATCTCGATAGATGTCCTGCAATACCGGTAATCTGAGGTGCCGTCAAATGTAGAATCCTGGAAATATCCAGCATGCAATCCCTTAGTGTAAAAATCGGGGTCGGCAGGTGGATTCTTCTCATAATTGATCACCTTATTCACCACCAGCATAGCCTGTTCTGCGGAGTTAACCGTCATCCTGCCGTGCGCCATCTCCGGCGTATAGTCAGAGCTTCCATCCATACAGGCATAATAGTTTGTACTGTAAATATGCCACGGATTATCCCCGTCATACATCAACATGTAATAATCCGGGATATGCTGGTGGTCACCTAAAAGCAGGAGGTATTCAAAATCGTAGGAGGAGCCATTATAAATGCTGGCAACCAGTGTTTTCACACTTGAAACCGTCCAGCCGCTCTGGGAATGAACTTCGACGTAATACCCCATCTGCCTCTTCCAGTTCGCCAGGCTGTCGGCGGCAGCTTCAAATTCAGGCACAGTCAGGATCAGGTAACCCTTGGGTGTTACACCTGTGGCCGATTTTTCAGTAAGTATCTTTTCGGTAAGGGTTTTCTTATTAAGGACCGTATTGTTTAATATGTCGTAGGCTGAGGATTCCATTAGCCTGGATGATTCATCCGATGTCCTCGAGGCGTTTACAAATTCCACGGTCACTTTCAGGTCCTTGTATATCCTGATGGTATGATTCACGGGATTATACTGAACCGGCCTGATCTGCAGATAGGCTACCCGCACGCCCCTGAATGTCTGTTCATTATCAAGTTCAGCCAGTCTGAACGGACGGAAGGCGTTGATGGAATAGGATGCAATATCACGGGTAAAAGGGGCTACCTTATCCAGCCCGTCATAAGCCTGCTGCTGGGAAGGATAAAGATTTATACCTTCTACTTCGATATACTCCCCCCGCTCAATGCTGACACGGGCTTCCCTACCCTCAGGAATGACTATTTTTTCAGTTTTCATGGGGACAGCAGGGCTACCCACCTTGTCGCTAAGACCAAAACCTTCGATACGAAGCAGCTGATAAGACTCTTCCGTACCTGGCATTTCAAAAATCGTAAAGTCCTTAAAAGCATATTCCAGTTCGAGTACCTCGGTTGATTCCCTTTTTATCTGACGTCCTGGCATATCCGATGCATCCACTTTCTCGATACCAGTGCCGACAATACGATACGATTTTTGGGGTATCTGTCCAATGACCTGCAGGGAAAGAAGCAGTAAACCAAGGATAATAATGAGTCTGAAAGCAGGAAACCTCATAGTCTGACTGTTTTGAATAAATATTTTTTGCGCTACTGTCGGCATTTAAAAATATGCACAGTTCACAAATGTAGCAAGCATTGGGCATAATTCCCATATTCCTTTTATAAACGATGGTAATGCATTGACAGGGATTCTGTGCGGTTTGACAAATCATTGGAAATAAGTAACCAAATCCCGGACCCTCCGTTTAAATGTGCAGTAAACCGCCTGAAATACTTAAGGTTAGGGCTTTTCTCAGGTGGTTTTCGAAAAAGCACCGGCAGAGCGCTAATAAGCAGTATCTTCCATGGGTGCAGAAATACAGTAACAAAAAAAAGAAATTATGGCCGGTAAAATCGAATGGCTGCAATACAATGGCAAAGAAATCCTCTTCAATGACCGTAGTGGTTTAAGGGATGACAGCATCATTAAAAACAGCGATATAGCTGTGAAAACAGTCCTGGATTCAGGGAAAAAGGATATCCTCTACCTGGTAGATAATTCCAATACCATCCTGGTCCCACATGTCAAGGACCATATTAAAAAAGGTGCTAATGAGATCAAACCTTATATTAAGAAACTGGCTGTCGTCGGGCCTAATGCTGCACAAAAAGTCCTGCTGAATGTACTCAGTGCCCTGACAGGAATGAATATCAAGGTATTTGCCGATATGGAATCGGCCCAGGAATGGCTGGTAAAATAGCCTTAGCCAGAGGGTGAGATTTTGGATATGCCAGGTGCCGATCCTACTGCCTGAGCAGGTGGTTTAAAAGTTGCAACTTACTAGTTTCTGCTTAGTTGAAAACCGCTGGTATTTCAGGTCGGTAAGCCCAACTACACATAAACCATCGTTAGTTTGTACCATGGCAATTATGCTCAGGAAGCACTTCTAAACAGTATCATTTCCCCCCTATACCCAGGGGCACTACCACGCCATACTGATAAACAGGCACCTCCCCTTTAAAGATTACGGCGCTGCCTTCAAGAATTCGTATGGATGCTTTTTCCGGGATGCGGTATAAGAGGGTGTTCTCATATCCCGGATTATGATAGGGCAACATAATTTGCCTGAAAGCGGAGGTATAGTTCAGCTCACGCATATCGAGCACCACGGGGCGACCCCCGTTGCCTTCTCCTTTTTCAAATCCGTTTTTTTCTGAAAAACGGCACAACTCTTTTCGTTCTATATCCGGGTTTGATCCGGGCGTGAAATAAAAATTCCGGGAAGTGGTATCCGTATAGGTCTTCCCAACGAAAAGGGACAGGTACTCCTCTTCCAGTCTGTTCAATTCGCGTACGCTGACTTCCAACGCTTTGCCCTCAGGGACTACCTCATACTGTCCGGCAAGCAGTTTAAACCGCCTTTTCCGGATCTTTATAATAAAACTTGCCGCTTCAAATGCTTTTTCCCGTTTGCTGTCCCCGGCGTCGCCTGCCCTGATCACGGGCAGGTCAACAGGCACCCTGGCTTTGGTTTTCTTTGAGGTGGCTTCTTCATCGTCATCAAGATAAGGCTTTACGGATAGATCGGTGTAGTGAACGTTCGGGGTCAAGGCTGTTGCGGATACGGATTCATCACCTATGCTTGCAAGATCAGCCGGCATCATCACATAGCCCTCATCACGGAGTTTACTGAGTTGATCCATAAGCTGGTTCCCATCTTCGGAGGCGATGCAATAATAGTATTCCGGATCGGGCTCCAGGATCACGCCAACCTTAGCACCGCTAATTTCCCATTTTATCGACTCTTCCTGGGGTGCTCCTTCAATTCCAAGGAATTCTTCAGCAAATTCGCAATACGGCCCGGGAAGGGTCCGCATGGAAACCGCTTCCAGGGAAACGGCAATGCGTGTTCGCGGCAAAGCATACAGGGAGCTGCCTTCAGGATACTGTGTCAGGTCCTGGATGTTGGTCACCACTGTTTTTTCCGCTGATGAACAGGCAACTAACAGGAAGGGAATAATCAGGTAAATTATTTTTTTCATGGGATCATTATCTTCTTTCAAATTTACAAAATGCCTTTCCGATATGGGCGATAAGGTCGGAAGGCAACAGACTAGTCAGGCCGGTGGATTCGGCTGCAAGGTCCCCTGCCAGCCCATGGATGTATACGCCGGTGATCGTCGCTTCGCTTATCGGATACCCCTGGGCAAGCAATCCCAGGATAATCCCGGTAAGCACATCCCCTGATCCACCTTTGGCCATGCCCGGATTGCCGGTTGAGTTGAACCACACCCTGCCCTCAGGAGTAGTGATGCAGGTATGGGCACCTTTCAGGACCACCACAGCTTTATGCTCCTGAGAAAAAGTCCGCTGGGCCTCAAGTCGGGTGAAGCTATCCGGAAACCTGCCAAAAAGCCGCTCAAATTCTTTCGGATGGGGGGTCAGTACACAGTTTTCCGGCAGTTTTTCCTGCCAGTTATCCAGCTGTGCGAGGAGGTTTAAGCCGTCAGCATCAATGATCAGGGGAACGCCGACAGATTCCAGCAGGAACTGGAGCCCCTGCTTCGTGTTAGATTTCTGATTGATTCCCGGTCCAATACCTATAGCTGAATATCCTGAAAGATCAGGATGTTCGGTAAATATCAGGTCCGATTCATCAATGGTAATGAGTGACTCCGGAACCGATGCCTGCAGGATCGCGACCCCGAGCCTGGGAACGTGTGTGGTCAGCAGACCCGGTCCGGAACGTATCGCCGCACCGGCAGCTAATACCGCAGCCCCCATCATTCCATAACTTCCTGCAATCAGCAGCGCATGGCCATAAGTCCCCTTGTGTGAAAACTTCTTTCGGGGATGAATGAACCCACTGATCAGTCGCTCCTGAACATAAAAATAGGGTGATTCAACCCGCGCGATGAAATCCGGATGCAGGGCTATCGGTAAAATATGCCATTCGCCCACGAAGGCATCATTCTCAGGGACCATGAATGCGAGCTTTGGAAACTGGAAACTCAGGGTATAGTCTGCCCTGATAATTACATCCTCATGCTGGAGTGAAGCACCATCACCGGATAATCCGCTGGGAATATCAACCGACACGACAGCTTTATGCTCCTGCCCGTTAATATAGCTGACCAGTTCTGCAGCCAGACCTGAAAGAGGCCGGGATAGACCCGAACCAAAAAGCGCATCGATAATTACATCTCCGGGGCCGATCCCGGGAAAGTCATTCCTGCTGCTGATCTCCCTGAATTGTACCTCCGGATAAGCGGCAAGCCGTTCGCGGTTGACCATGGAATCGGGAGAGAGCTTCTCGCTGATCGCTAACAGATAGACCGAGATTTTCCTGAAATAGTTTTCACACAGGAGGCGTGCCAGGGCCCATCCGTCGCCCCCATTATTGCCGGGACCCACAAAAATTATGACCGGGTCGCTCATGGAGTAACGATCCGTAATCCACTTAAGCAACTGACGCGCTGCCCTTTCCATCAGATCAATCGACGAAACAGGCTCATGCTCGATGGTATACGCATCAGCTTCCCTTATTTTATCTACAGTGAGGATCTTCATTTCTCCTACAAATTTAATCCGTCTAATGATTATTAACAGCAGATGAATCTAAAAATTCTTCTATATTTGTTCGAATCATCTTAGTGATTGAAGACCATTAATTAAGAATTTCATTTTTATATTCATACACTCATTACACTATGGCATTATTCGGAAACCATCCTAAAGGACTTTCAACCCTCTTTTTTTCAGAAATGTGGGAGCGATTCTGCTACTATGGTATGCGCACCCTGCTCACTCTTTACCTGGTAAAATCGCTGCTTAAGGGTGACTCGCAGGCTGCATTGATATATGGGGCGTACACGGGTCTGGTTTATGCAGCACCTATCCTCGGCGGCCGGATGGCGGATAAGTTTCTGGGGTATCGTTTCGCTGTTATTCTGGGAGGTATCCTGATGGCCATCGGTGAGTTCACCATCCTGATGGGGACAGAGAATTCCCTGCTTATCGGTATGGGTGCCCTGATCATTGGTAACGGATATTTTAAGGCGAATATCTCAACCATAGTCGGAAAGCTGTATACAGACAATGATGACCGGCGCGACTCCGGTTTCACTATATTTTATATTGGAATTAATGTCGGGGCCTTGCTGGCGACAACGGTAGTGGCGTATATCGGTGAGACTTATGGATTTGAAAAAGGTTTCGGTCTTGCTGGTCTGGGTATGCTGGCAGGAATCTCTATTTTCTGGTCGGGACGAAAGAATTACTCTGTCGCACCAGGTGTTGACCTTCCCGAAGAGGGAAAGAAAAAAATCCTGGGTTTCAGGATGGCCCATATCATCATGGTCGCTTCCCTTTTACTTATCCCGCTTCTTTACCTGTTAATCCTGAATAACTCCGTTCTGAACTGGATATTCCTGGGGCTGTTCATAATCGTTGCCTACTCGCTGGTTTCCGCCGGTATAAAGGAAGACATAAGAGAGGGAACCAAAATCTGGAAGGACAGGATGATTGCCCTGATCATGTTTATGCTCATCAATATCGTTTTCTGGGCATGTTTTGAGCAGGCCGGAACTTCGCTGACCCTATTTGCGGACCGGAATGTGGACCGTAGCATTTTTGACTGGACCATGCCCGCATCCATGACGCAGTTCTTTAATCCTTTTTTCATCATTGTGTTCGGATCGCTGTTTTCCATGATGTGGATCAGACTGTCGAAGATCAACCGGAACCCCAATATTCCTATGAAATTTTCCTTCGGTATTTTTCAGTTGGGACTGGGATTCCTTATCACCTACATTGGATACCAATTCGCTGAGAACAGTCTGGTTCCCATGCTGACGCTGGTATTTCTTTACATGCTGCATACTACCGGGGAACTTTTCCTTTCCCCGATCGGATTATCCATGGTTACCAAACTATCCCCGAAAAAAATGGCCGGAACAGCTATGGGTGCCTGGTTCCTGAGTTTTGCTATTGCCAACTTCCTGGGGGGTAAGATCGCCACCTTAACCGGAGCTGAAGGTGAAGTTACCGAATATGACAAGAGTGAATTTACCATTAAAACAACCGTGGAAGAAGCCTTTGAAATGGACGGAAGGACCGCCGACTTTGAAAAGTGGAAACCCCTGCACGAAGGAGAACCGGAAGGCAATGATATCTCTCAGAATATTTCCTATGAAAAATACCTTGACATCCTGGATTGGGTAATTCTGAGGGAATCGCTTGACAGCAACCAAACTATGAATGTATGGCTCAGCAAGCGGCAGGCCGGACTGGATACCTTTAAAAATGTTAAGGAATGGTTGCAGAGGGAAGACTGGAATGATTTGGGTGCCCGATATAAAGCCATCGCCATAGCTGACAACAAAGCCAAAGATAACGCCGGTATCAGCATGGAAGACTGGAATTATTTCCGGGGCGGTATAGAAAAGCTTGAACATTCGGACAGCCTGTTACTGGAAAGCGGCCTCGAAATGCAAAAGAGCAAGGTGCAAGCCGCCCAGCTGGATAAGTATGTCGATGTATTTACCAAGATCGGCCTGATCCTGCTGGTATTTGCATTGATTATTGCTGCAACCAGTAACCCACTAAAGAAACTGATGCACGGCATAAAGTAGGAAATAGCAGGAATTTTATCCCTATCCTGCCAGTTGCCGGGACAACTATAAAGGGGTATGCCATTTGAATGTGAATGTCATGCCCCTTTTCAATTACAGAAAATCAGCGCCAATCCATCCATTATTATTGTGTTAAATATATCCCTCCGCCTACTAAAATAACCTTTACACATATTTCTATGCATATTTCATAAAATATTCATTGCTACACACCACAAAACACACTAAATTCGATAACCAATTTGAAATATTTACGTTAAACTGCTAACTAAACACCTGTCTTTACAGGAACAAAACGATTACGATTTCGCGTGACCAAGACTTGGGTACACCTGAATTTTCGTGGGCGTTTGATGAAATTTAAAAATTAAATTTTATACAAATGAAAAAACAATCACTATTAAAAACCCTATTCCTTTGTGTGAGCCTTGCCTTTGTAACAAGCCTCACCGCTCAGGTAAACATCACTGGCGTAACAGACTCCACTGCCGTACTTGACGAAAATTTCTCGGCAACGGTTCTTTATACTGTATCAGGAGGTGGAGCTCCTACCTGGACCCTGCCGCTTTGTCCTGCCGGTATGACGATTAACTCTTCCGGAGTCATCAGCTACCATCCTACTGTCCAGAACGATGGTGGACGGGTTGTTGTAAGAGCATCAAACGCCAACGGCATCTATGAGTATCATTTCAATGTCTATATTTCAAATGCTGTCTCCTGCAACACAGATATTATTTCGTACCACACCCTCAATGAGGCGGGCGGAACCAGCTTTGCAGATTTTGCCAGCGGACATGATGCAACATCTGCGACCTCGCTCTCATCCGGAACAGGTGCGGTGGACGGTGCCGTAAACATGGCTCCGGCATCTGTAAATACCGAATTTATCAGCGTGCCTGATAACGACCAGTATGAGTGGGCCTGCAACCAAAGCTGGACCTTCTCCGCATGGATCGACGCACGGGGTAAGATCGTTCCCGGAACCCAGGAGGACCAGATTCTTTGGATGCGTGTAAATAGTGATGCTACCTCGAGAATTATTATCGGACTGGATGGTCAGGGATTCGATAACGTCATGAAACCTAAGTTCCGTTTCAGGGACAGCGGTTCCGACTCAAACGTAACCTTTATCCCTGATGTTGAACTTATTAAAGACAGCCTTCAGCATATCGCATTCGCTTATGTTGCCAACGGATCAGGACTGGTAAACCTGCGGTGGTACCTGAACGGGGTCCGTATAAGCAACCCCCAGATCTATGTTGCCCCGGCAGCCAATTTCTATATGGATGCTCCTGCTACCATCGGATGCATGGACTTCCCCAGTGTTATCCAGCACAATCCTTTCAACGGTGTGATGGATGAGGTGATCATCTACAATCGTGCACTGACCGATGCTGAAGTTTTGCAAATGTATACTGACGGTCTGGCCGGTGAAGCCCATTGCAAGCCCGGTAACCACGCACCCGAATTTGTCAACTATTTTCCTGCTGCAATCGACCAGGGAGGAACTTACGATGTAACCCTCACAACCTATGATATTGAAGGAGATGGTGTAAGCATCGGCATGGTTTCCATTCCTGACTGGATGCAGTATAACTCTTCAACAAAACGTTTGACAAATAAATCCGGACGCCCGAATAACGATGATGTAGGCGAAGGTGAAGTAATCGTTACGGCCAATGACGGTACCATCCTGGTAACCCGCGCATTCCCCATTGAAGTGATTGATGTCAATGATGATCCGTACTTTACTTCATCACAAGGTAATGTGACGATCAATGAAGATACCAAGTTTAAATATCACTTCACCTATGATGAAATTGACCCGGGTGATGTTGTGACCATCACAGCTCCGACAAAACCGGCATGGCTGACACTGAACACCGTGTCTGACAGTCTGATCGGAACCTGTACCAATGCCCACTTTACGGTTGGCACAAGCCCCAGCGAGAGCTTCCCCGTTATCCTGCGTATCGAAGATGAATCCGGTGCATACGACGAACAGTCGTTTACCATCACGGTTAACAATGTGAACGATGCTCCAGTAATTTCCGGACAGAATACCATCAGCACGGATGAGAACGAATCAATAACTCTTACACCCAGTGTTGCCTTCTCTGCCGGGCATATCAATGACCCGGATGACATATTCCCGACCGATTTCAGCCTTACCGTGAATGCAGGAACAAATTATACTGTATCCGGCAGCAATACTGTTGTACCGGCCCTGAACTGGTCAGGAATACTGAACGTACCTATTACCTTTTCTGACGGACAAGCCTCAGTGTCGTACACACTTTATATAAACGTAAACTTCGTGAACGAAATTCCGGTAGTCGAATCAGATCCCAGCAACATCGCTGACGACTATGAACTTTACGAATACACCATGGAAGTAAGCGACGGTGATCCGGGAGATGTTCTGACGATGAATGATTCCATTCTCCCCATCTGGCTGACATTCAATGAAGTCAGCGGATACCTTAGCGGCACACCGGGATGGGATGATATCGGAGATACCATTGCGATCCTGACTGTAACTGACGGACACGTAACTGTTGTACATCAGATACCGATCAATGTTCTGAATACTAATTCAGTACCGGAAATCACTTCCACACCTGCTACAGAATGGTATATCGGTGATGTTTACCAGTACACCATGACTGCCACCGATGTGGATGAAGATGACGAGCTTACCTTCACAGCGATCACAAAGCCCGACTTCCTTACCTTTACGGCCTACGAGACTGAGGCTCTGATACACGGAGTACCGACAGAAGCTGACGAAGGAACGCATGACATTCTGCTGCAGGTAACTGACGGATCAGGACTCGATCAGCAGCAATACAGTCTGGTCATTACGTATGATGCGCTAAGCGAAAACAAAATATCAAGCGTCCTGGTATATCCGATCCCGGCAACTACCGAGCTGACCATTGAGTACAAGGACGTTCTGAACGATGCAGTCTTCCAGATCATGAACATGAATGGACAAACCATCACGGAAGAACCCCTGGAATATAATAACGGAAAGATCTCCATTGACATTTCAGACCTGAACCAGGGCATGTACCTGTACAGGGTTATCGAAGGAAATGAAATCGCAACCGGTAAATTCCTGGTAAAATAATGAAGCTGTAATAAGAATAAAATCCACCTGCTAAGTTTCATTAACAGGTGGATTTTTTTCTTTTACCCCCAAAAATCCACCTTTAATAAAAGATAGCATACGGTTTTATGAGTAAATCAACCGTATGGCGTAAATTTGCATCAGTGTTATAATATATAAACTATGTCCCGATACCGCAAGTTGTACTTCCTCGTTTGCCTTATGGCTCTAATATCCGGCGCCGCCTTCAGTCAGGATGACGAAATAAAAATACTCCCACTGGGTAATTCACTCACCTATGGATATTATAATGGTACCGTTTTAGATGGAAACCGCATAGGCTACAGAAAAAAGCTTTATGACCTGTTGAATGCTTCAGGATATAATTTCGACTTCGTCGGTCACCAGTATACCGGAAATTTCCTGTTCCCTGATGCCGAGAACGGAGGCACCCTGGGGATTCATGATGAAGAACTTGCCGATGTAATGAGTTACGGGTATTACCTGAACGACGGATGGGACAAAGTGGATGTGGTTTACCCGAACCAACCCTATCTGAATGTGTACCCGGCAGATATTATCCTGCTGCACATCGGGACCAACGACTGGATCAATGATGAGTACTACTTACACCAGGTTGACGACCTGCACGAACTTTTTGATGCAGTTGACGATTATGAAACATCACACAATACTGAGGTTCTGGTCATTGTCGCTAAAATCATCAATGCCAAAAACAGTTTCGGAGATTGTTCAGGTAACCTGACCGACTGGAGGGTGACCTTCTATAACCAACAGCTGACAACGGTGGTCAACGAACGAATCGCTGCAGGCGATAAAGTTAAACTTATCGACATGCAGTGTGGGGCAGGAATTGACTATTACTCTGACATGCTCAACCTTAACCATCCCAACCAGACCGGCTACGACAAGATGGGCCAGCACTGGTTTAATGAAATTGACAATATCCACACAGCACCGGTGATCACAAGCTTCTCGTTTGATGATGCCGGACAGGGCGAAAGCTTCCCGCAGATCGACCTTGATAATCATGTATCCGACGATTACACGGTGGATGCAAATATTGAGTGGACACTCGAAACAACTCCTGCCAACTACAACGTAAGCATCGATGTCAACCATGTACTTACCGTAACGCCTAAAAGCAGTTCATGGATCGGAAGTGAAGCCATTACCTTTGTCGCTACAGATAAGGGGCGTTATATTGAAAAACTGCACAAATCGGCTTCCATTACGGTAACTTTCAATACTATTGACATTAACGAGCAGCCAGTGATCCTCTCCCAGCTTACCTCGTTCAACCTGAACGAGGATGAGGGATTCGTGATCAGCCTGACTGATCTGGAAATCGAAGATGATGATCCTTCCACTAACTGGACCCTCAATGTTAAAGCAGGAGACCACTATTCCTATTCCGGAACTACCATTACCCCTGAGCAGGATTGGGACGAACAAATCCTGGTAAATGTTACCGTTAGCGACCTGGAAGAAGAAAGTGAAGTATTCCAGGTTCTCGCAACCTATAATCCGGTACCGGATGCCCCTGTGATCAACAGTGTTGGCCCCTTCACAATTTCTGAAGATAACTCACGCACCATCACCCTGAGTGATATCGGCTATACAGATCCGGACAGTGAAGCCGGCGACCTGACCATTACGCTGCTTGCCGGTTCCAACTATACGGTAAATGGTACAACGATCACCCCTGACGCCAACTATTTCGGGGCACTTTCTGTGGGTGTCAGGCTCCAGGACTTAACTTTATACAGTAATACAGTATATGCAAGCATCAATGTAACGGCGGTTAACGATGCTCCGGAGATCACTTCGGTGCCAGATACCCTAATAGGAGATGGCAGTAATGATTTTTACGAGTACCAGATCATTGCATACGATGTCGACACAGAAGATGTGCTTGATTATACCGTGCTGGCTAAGCCTGCCTGGCTTACGTTCAGCGAGAGCGGTCTGCTAAGCGGCAGCCCGGTCGGTCATCTCGGCAACCACCCCATATCCCTGGGCGTAAGCGATGGTACTGTAACTACCCTGCAAAGCTTTAACCTTAAGGTTGAACACTTCAACACCGCACCTGCATTCACTTCCATCCCGGACAGCGTTGTTATGCCCGGTGAAGATTACAACTGGAAAGTAAAAGCAGAAGATATTGACGGTGACGCGATTACTTTTATAGGTCTTGATATCCCTGACTTCCTTAACTTCCTTTCCTTAAACGCTTACCTGATCGGCAATCCGACAGAGAACAATATGGGTGTATATCCCATAGTTATCGGAGCTACCGATGGACAGGATACAACGATTTTGTCCTTCCAAATGTACATTACTTATGATGCCATCCTGACCGTTCAGGCTGAAGGCCTGATGAAAGTCTTCCCGAATCCGGCAAATGCCACCCTGAACATTGAATTGCTTCAGGAACGTCAAATGGAATCGCTGCGCATTCTAAGTGTAATGGGACACATCGTACACGAAGAAAAGGATATCAACCTGAGATCAGGCACCTATTCGCTGGATATATCGCATCTTCCTGAGGGTACATACCTTCTGCAGGTCGGTTTTGGGGATGCCCTGAGCTATCAGAAAATCCTTATCGGAAGGTAGCCTTATCATCTGCAAACAGGCAGTTTCGAGTTTTCAGTTCATCCTTTTATCACGGGGATTCCAATGTTCATAAAACTTGTGTGAATAATCTGATAAAAAGAATAACTTTTGCTCTTGTGTTGAGTATAAATGGTTGTTTATTGAATAAATCCGAATAGACCGATGCTTTTTAATTCCCTGGAGTTTATCATTTTCTTCCCGATTGTCGTGGCGCTGTATTTCATCATGGCCCCGAAATACAGATGGATCCTGTTACTTTTTGCCAGCTATTACTTTTACATGTGCTGGAATTATAAGTATATCGTCCTGATCGCATTCTCTACGGTCATCGACTATATCGCAGGAATATTATTACACCATTCAAAGAGGAAGGGGAGCAGGGTTTTCTACCTGCTGGCCAGTCTGGCAACAAACCTGGGCCTTTTGTTTTTCTATAAGTACTGGAACTTCTTCGCAGAAAATGTGAATCCAGTACTGGATAATTTTAACATTTTCCGTGACGTCCCTATCTATCAGTACTTGCTGCCGGTAGGTATTTCATTTTACACCTTCCAGACCCTCAGCTATACGATTGATATATTCAAACGTCAGCGGGAACCGGAATACCATTTCGGGAAATTTGCCTTGTTCGTATCCTTCTTCCCCCAGCTGGTTGCAGGTCCGATCGAGCGTTCCGTTAACCTCCTGCCGCAGTTTCACAAGCATTTCACCTTCGATTATGAAAGAATCAAGAGCGGGATCCTGCAAATGGCCTGGGGTTTCTTCAAAAAGGTTGTCATTGCCGACCGCCTGGCTGAATATGTAAACCTGGTCTATGAGAATCCTCATGATTATACAGGAGGATCCCTGATCATCGCCACATTCTTCTTTGCATTCCAGATCTATTGCGATTTCTCCGGGTATTCCGACATCGCTATCGGATCCGCAAAAGTGATGGGCTACGACCTGATGACCAACTTCAAGAGGCCTTACCTGGCAGTCAATATACAGGACTTCTGGCGACGGTGGCATATCTCCCTCTCCACCTGGTTCCGGGACTATGTCTACATTCCTCTGGGGGGTAGCCGTGTAGCCAAATGGAGATGGCATTTCAATACCATGGTCACCTTCCTGGTCAGCGGTCTCTGGCACGGCGCCGAATGGACCTTCGTTATCTGGGGCGGGTTACACGGAGCTTACCTGGTCATTGCCAAAATAAGCGATACGCTGCGTGCAAAATTCAATACCAGCATCGGCCTTCTTCAGCGGCCAGGGCTTCACCGGATTGTTCAGATCCTGATCACCTTTGTGCTGGTGATTTTCGGCTGGATCTTCTTCCGTGCGGATAATACCAGTGAGGCATTCTACGTCATCAGGAACTTCTTTAACTTCCAGGGTGGCGAGTTGAACCTTTTCAGGGTTCCTGCCGACTTTATCATCGCCTTTGCTGCAATAGGCCTGCTGATCTTCATTGAAATACTGGAAGAACAGATCCAGCTCTACGAGAAGCTGACAAAACTGAAACGTCCCGTGAAATGGATCCTGTTGATCCTGCTCACCCTTGCCATCTTCATCCTTGGCATGTGGGAATCTCAGGACTTTTTATATTTCCAATTCTAACAGACCAGAATTATGAGTGAAAAAGCATTACGTTGGATACTATATATTTCAGGAGTTGTATGCCTTTATGCATTCATCTCCATCAGGATTCCCAGTCTCGTTATGTTTAACGGGATCATACTTGAAAAATTCATCCCGGAGTACTGGGAGAATACCAAATGGGGCGAGCTGTACTACTTTAGTCACATCAGGCATTTTCAGGAGAAAGGTCTTCCTCCCAGTCAAACCAAGTACCGGTTTACCGATCGACACCCTGAATTAACCAAGGCAGATGTTCTTGCATTTGGGGATAGCTTCTTTGATTTCTCCAGGATGACTACTTACCCGGAACAACTTGGCGACAGCCTGGACCAGAAAGTGTTTTATGCCCGTATGGACCTTCCCCTGGAGTACCTGAAGGCCAATGCCTACCAAAAGGGTGAAAAGAAATACCTGATCTATGAAACTGCCGAACGTTTTCTGCATTACCGCTTTAGCTACCCGCAGAATAGCGATCCGGTGCTGGCGGATACATCCGGACTTAAGAAGGTATTTTTCAGCATACGCGACTTTTTCTTCCAGGAAGACACCGAACTGAAATACAGCATGCTGTTGTCAAGAAGTTACCTGACAACCCACGCATACTCAGCGATAACTACCCTGAAATTTGATCTGTTCAGACAAATTACTATGCAAACGCCCGTATATTCGCTGGAAAATAACTATTACAAGGATCGCCCCTGGCTCTTCGGTGCATCGCAGCTGGGCCTTGAACCCGGCGGATATGAAAGGGTGCATCCTGAAGATACCATCCTGAATTACTGTGACAACATCGAGAAACTATCCAAAGACCTGAAAGAAAAGTATAACCTTGAGCTGGTCTTTATGATCATCCCCTCAAAGTACACCATCTATCACAACATTGCAGGCATGGAAGATTCGAAGTACGGTCAGTTCATTCCCCGGATGTATGATGAGCTGAGAAAGCGGAATATCCCTGTCATCGATTTCTATGACGAAATGATGGCACAGCGCTATGAAAAACTCCTGTACTTTGGCACAGACACCCACTGGACAGAAGCCGGGCTGCATATTGCACTGAATGAAACCCTGAAGGTGTTCAGATCAATGGAAGTGCATGCTGATCCGGTCACGGCAAGTTTTAAAACAGCCCCGAAAAATCAGGTGGCTTTAAACACAACTCACTAATGGCGGAACTTACACCTAGTTTACCATCAAACCGAATAGCCCTTCTGGATATTTTCAGGGGCTTTGCCCTGCTGGGTATTTTCGTGGTGAATATCGAATACATGTCTTCCTCGGTGATCCACCCGGAAGCATTTACCTGGATGAATGAAGGCAAGGCTAACTCCATTACCGACTGGATACTGGTGAATTTCTTTAACGGAAAGTTCTTTCCCATTTTCTCCTTCCTGTTCGGTGTCGGTTTTGGCATGCAGCTGAATAAAATGGAGGAGAAAGGCAGTTTTTCCGCCTCTTTCTTCCTTAGAAGGTATTTTTTCCTGCTCCTTTTCGGAGTGGTCCATATCCTGTTCATCTGGGGCGGCGACGTCCTGTTACTCTATTCGTTAGCAGGATTTCTTGTACTCCTCCTGAGAAAGGTTCCGATAAAATGGATCCTTACCGGTGCTTCACTGATCCTGATTTTCCCGTTCTACGGGCACATTCTTGGTTACATTAACGGCTGGTACTGGGACATGGGGTATGATATCATGGTTAAGCCCTATACTTACGACCAGATCCTTGCGATCAATGTGGACGGCTCCATTTGGGACAGAATGAATTTCCGGTTGCTGGAATACACGGTTTACTATAGGAATGTGGAATATTTCCCCACCCTCCTGTTCATGATTTTCACCGGTTATGCTGCCGGACGCTACCGTTTCTACAAGAAAATTCCGGAAACCCTGGGTAAACTCAATCTGGTAGCCGTGATTACATTCCTTCTGATCATTCTGTTCCGTCTTGTACACCCTATGATCAGTGTGCCTGCTGAAGAAAATTACAAGCTCTTCCTGCTTCTTGAAAAGCTCAACATCATTTGCAATATCGGACAGGCCTTCCTCTACCTGTTTATTCTCAGTTTCCTCTACGAAAAACGTATACTCGTAAAACTGATCGAACCTCTCGCCTATGCCGGACGTATGTCTTTAACAAACTACCTTTTCCAAAGTATTATCGGAATGATAGTGTTCAGCGGCTTCTTCTTCGGTCTTTACGGACAGCTAAACATCACTGCCCTGGCACTGATAGCACTCGGAGTATATGCCCTCATGGTAGGAGGCAGTAAATTGTGGACGCAAAAATTCCGTTACGGTCCCCTCGAGTTTATCTGGAGGGAGCTGACTTACAAGGTGCACTTAAAATTTTTAAAGAAAGAAAACAACAACCAGAATATAAATTAATACTATCATGAAGATACTTATTGTAGGAAACCTGGGCTACATTGGCCCTTCCGTAGTGAATCAACTACGTAACACTTATCCTGATGCTGAACTCGTTGGTTTTGATATCGGATATTTCGCACACTGCCTGACAAATGCAGACCGACTCCCTGAACTTGTCGTTGACCAGCAGGTCTTTGGCGATATTCGTAAGTTCCCTGAGAAGCTGCTGAAAGGCGTGGATGCTATCATCGACCTTGCTGCGATCTCCAACGACCCCATGAGCTTCCAGTTTGAGGAGGTTACGCTAGACATCAATGCCCGGGCGGCTGTTAAACTGGCTAAACTTGCCAAGGAAAACGGCGTAAAATCATTCGTTTATGCATCATCCTGCAGTGTCTATGGCCTGGCTGACGATTCGGATCGGAAAGAGGGTGACAAGGTAAATCCCCTGACAGCATATGCCCGTTCAAAAATTATGGCTGAGGAAGAACTTGAGCCTCTTGCATCGGACGACTTTATCATCACCTGTAACCGTTTTGCTACGGCTTGTGGCTGGACCAACAGACTCCGCCTCGACCTTGTTCTGAACGACTTTGTTGCCGGTGCCCTGGTTAACCGGGAAATCTCAATCCTGAGTGACGGTACCCCATGGCGCCCGATGATCAATACAAAAGATATGGCCCGCGCCCTCGACTGGGGTGTTTCCAGGAAAAAAGAAAACGGAGGAAAATTCCTTGTGGTAAATACCGGAAGTAACGACTGGAACAACCGGATCCTGGCCCTTGCGGAAGCCACCGAAAAAGTTATCCCGGGTATTAAAATCTCGGTAAATCCCGATGCTCCGCCTGACAAACGTTCTTATCGCGCCAACTTTGACCTGTTCAAGCGTCTGGCCCCGAACCACCAGCCTCAGGAAGACCTGCTCTCCACAGTAACCGATATTAAGAACAACCTGGTTGAAATGGGCTTCAACGATCCCAAGTACAGGGAATCTCAACTTATCCGCCTGAGAGTGATTGACAAGTTGAAGAATAAAGGCTACCTTAACGATAACCTTGAGTGGTTGAAATAAAAACAGAGCTATATGATCTTTACAGAAACCAAACTTAAAGGCGCATATATCATCGAGATCAGTAAGATCGGAGATGAGAGAGGATTCTTCGGCCGTTCCTGGTGCAAAAGGGAAATGGAAGAAGCCGGACTGAATACAAACATCGCCCAGATCAATACCTCACTGAGCAAGGAAAAAGGCACGCTGCGCGGGCTTCACTTCCAGGTAGCTCCCTACCAGGAATGTAAAATGATCCGCTGCACACGGGGGGCTATCTTCAATATGATCATAGATATCCGTCCCGATTCTCCAACATTCCTTCAGTGGGTAGGAGTTGAACTGACAGAGGATAATCACAAGGCCCTCTACTCACCGGAAGGATTTGCCCAGGGTTTTATCACCCTGCAAGCGGATACGGAGATCACCTATTTCACCACGGAGTTTTATGCTCCCGGAATGGACTGGGGAGTGCGCTACAACGATCCACAGGTCGGAATCGAATTGCCTGTCAAACCGCTGGTTATCTCCGAGAAGGACCAAAACTGGCCCGATTTTAAAGTTGATTTTCTTAAACCGCAAAATAAATAGAGTACATGCTGCATACAAAATGTCCCAACTGCGGGGGTGAGCATATCGAAGGTTTCTTCGAAATTAAAAATGCCCCCATCTTCAGTCTGGTAACCGTTAAATCGAAAGAAGAGGCACTTAACGTGCCCCGGAAAGATATAGAACTTGGCTTTTGCCATAGCTGTGGATTTATTTTTAACCGCCTGTTCGATACAAGCATCGATTATTTCACAGGTGGCTACGAAGATCAGCAGGGATTCTCCAAAACCTTTATGGAGTACCTGACCGGCATTTCCAATGAGCTTATTGAAAAGTACAACCTGAAAGGAAAGACCACAATGGAAATCGGTTGTGGCAAGGGAGACTTTATCAATCTCCTTACTAATTTGAATGGTGGTAAAGGTATTGGCGTTGACCCGGCTTATGAGGAAGGACGGCAGACCAATCCGAACCTGACCTTCTACAAAGAGTTCTATTCAGAAAAACACGGAAACCTGAAGGCTTCCATGATCTCCTGCAGGCATACCCTGGAGCATATCCATGGAACATACGAATTCCTGAAGCTCATCCGCAAGTCGCTTGATGACAGCATGGATACCGTAGTCTTCTTCGAGATCCCACAGATCTCAAGGATCCTGGACATCCAGGCCTTCTGGGATATCTATTATGAGCATTGCTCCTATTTCAGCGCCGGATCACTGGCCCGGATGTTCCGGGCAGCAGGTTATGAGATCCTCAACCTGCGACTCGTTTACAGCGACCAGTACCTGCTGATCGAAGCCAAACCTGCGGCAGTACCATCGACCAGAACTTTCGACATTGAAGAAAGTATCGAAGAACAAAAAGCCCGGGTTGAAAACTTCAAGGTGAAGATCAGGGAACAACTTGACGACTGGAGGCAGAAGCTCACTGCCCTTAAAGAAAAAGGCAGCAAGGTGGTCGTCTGGGGCGGCGGTTCCAAATCAGTCGGCTTCCTGACTAACTTCGCCGACATCGGAGTGATCGAATATGTTGTGGATATCAATCCGCATATGGAAGGTAATTTCATCCCCGGAATCGGGAAGCAGTATAAGTCGCCTCCATTCCTGAAAGAATACCAACCGGATGCGGTAATCATCATGAACGGGGTATACCAGAAAGAAATTACTCAATCGCTTCATGAAATGGGTGTTTATCCCGAAATTTATGCATTGTAAAATTTAATAAAACCAACAAAAATGAAAGTAGTTCTTTTCTGTGGCGGACTGGGCATGAGACTCCGCGAATATTCTGACAAAGTGCCTAAACCTATGGTACCGATTGGTTATCGGCCAATTATATGGAACATCATGAAATATTATGCCCATTTCGGTCACAAGGATTTCATCCTCTGTCTCGGTCATCAGGCAGATACCATTAAGAACTATTTTGTGAATTATGATGAGACCATCTCGAATGATTTTGTTTTCACCAAGGGAGGTAAGGACATCGAAATGCTGAATACCGATATTGACGACTGGCGGATCACTTTTGTGGATACCGGCATTAACTCTAACATCGGTATGCGTCTGATGAAAGTGAAAGAACACCTTGAAGGTGAGGAAATGTTCCTGGCCAACTACAGCGATGGTCTGTCCGATCTGGACATGAACGCCATGATCGACTGGTTCAAACCACAGACCAATAAAGTAGCTTCTTTCGTAGCACACCAACCGACACACAGCTTTCATGTTGTTAAACGTGAAGAAGATGGCCAGGTAAACAGCATCAGCCACATCGGATCGTCAGGACTCTACATTAACACAGGTTATTTTATTCTTCGCAAGGAGATCTTCGACTATATGGAGTTTGGTGATGAACTGGTTAACCAGCCTTTCCAACGCCTGATCAAAGAGAAAAAGCTCACCTCCTGGAACCACCAGGGTTTCTGGGCCAGTATGGACACATACAAGGACAAACAAACCCTGGATGAGGCCCACGCCAAAGGGAATGCTCCCTGGGAAGTGTGGACGAAGGATAATAACGGAAAATAGAAAGACTATGTTAGGATTCAAACTGGGAAATGACAAGCCCCTGAATGTACTAGCTCTGGGGGCCCACTGTGATGACATAGAGATCGGGGCCGGAGGAACGCTGCTGAAGATCTTTGAGGAGTATGAGATCAACTCGGTAAAGTGGGTGATCATGGCCTCAAACGAGGTTCGTAAGAAAGAATCGACAAACTCAGCGAAAATGTTCCTGGAAGGAATCCCGAATGCAGATATCCTGATCAGGGATTACAGGGATGGGTTCCTGCCCTTCATGGCAGCTGAAGTAAAAGACTTCTTCGAGAGCGTCAAACGTGATTTCGTTCCGGATATCGTATTTACACACTACCGTAACGACCGACACCAGGACCATCGCCTGGTAAGTGACCTCACCTGGAACACCTGGAGAAACCACCTGATCCTTGAATATGAGATCCCAAAATATGATGGAGACCTGGGTATACCTAATTTTTATGTACCACTTGATCCAAAATACATTAACAGGCGTAACCAGATCCTGATGGAAGCCTTCGAATCGCAACGTGAAAAACACTGGTTCGATGAGAATACCTTTAACGCTCTCCCGCGCCTGCGAGGCATGGAGTCTGCCACCACTTACGCCGAAGCTTTTTATGGCAGGAAGATCCTGCTCTAAATTCAAGGTTTCAGGTAGAAATTTTTAACCAATACCATTGCCCGGAAAGCAGTCCGTCATTACCGTGTCGGACTGCATTTTTTTTACGTGGAAACAAAATCCTCCAAAATGGAGGGAGGAAAAAAAATATCTCTACATTTGTGATCAGGAAGGTTAAATCAGTCAACTAATTTGAGTACTTACACCAAAAATATCGCCCCAAAGGAAGCTTTCAAGTACCTGCTGATCATCGTCACCATCCTTTTCTCTATGAAATTTTATACCATTGGTATTCCCTTCGGTGCTCAGCGGTATGTTGTTTTCATCGGAGCTTGTATCATCCTCTTCTTCCTGCTTTTAAGCCTGGTATACGAGCGATCGGCAACATTACCCATGCGGTTTAAAATCGAAGCTTTGCTAATGACAATACCCCTGGTATTTAGTTTTTTCGCTGCCAAATTATTCCATGAGCAATCATTTTTGATCACGATGGTCGGGCAGAACGGGATGTATTTCATCATTTTCTACTTCCTTCTGCATCAACTTAAGCCTGAACCCGATCGCCTGATGAAGATATTCATAGTCTTAGGCTATGTGTTCATTGCCATCTACCTGCTGCAATTCCTGATGTATCCGACCCAGTTCCTGAATTCAAAAGTTATGGAGGACCGGGGGACTCTCAGGATCTTCATTCCTGGCTCAGAATATCTTTTTACAGCTTATTTCATTTTGCTTGGGCGCTTCTTCATCACAAAAAATCCAAAGTTTTTACTCTACCTCCTGCCTCATCTGGTAGTCGTACTACTTATGGGGACCAGGCAGATGATTGGCTCGCTGGTATTTGCCTCCCTGATCAATGTTTTACTGAGCCGGACCATTAAGTCGAAAATGGTGATGTACTTCGTTATAGCTGCATGTCTTATTCCCTTCTATTTCATCTTTGAGAATATCTTTATCGAACTGTTCCAGGTAACTTCCGATCAGCAGTCAGAAGGTTTACAGGAGAATATCCGCTATAAAGCAACGATGTACTACCTGTTTAAGTTTAATACCAATCCCCTCTGGATGTTCATCGGGAATGGTATGCCGGATATTCTGTCCAATTATGGTCGAGCCCTGGGAAAACTGGGGCAGTATTCGGGTCTATACCTTGAAGATATCGGTATATTCGGGGATTTTTTCCGCTTCGGGATCATTTTTGTTATCGCAAAGATGTCCATGTACCTCCGTCTGTTAAAATGGCCTCTGAAAGAAAAATACACCTTCATCCGTTACAACATCATCACTCTGCTGCTAACTCTTTTTACCGCAGGGGGAATGAATGCATCCGTACTCGCACTCACCTGCATGATGATGTATATCGCCGATATAAACCACCGGGACCGTATGCTGGAAAAAGCTCCCGATTCACTGGCTATTAATTCGTCCGTACCTTCAAACCAATCCGGGAATGAGACTCCCTCCGGTTCCGGATCTCTGGTTTAAAAATGCCTGACTTTAAAGGATCAAGCTTTCGTAGAGGATGAAAATTGAATGCTCCTTCTTTTTGATAATTCATCTTTCTTCCTATCTTTATCCTTAATAACAAGCTCATTATGATCTACCTAAGCCAACAATCAACTGACGTACTGCCCACCTTTTCATTAAAAACCCTACACTATGTCAATAGCCAACAAGATCTCCCTTTACAACCGAAAAAGAAAATGGAAGACGTTCCTGGAAGTGGTTCGTCCTGAAGAAAACACCACCATTCTGGATGTTGGATTCAACGACACGGTCGTATTCGAAAATGATAATTTCCTCGAAAGAAATTACCAGTATCGGAAGAATATCACCGCCCTCGGAATCGAGGAGCCTGTGAACTTTAATAAACAATATCCTGAAATTAAGGCCGTCACCTATGATGGGAAGATATTCCCCTTTGCGGATAAGGAATTTGACATCGTATGGTCGAATGCCGTACTTGAGCATGTAGGTGATTTTGACAGGCAGCTCCTCTTTCTGAAAGAAATAAAAAGGACCGGAAAGCGCGCCTTTATTTCCACCCCAAACCGGCTATTCCCGTTCGAAGTGCATACCCTGGTGCTCTTCCTGCATTGGCTTCCCAGGAAAATATTTCATAAATACCTTTTGTGGATAGGAAAAGAATGGGCCACCGGAGATTACATGTACCTTCTGAGTCGAAGCGACATTAAAAAACTTCTCAGGGATGCCGGCATTACCAGGTACAGAATATTTGCGAACCGGCTGATGGGTTTTACCCTCGATTTCGTGATGTATTTCGGAGATATTGATGCTTAATGAAGTTTAAGCTTTCGAAAAACTTTTTACCTGACCCCTTTTTCTCGGAATGAGCAAAAAAAGCTTGCCTCTTTTCAGAGGCAAGCCCACCCATTACAAACCTGTATTTTCCATCTATCTGTCTGAATTAAATCCCCTTACTTCGCTAACAGGTCCTGTTAATTGTACTTAGCTTTCATATCTTTTTAATCATACAAAAATGAGTCCATTCTGCACTTTCTGAAGAAAAACCTTCCTGTCCTGATGCATTTCACCATGAAATGCCGGGTTGACGATCGTTAGTAGTTCCTGGTGTACGCCCGGAAAGGGGCTGAAATGAAAAAATCCGGACAAAACCTTTTAGGGTGTTTGTCCGGATCAATGCATGGTATGCTTATTCAGCAATAATTATCTTCCTAATAGAGCTCATACCTTTGTCATTTGTCACCTTCACCAGGTATAATCCCTGTGAAAGATCAGACAAATCGAGGCGTTCCATTTGTGAGCCGATCTGCTGATGGTATACAACAGCTCCTTTGGTACTAAGTACCTGAATGAGCCCTTGCTCAGCATTTTTCAGCTCCAGGTTAATCACCCCGGAAGTCGGGTTGGGATAGAGCTCAAAATCAGCAGTCTCCAATGCAGGATCCAATCCGACAATCAGCGGTCCGTTATAGCTGAATGACAGGGCATTGGATGTGAAGTTACCCTGATCGACCCTGTTAGATAGCATGTAGAGTGTAATGGTACCTAGTGAAGTCGGGTAAAGCTCAAAGGTATATGAACTACCGCTTCCGGTAATATTCTCAACCAGTGCTTTATCGACAAAGATATCGTCAGATTCAAAGCCTGTAATATCATCCTCAAAGTTTATGCTGAACTCGATCGGATAGGCAGTGACAGTTGAGCTGATATTCGTAACCGCAGCAAGAACAGGTTCCTGAGGAACATTCAGATGGTAAATCCCGCTACCATAGCTACTGGAAGTAGAAGCTTTCTCAAAGTAGAGGTCTACCCCCGGTGTAACCGGAATACTGGCTCCGGTTGCTACACTTGCACCGCTCATATTTGGATTAACCGAATACTCGATACCTGCCTCGACAGGAGTGGTCTGAATGGTATTCCAATTAACCTGTATTGTTGTCATATCAGGCCTTGCAGCAACATTCAGCGTGCATGATTCGGAAGCAAATGCAGAAGCAGTTGATTTCTGACGAATCAGATAAGTTGAATTGGCATCCAGAATCAGTGGTGAATTACCTCCGGAAGTCCATGTGCTACTGCTTGATTTCCTGAATTGTTGCGTACTCAGTACAGTTTCGTTTGTTGTTTCGTCTGCATAATTTATCGTGAAGCTTGGAGCAGCTGCCCTTGCAGGAACAGCAAGCGTTGAATAGCCTGATCCGAATTCACTTTCAGTGGGTGCATACCGGAAATTATATGTCGTGCCCGGCACAATGCTTACAGACTGCTCTGTGAATTCCCCGGCAACCGTTGCGAAAGCGTTTGTTGAGTATTGGAAAGGACCTGAATTAACAGTGGTCGCCACCTCATTTGCATAATCAATGGTGCCGAAAGTTGGCGCTGAACGCCTCATTGGAAGCAACAGGGCATCCTGGCTTTCGGAAGCAAATGTAGATGGAGTAGCTTTCACTCTGATATACAGATTGACATCGGCAGAGCCGGAGATCAGGGAGAACAGATCGATCTCATCACCTGTTACCATAACAGCACTGGTGAAGGAAGCGTTTGTAGCATATTCGTAAGTTGCAGAAGTTCCGGAAGCTGCAAGCTCGTCATCGTAGTTCAGCGAGAAAGTTGGTCGTGCCGGACGCGCAGCAACACTCACAGAAGTGATGGCTGATGCGAAGTTCGTCGCAGTGGCTTTCTGCCGTATGTAAAGGGTTGAGCTGGTTGTTCCTGGTGATAGCGGAACCTCACTTCCCGTAACCTCCCCGGCTACGGAGCTGAAATTATTGGTGGAGTACTGATAGGTTGCAGCTGTTCCGGTTACCGCAGCCTCATCCGGATAATCTACCGTAAAGGCAGGGGTGGCAGGACGATTCTTTATCGCCAGGGTCTGCACCGCCGGAGTATAGGCTACAGGCCTGAAATAAATTGTACTGCCGAGTTCCGGTCTAATCGCCACATAAGCATTTGTGCCGGCTGTCCAGGTTGAGTTATTATAGCTGTACTCATGCGATGATGAAACCTCTTGTCCCGTTCGCTCATTCGCATAATCAATCGTGTACGTCGGCGGATCAACGGGTATGGCGCCTACATAAATAAAATCGACATAATCCACCTTGGCCCAGGCACCTGTTGAATGATCACCCTGTACCATGATCTGATCTCCATTATGGATGACCACATCTTCTGTGGTATGGACCGTATACTTATTCTGGCAGGTCTGTGTTGTCCCCGTCCACGAATCAATCTGCGATCCGCCAACAAACAGGCGGAAGGGTGATGCCCCATCATTCTCATCAACAAATACCACCTTTATATCATAGATACCATCACTGTGTGTAAAGTTCTTGTAAATCGAACCTGTTTCATTTCCGGTGCTGGTATTAATATTCCACAGACCTGCAACGCTTCCATTTGAAGCCCCCATGTACACCTGGGTAAAGTAGTTATTGTAAGTCATAGTTTCAGCTTCGTAAGCCAGGGGCCCTGCGGTTGGTGAATCGGCTACATATTCCGGATCAACGCATCCGCTGCTGGAGCTGGAGCTGGAACTGCTGGAACTGGAGCTGGAACTACTGCTTGAACAACTACCACTGGGAAGTACGCCACAGCCGGTTGCTCCATTGGTATATACAGGAGAGTTATAATTACCCCAGCCTGAAAAGGATTCTCCGGCTGCCACAGCAACAACGGTCATCCTTACCTGAAGCGGATACCACTCAGACCGGCGGTCCCAAAGTTCCGTGAGATATCCCCAGGAAGGATTGGAGATCCCTCTGGCATATTCGTCACGGACATCACAGCCCATGCGCTTAACATTGTAAACATTGGTCATATCTATCCCGCTTCCAACCGGCCAGTAGTCGGAGAGCGACTGACTGGAGGTGGCAACACTTCCAACACCTCCCAGCAGGTTTTGCCAGGGATCACTGGCTAACTCGTTCCCACTACCCGAAACAACGTCCCACATAATAAAGGACATTCTGAACGGAGTGGCACAGGTGCCGGTTTCTCCCTGCGACAATACTTCAAAACGCAGGTAAATCTGGCCATTCCAGTAATCAACCGGTGTATGCCAGTTTGTTGGGTAAGCACTCATGTCATACCAGTAGTACCAACCATAGTCACACAGGGAATAGGTATGTACGTCATCACGGATCAGGAATTCAGCCTTTGCATTGCTAAAGGAAAGCACTGAAATCAGGATCGCAACAAATAAAAAACGGTAGCTCTGTTTCATAAAAATGGAAATTAAGAATTTAGCAGTGTAAAAATAGTCTCGAATTATTCAAGCTTCACTCAATATTTGATCAAGCTTCAATTTTAGTTGATTTATGGTCATTTAGTTGCAAAAAAGCCTTAATTCCTTTGACGAACAAAGGAAATCTTCCCTTTATAACGATAGATAAGTCCTAAAGTTCCAGGAATCAGTAAAAAAAGTTTAGCGAGGTTCATCCATCCTTTATTATGAAGTTTGGGCGGCATTTGCACCTCATTGTACATTTTATAAAAGTACCTGATGTTATTCAATCTTGATTCTTCCAACGCAAGGCGTGTAAGAATATTGTTTTTCTGACCCCCTTTCATCAAATTCAACCTGTATTTATAGACGTCATTGATCATGGCTTCCATCAGGCGGTTGGTAGACTGGGTGGGCGATACACGATAATAGGCAAACTGCTGATTGACAAGGTACACGTTGGATGCCATGCTCAGCCGGTACCAGAAATCATTATCTCCGATCGGGTGCAGGTCTACATTGAAACCTCCCAGTTGCTGTGCAATATCCTTCCGGAAGCTCACCCCCGGAAAAGCGGAGAGGTTGGAAAAATAGAAATAAGGCTCGGCAACCTGCTTTACATCCCCGGTGAATTCGACTTTTTCATGGATCCCCTGCCACTCTTCAGCGCCTACGTTGCAGTCGACGGCAAATCCTCCCATGTCAGGATGATCTTTTAAAAGTTTCAGGAAAAGCTCCACATACTGACAGTGCAAGGTGTCATCGTCATGGAGAATAGTCAGCCAGGGCGTCTCAGAATACCGGATGCAGTTATTAAAATTCTCATCCTGATGGACTGTTTCGTCCGTTTTTACATACTTAATCAGTGGATTATTATAGCTGTCAACGATCTTCCTGAATTCATCGTGTGGTGAATTGTTGTCTATAACCAGAATACTACACTTTTCTGTTTGATTTACTGCGCTGTCCAGCGCTGTTCTGAAATAATCAGTCCGGTTATAAACCGGAAATGCGATGGTGAATAATTTGGAAACTTCCATATTGATTTATAGCTTAATTTGGTACCCTGCTCAAAAAAACCTGAGCATTTGGCGAATATTTTTGTGAAATTAGTCGTATAAAAATACTTTCGCAACCAGATTTTTATAAATCGACACTTTGATTCCATAAAATGGCAAATAATGAAACAGAACGTGGGGTATCCGTACTGATATGCACGTATAACGGAGCGAGCAGACTGGAACCTACCCTTCAGGCACTGCTCAACCAGGAAAAGGCGGGGAATATCCCCTGGGAAGTGGTCCTTGTTGACAACGCATCAAGTGATCGTACGGCAGAAACTGCCCAAAAGATCTGGGGGAATGCAGGCATTCCATTCCGGATTATCTCCGAACCCAATCCCGGACGTGACAATGCGCTCCGCACAGGATTTAAAAACGTTCAGTACGAATTCGTCTGCAATGTCGATGATGACACCTGGGTATGCCGGGATTATGTATCCCTGGTATGGGAGATCATGAATCAGCATCCTGAAGTGGCTGTCTGCGGTGGCTATGGAATCGGTGAATTTGAGGTTACACCCCCGGCATGGCTGAAGCAATTTGAAACCGCCCTGGCCATTGGTGCACAGGCCGATCAGACCGGCTACATGACGAGCGACAGGAATTACCTTTATGGTGCCTGTGCGGTATACAGGAAATCATTGTGGGATAAGCTCCTGGAAATCAATTTTCAGTTTTTCCTCTCTGGCAGAAAAGGGAAACAGCTTAATTCCGGGGAAGATTTTGAACTCTGCCAGGCCTGGAAAATGCTGGGCTATAAGCTATACTATGATAACAGGATCTCTTTCCGGCACTATATGCCTGAAGGAAGGCTTACTTGGTCATACTTCAGGAAACTCTACAAAGCCTTTGGCCGCTCCGACCTGGTCACCCAGCAATATTTCGCTGCCCAGGGGATCATTCCGCCACACAGGCTCAGGATTTTCAGATCCTATTCCCTCTACCTTCTGTATAATTTTTATCAACTTATCAAATATCTTCCCGGATACCTGCTCGCACTGGCTTTCAGGAACGAGGGCAATGAAGATATCCTGCTCTTTGAACGCTATACGGCATTAATAGGTGAGCTTATCAGGAACAAAAAGCGCTATCGTGCCGTAAAAGAGGCTTTATCAGAAAATAAATGGAAGGAGCAATCAAAAAAAGACTAGCTTCGTGCGGTTTCAGATCCGCCCTTCGCATTTAATGTTTACTTACTAAGAACTGCTGAATGTTTAAAAAGATATTGAATAGTGCCATTATGATGACATGGTTAAGGGATTTTATCCGTATTGGCACTCCCCTCTTCGTTGTTCCTTTGGTTCTGGCCTTTTATTCGCTCGAAGAACAAAACTTTTACTGGTGGATAGGGACTCTCTTTTCCTTTGTCATGGTAGCCGATGCCGGGGTTAGCTCAGTCATGATCCGGGCCACCACCTATTTCATGTCAGGAGCAGATTCAATCCCCAAGAACAAGGAAGAATTTGATGCCGCCCAGGAACTGGGGGACAAGGCCCCAAACTATCAGCGGGTGATTGAACTGTTTCATACTTCCCGATGGCTTTATATCATTTTAGCTGGATTTCTGTTCCTGATACTGGCTACGGGAGGTGTTGCTGCCACCTGGAACCTGATGTCACTGGCGGATCATCGCCCCGACCTGTGGGCTGCCTATGGTGTTCTGGTACTCTATTTTACGGTATATATGCTGAATATACGGTGGTCTTCACTCATGCGGGGACTGGATTATGTTGCTACCGAAGCCCGTTTTAATACGGTAATTATCAGTTTCAGGATTGCAGCGTGGATATTCATCCTCTCTTTTGGATTCCCCCCCCTGGCACTTACCCTTGCCCTGCTGGCTGAAGGTATTGCCACCCACATTGTCCTCCGGATCTTCATCATAAACTGGTTCAGGAAGAATCAGCTGAGAATAAATTCCAAAGGAAGCTTCAATAAAGATATTTTCCTGAGCATGTGGCCAGCAGCCTGGCGACAGGGCGGCATTCAGCTGGGCAACTTCCTGGTTGAAAGAGGAAACAGCATTATCATCATGCAGATCAAGGATTCCGAGATCATGAACAATTTCAACTTCACGATCTGGATCCTAAAACAAATATTCACCTTCTCCCTTACACCAGTATATTCAAGACTACCGGTACTCTACAAACTGGCGGCTGAAAAGAAGCTCGATATGCTCAGGAAATCAGCCTCAGGATATATGTTCCTGGGCCTGTCGATGATTGCCATTGCCTATCTTGCACTGGGTGCTGCCGGGAACCCCCTCCTGAAGTCGGTAAATTCAGCGACTCTGCTTATGCCGATCGGACTGTTTATTATCATGGCTGTTACCGAATTCCTGGACCTGCACTCCAGTTTCCATGCCGGAATTTACACCTCTACGAACCATATCCCCTTCTTCTGGCCCTCTATCATTTCCGGAGCGATTATCTTCAGCATCGGAATGTTTATTCTGTTGCCCATGCACCAGGACAGGGGGATAGAGTTTTTTGTCACAGGTCTTATCCTGACCCGGTTCTTTGCACAGCTCAGCTTTAATAACTGGTATGCCATGTTCCTGAACCTGCGACTGCTGAAATGGCCCCTTGGACAGTTCCTCGGAGACGTTCCAAAATATGGCTACCGCTTCCTGATTGACAAACTGAAAGAGTTTAATCCGCTTCGGAAAAGAATGTAAGCATCCATGACCAAAATCGCCATACTCATACCGGTTTTTAACCACCTCGACTATACCAAAGCCTGTCTGAACAACCTGGATAACATGTTGGTAAAAGCAGGGATTTCTGAGAACTTCCCGGTCATTGTCATTGATGACGGGTCGACCGACGGTACCTCAGATTGGATAAAAGCACATTATCCCCAGGTAAACCTTCTTCACGGGAATGGTAACCTGTGGTGGAGCGGCGGGATCAATGTGGGTGCACGACATGCCGTTGAGTCCATGAACTGCGACTATGTTTTGCTCTGGAACAATGACATCCAGATCGATGCCGCTTACTTTTCAAATTGCCTGAAACTGGTCGGAGAATATGATGATACGGTTATCCTGGGCTCCAAGATCTATGCTGATCCAAAAAAGAAGACTATCTGGTCGATGGGCGGGTATTTCTATCCCAAAAGCGGAAAAACAGGTATGCATGCTTTCATGGTCCCCGAATCAGAGCAGTACCAGCAAGCTGTGGAAGTTGACTGGATAACCGGAATGGGCACACTTGTTCCGGCCAGGGTCATGCGGGAAATCGGATATTGGGACGAAAAGGATTTCCCTCAGTATCATGGCGATACAGAATTTACCTACCGGGCCAAACTTAAGGGTTTCAGAAACGTAATCCACCCTGACCTTGTCATCTGGAATGATATCACTAACACCGGGCTCAGTCATAAAGATAATTTCCGCACCCTGCTCAGGCTGCTGTCCGACAAGCGTTCTCTGTATTACCTGAAAGTTAACCTAAAGTTCCACAAGAAATATGCAAGGAGTATTTTTGCCTACTGGTTCCTGGTTGACCGGTACTTCAGGCTGTTCGGGGGATTTTTTAAGTGGAAAATCAGTAAATTATTGTTTGGCCGCAGTCGCGAAAGTTAACAAATCCTGTCTGACACTCTTCAAAGCAGGCTAATTTCCTTTAATAAACCGGACCGTTCCCAATATGTTTTCATCACTTATGCTGATCAGGTATAATCCGGGATTCAGCGAGCTGATATCAACATAGCACCGCTGATTATCCACCTGGCATTCACTGGCCCTGACACTGGTCACAACCTGTCCGAATGAGTTGATAATACGCAGGTTTTCTCTGCCGGAAAATTCCTCGTTTGCATTTACAAAAATTAAGGAGCTTGCCGGATTAGGGTACGACCAATATGGGCTTTCTGCCAGGTCATCGACGGTATCAATGGTGCCTGTCTGGTTATAATCGAATTCGTTAATCCCGATATCAGGCGCATGCCCAACCGGGATTGGAATACCATTCATGTCGTAATTAAGACCGACATAGATTCCTGCATCGATTGCCGGGGAATGTGATGCCAGGTTAAAATCATCCTGGCCCGGGAAAAGGAACACCGGATCGACAACCAGCGAATTCAGATCCTGTGCCGCATAAGTATTCAAATCATCGAGGGTATTATAGCTATAGTTGCCAAGGCTGACAAAACCCTTACGTTCCGGGAAATAGATATTATGATCCATTTTCACCTCTTCAGTAGCTGTTTTCAGGGCCCGGTCTGTTTCACTTGTCAGGCAGATGATGTTGTTCCTCAGATTCAGTTGCAGCCCTTTAAAATCAACGGCTTCCCGGTTGTTGTAGAAGACATTGTTGTAGACATTGCTTGAACTGTTCTGAATAACCATGCTAATGCCAGCAAAATTATTGGCAAAAATGTTGTAGTAGAAATGGGAACTGCTGCTAACCACATAAGCCGCAGTGTGATTATTAATAAACCGGCAATACTCAGTGATGGTTGTTCCTGTATTGATGAAACGCAAGCCATATTCAGCACCGGAAAGCACGCAATTTGTGATGCGAATATTATCCGACTTCGGCCCCACAAAATAGAAGATACTTAATGCCTGGTCGGCTTCAACTTTCAGATCCCGGATGCTAATATTCCCCTGGTCGGCAGAGAAGAATACAAAGCTTGTAGAAGCAGATTTAATTACAGGAAGCTCACCCTGTCCATAGGCGCCTATTTCGATATTTCCCGATGAGAATGTCATCCTGTCAACAGAAAGCTCAGTACCACGCTTAATCAGGTAGCTATGATCCTCCTTGAACTCAAGAGTTTCGAAAGAACGATATGGGCTGGAATAAGAACCATCGCCATCAACACTGGCGGAGGGATCAATAAAGACAGCATAGCGCAATGGAATAAAAACCACGGTGATCAGTGCATCGTCTGACAGCTCCGGCACACCATTGTCCGTAACCCTGATTAGCAATTCGTAAGTAGCCGGAATAGTGTCCCCGGGGATCTGATTGAAGAACAGGGCCCCGGTAGAAGCATCGACAGCGAAAAGATCCATATTCTCCCCTGAAATGATCTCATAGGAAATCAGGTCATTATCGGGATCGTGAGCAACAACATGACCAATGAAAATACCTTCAGTCTGGTCCTCATAGAATTCGAACGTCTGGTTCTCAAGGATTGGTGCAATATTAGCCTCCAGTTCTACTAACTTTATACTGATGGTAGCCTCATCACTCAGGGGAGGATTTCCGTTGTCGGTAACACGAATTGTAAGGGTATATACAGGATTCCCTGCATAGGGAATGTCTGAAGTTGTGAAGGAGATGGTCCCCGAATTGTTGATCTTGAACAGGCCGCTGCTATTTCCGCTTACGATCACAAAGGAATGCCCTTGTATATCGTCCTGGTCGTAAACAGGCACAGTTCCAACAACCAGGGTTGTTTGTGTGGATTCATTGATCACAAACTCCCTGTTGTTAATTACCGGCGCATGATTGGCATACCCGTTATCATCGATGACCAGAGCGGGGATCAGACTTGAATCAAAATAGTCTTCCGGGTCAACAGTACTAAGATTTCCTGACTGGTAGAAGAGTATTCGTGAATAAAAAGGAGGAATTGAAACCGATCCGCTGATGGTACTGCCATTCATATCCCTGAAGATGGCATTCCCGAGGTTTACCGTTCGTGTGCCCGCACTGTAGTTGGTAAAGAGTTTAACAAAATCTTCCTGGCTGACCAGGGAGGATACAGAAGCATATTTTATACCCTGCGGATTAATAACGGAATGTACATCTGTAGGAATGCTTGAAACGTTCCCCCCATCAGCCTGCATACGTTCAATCGTATAGTTGTAGTCTGCATGTCCCCAATGAAGAATGTACCTGCCTATATCAGGGGTACCTGCCTGGAAGGGAGCGGCAATTTTGTTATAATCAAAGTAGAATATATTTTGATCTACCCAGGCGTTATGGGATTCTTCGCTCTCATGCCGCAGGTAAACGCTTGGATTGCTGCCGGTGCCAAGAACGATGTTATTGTTCCGGATGGAATCCCTGTCAGCCGATGAACTAATGGCACCAATGGCCTGGTCCTTCATGAATACGGCATTGAAGAATTCCGGATTATCCTGATTGGCATTCACAATGTTGTTATTAACCATCGTATTTTTTAAGTTCCGGTTCATGTACAGGGCGTAACTCGTATTATCAATGGTATTCCGGTTGCAGTAATATCCCATGGCCCCTTCGTCGCAGTAGATAGCGTGCGGATGAAGAACAGGATGGAAGTTGGTTGAATACTTATACCCGGCTGTAATGGCATTCCGGATGAAGTTGTTTTCCACGTATTTTGGAGGCTCACTACCCATATCCGAGTTGAAATAAATAGCTCCGCAATCCGAAATGGTCATTCCGTAATTCTCGATATAGTTGTAACGAATGCTTGCCGAGCCACCCTCACTGAAAGTAAACGACTGGATTGCAAGTCCCACACTGTCAAAATAATTATATTCTACATAATAGTTTGGACTGAAGCAGTAATTCAGGTTGATGGCTGCTCCCATCCTGAAGTCATAATTTGCAAGCCCTACGTGTTCTGTGGCAATCCTTTTGAAAAGGTTGTTCCGTACTTCCGCATATCCAAACCATTTTAACCGCAAACCAACCGCTCCGCAATCATGAATGTAATTACCGGTAAAGTAAATACCATTAGTCTGGCGGAACATCACTGCCTCTCCCGCTGTATACCTGAACTCGCAACCGCTGATTTTAATGTTTGAGCCCTTAAAAGCTGCAATAAACCTGTGATTTGACATCTCGAACACGAGATCCTGGAAAGAGATATTTGAACAGTCCAGAAGACTAACAATCGAATCGGAAACAGCAAACTGGACATTTTCCTGGTTCAGATCTGTTGGGAAGTATACCTTTAGCTGACGGTTCTTAAAGACCCAGTCTCCGGGATCCTTAAGAAAATCATCGTGATTTACAAGATAAAATGCGGCTTCCTGACCAGTTGATGAGCTGTGCTGAACAGGCATAAAGCTGATAGAATTTGATGTGTTGGCGGTAATGGGACTAGGGGTCCAATGCCAGTGCACAGGTTGCATGAGGATGAGTGACCCGACATACCGGTTGGCTGCCCAGGCCTGTTCTCCCGCATAAATATAGGAGTTGGAACCGCTGCCCTGAACGATAAATTCACGACTCCTTGCGATATCCTTCCAATCTCCGTTTATCAGGATCCCGGTGGGTGCACACAGAGGTACTTGGGGAAAATCTTTATACACTGATGCTGAGAAAACATTTCCTGATTGTTCGAAACTACTGATCACCGTGCTTCCTGATAATACAGGCCGTGGACCCTCTCCATATGCCTTAAACACGATTGGGGCAGACTCAGTTCCGCCCCGGCTGTTTAAAACGAGACTGGTTTCGTGCCAGATAGATCCCCTTTGCAGGTACACGACATCACCGGCACTCAGGGTGGGTAACACCTGCTGAAGGCGCGACATGGTTTTCCAGGGCGCAGCTGAACTGGTTCCTGCATTTCCATCATTGCCATTCAGGGAAGAGACATAGTAGCTCTTCTGACCAAACAGGTTAATGGAAACAGAAAATAACAGCGTAATAAATACCCAGTTAATGAAACGTCCTGATTTCATCCGTACGGTTAATATTCTTGTTGGGTTTACAATAACTCTTCTTCTACACTCTGTAGTCTGCAAAAATCTGTCTTTTTTTATCAATAATCAAATCCCTGACATGAATTTTACCCTAAATCGACAAGTTTATGCAGTTTTCATGTAAATGTTTCCAAATCAACGTGATAAACTGGCCTGAAATTGTGCGAAATAAAAAAAACCGCCCTGATAACAGAGCGGCTCTAAATTATTTCTAAATAAGCTTAACTTTTCGCTACTGAATGATCACTTTCTGGGTCATAACCTCATTTTCGGTTTTTGCAGTTACGTAGTACATGCCTTTAGGCATATCGGAAAGGTCTATTTCAGTTACAAAGCGGCCTCCAACATCAATCACATCATAGAATACCTGCTTACCGTTCAGGCTATGGATCATTAGTTCGGTTGCCGCTGCCGTTTTGCATTCGTATTCCAGGCTGAATCGGCCCTGTGAAGGATTGGGGTAAACTGACAGCAGCTTTTCCCCGTCTTCCTTGTCGAAGAAGCTGACAGAGGTAATGATTGCCTCCGTGGAAGCTTCAATCATCCCAATATCAGGTCCGCCACCATAGGGCACCTCCCTTCCCGAGAAGTCCTGAGTAAGCCCAACCAGTCTTCCGGCATCAATCGCTTTCGATTCACCGGCAACAGAAAAATTATTGGTGTATACATCCACAAAGAGTGGATCTTTTGCAAAGGAATTCAGGTCGAGGCCCAGGTAATCCTGGTATTCTTCCAGACTATTATACTGAACATCTTCAATTTCGATGAACCCGCTCTGCTCGGGGTAGAACATGTTATTGTTCGAAACAAGCTTATCGAGTTTGTGGTTAATTGCCTGGTCGCCTGCCCCTGCAAGGTAAAAGATATTATTGAACAGGGTAACTTCGGCATAGGAAGCTGAAATTCCCTGTCTGTTGTCATAGAAGACATTGTTGTAAATCCGGGCATTGGAGCTGTAGCTACTCAGATTGATGGCTTTATGGTTTCCTTTAAAAACGTTGTAGTAGATCTCAGCGTCCTTGGCAATGGAGTAGATACCATCGACATCGCACATAAATACATTATATTTTACGATATATGAACTTCCGTCAATCATGCGCAGTCCGTAATCGGCACCTATCAGCTCACAGTTCTCGATGGCATTGTTTTTACAGCTGGCACCGATAAAATAGACACAACCTATAGCCATGTCTGCATTGACTTTCAGGTTCTTAACAGTGACATTTTCCTTATCAATGGCCTTTATGGCATAATCATCCGAAGTGCTGTTGATGATGGGTTTTGCTCCCGAACCATAGTCGCCCAGCGTAACACCACTGGCCGTGATGAGTATCTTCTCTTCATTAGATACTGTACCTTTCTTCTGAAGGTAACTGGCATTTTCTTTCCATTCAACCTCCGACCAGCTTGAGAAAGGATGTTCGTAGGAACCATCGGCAAGAGCATCTCCTTCATTGGTCGGGTCAATATAATAAATCAGATCGGAAGCCGAAATATAGATGGTTATTGCAACCTCCGTGACCAAGGGATCTGCGGCATCATCCGAGATATTTACAATAAGTTTATACGTGGCAGGCACCGGATTTGCAGGTAACTCCACCAGCGCGATCGCTCCCGAACTCTCATCAATTGTAAATAAACCTTCAGAGTTTCCAGCGCTAATCGTATAACTCAGTGTTTGCCCGTCATCCGGATCCGAGGCTTCTACAGTTCCGATCACTGTATACAATTCTTCATCAAAACTTGTCAGGAAAGTCTGTTCCTCCGCCTCGGGAGCAAAGTTCTGCACGGTCTGCTCCTCCTGCGCAACAAGCTTCACCGTTACAGTAGCCTGATCTGTCAAGGCTGGAGCCCCGTTGTCCTGCACCCTGATTGTCAGGGTGTACAAAGGATCGCCCGTAAAATTGATGGCTGATGTAGTGAAGGATAGCACACCCTGATTGTTGATCGCAAAGAGACCTGAACTGTTTCCCGAAGCAATGGTAAAACTCAGGCTCTGCCCGGCATCCGGGTCAGTAGCTACGATCGTGCCAATGGTAAGGGGAACATTATCCGACTCGTTCACTGTATACTGAGCATCGAAAACTGCAGGTGCCCGGTTTGAGGGTTCTTCAACCTGAATGCCGTTTTTTGCCAGCGCAGGCACCAGTGTGGTATCGATGTATAATTCAGAATCCAGCGAAGCATCACCTTCGACACGGAAAAGCAGAACGGAATAGAATGCCGGCACAATGACCGAACCTTCCACCGGGTTCCCATCGACATCAACATATTTAGCCTTCAGCGGAAAAGATTTGTCCTCATCAGAAAAGTTTTTAAAAAACTTCACTGCAGCATAAGCCGTGTTGTTGTAGGTGGAATTCGCCCCCGGGTTTGTGTAGAAATCACCGCTAGTAAAAGTCGCTGCCTTCCACTGTTCCATATTGTAGGTGCCATCGGGAGAATATTGATCGTAGATGATGGCTATTGTGGGGGATGTATTCAGCGGGTCGAAGTAGTGGTTATTATCCATTCTGCCATACAAAGGCATATGGCTTCCGTAGACAGCCTGCTGCCTCCAGAATGAATATCCCCGGGTTGAAACCGCACCGAAAACCATGTTGTTCCCATAAATGGTATCATGACTTGCATAACCATTGCTCATTGGCCAGTTGTAGGAATGATAAATGGCATTCCCATGGGCAGGATGCATAGCATACGCGTTGGGGTTCATGATATTGTTATACTTGAAACTCCTGTATTTACCTCCATTGGTACAAAGGGCAGCGCATGTTGTGTGAATCGTATTTGAATCTCCTTTAACCGAATAACTGTCCGCGTCAAAGTAGACCGCATGGGTGTAGTTATCGGTATAGGGGTGCATGATCGTTGCTTTGGGTGCATGACCATTGACCATGATATTTCGCTTGTACGATTTAATAGCAGAAGAATAGGTGTCACTCACCAGGTAGAAAGCAGCAATGTCAGACATTTCTGTCAGCCCGTAATTGCTGATGTAGTTCTCCCTGATGTAGATGTTATATCGGTTATAATGGGTGATGATCCCTGCTGCGGTTGAATCGATATAATTCCTGAGCACACGGGGACTGTACATCAGGTTATTAAATACCGCAATGGAATATCCGTTCACCGGGGTTTCAATGGTTTCCTGTACCAGGTTATGATACCCATTATGCAGTGCATTCCGGTGAATATAGTTCCCTTTCACCAGCCCCCCGCGGCAAAAACGGAAAAGTACTGAGGAATGCAGCACATCAGCAAATTCACAATTGGTAACCTCTCCCCCTTCGGTATCTCCCGGATCGTCGGGAACCTGAAGTGTTCCATACATATAAACACCATACTCACCAATGCCGGAAAACCTGCAATGGTTGAATTTATTATAGTCGCCCTGCCGCACCATGGCACCAATGAAATTTGCACCCCGGATGTCAAGGGAATCAAACTGTACATAATCGCACTCAAACATGTTTATGATGGTATCGACAACCGATACTTTCACCTCACCGATGGAGCCCGGCCAGTAAATGGATATCTCATCTTCCTTACTGGCCCATTCACCAGTCACATCCATGGCATTGTAAGCATTCAGAATGTAATAATACTTTGTGCCACCGGGATTCCCGATACTTCCGCTGGTAACATGCGGTGAAGTTGTCAGAACATTCGAGGTGTTCGAATAGATATAGGCGGACGACCATTGCCAGTTAACATTCTTCACAGCGACAAATCCACCCTGCCATTGATTCGTGGACCAGGACTGATCACCGGTTACGGTAGTTGAACTTGCAGCTGTAGATAAGAGGTATTCACCGGTATTGGGATATCGGGCGGTAGGATAGCATTTACCTCCGATACTTACGCTTCCCAGATACCTTCTGCCATAACTCTGACTGGTCAGGTAAACACCCGGTATATCCGCATCATGGAAAGTATAGATATTTCCACTCTTCACACCTCCGGTCAGGACCTTCTCCCCCGAAAGGATTGGCATGGGCCCTTCGCCATACGGGCGGATCCGGATTGGATTGGAGCTGGTACCTTTTCTGTACTGAAAATCGAGTTCAGCCTTATACCAGACAGATCCCCGTTCCAGGTAGATTACATCTCCTGCTTTTAAGCTATTGACAGTGGACTGCATTTTGGAAATTGTTGCCCATGGACTGCCGGGACTTGTTCCTGAATTTCCATCATTTCCCCTAATCGTGGAGAAATAGTAATTTGTTGCCAAAACCTCTGAAGGAATCAGCAACTGAAAGGCCACTATTCCTACGACCGCAATCCAGCCCAGAGATGACCCCAGCTTCAAAATTTTTTTCATCTTACCCAAGTTTAGTTTTTTTTGACGAAATGCACGATTTCTTTGACGAAAGAACCGTAATCGTTGATACGTTCATTTTTCAAAAAAGTTACTCCGGGTTATGGTGATAGGCATCACCAGATAATCACCTTCTCATATTTTCATGATCAGACATTTTAACCCGTTAAAAACCAGGTTTTTCAGGCCTTACGGGTAAAATGACGTCATGCATTCCAGTTCAATTCTCCTGTTCAATTTTCATTTCCACTAGCGAAAATCCGGAAGAAAAGGGTAGCATTCATTTTTGCTTTTTTTGTTAGTCTCAGTTCTATCTAATATACTTATTTTTTTTGAGATAGTAAGCCTAATTCGCTACTAATCAAATTTTTAATTTAGACAAATCTGGATCCGGAGACCAGTTCATAACCTTCTCCCGGGAATTGCTTCCGGGCTTTACCATCCGGTTACTACTATTTGCCTGGTTTCAGGGCAGCTTCATGCATTCAGGCAGCACGTAACCTGAGGATCCATGTTTTTCAAAAAATGCCTTTGGGTATTAGTCAGCAGGTAATAAGAGTCTTGCCAGTTGTCAATCTTCCCTGAATTTGTTGGTTTGCCTGAAAAAGCCCTCTTCTTTAACAAAGATCAGGTCCTTTTGTGCGAGAGCATTGTCAAGCGGCCGGTTAAGCCCATCAACAATATCATAAACCACAAAACCGGCTTTTTTCATATATACAACCACATCATGAAGATCCGGAGAGTCTTTCTGGAATTTAAAAATTGAAACCTCCAGTTGAACAGCATCACATTTCTTCAGGAACTCGGTTGCACCGTCAAGTACGTCCAGTTCAAATCCCTGGACATCGAGTTTCATAAATATCCTGGTATCATCCTTAAAAGGATATTTTTCCAGCAGGCTATCCACCGTAATAATGTTTATTTCGCGCTGAATGCCATCTGAAGCAGGACCATCTTCCTCCTTTAGCAGGGAACTGCCGGTCAATTCATTGTGGATATTGATTGTTGCTTTACCAGGCTTGCTCCCGGCTGCTGCACAATAGTAGTCTCCCTTGTATTTCTTCTGAAGCTTCCGGATAGCACCTTCAAATTCTTTAAGGGGTTCGATCCAAATATAAAATGAATCAGGAAATGCATTCTGAATGGCGTGTGTACCATCGGCTACACCAATATCGAGGATGTAATCCGGTTCAAAACCCATATCTTTTAAATGGTGGAGCCCTTCAATCATGGAATAGCGCAGTGCCAGCTTTTTAAAATATTTTGTGCGAAATCTGTAGGGTAATAACAGAACCAGTTTTTTTAGGAAATACTTCATAGGTGCAGGGTTGAATTTCTATATTAATATTAACTGTTTTTTATTTTGGTTTAAGATTTAACTTTCATCAGGTACCCTTTTAATGCAATCATTTTTTCAACCTGACTCCCCTCATTTTAAGCCGCTTAATTCTTCTGTGCCGATAATAAATCAACCTTAAAATCAGTAGGATTTATTCTGATATCAAAAGTAGGCTTTTAAGAAATGAATTGCATATTTTTTTCCATGAGTAGCATCCCTTATTTGATTTAATGACGATATTTCACCTATTTATCAATGGATATCTGCAAATCGGATAAAATATGCGGATAGTTCTGACTTTTTTTTAATTCCTTCGTAAAAGCTTAGCAAATTCAGGATATCTCAATCCTGCTTATCCATGCATACTAATAAGTAAACAATGATAGTACCATGAAAGGGACCGATTTACTTAAAATACTTATCTGGGAGTTTTACAACCCTAAAATCCTCAAATTCCGGCGAAGGAAGCGCGTTGTTTTTAATCCTGAATTCCGGGGCATTAATCTTGGCTCCGGATTTAGTAATCCTCCCCATTGGCTGGGAATCGACGGAGGCGCTTCGATCTATATGCTGCAACGCTCACCCAATTTTCTCGTGAAACTTCTCTATAAAAGTTTTGACCTGGCGAGTGAGATGAGCTTTGAGGAGTATGTTGAACGGGGCAGGAGCGTGAAATACCTGCATCATGATATTCGTAACGGGCTGCCCTTATATGACGAGTCAGTCCCCAATATCTACTCCTCCCATTTCCTGGAACACCTTCCCAAAGAGGATGCTGTCAATGTGCTAAATGAATGTTTCCGGGTGCTTAAGTCCGGTGGCATGATTCGGATCATGGTCCCCTCACTCGATGAAGCTGCAGAAGAGATACGACAGGCGCTCAAGGAATACGAAGCAGGTGAAACAGATCATATTCAGAAGTATGTCACACAAGAGCAATTCGGCTACATTAAGGAGATGAGTTGCCACAGATGGATGTACAACGCAGCCTCCCTGGGCGAAATATTGGCGAATGCAGGATTTAAGCAGGTTACAGAATGCTCCAGGGGCACCGGAAGGATGATCGATGTTGATAAACTCGATACCCGTGATGGATTAGTCCTCGAAGCTGTGAAAGAATAATATTGATAAAAGCTGATACAAGATCGGCAGACTATTAGTAATTTCGCTAATCCCATAAAATATTAATCATAACTATGTCTTTTAATACTACCCGCGTTTTCTCTTTCGATGTATTTGCTGATGACCTGCAGGCAATACGACCCGGAAAAACCAGGCAGATTGTGAATACCATCAATGCCTATTCCTATATAGTTACTAAAAAAGACAAGCTATTTAAAACTGCCCTGGAGCAATCAGATATTCTCCTTCCGGACGGATTTCCGGTTGTCACCGCAGCAAAATGGTTAAATGGAATAAAGATCCGGAAAATTGCAGGTGCCGATATTTTCTTTCACCTCTGCAGGATCCTGAATACTGAGAAGGGCAGCTGTTTTTTCCTGGGCTCTTCCGAAAAAACCCTGGGCATGATTGAAAGCCGGCTCAAATCCGACTTCCCGGGTATCAAAGCAGGGTTCTACTCCCCACCCTACAAGCCTGTATTCTCCGACGAGGATAACCAGCAGATGCTGGAAGCCATCGCTGCCTTTAATCCGGATGTTATATTCGTCGGAATGACTGCCCCCAAGCAGGAAAAATGGGTTCATGACAATGCTCCGGAAATTGGTCACGGAATTATCTGCTCGATCGGTGCGGTTTTCGATTTTTATGCCGGATCGGTGAAGCGCCCCTCACAATTCTGGATCAAGCTGAAACTGGAATGGTTTATCCGCCTGTTAAAAGAGCCTAAGCGTCTCTGGAAAAGATACCTGGTATATTCTCCCCTGTTTTTCGTAGACCTGATTCTTTTCAAAATAAAGTTAAAGAAAGCCTGAGCCTGTAAAAGCCGGAATTGCTATCCGGCAGTCAGGATCTCATGCTTACCCGTCTTATATTCCCTGACACCTTCAAGAAAGCCCTTGCTCCAAGCTACAAGCCCCTTTATCATCAATGGAAAAGACAGGAAGAAATACTTTAGGTTATGGGATTTTCGGGTACGAAGAACCCGGATAAAAATCCTGAAGAATTTAAAGCTGATAAAAGCCGGGAACAGCAGATAAGGAAAGATCCCCCTGTAATAAAAGCTGTCAAAACTCTTCCTGCGGAACACGAAAATATATTTACCCAGCATTTGCTGATTTGAAAGGAAGTGCCCGGGATTCTCCCTGAATATGTGATAAACAACTGCCTGAGGAAGGTAACGCAGGGTTTCGTACTTCCCCATTTTAAGGCAAAACAGTGAATCCTCTGATGCGCGGATCTCCGGAAATCCCGTATCCTTCATAAAGAGCTCCCGTTCACAAAAGATGTTACAGGAGGCTACGATACTTACCTTCCCTTCACTACCATACCCGATAAACTGGCTGAACTCAATGAAATACTGTGCGTAGGCGACCCTGCTCTTTCGTTGCTGGTCGGGAACCTGGTAACTCCCCCCTCCTATCCGGTAACCCCTCCTGTAGGCATCCAGAATGTTCCCGATCCAGTCAGGGTGAGGAAACGCATCGGAATCAATAAAACACAGCACATCACCTTTGGACTCTTTTGCTCCGATATTTCGTTGGATGGCAGGCATCACCCTGTATCCCGACCGAATAACGCGAATGAGTCCATCCTCCTGACTTTTAAGGTGTTCATGGGTAATTTGATCATCTGAAGAATCCACTATCACAATCTCCAGCACTGATTTGATGGCTGTTTGCCTCCGTATCCCGGCGATTGTCTCATCGATGGTGGATATTGAATTGTAGGAAGGAATGATAACGGAAACAGTTGTATCTTTCATAATCTTGTGGGGTTATTCATGCAAAAATTCGACAAACTCTTTACCACTTTTGGCCCAGGAATAGTTATCCTTGGCAAACTTCCTGATTCCTTCCCGGTCCATCATAGTAGGTGCATACTTACCGTTGACATAATCTTCCAGTTTCACTGTCAGGTCCCCTGTATCGCAACCTGTAAACAAAATTCCGGTTTCCTTATCCCTGATATCAAAAGGAAATCCTCCGATATCCGGAACCAATACGGGTACCCCGTATGCATAAGACATAAACAGCACCCCGCTCTGACTCGCCTCCCGGTAAGGCAATACCGTCAGTTCGGCTGCATTGAACAGCAAGGGTAATTCATCGTCTTCAATCCGTCGTATGATATAGCGAATAGTCTCCTGATTATACTGATCCTGCAATGCTTTCAGATTTTCCTGGTACCCCTCGTACGATCGGCCCGCAACCACCAGCTTAATGGGTTTATCGGTCTTTACTTTACTAAAAGCCTCAAGCAGCATATCCAAACCCTTATAATGGGTAATAAAACCGAAAAACAAAATTACATAATCCTTCTCATCCAGACCGAGCCGGGTTTTTGCTTCAGCGGCCGGCAGACTAAGCTCCTTTTCCGACACCTCATATACTCCGTGGTGAATCACGCGGATCCTGTCAGGGCGGATTCCAAACTCGCTGATCAGTCGATTCTTAATGAATTCAGTATGGACAATTAATTTCCAGTTCAACTTATATATTATCTTGAATACCAATCTGTTCAGCCAGGTATCACGGTCATGGGGCACAACATCGTGGACCGTATAAACCAGTTTATACCCAAGCACCTTATAAAACAGCGGTAAAAAGATCCCGTCGAGATATTTAAAGCGAAGCCACTGCAAGTGAACGATCCCCTTTCTCGGTTTCTTCATAAAAAAGCGGATCAGGTGCCAATAATAATACATTGAACGCCTCACCTTAACTTTGGCCGGCAAATCCATGATGCCTCCGCTCTTCAAATCATAAAAATTGACACTCGGGTGAATTTTCTCCCTGGGATAAATCCGGGAACCGATAAAATCAATCTGATCAACTCTGCCGACAAGGGAATCAAGATAATGAACAATATAATCTTCCTGAAAACCATTCGAAATAACACAAATCCTCATTTTTGCTCACTTATATAATACTGCCTATTTTTCCTCAAATATAGTTATACGCAATCAGAGATCAGGGGCATTTTGATTAACAATTCAATATCTGGGACTGAATGGACATCAACTTTGGCAGGCAGGTATTTTGCGGATCACAGGCTTTTCAACTCTTTCGGCAGCACCCGGCATTTTCTTTTTACTTGTTTAGGGGGTTTGGGGTGATGGGGTGATAGGTGCTTTTTGGATGGGTGGTGGGGGATTGAGGTTGTTTATTCGTTGTTTAGTTGTTTAGGTGTTTAGGTGTTTAGGTGTTTAGGTGTTGTTTAGTTGTTTAGTTGTTTAGTTGTTTAGTTGTTTAGGTGTTGAGGTGTTGAGTTGTTGAGTTGTTTAGTTGTTTAGAAGTGCTGTCTGAGCTAAAGTGCCATGGGATCAGCAGAAGAGCCGGCCTCTGAGTTGATGGGTTGATGGGTTGACGAGAGGGAAAGGCAAAAGGCCAGTGAATTGTGACTTGTGCCTTTTACCTCCTCCCTGATCACATTTTTAACCCAAGGTCCTGCAGGTTTCCAAAAAAGAGCTTTACTTTGTACCATTAAGTCAAAAGCGCATGATTTCCAACCCATCAACAGCCCGTTTAGTTGTCCTGCAGACAGGGGTACTATTTTTATTGCTGTTCAGTTTTGCAGGAAGCATCTATTCCCGGGCTGTGGATGCTGTTCCCGAAGCCCCGACCGGTCTGACCGTTCTGGAGCGTTCATTCGACTTCATTTACCTTGTCTGGACCGACAACTCTGAAACAGAGGATAATTTTATTATTGAGCGCCATACCGAAGGGAATGAGTTTGCTGAATATGCCACCGTCGCTGCTAACAGCAGCTATTACATCGATTACACTGTAGAACCCAACACCCGCTATTACTACCGGGTATATGCAGTTAATGCTGACGGTTCCTCGGAATACAGCAACGAGGTGGATACCTCAACGTATGATTTACCAAACCGGCCGCCGGACAGTCCCACTTACCTCTCCGGATATTTCGATAACGTCAACCGTGTTATCCTTGGCTGGCAGGATAATTCCGAGAATGAGACAGGCTTTATGGTATATCGGGGAACCAGCAGGAACAGCCTGAGTCTGCTTGATTCAGTTGTCCGCGACGGAACAGAATATTCCGACTACCGGATCGGGTCGAATACCACTTATTACTATGCTGTGCTTGCCCAAAACAGTTATGGCAGTTCAGCGACTACTGATACCCTCCTGGTTGAGGTGGGTGAAATCGTTGTAGACGAGCCGGTACTTACCCTGGAAGATGTGACTGCCACTGAGGTAACTCTTAGCTGGACCCAGATCCACGATGCCAGTTACACCCTTTATCGCTCATCCCGCGAGGATACATCCGGCATTGTTCTTCATGACACATCTGTCTATACCGATACCGGGCTGATTTCCAACACCCTTTATACCTATCAGCTACAAGTTGAAGATTCGGATGGCGACACTTTGCTCAGTAACATCCTTTCGGTAAAAACACTCCCCTGGTTCAGCCAGTACCGGGCAGGCGACAGCCTGGTAGCCTGGTATATCTTCTCCCAGATGGAAGGAACCCTTGTGCCTGACCGATCAAGGTACGGGGCTGCGGCAGACCTTTCATTACAGGACACAGCAGGAACAAGCTTTGTTGATTCCTCCTATCTGAGGATAGAAAACCAGAATAAGCTGATCGCCACATCTGCTTCGAAGATCAAAGCAGCATGCCAGCAAACGGATGAGCTTTCCCTGGAATGCTGGATCAAAACCTCCTCGCTTCCTGAAGATGGCATCGCTACTATCCTTAGTCTTGAGAGCGAGAACGCTCTGGCATTCTCCATCAGTTGTAACAGGGATAACAGTAAACCCGGCAGAATTAAATACCTGGTCAACCTGACTACCAACACTACCGACAACAGGGGGAACCCTGATTTTGAAAGTAAAGTCACAGCAAAAGAAGGTGTCCTGCAGCACCTGGTGTATACCCATAACCGCCTGGGTGAAGAAGTGTTCTATATCAACGGCAAGGCCGCCAACATTGGCTTCCGCCCACCCAAATATGATTCCTGGGAAGACGATTACTCTCTGATTATCGCAAACAATTTTTTGGGTGATGCGGCCTTTAAGGGAAATCTATATATGTGTGCTGTTTACAACAGGGCTTTGTCTAGCGGGGAGGTAGCACAGAATTATTATGCTTCTCCATTTGCTGAAAATAACTATATCCTGAATTCCAGGGATTATAGCATGAAAGCATTCCCGAATCCTTCTGTGGACATTCTGACGATCGATTTCCTGAACGAGAATGAGAAGCTCGAAGTAACCCATGCGTACAGGGTCATGCTTGTAAATCCGCAGGGATATATTATTCGAAATATCGAGGTTTCCGATATTCTGAATATCGGGAACGCCCGGCTTAATGTTTCCGGGCTGGATCCTGGAGTATATTCCCTGATCCTGATAAATCCTTATGGGATCGTGGACACTAAAAACATTATTATTAATCAGTAGATATCCTCCGCGGAATCCCTGATAAATATTACAATTTTCAGACTTCAGACCAGATTTTTGAAGTATACCTCAAAAATACGGACGCTGGTCAAAATAAATCAGTCGTTTACAGATATTATCGTTTAAGTGGGTATAAAGATGCTTAAGTTTGTACCATAAAACTACTTTACATGAAACGCTTGTATGATATTAGGTGGCTAACCAATCTGTTTACAACTTACAAATTAAAGAATGTTCTGCCCATCTTTGATGTGTTGATCACGATCGTATCCTATTTTCTGGCATATTTTATTGTAAATCTTATTGAGCGGTGGTATTTCATCTTTACCGTTGACTACATTTATATGCTGGTGCTCATCGTTCCCACCTGGGCCATCCTTCTGAGAAATTCAAATCTGGCCCAGATCCCTCGTACCCGCAGCACAATCTCTATCTTTTTCAACCTTCTGAACTTCAACTTTATCGGATTTATCCTGATTTTTACCTATAAGCACGTCTTCCAGTTACAGGTATTCAGTCACTATATGATCATTGCTTTTTCAGTGATCAATATGATCTCCCTGTTTGTCTTCCGCATGGTTACCTTCAGGGTTTTCAAATATTTCAGGGTAAACGGGCACAACATTCATAATGTTATCATATATGCTGACGACAAGTCGGAACAATTTATTGAGGATATTTTAAACCATAAGGAATGGGGATTCAGGATTCTGATGGTCATCACAAATTCAGACCTTATCAGAAGCAAATACGGCAAGAAAATGCGTATTCTGCCTGATAAAATTTCAATCAAGGACCTGATAAAAGTGGATATTATCGATGAGGTGATTTATTGCAAAAGCGATGTAGAGCCCGGCAAGATTCATGAACTTATCGAAACCTGTGAAGAGATCGGGGTTATCCTTCGCTTGCAGTCAGGGCTGACTCCCATGTCCCATACCAATGCATACCTGACCACTTTCAACGATGTGTCATTCTTTACCTTCGGTAATTCCCCCAGGAATGGACTGGCCATTACCTGGAAAGCTTTTATGGATTTCTGGATCTCGTTCATTATCCTGTTCCTCCTGTCGCCCTTCATGCTCTTTATCGCCCTGGTTGTGAAGTTTACTTCGAGAGGACCCGTGATTTTCAAACAGGAGCGGGTCGGACTCAGAGGCAGGAAATTCTATATTTATAAGTTCAGAACCATGGTACAGAATGCCGAGGCACTGAAGGCCAAACTTATGGAACAAAATGAAAGTGACGGACCGGCCTTCAAGATAAAGAAAGATCCCCGGATCACAGCGATTGGCCGTCTGTTACGCAAAACCGGACTTGATGAATTGCCTCAGCTTTTCAATGTATTAAGAGGGGAAATGTCCCTGATCGGTCCGCGTCCCCCGCTGCCCTCAGAGGTGGACCAGTACGAACGTTGGCAAATAAAACGCTTATCCGTAAAACCCGGGATCACCTGTACCTGGCAAATTATCCCAAATCGAAATGATGTGATCTTTGAAAAATGGATGAAACTCGACATCCAATATATTGATAACTGGACACTTCGGGAAGACTTCGTCCTCTTCTTCCGGACAATTTTAAGCGTTTTTCGGGCGGGGGGTCATTAATTTTCCTTGCATATTATTCTTCCTGTTCTAACTTTGTGGATATTCACCATAGGAGTAAACCATGCGAAAACTATTTCTTTTTGCCCTGGCTTTAATTGCCCTGGCAAGCTGTACGCCCATAGAGAAGCTGCAGTATACCGCCAATGTAGAGGGAACTCAGAACCGATATTCGAACGACCGGTCGGAGAAAACCATCCAGCCTTACGACTATCTGTACATCAAACTGTATAGTCTCGATGAACGTACAACCGTGCTGTTTAACAGCGATGCGCAATACTCCATGATGAACGAACGTATGCAGTCGTACGAGGTCGACGATAAGGGATACATCCATTTCCCATTTGTTGGCAAGCTTCCCGTTCGGGACCTGACCATTGATGAAGCCAGACAAAAGCTGGAAACGGAATTAAACAAATACCTTTCAAACGTATCCATCAGATTACGCTTTGTCGGGAATACCATCACGGTTGTAGGTGAAGTTAACCGCCCGGGTAACTACACATTCTATGACGAAAAGATCACCGTGTTCCAGGCTCTGGGACTTGCAAGTGATATTGCCAGTTGGGGTGACAAGACAGAGGTTACACTGCTGCGTGAAAAGGATGATGTGATCAGCTATTACTATCTCGATCTTACCGATAAGGATATTGTTGCCTCCGACTTCTACTACCTGCTTCCAAATGATATCCTGATTGTCGATCCAATAAAGCAAAAATACCGGCTGATGCAGGACAGAAGTCTGGTCTACCTTGTTCTTTCAACACTGGGAACAACCACAACAGCTGTAGTATCCATTCTAAATTATACCCAAAACCAATAGGATATGAAGGATGACGATTTTAAACAAAGTATAAATTACAAGAAGGTAGTCCAGCGCTTCTTAAATTTCAAAAAGCTCTACATTATCTCTGTCATTCTCCTTCTGGGTCTGGCTTATCTATATAACCGCACTGCCACTGTGCTGTTCTCAAACAGCACTACCATTCTGATAACGGAGAAAGACAATAACCCGCTGGCAGCAAGCAAGGATTTTATGTCGGGTATGGCATTCCTTAGCGGGAACAACAACATCGATAATGAGATCGAGATCCTCAAATCCTTCACCATTCTTAAAGAAACGGTGCAACGGATGGATCTGAAAACTACCATTCACAGTTATGAGAGGTCGATCATTTCAAAGATTCTGGGGAATACCCGATTTGAAAAAACCAACCTGATCAAAAAACACGAAGAGTATGAATACTCGCCGATCCGGATCGTTGTAAATCCAACGAAAGATCAAATAACTGATCTGTCATACTATGTTGAATTCATCGATGATAACTCGTTCCGGATTCATACCAAGGATCCGAACAAGCCAGTGTTCCGCTTCAATTATATTGATGACAAAGTTGCCGGGAGTGAACCCTATACACCTCTGAATGGAATATTCAATTTCGGAAGCACCATCAATGAAGATAAATATGACTTCCAGATCCTGAAAACTGAATACTTTGATAAGTCATTTACATCCAATAAGGTACTGTATTTCGAACTGCATAATACGAACCAGTTGACCTTCGAATACCAGAGCAGCCTGGCTGTTGAACAGACCAGCCAGACCTCTTCCATTATCAAGTTATCGCTTCGGGGAACCAACTATTACCGGGTTACCGATTTTCTGAATAACCTGGCGCAGGTTTTCCTGGAACGAAACCTTGAGAAAAAGAACAATGCTGCTGCCAGTACGGTTTCCTTCATTGATGCACAGATCACCCAGTTCAAAGACTCTGTGGCACGGAATGAAGCTGAGGTGGACGAGTTCAGGACCTCCAAGGGTTTGATGGACCTCAGCTTTCAGGGGCAACAGATCTTCTCGAAACTTGAAGACCTGGAGACAGAAAAAGCTACCCTTGAAGAACAGCGGACAATTTATGTTAATCTCCGTGACTACCTGATCCGCATTAAGAATGACCCACGGGTAAATGCTCCTCCTGCCCGTGACATCACAGATCCACTGCTTATTTCCAGATTAAGGGCCTTTACGGATAAAGCCCTTGAGCTGGCCACGGCACCAGAAATGGGGGATTACCGTAAAAAACTTGAAAGTAATGTTGAGAACGACCGGGCACAGATCCTCGAACTGGTAAACAATTCGCTCAGCAACATCAATGAATCACTGGACCGCTTACAGTACAGGATCCAGCGACTCGGAAACCAGATATCCACCATGCCTAAAACGGAGCTGAAACTCAAAGGTATCGAGCGGAAATTTGAGCTGAACAATGCCATCTACACCTTCCTGCTCCAGAAAAGAGCAGAGGCGCAAATTACCAAGGCATCGAGCATGCCGGACTATGAGGTTGTAGAACCTGCCAGGGCTCTGGCTGAGTACCCCGTTTCTCCCAGAAAAAAACTTAATTTGCTCCTGGCCCTTTTCCTGGCATTCCTTCTGCCTACACTGTTTATACTGATCGAAGACTTCTTTAATAACCGCCTGAGCGATATGGATGAAATAGAAGCAATGGCCGGGAAGCCCATCCTGGGGAAAATATTCCGGAGTTTCAGGAAAACTTCCCTGGTGGTTGCCCAGCGCCCGAAATCTTCTGTCTCAGAATCTTTCCGCTCTGTAAGAACAAACTTCCAATTCTTTGATCACAGCGGCAAAAAACAGGTGGTCCTGCTGACCTCATCAGCCAGTGGAGACGGAAAAACATTCTGTTCCATAAACTTTGCTTCGGTACTGGCACTTAACGGACATCGCACAGTTCTTCTTGAATTCGACCTCAGGAGACCCAAAGTCCATCAGGAATTCGGTGCCAGCAATATGATCGGTATCAGTTCATTCCTGATCGACAAAGCCGTGATCGAGGATATCATCCTGCCCACCGAAGTGGAAAATCTCGACCTGATCTCAGCAGGCCCAGCAGCCCCGAATCCGGCTGAACTGATTGCTTCTGAAAGGACCGGTGAGTTCCTTGAAACCCTGAAAGAAATGTACGATTATATTGTCATCGACTCAGCACCGGTGGGTATTGTTTCAGAAACCTTCCTGCTGATGAAGCACTCCGATGTCAACATCTTTGTTGTCCGACTGGATTATACCATTCGGGATGCCTTCAGAAATGCTCTGAAAGGACTTGCCAATAACGGATTCAACAATTTCAACCTGCTGCTGAATGACCTGAATATCCGCAAAGCATCCTACAAATACGGGTATGATACCAAATACTATACGGAAGAGAACCACGGATTCCTGCGCCGGCTTTTTAAAAGAAAGAAGAAAGACTAAGTTATAGGATACTAAACAAAACCCTGAAAGGATTCTTTCAGGGTTTTTTTGTGGATATTTCTACGAGATCACACTCCCTAAGAGGGCAGATTCGTATTTTTTTTGTTTTTTGCCCAGTAATGCATACATTAATGCCGGAAAATTAGCTTTAAGTTACAATTAACGCTATTTTTGTTTTTTGTTTTCATGGTTTTGGTTTTTTGGGAAAGATGCCGGCTTCCTTTCAGGTAATCCGGCATTCCCTTTTTATATACCTTATGTTTCTGTGACAAACAAGCAGCATATCACACGTACCCTGTTTCTGTTTTAATTATTGCTTATCCCCTATCCTTCGAAAGATTCTGCCGCCTGTAGTCTTGCATTTTATTTCTCTCTTCTCTATATTTATAGCATGGGGCAAGCTTCAGCATTAAATATCCTTCAACTTTCAGACATTCATGGCGCAGATTTCCTGATCGACGAGATAAAATCGGAGCTGGAAAAAGCTGACCTGGTAGTTTTAGCGGGTGACATCACACATTTCGGGCATGCCAATGCGGCAGGAACCATCCTCCGGAAAATCACAAGCTACAACGAAAATGTACTGGCTGTTTCAGGCAACTGTGATTACCCCGATGTTGAAGACTACCTCCTGGAGAATGGATATGGCATTCATGGTAGCTTTCGTGAAAACTCAGGTTGGCTGTGGGCAGGCATAGGCGGATCACTGCCCTGCCCGGGAAGAACACCAAACGAATTCGAGGAGCCTGAAGTTAAAGAATGGCTCGATTCCCTCAGACAGATCGCAACCGGCTCCCTTGATTTCCTTCTGGTACACCAGCCCCCGGCAAATACCCTGAATGACAGGCTGAGCACCGGAGAACATGTTGGCTCCCGGCAGATCCGGAATTTTATTGAGGAGATGGAGCCGCTTGTTTGTATGACTGCCCACATTCATGAAGGCATCGGCATCGACCGTATCGGATCGACCCTCATCGTAAACCCAGGGCCATTCAGGACTGGTAAATATGCGGTGATTTCAATCTCCGGTAAAAATTCGGTTAATGCTGAGCTAAAACAAATCACCGCCTGATTTCCCCTATTCGCCCTTCCCAGGGTTTCAATAACCTAATTCTTCTTTAACAGCTGCCGGCAAGGCTTTAGTTTTGTTCCCATAATCTTAATGGTATGCTAATAACAATTCTTCTGATCCTGCTGATCCTGATTATGAGCTTCCTGCTTTTCGCCAGGTTCAGGCTCACCGTGAATACTGAAAAGGGACTGTACCAGGCAGACTTTGGAAGATGGATCTCAGTGGGCATGGTCAGGAGAAAGCAGAACCTCTGTTTAAGACTTAGAGTACTGTTGGTCAGTTTTTACCTTCAACCCTGGAAAAAAGTCAAAAAGAAGATCACCGAAGCTGGTCAGACAAGTAAGAAAAAACGCTCGCGTTCTGTTAGTATTAAAAGAATGGTCCGACTGGTGAAGGCCCTTCATGCCTCCCTGGCGATAAAAAGACTGCGTGCCGATATTGATACCGGAGATTTTCCCCTGAATGCCCAGCTGATACCCCTGACCTACCTGATCAACGGGGGAAACCGGCAATTGAATATAAACTTTGAAGAAAGAAACAAGCTGGAGCTGATTATTCAAACCAGGCCGGCAACCATTTTATGGAAATATTTTACGATTCATAACTAAAAAGTTAAAACTATGGAAAACAATGTAACTGAATTACTGGACAAAATCACTCAACACCTGAAAGAGATGGCCAGAACTGAAACCATCATCGGAGAAGAATTCACCATGGGTGAGTATCAATGCAAACCCGTTATTAAGATCGGTACCGGATTCGTCTCCGGCAGTGGTACCGGAGAAGATCCGAAAGGCAAGGCATGCGGAACAGGTACAGGCGGCGGAGCAGGTATCGGTATTTCTCCGGTAGGCTTCCTCGTGAGTAAGAAGGATGAGATCTCTTTTATTTCTGCGGAAAGGAACAAAGGATTGAACACCCTCTTTGAAAAAATCCCTGACATTATCGAGAAAGCCATGGAATTTAAGGAGAAGAAGGAAGGAAAAGAAAGCAAAGAGGATAAAAAAAGCAAGTAATCCCGGAGCCAAAACCGTGTGACACCAAGAAACCGGGAATGCATGCATTCCCGGTTTCTTATTTTTATTGCCTGATAAAGGTTTCCAGGTAATCAGTTTTTTGGCTGCCGGGTCTTGACAGCTTAAATTAATAACTGAGAATCCGGCTTTCAGTCCTTATTTAGAATAGATCACCCTGCGGGTTTGCTTCCAGTTCTTACCTTCGAGCCTCAGAAGATAAACACCTGATTCGATATTCAGCCTGCCAAGGCTCAAACACAGATCGGAATGAATATCCATGGATGTTAATACCCTTCCGTCAAGTTGGTATAATCCAAGTCGGACCTGCTCATCAGGATCCCAATAGCTTAGCTGGATATTAAGCTGATCGCTGGAAGGATTCGGGAATAACATCAGTTCAGGTAGTGCTCCAACAGGATGTGTCTGTTCTCCGATGGCATCGTACAGGTAATCATTGGCGAATGGTGAGCCACCATCCCTGAAGGAAGCACGCCAGTATTCAGGATTTCCCGGAGATCCTGTGGGGTCCATATCAGCAGAGACCAATGTTGGCCCATCTCCATCCGGAAGTTCGGGCCAGGGTGCCTGGTCGTCGTATGTGAAATCCATGATTACTCCACCGGAAGGATCTGTTACCAGTATGCGTTCCCCGCTGTTTGCCAGGTTTCCGGAAAAATTCCCGGAGCCTTTGAGGGCATAACGCTGGAAAAAATTCGAAGGCTTGGATACAAGTACATAAAACTGACCAGGTGCGAGCAAGGTTTTTGGGGGAATTTGAAGATATACAGCTGAATCGATGGTCACCCCGGAAAGATTAAGGGTGCGGGTTCCGGTATTCTTAAATTCGATAAATTCAAAACTTTTCCCTGATACCGTATCGGGTCCCTCGAGGATATACACCGGATGATAGGCTATTTCCGTAACTTTCAGCTTGCTGAAGTCCTGTTCCGGAGCAAAAAACCTGATTTGTCTCAGCCCGCTCCATTCCCCTGATTGATAGACCCGGGCCTTAATAATGGTCGAGCCTGTCAGCGTCATAACATTTTGATTGTGCCCCTGGTGCGCGCTCTCCCTTATGTCGCCTCCTGTTTTTCTGGGATCGGTGCCATCGAGCGTGTAATAAAGGGTTCCGGAGGTTTCGGGATTCTCCAGGCTAATGATCCAGCCCGGGTTAATATCGTATTCCTGTTCGGTCAGGAGCACATCATTTCTATATATCTCGGGGGCATCGACATTCGGATACAATCCGGCATCCCTCAGTTGCGTAATGGTTATGTCGGTACGTGCGGGAAAGAACAGGTTGTTGGTGTGGTTTATTTGCGGAAGCCAATGGTCATTGCGGTTAAGGGGGGTTCCCCCACCCTGATCGCCCCAGCGCGCCGATTCAGCAATAATGGCCATATCTATCTGATCGGCACGGGCCTGAAAACGTTCTGTGCATTTCTCTGGTGAAAGAACCCCACCTTCCGATAGATACATGACAGCCCTGTCTGCAAAACGCATTCGGTATTCCTCATTCTCGCTCAGTTTAAAATGCAGCCACTGAGGATGGAAGCCATAAAAACTGCTGACATTCATCCTTAGGTCATCACTTCGCGTGCCAAGATTCACGCGATTCTCGTTAATCCCGATTCCCGGAGTTGCGTCATAGTAAAACAGTGAATGTTCTGCATCATGGTTGAAGAACATGAAGCCTTTATCCATATCACTGCGGTTATAGATGGCATAGAAATTATTCGGGCCTTCATTACCTCCGAAAGAAGAAGTGGGAGCATCAAAATTGCCGGCATAGAAAATTGTCAGCATATAATCAATCAGGTTATCGATCTCTATCAGGCGTTCCTCTCCGGGCAGGGGCTTACCCCAGGAATCTTTGGCCTCAAGCGCAAAGTAATCTTCATTTTCGGCGAAACCGGCCTGTGCGCGGTTGTAAACTTCCCTCCAGGATTCCGTTGAGCCGTCGGTTGCTTCCACCTGATAACTCCAGTTTTCGGTGCTAACCTTTACCACATCGTAATCTTCCGAACTATCCCCAAAATAATCCGAGGCAAAGCGGGCCTCTGAACGCTCCTGGGTTTGATACAGTCCCCAGTACATCCCGTTAATAAAAAGATGGTAATAGCGGCTGCGGGTATAGGGCTGCCCCATATCCCGCTGCATATCGCGGGAGAATACCTCCCTGACCATGGTGTTGCGAGAATCGCCCAAACTCCATGCATAGTTCTGTGAAGTTCTCAGGTCAATTTTATCGTAGGTATCAACCCCTTCATCACCGAACAGGGGATAGTTCAACTTGGCATCACCATATTCCGAGCGGAAAAAAACCCGGAAGGCATGTTTCGGATACCAGGGATGTCGGCTGTAACCTCCGCGGATACGCACCCCTGCATTAACAGAAAAGCCTTCTTCATCACCTTCAGGATCGAACATTTCGAAAGTACACTCACGCTCCCATTCAATTCCATGGCCTGCGGCATTAACATAGATACCGGTATTCGGATCAAAAAGATTTTCAGCAGAAGTTATGACAGACATGGTCGGGATGTCGGTGAATGAGGCCCGCATCAGATTTGTGTAGCGGGAGTCATTAATAATGTCAGGATCCATGTTGTAATCAATTATCTGGGGATCTCCAGGATAGGTAACACCAATCACATTCCCACTTGGCCAGACATTGCCCGGATAGCCCTGGGAGAGCAAGGCATTAAAGAATATGTACGTCCTGCCCGAAGGATAGGAAGGCTGATAACCGGCCTTCGTTAACGATGCCCTGACAACAAATGCCGGGGTGGCTCCCCTGCCGGAAGTAATGGAAGGGTCGACAAGGATATTCACGGATGTCCCTCCATTTTGAGCCGAGGTTGACACCTGGGGGTTGCTTCCATCTATGGTATACAGAATCTCTGCGGCAGGATCAGGCGATGTCAGTGTCAGGGTAAAAGCCGACTCGTAGTAGCCTGAGGGCAGACTATAGCTGATGCCAACAGTATCCTGCAACACAGGTGTCGTAGTAAGCGCATCAAGGCTCATGTTAAAGTGAAAATCAGAGCTGGAATAGTTTGCATTGAAACATTGGATGGCCAGGGTGTTGGTCCCCTCCGTAAGATTCAGGTCATTGCCGGAAACCACAAATTGTTCGAAAGTACCGGATTCATGAAGATCCGTGGCTGAATCGTTGTATGCAAACGAAGCCGGGGCATACTGATTTAATACTTCTTCCCCATTGATCCAAAGGGCAAAACCATCATCATAATTAATACTGAAGTTTGCTTCCTGAATATTTTCCACGTTGGAAGCGTTGAATGTGGTCCTGAGGTAAAAAGTCAGGTAATTATTCTGCATATCCGTAATCTCAGTTCCTCCGGAGCCATCACCATACCAGAATGGTGAGCTGCCCATCGACCAAGCAGCATCATTATAGCCCGGATCCTTCCAGGAGGAAGTAAGGCTCTGGGCCTGGCTTCCTTTCAGGTACCGGAAGGCAGAATTCGAAGGAAAAGTGATTTGTCCGCGGGCGGAAACCATTATGAGTGATAAAAAGAAAATGGTGTACAGCCGTATGCGGGAAGTAAAATTCTTGATCATGAATGCTTCTTAATTATTCGACGTCAGAAAATGCATATGGTAATGTACGTTCAATCAACTTTTTCGTTACTTAAAACCATACAAAAGTAAACCAACCAAAAGTTTTTCACCTTCCGGGGAATAAGTGAAATCAACCAAGGGCGAAGCGGCAGCCCTACTCCGCAATATCCTGCCTGATTTCATCCTGTGTAATCAACTTTCAATCTGACTATTAGCCTGTATTGTGGATAACTTATTCAGGGCCAATGCAAAAAATCCTTATTTTCATGGCATTCATGAGAGGTGTAGATCACCTATTGTATTTTTTTTTATGAAAGTATTGTTTATTGGTGGGTCTGGGAATATCTCATCCGCTTGTACCAATGAAGCGGTGGAGAATGGTATTGAAGTCTTTCATTTTAACCGGTGCAATAAACACCCCGAACGGCTTGTCCCCGGAGTGACCAGCCTGGAGGGTGACTACAGCGACAACAACAGCCTTAATAGTATTGTCAGGTATGCCCCCTTTGATGTCATCGCTAATTTCATTTGTTTTACCCCTGAGCAAATGGCCCGTGATATTGACTTCTTTGGCCCGCTCACCCGCCAATATATTTTTATAAGCTCAGCAACTGTCTATAAAAAACCTCCTGATCATTATATTGTAACTGAAGATTGTCCACTTGAGAATCCGTACTGGCCGTACGCACAGAAAAAAATCGCCTGTGAGAAATTGCTCAGCAGCCAAAAGAAGGTACCCTTCACCATTGTAAGGCCATCCTACACCTATGGAAACACCTGGATACCCATGGCTTTAACCGCCCGACAGTATAATCCGGTATACAGGATCAGGGAAGGTCTTCCCATAATCTCGCATGGTGACGGGGAATCCTTGTGGATCACAACGCATAACAGCGATTTTGCGAGGGCATTTGTGCAACTATTCGATAATGACAGGGCCCTGAATGAGCATTTCCACATCACCTCAGATGAGGTGCATACCTGGGACCAGATCTACGGTATTCTAGGCAGTATCGTTGGAAGGGAACCGGAACTCATTCATATCCCTTCAGACTTCATCCATCAGCATGAGCCCGAATGGGGAGAGGGATTGTTGGGCGACAAGGCCAGATCTGTTGTCTTTGACAATACTAAAATAAAATCTGTAACTACTAACTGGCAGGCAGTTAAGAGCCTGAAACAGGGATTGACCGAATCAGTTGAATGGTTTGAATCTGACCCTGAAAGGGCTGTGCCGGACCAGTCTATCGAAGAAAGAACCAATAAACTAATTTACAAGTACCTTAATCGTTAATCTCACAAAAAATGGATTATTATAGTGAACGTCTCAAACAGGAACTTGAAAACATTATGGAATTCTGGAGGAGGTATGCTATCTCCGGAGAGCGTTTTGCCTCGCAGGTATCAAATGAGGGGAAATTCAGCTTTTCAGAACCCCTGGGGAGCCTTTATGTCTCAAGAATATTGTACGGCTCATCAGCCGCAGCCAGAACTTTTCCTAAAACTTACTATCACCAGATCGCAGAACTTGCCTACCGGACCCTCAGGAATCAGCTGTCAAATCCAAATGGCGGCTACTACTGGGCAGCAGATGAAAATGGCGGGGTAATTCATGATCCTAAACATATTTCATTTGTTCAGGCTTTTGCCCTTTACGGATTGAGCGAATACTATGCCCTCACCGGCGAATCACAGGTAAAAAGGGAAATCTATCACCAGATTGACTGTATCGAAAACAGGATAAAAAATGTTTCGGACAATTCGTACCTGGATGGATATGATGAGGAGTGGAACCCGCTCGGGGAACAGTCAAGGTCATTGGGAACGCATATACACCTTCTGGAAGCTTTTACAAAATTCACGGAGGTCACTGGTGATGTGATCTATCGACGAAACATCGAGAATTTGCTGCACATCCTGATAACCAGGTTTATTTCGCTCCAGCACGGAGAAATTTACCATGAATTCGGTGCTGACTGGGAACGCAGACCCAATGAAAACTGGGCAGGGCACAATTTCGAAGTAGCCTGGATAGTCTATAAGGCAGCCAGACTGACTGAAAAAGCCGATTTGGTTACCGAAGCTGAGAAAATACTGATCACCCTATGCGAAAAAGCTATCGACCTGGGATTTGATCAACAATACGGAGGGATTATAAACCGGTTTCTCCAGGGAGAAGCCATTACAACAAATAAGGAATGGTGGCCCCAGGCTGAGGCTGTTATCGCCTGCATGTACTCGTACCATGTAAGCCATAATAAAAAGTTTCTAAGCTATGCCATCCGGATCCTGGAATACATTGACAATACCTTTGCCGATCATACATACGGCGAGTGGTTTGAGACAGTTTCGCGTGAAGGAATGCCGCTTCCGGAAGGAATGAAACTGCACCTTTGGAAATCGATGTACCATAATGTGAGGTACTGTATTGAAACTATTAATCAGCTTGAGGCTCTTTTCGTAAAGGCTCTTTGATCAATATAAACTGATTTTTTATCAGAAATGAAGAAAATTAAACTTTATAACTATATTTATAGTCGTATTTTTATATTGATAGTAACAAAACTTTATTTCAGGTGAGGCAGACAAAGTATATTTTTCAGCAGGAAGATCTTAGGTATACTCATTACAGGAGGAACTGGAAAACCAGGTTAATGAAAACTCTGGCAGGTCTTTTAATGGCTTCAACAGTTGGCGTTTTGGCTTACTCGATAAGTTCCAGGCTCCATATGAGTAACGAGGAGATCGTACTTCGATCCAGGAATAAGGACCTGCAGGAACAATATAAGCGATTGTCTGTCAGGCTTGGAGTAATATCTTCGAAATTAAGCGCTGTTGAGGTTAAGGATGACAGCCTGTACCGGTCGCTCCTTGGAGTTTCTCCTCTAGACCCGACCGTACGTAAGGCAGGACGGGGTGGGCATTCGGGTACTTCAGCTGAATTCCCTGCAGTGATAAAGAACACAGCTGCGCAGATCGAAAAGCTTGAATCCAGAATGATGATTGAGGAAAAATCCTTACTTAAATTAGCAGAATATGCTGCCAGGAATCAGGAGAGGATGATCCATTTACCCGCAATTATGCCTGTTTCGAACAAAGATCTTAGCTATACAGGTTCCGGTTTCGGTTTACGGTACCATCCCATTCTTAAAATCAGGAGAATGCATAAGGGAATCGATTTTATTGCCCCCACAGGGACTGAAGTATATGCAACCGCGGGCGGAACAATAAGTTCCTCACGCATCTCGGGAACTTTTGGGAATGTTGTGGAAATTGACCACGGATACGGTTATCATACTCTTTATGCTCATCTAAAAAGGTCTAATGTAAAAAAAGGACAGGAGGTCAAGCGGGGAGAAGTAATCGGATGGGTAGGCAACACTGGTTTATCTGCCGGCACTCATTTGCATTATGAAGTACATGTCAAAGGCAAAGAAGTGGATCCTGTCCAATACTTTTTTGATGACCTTAGCGTTGAACAATACCAGGAAATTATAACAAAAGCCAATTCGTTTGAAGCAAGCCTGGACTAAATCATATTTGCCGATGAAGAAACTCGCCCCAATACGAAGCTTTGTTTTAATCCTTCTACCTGTTTTCCTGTTTGTTCCAGGCTGCCACAAATCAGAATCAGCTGAAAAGCCAACATTCATTCCGTCAGATCATGTGATATCACCCCCTGGTTCAGTGCTAAAGTATGTTTCGCTGCTTGAACAATACCTTGACAGCACGGCTACAGTTGGTGCCGCCCTTACGATTGTGCAGGGCAACAAGGTGTTGATACAAAAAAGTTATGGTGTGAAGGAAGTCGGTACCACCGACTCCGTGGATGTGCATACTGTTTTCAGGCTTGCTTCCTGCTCGAAAGGCTTCGCCGGCATTCTCGCCTGTTTACTCGAAGATGAAGGTTATTTCTCACTTGATGATAAAATCAAAACCTATCTGCCTGGTTTCCTGCTTAAAGATTCGACCAGTACCGCCAATATCAGTCTGAAACATACCCTTAGCCATTCTTCCGGCCTGATACCCCATGCTTATGATGACCTCATCGAGGATGATGTTCCCTTTCCTGTTGTACTCGGGAAACTTGCAGAGGTAGACATTTCAGCCCCCCCGGGAGAACTTTATGGATATCAGAATGTGGTATTCAGTCTGATCGATACCATCGCAAACACCCTTACCAAAACCACCTATCCGGAATTGTTGGCGGAAAAACTGTTTAAGCCTCTGAAAATGGAGGATGCATCCGCCAATCCGGATATTTTCCTCAGTAAGGATGGGAACTTTGCCTATCCTCACCGAAACCTGGGGCTGCATAAGTATCAGGCTCTGCCTGTGAACCTTGGTTACTATAATACTGCACCTGCAGCGGGGGTGAATGCCAGCATATCTGATCTATCTTTGTGGCTCCTTGCCCTGTTAGGAAATATGCCTGGTGTACTATCTCCGGAGATCCTCCGGGAGATAGAAACCCCGGTGATTGTTAGTCCGCTGAAATACAAGTATACCGTACACTGGGGCAGATTGGACTCAAAACACTACAGCCTCGGATGGCGCATTTATGAATTTATGGGGCGCAAGATTATCTATCATGGGGGGTATGTAAAGGGATACAGGGCAGAAATTGCCTTCTGCCCGGAAGCCGGGACCGGCATTGCATTTATACAGAATTCGCCTAACCACGTCTCATCCATCAGTGTTCCAACCTTTTTCGAGATGTATTTCAATGAGCTTGACAGCATACCTGAGGAAGGTCCGCTTTACGAACCTTTCGAATGGGAAGACGATTCGGAGTCAAATCTGACAGAGGGTGGTTCAGGTTCCAATTAGCAGCGAATTAAGCTTCTACGGATGTTCCTCCTGGCAGGATTCCGCAGGAGAGCAGGCTATACCTCCGCCGACCAAAAGATCTCCTGAATAGAACACCACCGGTTGCCCAGGAGCAATTGCCCATGCTGGTTCCTCCAGCCGGACACGAAGAATTTCAGGCGACTCCCGGAAAATGAAAGCATTATTTCCGGGATTAAGTCCAAATCCACGCACTTTTACCTGGAGGGGGTTTTTTTTACCGATTTCCTGATCATCAAAGAAATGATATTCACGAATTGACAGGTCACGGGTATAGAGGTTCTGCCAATGATCAACGATCAATCGATTTTCCGCAGGCAGGATTTCGGCAACGCACCATTTCCGGTAAGCGGCATCCAGATTAAGAGCCTTCTTCTGTCCTATTGTATAATATGGATAGCCAGTATGTTTACCGGCATACTTCCCTTCCCTGTCATATACCATTCCGGGCCCTATGCCTTTAGTGCCAATCTTTTCCAATAGAAAATCTCTATAGTGTTCATGGTCAGAAAAGCACAATCCCATGCTCTCCTTCTCGCGGATGAGGCTATCCAGACCTGCTTCCTTTGCCAGTCTTCTTACCTCCTGTTTGGTCATGTCACCCAGCGGAGCCAGTGCATATTTAAGTTGCGCGGCTGTGATCCCCCAGAGATAATAAGACTGGTCCTTCAGGGGATCAGCTCCCTTACAGATCCTTTTCTGCTGACCCAGGGGCATAATACGGATATAATGACCGGTAGCAAAATAATCACAGGAAAAGGTCTTTCTTAATTCTGTCAGTACATGCCATTTCACCTTTGGATTACAGATAGCACAAGGGCTTGGAGTTTTACCTTCCAGGTGCATCCGGGTCAGATAGCCAACTACCTCCCGTTCAAACAGATCCCTTACATCACAGATTTCCAAATTGATGCCGAGAGTACTTTTTATGAATTCCAGTCTGTCAGGAACCGATGTACCGGTGTTTTCGTGGAAGAGGAAATGTACCCCTCGTATCTCATAGCCCTGCTGCATCAACAGCCAGGCGACCATTGCACTATCGATACCTCCGCTTAATGCGACAAGTACTTTACTCCTCATATAAACCGTATTTATTTCGTCCGGGGAGCAATCTATTTGCAGGGGAAACTACTAGAGTTCCACATAGCCGCACGGATCCTGTACACATTATCATCAGCCTTCTTCCAGACAAACAGGTAATTCATCTTCTTCTTGTACAGCTTCTTCTCAATCGGGCGGGTATATTCCACGAGGCAGACACCCATCTCAATAATAATTTCATCGTAAATCTTTTTCTCCTCGGGTATGCACCGGAACTGTAATATTTCCTTGCCTTTCAGAAAGTCATTCTTCAGATAGGCGCTTACCCCCTCCCGGTCCTCCACGAGGGTATCATATTCCATCGCCATCCGGCAATTGGGAGAGAACATTTCCGCTATGCTGTCAGCCATGGACTTCTGAAAGTAGGTATCAAGCCTGTCCCTTTTTATTTCCAGTTGCCTGTATATAATTTTCTTCTCCTCCTTCTTTTGAGAGAAAGCCGCCATCACTGCCAGTATTAAAATACTGCTGATGAAAAGTCTTTTTACCATCGTTATATCGTTTGATCGCGCAAGTTACTCAAATTTGAGGTCGGGTGATACACGGCATAAAATTATACCCGCCTAATCCAATTCACCCTCTTCAAGACTCCTCAGGATGGCCAGAGCTTCTTCTCTGCTTGTCCCGCAAATACATGGCTCAGGCAAAAAGCCCGAACAGACAGCAGGCCTTTCCGGACGGTCAAAAATGGTACACCTGAAATCTTCATCCAAATGAATGCACGGAACTCCGGGTGGCTTCCCGTTGGGCATTCCGGGTATGGGGGAGGAAATTGATGGGGCGATGCAACAGGCACCGCAATGTTCTCTACAATGCACAGTGAAAAAACTTAATAAACACAAATAAAATAATTCTAAAAGGAGAAAAAAAGGATTGTGACGACAGAAATACTCAAAGTATTAAAACCTGGCACTATTGGAAGGCAGGGGCATGTTGGGTGTACCATGCCAAAAATTCCTGGTCTGTTACTACCTCTTCCCCAAATTGCTGTTCAAATAATTGACGGGCCTCCACGGGTATAAACTCCCGTTCGATAGCATTATTAAAAGAATTCCGGACCGGAATATAATAGCCTTCCAGGCCGTATTTACTATACATTTTATAAAAGTTACTGTTCCTCTTCATCGTTCAGTAAGGCTTAAGCCGCATATTCAACTTTAAAAACTCTTTCTATCTCGTATCGATGTGATTCCCAAAAGTTCTCTCTCAGCCAGGCATACAGCTCTTTCCGTTCACCTGCATTTAACCATTTGAGGGATTTTCTAAGCTCCTTGACAAAAGTTTTGTTGTCACTGGTTACCTTTTCAAGAACGATCTTTTGATGATCAAGCATACCTATTGTTTCCATCTTCCTTTCAGTTAAAACTGTTGATATAAGAATATTTTAGACTATCGGTACATTCAGTTAAAGAACGGGAATCAATATTTTTTATTTTAATTATTAACCAATATTCCTTCTTCTGTTTATCCCTGATTCTGATTAGCTAACTACTTTAATGTCATCGGTTTCAATCTAATAAAAACCGGGAATACTCATTCATACGAATATATTTTTTCTTCGTTACATTTAAAGAACGTGGATTGACGAATGTTGGTATATTGCTTGTTACCAGATAGTTTACATTAATCAACGAAAGAATAATCAGGTTGGGGTGAAATCCGGCAGGAAGATTAATTTTTCGTGCTGCCCTTTTTTTTCTACCTTTAAGTAAACCATCAAACTCTCAGTTCAAGTCGTTTTAGTCAATTTTTTGCATGTATGGACACGAGTAAACTTGAATTGTTGGAAAAGGAGATTTCACAACTTAAAGAATCACTTGCCAGGAAAGAAGCTGTAGAGCAGGCTCTGGAGGAAATTGCCATCCAGTTTATCAAGCCTTCCAACCAAAACGAGGCATTTGACTTTGCCCTGCAAAAGTTGCTTGAGTTGTCTATATGTGACAGGGCTGTGATTATGCAGGTCAATGCAGACGATCCCTCTTTAATCTCCATGACCCATGAAAAATGCCGAAAAGGTCTCAGAAAGGTAGCCAGGTATGCTCAGAATCTCCACAAGGATGAGAATAGTTGGTTTGAAAAAGTCTATAAAGAACAAGCATACATTGTCATTAATGATACTTCACAGCTGCCCGATGAAGCGCAGAATGAAAAGAAACTCTTCAAAAGACATAAGATCAGGGCAGCACTGATCTCCTCTTTTGCCTCAAATAATGAATTCCGGGGAAACCTCCACCTGGAACTTAATAAACCTACAAGAGAATGGCCGGGAGAGATTATCCGGATGGTGGTCTTTATCGCTGTGCTTATTGAGCATTCTATCGGGCGAAGCGAATCGAACCAGAAGCTTATCACAGAGAAAGAACGAGCCGAGCAAAGTGACAAAATGAAATCTGCCTTCATGGCAAACCTCTCCCATGAGATACGGACCCCACTGAACGGTATTATGGGCTTCACAAAACTAATGACGAGTAATCGTTATAATGAAAAAAAGAAAGCCCACTATGGTAAGCTGATTGAGAAAAGTTCGATACACCTGCTTTCCATTATCGATGACCTGATCGACTTATCAAGAATTGAAAGCGGCAGCATGAAAATGATCGGTTCAACCATCAATGTCCGGGATACGGTATTGGGTGTTTACGAGACTTTCATTCATGAACTTCCACCCAACCGAGATCTGCAACTCAAGCTTGACCTTCCCTACCTTGAAAGTAAGCTGAGTATAAAAACGGATTCCCGCAGGTTAAGGCAGATCCTTGACAACCTGATGAAAAATGCTATTCGCTACACGCCTGCAGGAGTCATCACACTAGGCTATCGGACCCGTAAAAATCAGGTGGAATTTTTTGTTTCAGATACTGGTATTGGTATTCATAAAAAAGACTTGCCTTTTGTATTCAACCGTTTCTGGCAGGTAGACCACTCACAGGCACGGAACTATGGCGGATCAGGTCTGGGACTTTCTATCTCAAAAGATTTTGCCACCATGCTCGGAGGGGATCTGCATGTTAAATCAAAATCCGGGAAAGGTTCTGAATTTATCCTTGTACTGCCCCAATAGGAACATAAATGAACCTTGCAAGCCTTATCCGGATGCTTCGAGTGTGCTAAATCGTACAAATAACTCATTAAAATGTTGCAAATATCAAATTATGAACGCGGACTTTGCTTGCTGATGATAAATTTGTTAATTAAGTTTATAATAATAACCACTAACCTATAACTCATACTATGAAAGAAAAAAGCCCCTCCTGTATGACGGGACTAAATCTTATGCGGTCAATTCTCATAATGCTGCTGGGATTTACACTGCTCACCCCGACACTACAGGCAAGCAACCTCCTGCCCGAGACCCTTAAGCAGGATGCTTCAGATGTTATCACAGGTATTGTTACCGATGCCCTCAACGGCGAAGCCTTACCCGGTGTTTCCATTCTGATTAAAGGAACGACCACGGGTACCATTACCGATGTGGATGGTAACTATTCTGTTGAAGCAAAAGCAGGTGACATCCTGGTTTTCAGCTTTATCGGATACCTTGACGAAGAAATCACTGTTGGTACATCGAATGTTCTAAATATTGAACTTTCACCTAGTCTGCTCGACCTCGACGAGGTTGTTGTAATTGGGTATGGCGTTCAGAAGAAGAAACTCTCAACCGGCGCCAACATGCACCTTGGCAGCGAGGAGCTGACCCAGAAGAAAACCCTTCGTCTGGAGCAGGCCCTGCAAGGTCTTGCCCCGGGGGTAAACATCACCGCCAATGGCGGGCAGCCTGGTGAAGACCTGAGGGTGAATATCCGCGGACTCGGTACAGTAGGTAACTCGAGCCCCCTGTATGTTGTAGACGGTATGGTCACTGACAATGTGCGTTTTCTCAACCCTGCCGATATCGAATCGATCGACATCCTGAAAGATGCTGCCTCTTCTTCTATCTATGGAGCGAGAGCTGCTAACGGCGTTATTCTGATCACCACCAAAAAAGGTGAACAAGGTAAACTCCGGGTTTCTTTCGACTCCTACATGGGCGTCCAGAATACACCAAAAAAACTCGATATGCTGGGTGCATCGGATTACCTGATGATCCAGAATGAGCAGCGTACCAATATGGGATTTACCGGTTTTTATCCCCAGGAATTGATTGATACCATTGGCGAGGGTACCGACTGGCAGGATTACATGTTCCGGAAAAATGCCCCGACAGCCAGCCATGTGTTCGCTATGAACGGGGGTAATGAAACCAGTGTATTCTCCACTTCTATCTCCTATTTCAAACAGGAAGGGATCATTGGCCCCGATACCATGGGCGACAGCCGCTCTAATTACCAGCGTATATCCCTCCGACTGAACTCTGAGCACAAGCTCTATAACGATCGCGTGCGTATCGGGCAGAACCTGGTTTACAGCCGTGAAAAACAGGAAGGTGTACGAACAGAGAGTATCTACGGAAATAACACCGTCAGAAATTTTCTGAATACCAGCCCCACTTTCCCGGCATACAGCGATACCACTTCTGACGGTTTCGGGGTTTCCTGGATCCCGCAGCTGGCTTTTAGCGATGCAAATCCCCTGGCTGCACTCTACTATAATTTCCTGGGAGTGACCGAAAGGGACAAATTACTGGGGAACATGTTCATTGAAGTGGAACCCCTTAAAGGTTTTACGTTCACCTCCCGCATGAACATCGACCTTGGGTATGAGCTTACCAACGAATACAATCCCATCTATCACCTGAATTCTATCGTGTTCAACGATAATTCCCGGGCCATTATGGAAATGCGCCGGGATTTCACTTACAACTGGGAAAATTTCTTCCAGTATACGCACACCTTTGGCAAGCACCGAATCAATGCCCTCCTTGGTAATACCTTAGAAGAGTACAATGGATTTTGGGTCAGAGGAGAAAAAGAAAACCTGGTTATCAACGATTTTGATAACGCTATCCTGGATGGAGCTACCAACTCCGAAACCCAGGTCACTTCAGGGGGGAAAGTCCTCAGAAGACTGGCTTCATTTTATGGCAGGGTAAATTACGACTACGATGAAAAATACCTATTTTCTGCCATTTACCGTGCGGATGGTTCTTCCAAATTCGGACCTGATAACAAATTCGGTTATTTCCCCTCATTCTCTGCAGGCTGGGTAATCTCAGAAGAAGATTTCTTCAATGTCTCTTTCATCGACTTCCTGAAGATCCGAGGCAGCTGGGGAAGAAATGGAAATGACAAGATCCTTGATTACATGTATGAAGCTACCATTGCTTCCGTGGAGAGGGATTATTACTTCGGCGCAGGTGATGAACAATATGTGGGAGCATCACCTGAGAAAATCCATAACTCTGCCCTTAAATGGGAAACCTCAGAACAAACAAACATTGGTATCGACAGCCGTTTTGCTGGTTTTAATTTCGTTTTCGATATCTATCGTAAGACAACGAAAGACTGGCTCATCATCGCTCCCGTCTCCGACCTGGCCGGTACCGAGGCACCAACTGTCAATGGTGGCGATGTCCGTAACCAGGGTATCGAACTAATGCTCAGCTACCGCTTCAACGTCGGGGATTTCTCCATCAATGTCAGCGGAAACATGGCCATGAACCAGAACGAGGTACTCAGGATCGACAACCCGGAAGGTGTTATCCACGGTGAAGAAGGACAGCTGTTTCATGGTGGTCAGACCGAGTGCTATCGTGCAGAAGTCGGATACCCGATCGGCTACTTCTGGGGTTACGAAACCGATGGTGTTTTCCAGACCCAGGAGGAGATTGACCAATATGTCGGCCCCTCTGGCAGACCCATACAGCCCAGTGCTGTACCCGGTGATGTAATCTTCAGAGATCTCAGCGGCAACGGAACAATCGACATCGAAGACCGTGTAATGATCGGAAATCCTCATCCCGACCTTAGCTACGGATTTTCATTTGATGTTTTCTATAAAGGATTCGACTTTGCACTTATCCTCCAGGGAGTATATGGTAATGAGGTACTTTATGGCTATCGCTCAGAGGAGAAAGCTATCAGTAACTACACCACCGATATCCTGAACCGCTGGACTGGTCCGGGAACATCCAATACCATTCCGCGAGTAACTACCGGTGCCGAAGGTAACCAGAACTACAAGCGTATCTCCGACCTCTACGTGCAGGATGGTTCGTACATGAAAGTCAGGGGACTGACATTGGGCTATGATTTTGGAAAAGGGATCTTCAGGAATAACCCGGTGGCTTCACAATTCCGTATCTATGTTACCCTGCAGAACCTATATACTTTCTCCAACTATCCCGGGTATGATCCGGAAGTAGGCTATGGCGATCTGGATGAAACACGCTACGAGAACTACTCCATTGGTATTGACAACGGGTACTATCCAACACCGCGAACTGCACTTGTCGGACTTAATCTTGCATTCTAAATCTTGATAAAAATGAAAAAAATATATTTAATCGCACTAGTAGGACTACTTGCCTTCGGCTCATGCGAGGAATGGCTGGAGGTATCCCCATACGGGCAAAAAGTAGTCGGCAACTTCTATCAAACTCCTGCAGATGCTTTGCAGGGACTCGTCGCAGCCTACGACGTCCTTCAATGGAGCTACTACGATCATATCCTGCAAATCACGGAAGCAGCCTCGGATAATTGCTTTGGTGGTGCCGGGGCATCCGATGACCAACGGTATCAGGTTTGGGATGACTTTATTAGTTATGGATTCAACAACCCGCATGATGAATGCTGGGGAAAATACTGGACGGGCATCTATCGCTGTAATGTTTTGCTACAGAATCTGGGAGATGTTAGCGGATGGGAAAATGAAGACAACATGTCTGAGGAGCGTTTTACTGCTGAAGCCCGCTTCCTGAGGGCTTACTTCTATTTCGACCTGGTCAGAATGTGGGGAAATGTTCCCCTGCTCTCCAGTGTGATCGACGTTAACAACCTGAACGTTCCCCCTTCTCCTCCGGAGGATGTTTACGCACAGATTGCAGAAGACCTGGTTTATGCCATTGAAACCCTGGAAGCCGTACCTTATCAGAGCATCGATCCTTCTGAGTATGGAAGGGTTACTAAATGGGCCGCAGAAGCTTTACTCGGAAGGGTTTTCCTTTACTATACCGATTATTATGAAAAACCTGACCTCGCAGGGATAGTCACCCGTGCCGAGGCAGCGGCCTATGTGGATGATGTAATCGACAACAGTGGCTACGACCTGGTTCCGGATTTTAACAATCTCTGGGTACAAACCCTCGATGGATTTGTCGGGGAAGACAACATCGAAACGGTTTTCCCGATTAAATACACCTACAAAGGTTACGGCGATGCAAACCTGCATGATGGTAACAACTGGCAGGTCATGATCGGACTGCGGAACCAAAACATCAGTACATACGCCAACGGCTGGGGAGCCTGTACCGTAAATCCTGCCTTGTACCATGCCTACGAAGCTGGAGACACACGTCGCGATGCTTCCATCCTGGGTTGGGACGAGCTGGGACTTGAATTCGATGAGAGCGACCAGCGTGAGTATACGGGCTACAACTGGCGGAAATTCGTCCCGATATGGGATACAGCAACCGATGCGCATTCCACCACAGAATTGGGAGGTAATTACATAATCGATAACCCGGATGATAAGCCGGAGATTCGCTTTGCCGAAGTTCTGCTTACCGGTGCCGAACTGCACCTGGATGACAATGCAGCCCTTGCGCAGCAATATTTCGATCGCGTACGTAACCGTGCCTTTGCCGGCAGTGCCCCGGCAAAATCGGTGAGCTATGAAAATATCCTCGAGGAACGAAGGCTGGAGCTTGCTTTCGAAGGGCTCCGCTACTGGGATGTTATACGGCAGGACATGGCTACAGCCGATCAGATCCTGGACTGGAATGAAAGCGATGAATATTTCAGCCTGGCACCTTATCCTGTGAATTTCAGGCCGGAAACGAATGGTTTGTTCGAAGTCCCGATCTCTCAGATCGAATTATCCCAGGGCACCCTTATCCAAAACACGGGATGGCCTTATGAAGTAGAAAATTAGTTTTTCCCGATAGTTTAGTCTGCATACTTGATAATCCTGGCAGGATCCTATTCCTGCCGGGATTTTTTTACAGATCCGGGATCAATATTATTTTCCGAAGAAGCACTCCCTTGAAATTCCTTTGTTATCGCACTATTTCAGTACCGGTCCCAGGTCTATATCCAGGAAATTCAAGGCTCCAAATACCCCATAACCACTATCCAGTGTTGAAAATCCTTCCCTGTATTTGTTGAAATTCAGAGATGTGTTCGAATTCCCGATATAGGTAGCAAGCCTGTTTTCGTAAGCAAAAATTCGAAGCTTTGCCCCTTCCACCGGTTGATTTGTATAGAGTATAACAGGAAGATCTTCGTTATCCAGCGATAGCTCTCTGCCAATAAAGTGACTTCCTGCATTGTTCTTCAGGTAAAAATCATACATCTCAATGCTTGAATCGGCTTTCAGCGACAGGCTTATCCTACCTCCTGCAGCCGACAGGGAATTTTCTGTCAGGGCCGGTACAGCAGGAAAGATCAATTCACCATAGGCATCTTTCAGTTCTGAATGGAGGCAGGATATCCTGAAATGCTGGCCGGGGACCGGGGTAAATCCTGTAGCTGGCCGGTAAAGCGTATCCTTGAAATTTGCATCCGGCGGGGAAAGGGGGAAGGGGAATGCAGTAAGGGTACCGTCTTCCCCGACTGACTCGATAAGTACTTCGACATCCGGAAGAATGGAAAAAGTGGAAAAGTCCAGCGCCGGCCAGATCCGCTGGACGAAAACAAAAGATTTGTTGAACCCGCCGATGCTGTCGGGCCTGAGTACACCAAAAACGTTGAGCTGGTCAGTATCAGCTTCCACGGTGATTTCAGGCTGCTGGGGAAAACCAATGTAATAGTCGACGATCTTCTCGCATCCCGGAAGGAAAAGCATGATCATCAGGGCATATATGGATCTTCGCATTCTCTTCTTCATGGTCAGAACTTAATGGTATAACTGAATCCGATCGACGGGAAAAGGTTCGTGCCTACCGGGAGGTATTTACCTTCCCATCGGGGTATCCCTGAAATCGGGTAATAGTAGTCGACATTTCTCCTGAAAAACAGAAGGTTCCTGATTGTAACCGTCAGGTATGATTCGTCGGCATGAAACTTATCGGCTATCTGTTTCCCGAATCCCTGCCGCAGTTTCTTTCTGATGCTCATATCGAGGTTCATCACCGGTGGCATCTTCGCGGTATTTTTCCCTTCCGGTATCCAGATGGGGAAAAAGCTGAGCTCCTCTGCATCCGGGTTATAGTAGTAATAATTCTGCAGGATCTGCTCGATGCTCCGGTAAGTGCCAGACATAAACAGAAAGGAGGTATTGTACTCCAGGCTTTCAGATATGGTGTAATTGCCAACCAGCTTAAAAGTATGTCTCCGGTTATAGTCATAAGGATATTTCTGCATACCCGTCATGGGATACTGGCGGTTTGCCCAGGCAAGGCCATAGCTCATCCACCCCGACCAGTTCCTGATCCGACCCCGGTACATGATCTCTCCCCCATAGGCATCCCCGCTTCCCTGCTGCAACTTGTCTGACAACATCAGCACCTCATTGGCAGTCTGGTTAATATCGAAGGTGTATACCCGTTCAATATTCTTATAGTAGGCATTCAGGGACAACAGCGAATGGGAACCTATTGCCTTCTCGATACCGGCTATATAGTGAACGGACTTGCTGGGTTCGTAAGTTGTCAGGGGAAAATAATAATCCACTGCCTGGTTCATTTCCACCTCGTTGGTATTCATGCTGATGACATACTGGTAGTATTCGCCCCAGGCGAGCTTCAGACTGTATCCATGCGGGAAGTTCAGCACAGCATTGACGCGCGGTTCATAGTGAATATCCTTCCCATTGTACCGGGTAAACCGAACCCCCGGCCGGATGATGAGCGGTCCAAGTTCAAGCTTATCCTCCATAAACAGGGTGTACAACATGGAGTTATTCTCCAGGCTCCCCTGATCAAAATCATTGATAGCTGCGGTATTTTGGAAGTGATAGGCATTCAGTTCCCCTCCTATCCTGAGGTTATTATTTCTGAACAAAAGGATATTCAGGAAGGATTTCGCACAGAGGTCGCTGATCCGGTTCGTAAATATTGAATTTGTATTCCAGTTAAAATTCAGCGTATCCGTGGCCTCATCCGCAAAGTCGAATTGAAAATTCACCCCGCTGGCATTTTCCGACTGATGCGCAGAATAGTACAGCTGTGTGCGCATATAAATTCTGGGGGTCATGGCCCATTTATGGATGATTGTCCCGGCAAGGTTTTTCCAGCGGTCCTCAAAGCGGAAATTAAAATCGTCATACAGGTCTATTCCGAAGGTATTCCCGAATACCTGGTAGAAGGAACTGAAATCGATGTTGTTTCTGTCCCGCGACTGAAAATACTTCAGGCTTAGCCGGTGCTTGTTGCTCAGGCGGGCAGTATACGAAAGGTTAAAATCATAGAAGTAGCTTTGGCTCTGGTAAATAAACTCTGAAAAGATATCGTAGTAATAGCGCCCGGCAACGATGGCTGAAGCGTTCTTTCCGGCAGGGAACTCAAGAAAAACCTTGGAATGGAAGGTGCTTGGCTCCACCTCACCATGCATTTCCGTACTGTTCCCGTCCTTGGTTGTGATGTACATAACTGAGGAATTCCGGCCACCATACTCTGCCCCGAAGCCCCCCGTAAGCAGGTCAACGTTTTTTATGGTCTGGGTATTGAAGATCCCTGAATTTATGCTGGAATGGTAAGGATTGTAGATCATCACTCCATCCAGCATAACGGCGTTTTCACCCGGATCGCCTCCCCTGACGCTGTACAGAGGAGAAAATGGTTCTGTCCGTTCAATGCCGGGCAGGAATTTTATGGCAGAGAATACATCTTTTCCTGCTGTTGGAATCGATTGAATGGTTTTCGGCGAAAGCTCAAGCATGCTGGTCTCCACCTGGCGGTCGGCAGCCCTGTCGGGACGCACTGCGATAATGCTTACCTCATCCACTGAATGGAAACTCTGCCGGAGGTAAACCTCCGAAATCACCAGGCTTTTATCTACGAGTTTAACCATCAGGCTGTCCTGATCATATCCCATATAAGAAAGGATCAGTGTATGATTTCCGGGGGAAAGACCAGAAAACCGGAAATAGCCATAGCTGTCGGTAACCGTTCCCCTGCCGCTTTCAGGATGATAAATGGTGGCGCCTATAAGGGTTTCCCTGGTCTGATCATCAACAACATAGCCGGATACCGTGTAGCGCTGTCCAAAAACCCTGAAGGGGATTAAGCTCAGGGCGATCAGCAGGATCAGGCATATATGTAGTTTCTTTCCGGCTATCATGATCAGAATTTTACACCCAACTCTCCATACAATCCGACTTCAAAAAGCGGTTTCTTTTCGATGACATAGCTAAAATTTTCCATGACCCCTACCCTGAAGGTCATGCTATTCCTGTTCAGGGGTGCCCAGGCAAGGCTCTGAACTGAAGATATTTCCAAATCGAGCAGCTGATAAAGCTGCGGATCACTAAGCTCCATATCCTTCCACTTACAAAAGCCCATAAGAACATTCGCATCGGCATCTATCAGCCAGTTGGAATTCCACCGGAGGGTATAATGTCCGGCCTTCCTGCCCAGGGCGAATGACTCATATTCCTGATGGTGTACATACCTGACTATGCCGGCAGTATAGCGATCGTAGCCTTTGGTCTCGGGCCGGCTAAAAAACAGCTCACCCTGAAAGCCGTACCATGTCAATCCGGCGAAGGCACCTGCGCGGGCATTCAGAAACAAGGACTTAACACTCAGATCGCCGATGAAATTCGGGGTCAGTTCGGGTCCGTTTCCGGTACCTACAAGCTGTAAGGTCATCAGATCGAGCTTAAAATCGGTATGCCAGTCATTTAAAAGCCTCTCGCAGGATTCGGCATACGTTTCCTTCCGCATTCGCGGAATGTAAGGTTTATCATAGAAAAGGTTGCCGATCTGTCGTTCTGTATCACCATCGTGCACAAAAACCCCGATATCCGCCACAAGCATGAGGGACGAAGAAAGCTTGTTCTCCTTGGTGATGATCTCAAAACGATTTAGATCCAGATAATACTGCATCCCCCTGTCAGTCTCCTCCGGAATGTTTGTCCGGATCAGCTTCGCCAGGGTATCCTTTGTGTGAATTTCCCGGTCGACCGGGATGAGGAGCAGCTGCCTGCGGGTAGTCATGCTGATGAAGGAAGGATCCTCATTCCGTAGATCGCGTATTTCCGGGATCGCAACAATTTCCAGTCGGATAAGTGAATCCCCCCGGAAATCAATATAAAGCGTATCCGGAAAAAGTGTCTGCGACCATCCCGGAATGCCTGTGCAAAGCATCAACAGGATAATCCGGATCCGGGTGAAGAAACAATTGTGTTTTGCGAGCATAAGAAAATCGCCTTCCTAGTCTTCATATACCACCGCTGTCCCACTGGCAGACACCATAAGCATGCTGCCATTCGAACCTATGGTTTCATAATCGAGGTCGATCCCGATCACCGCATTGGCGCCCAGGGCCCTGGCATTGTCCTTTAGCTCGCGCAGGGCATTTTCTTTTGCTTCGCGCAGTACTTTTTCATAGGACGCGGAGCGGCCACCAACGATGTCTGTAATCGATGCAAAGAAGTCTTTGAAAATGTTTGCACCGATAATGGATTCACCGGTCATTACGCCCAGGTACCTGACGATTTTTTTTCCTTCAATGGAATGGGTTGTTGTTACCAGCATGGCTTTGTATGATTAAGTTATCTGTAGACTGACAAATATATAGGATTATGACGGCAAACACACGGGAGGATCTCAAAAAGGGAGCAATTAATTATCAGGTGGGCAGAAGAATGACGTGTCAATCTCCAGTCAGGCTCAGAATGACCGTTTCATGCTTTAAACTGTCCCCCGGGCCTCAGGAAAGACCCACACCTACCTTCTCCCCCAGTTTTACCAGGCTCTCGATATTTTTCAATGAATACTCCGCAATATCGCTATCCGGTTTTACCGATCCTTTTTTAAACAGTTGAATGATGGTTGACCCTCCAAATTCGAAATACCCTTTTTCTTCGCCTCTTTTAAAACTGTATGACTGCCTGTGATGCTGGATAACTTTTCCGACCAGAAGCGCACCGACTTCAAGCTGCAGTACATCTCCGAAATTGTCGGTGCGCAGCAGGGTAAGTTCGCGGTAGTTTTTGGCTAATAAAGATTTTGTAACGGACAATGCAATCGGGTTTACGGAATGTAACACTCCCTGAAGGATCTTTACTTCCTGCTGGCTCCCGTCGTCGATATAGGCATAGCGGTGATAATCCGAGGGTGCCAACCGATAGATAAAACACCAGCCCTCGGCATAGTCATCCACCAGCTTTTTATCCCTTACCAGATCTTCCAGCTTGTACCAGTAACCCTTAACCGGCAGGTCAATATTTTTGGAAAGATCAAAAACCAGCAAACGGGAATCGGCAGGGGAAATCAGGTGAGCGGGAGTATTATCAACCGGTCGCGCTCCATCCTTCAGCTCCCGGATAAAAAAATCATTAAAGCAGGGAAACGAATTCAGCGGCTCCCTGATTTCATCGGTATTAATGTCATAGTGCTTTACAAACCCGGAGATTTGCCCAACGCTTCGTGTGCTTTTCACCCAGCGGCCATACATTTTGGAAACAAGGTGTTTATTGAGGACCGAAAATGTCAGCGCCCTGCCAAAAAAATTGCGGTATAAAAAGACCAGGCCTTCAACCTTATAGGTATTTTCATGTTCGATGGCTTTGGTTTTCCTGTTATATAGTTCGGGTAGATTTATCATGCGGCCTCCCTCATAATACGTTTCGGTTTCAACTCCAAATTTACAGTGGTTTGACGGTTAAAAAAATGAAGATGCTCTTTTTTGATTCAGTGAGTCTGAAATCAGACACCCCGTTCAACTGTAAACCGCATAATATCTGTCAGTTACCTTCTCCATTTTGTAGCTCCTGCAGAAGATAAGATAGCTGCCAGATGGCCACGGACCCCTTTATTTGTAATCGCTGTCAGGACCTGCGGATAGCTGGATCCCGCAAGTACCCAAACCCATTAATCATACTGAAATTAAAAATGAAACAGTATATTCGTTGCCGGTAAAGGAACTTCCATTACCTGATCAGACAGTATATCAGGAAAGCTAATAAGGAAGAAGAATGAGCAAAATCAAACACCCCAGGGGCCTGATGGTCCTCTTTTACACCGAAATGTGGGAACGCTTCAGCTACTATGGCATGCGTGCCCTCCTTACCCTTTACCTTACCACCGAGCTGATAAACGGAGGTTTTGGTCTTGTCCGGGCCGACGCCCTGCAGATCTACGCCACTTTTACGGGTTTGGTTTACCTGACACCCATCATCGGGGGATACCTTGCCGATAAGTTCCTCGGTCAGCAGAAAGCGGTATATATCGGGGCCATCCTGATGGCTATTGGTCAGTTTTTTATGGCCTACTCGGAATTCGGAGAGATGGTACTCCGGGAATCCAACCGGAACCTGGGGCTCGGTCTGATCATCATGGGAACTGGTTTCTTTAAAGCAAATATTTCCACCATTGTCGGTGAACTATACGAAGAGAATGACGCACGGAAAGATTCTGCCTTTACCATTTTTTACATGGGCATCAATGTTGGTGCGCTGCTGGGGCCTTTCGTTGCGGGTTTTCTCGGACAGGAAATCGACTGGGCATGGGGATTCGCTTCAGCAGGTGTCGGAATGATCCTGAGTGCGATCTGGTTTTATACCCAACGCAGCAAACTGGGCACAGCAGGTCTGCCCCCACGGAACCTGGCAGCCGGCATACATCGCCTGACCGGCCGGGATGGCCGGGATATCATCCTTTACATTGGCTCCATCCTTTTGTTGGTATGGGGAGGGCTCCGGCTTTGGGGTATGATCAGCTCTGCTATCCAGACTGGTTTCATATGGGCGCTCGTGGTTGCAGGAACCTCGGTGCTTGCCTGGATCATTATCAGAAATACCAAAGGTAGCAAGGCATGGAGCAATATATCCGTCATTTTCATCCTGGCCTTTTTTAACATCCTGTTCTGGTCGGGCTATGAGCAGGCAGGGGGAACCTTTAACCTCTTTGCAGAGCACCAGACTGACCGGTTGACCCCGTTCGGTGAATTTCCAGCCTCCTGGTTTCAGATGGTTCCTGCGTTCTACATCGTTGCCTTTGCCTCGCTTTTTGCCATGCTGTGGGTATGGCTAAATAAGCGCAAAAAGGAACCCCGGACTCCTGTTAAGTTTGCCATAGGTCTCATGCTGATGAGCGTGGGTTTTGTGATCATGAACCTGGCAGCGGGCAGAGCAGGACAAGCTGGTGCGGTATCACCCTTCTGGCTCCTGGGTGTGTATTTCATGCATACCATGGGTGAACTTTGCCTGTCCCCCATTGGCTTGTCGATGGTGACCAAATTGTCTCCCCGTCCCATCGTATCGGTTATGATGGGCATCTGGTTCGGAAGCATTGCCCTGGCCAACTACCTTGCCGGGGTGCTGGAAAGCATCCTGCATAACTATTTTCCGCAGATGAGACTCTATTCCTTCCTGACTTTCACTACATTAGGTGCAGGAATTGTCCTGCTTCTCATCTCCCCGCTACTGAACAGGCTGATGAAAGATATCCACTGATCAATAATTCCATATTTCTGAACCAGTATTCCAAATGTTGGTCCGGATTTTAAAACCTGTGATCGAAAAGAAAGGCTTTTTCTGTCGCAGGTTTTCTAATATTGTATGCTGGAATGACAGGATAAAAATGTCTGCTTAGTAACCTTAACATAAACCATGAAACTACTATTTCTGATACCCATTGGCATTTTATTACTCCCGGGCTGTACAGGAAAGAACACACCCATAAGCCAGGATAGCAACGAAATCAAAGCCTTAGATATACGTAATGTAACCCTCAGGGGAGGTTTCTGGGAACCCCTGGTCAGGCGTAATATTGATGTAACCATCCCCTACGCCTTTCGCATGTGCGAGGAAACCGGGCGCATTGAAAACTTTTCGGTCGCCGCGGGTAACAGCACCAAAAAACATGAGGGTGAACGTTATAATGATACCGACGTTTTCAAGATCATCGAAGGGGCTGCAGGATCGCTGCGAATTAAACCTGATCCTGATCTGGAAAGGTACACTGACAGCCTGATCACCCTTATCGGCCAGGCCCAGGAAGAAGACGGGTACCTCTTTACAGCCCGCTCGGCAGATCCTGACCACCCCTCACCCGGAGCGGGAAGCGATCGCTGGACCGATATCTGGGTTAGTCACGAGCTCTACAATGCCGGACACCTCTATGAGGCAGCTATTGCTTACTACCTGGCAACCGGAAAGGATGCACTGCTGAATATCGCCAGGAAGAATGCCGACCTCGTTTGTGAGGTATTCGGCTGGGGAAAAAAGGAAGCTGCACCCGGACACCAGGAAATTGAAATTGGCCTCATCAAACTCTACCAGCTTACCGGGGATAAGAAATACCTCGAACAGGCCCGATTCTTCCTCGATGTACGCGGAAAGCAGCAGGAATATAAGGAACATCCGGAAGGTACCCGCTTTGCCATCTATAACAACAAACCCTACCTGCAACAACACGCACCCATCCTGGAGCAACCGGAAGCCATTGGGCATGCTGTCAGGGCAACCTATATGTATACGGCCATGACAGACCTGGCCAGGTATCTGCCCGGGTGCCCGGCATATCATGAAAAGTCGGAAGAATTATGGAAGGATGTTACCGGGAAGAAACTGTATATCACTGGCGGCGTAGGTGCCAGACATGAGGGAGAAGCATTTGGCGAGGCCTATGCCCTCCCCAACAAGGAAGCCTACAATGAAACCTGTGCTGCCATTGGAAATGTACTATGGAACCAAAGCCTCTTCCTTTCAACGGGCAATTCAAAATACATGGATGTACTGGAGAGAACCTTGTACAATGGTCTGATCTCCGGTATCTCCGAAGACGGAATGCATTTCTTCTATCCCAATCCACTGGCATCTGACGGCACCTATCAACGTAGTCCCTGGTTTGGTGTGGCCTGCTGTCCGGGTAACGTATGCCGGTTCATGGCCCGTGTTCCCGACCTGATCTATGCCACGACAAATGCCGGGGTATATGTGAACCTGTTTGTAGCTTCCGAAGCGAAAATCGGGTTGGGAGGAACAACTGTGAAGCTTGAACAGCAAACGGAGTATCCCTGGAGCGGGTCCGTATCGATCCTGGTATCTCCGGAGAAGAAGGCAGACTTCACCATAAAGGTCAGAATACCCTCCTGGCTGGGCACTGCTCCTTTCGAGGGAGACCTGTACCACTACATGGATCAGACCGCTTATCAACCGGAAATAAGCCTGAATGGCAAGCCGGTGAAGTACACCGTGGAGAAAGGCTATGCCTGTATCAAACGATCCTGGCAGAAAAATGACCGCCTGGAGGTGAGCCTTCCGATGCCCGTTCGCAAAGTACTGGCGAATGCGAAAGTCGCAGCAGACAGCGGCCGCATAGCCTTCGAAAGGGGCCCAATTGTTTACTGCCTGGAGGAAGTCGATAACGGAAAGATCAGCAAACTGGAACTCCCTGCCGATGTGCCGTCTGAGTACCAATACAATGAGACCTTGCTGGGAGGAACAGGAACACTTAAGGTTGAACAAAACGATAAAATTCTAACAGCAATACCATACTTTCTCTGGGCCAACAGGTCTCCGGGAGAAATGGCAGTCTGGATAAAAGTTAACTCGCGCTAATTCAAACAATCATGAAGAATAAACAAAACAAGTACGGGCTCATACCCTTGATTGCAGCCTTTTTCTTTATAACAACTTTCTCTGCAGGAGAGATAAATGCCCAATCACTTATTGAAGGGGTTCCCTTCACGAAGGTGAAAGTTACCGATGAATTCTGGGCACCGAAAATCCAGCAGAACTATGAGGTCACCATACCCATAGCCATTAAAAAGATCTATGAATCCGGGGCCGTAAATAATTTCAAAATTGCCGGAGGCCTCATGGAAGGAAAGATGCAGACCAACTATCCGTTTAATGATACGGATGTTTACAAACTGATTGAAGCTGCAAGCTATTCCCTGTTATCCAATCCGGACCCCCTCCTGGAGGCCCGCCTCGACACACTGATCCATTATATCAGCCTGGCGCAGGAACCCGACGGGTATATTTATACTACCCGTACCATTGATCCGGAACATCCTCACCCATGGGCCGATTCTACCCGATGGACCGGTGCGGCCAAGGGGTACGCCGGCAGTCATGAATTATACAACTGTGGCCACTTTTTTGAAGCCGCAACGGCACACTACGCTGCCACCGGAAAACGCACCATGCTCGACCTGGCCATCAAGACTGCCGACCTGCTGGTGAAAGATCTGGGACCCGGTAAACTGGAGATCGCTCCCGGTCACCAGGTGGTTGAAATGGGGCTCGTACGGATGTACGAAGCAACCGGAAAGAAAGAATACCGTGACCTGGCAAAATTTTTCCTGGATATCAGGGGACCAGGAGGTGAAGAATACAGCCAGGCACACGAGAAGGTTGTCGACCAGCGTGAACCCGTCGGACATGCCGTACGTGCAACCTATATGTATTCCGGCATGGCCGATATCGCAAAACTATACGCCGACACTTCCTACTTACATGCACTTACTGCCATCTGGGAGGATCTGGTAACCAAGAAGATGTATGTCACCGGGGGGATTGGATCCGGGGGTGGAAACGAAGGTTTCGATCCTCCCTATATCCTGCCTAACATGCGGGCTTACTGCGAAACATGCGCATCAGTCGGTAACATCATGTGGAACTACAGGATGTTCCTTTCCACAGGGGATGCAAAATACTACAACGTACTGGAGCGCACGCTCTATAATGCATTCCTGTCGGGAGTATCGCTTTCGGGAGACCGTTTCTTCTATCCGAATGTCCTGGAGTCCATCGGACAGCACCAGCGTTTCGGATGGGACAATACCGCATGCTGCCCTCCCAACCTCGCAAGGACCCTCCCTTCGGTACCCGGTTATATCTATGCCACATCAGATGATGCGGTTTATGTGAACCTGTACCTGTCGAACACAGCTAACTTCGAATTTGACGGTAACCCGGTTGAGATCAGACAAAAAACCGGGTATCCCTGGAAGGGAAATGTTGAGATCGGTGTGAATCCTGAGAAAAAATCAGTATTTACCCTGAAACTTCGCATACCTGGATGGGCGGAAGAAGAAGTCCTCCCTGGCGACCTCTATCATTTCAAAAACAAGCTGGAAAAGAATGTTAGACTTTACGTAAACGACGTAGAACGGGAAATTGTAACGGAAAAAGGCTACGCTGTGATCGCAAGGAAATGGAAAAAGGGCGATGTTGTTCGAATCGAATTTCCCATTGAACCCAGGGAGATCATTGCCAATGAAAAGGTGAAAGACGATCTGAACAAGATGGCCCTGCAGCGCGGCCCGCTGGTATACACCATGGAATGGCCTGAGGCAAAAGACGGCTATGCCCTCTGTCTCATCGTTGATGAAAACCAGGATTTCACTCCTGAATTCAAACCTGACTTCCTGAACGGCGTTGTGGTACTGAACGGAAAGGCCAAAGCTGCCCAAAGCACCGAAGAGGGTGGCGTAAAATACGGCGAAGAACAAAATATCAGCCTGATACCCTACTACTCCTGGAACAACCGGGGTCCGGGAGAGATGATGGTCTGGATGCCCATAAACGAAAAAAACATCCGGCCATTGCCTTTACCAACCATAGCCAGTACAAGCACAGTAAGTGCAGGCCACCCCTCACGGATGCTGGCTTCTATTAACGACCAGTTGATGCCTTCAGAATCCGGGGACCATACCTGGCCCTTCCTTCACTGGTGGCCTGAAAAGGATACGACAGAATGGATCCAGTACGATTTTGCAGAGAAAGCGACCGTCTCTTCCTGCGAGGTATACTGGTATGACGATGCGCCGTTTGGAGGCTGCAGGATCCCTGCCAGCTGGGAGGTTCAGTATAAGTCGGGGGATAAGTGGATCCCCGTAAAAGCAACTGCTGCTTATCCCGTCAGCAAAGATAAGTGGGACAGCATTGAATTTGAGCCGGTAGAAACCACAGCACTTCGCCTGCTGGTTACCATGCCAAAAGAATTTGCATCCGGCATTCATGAGTGGGTGGTGAAATAGAGCGGTAAGGGTTTTCCCGGGATGAGAAATGTCTGGAATCTCATGGCATACATGTTAAATTGATTCGTGCTCGGTACGTTTGATAATTTCATTCTGCAGGTCTTCTCCCAGGTCGTTGAAGTAATCGGAATAGCCCGCCACCCTGACGATGAGATCGCTGTACAATTCCGGGTTCTTCTGAGCTTTTCGGAGGGTATCTGCCGAAACCACGTTGAACTGGATATGGTGCCCATCCATTCGGAAATAGGTACGAACCAGCGAACAGAGCTTGCCCAGTGCCTCTTCCGAAGAAAAGAATGCCGGGGTGAACTTCTGGTTCAGGAGGGTTCCCCCGGTACGGATATGGTCAAATTTGGATGCCGACTTAATCACTGCCGAAGGTCCTTGCCTGTCGGCTCCCTGTACCGGTGAGATCCCTTCGGACAGGGGCTGTCCTTCCAGTCGCCCATCAGGAGTAGCACCGGTAACACTGCCAAAATAAACATGTGAAGTAGTGGGCAGCATATTAATCCTGAAGGTCCCCCCGCGATAGGTAGGAATGCCTTCTACCGCTTTACTGAAGATCTCAAAGATCTGCACAGCCTGGTCATCTGCATAATCGTCATCGTTTCCGTACTTTGGAGTGTTGTAGATCAGGTCCTTTCGTAAGTCTTCAAAATCCACGAAGTTCTCTGACAGTGCATAGCACAGGTTCTCCCAGCCCAGCTTCTTCTTATCATAGATGTGGTACTTTACGGCTGTCAGACAATCGGTCAGGGTACCCAGCCCTACACCCTGAATGTAGCTGGTATTGTAACGGGCACCTCCGGCATTGTAGTCGCAGGCATTGCCAATGCAATCATCAACGAGCAGTGAGAGGAAGGGTACGGGCATGTTATGGGCAAACTGTTTTTCGATGATCAGGTTCCCTTCAATTTTGATCCCGGCGAAATACCTGACCTGCTTTTCGAAAGCTTCCATGAGGGTGGAAAAATCATTAAATTCTTTAACCTTCCCTGTATTTAGTCCGACCTGCTTCCCGGTGCGCACATCGAAACCGTTGTGAAGGGTGAGTTCAAAGATCTTTGTCAGGTTGAAATAACCGGTCAGGATGTAACTCTCCGTCCCGAAGGCACCGGTCTCCACACAACCGCTGGCACCGCCGTTACGGGCATCCTGAATGGATTTTCCCTGTCGCAGGAGCTCCTGAATGATGGCATCGGTATTGAAGATGGAGGGCTGACCGAAACCGGTTTTAATAATTTTCAGTGCCCTTTTCACGAAGGCATCGGGATTTTGTTTGCTCACCTGTACCATGGAGCTGGGTTGCAGCAGCCTCATCTCCTCGATGACGTCGAGAATGATGTAGGTTAATTCGTTTACCGCATCCCTGCCGTTTTCAGTAAGCCCGCCGAGGTTGATCAGGGCAAAATCCGTATAGGTGTTACTTTCAAGGGCTGTCACACCTACCTTCGGAGGAGCAGGGTGATTGTTGAACTTAACCCAGAAGCACTGCAGGAGCTCTACTGCCCCTTCTTTGGTTAGCGAGCCGGCCTCCAAACCCTTTTTGTAGAAGGGATACAAATGCTGATCGAGCCGGCCCGGGTTGTAGGAATCCCAGGGGTTCAGCTCCGTAATCACACCGAGGTGTACAAACCAGTAGTACTGGAGTGCTTCATGGAAATTTTCGGGGGCATGAGCGGGTACCTTTTGGCATACATCGGCCATTTTCAGCAGCTCATTTTTGCGGTCCTGGTCCTTTTCTGCTTTGGCAAGTTCCTTCAGGCAGGATGCATGGCGCTGAGCAAAGCGAATGATCGCTTCAGCGGCAATTTTCATAGCTTCGAGCTCTGCCAGCTGTGAGTCGGTCACGGATTCAGTCTCGGATTTCAGGATGGCTGTCTGTGCTTTGATCTGCTCAATGATGTCCAGCATTCCCAGGCGGTAGATCTTATTTCCGCATACGGAATGTCCCGGGGCCCTTTGCTCCTGAAATTCGGTGAAAATCCCGGCATCATAGGCATCGTGCCAGTGTTGCGGCAGCAGCCGCATGATGATATCCCGGTTGCTTTTCCCTTTCCAGAAGGGGATGATGGTTTTTACATAGGCATCGGTCGTATCCTTGTCAACTTTAAAGGATACCTTCTGCCGGCTGTTGAGGATACGCAGGTCCTCGAGTGAATGGAGACTAATTTCCGGATAGGTTGGCGTAGCCTTGGGGGCGGGACCCCTTTCACCGACAATCAGTTCCCCGGGATTTATGCATATATTTTTTTTATCCAGAATATGGTACAGGCACCTGGCCCTCTGTACAGGCACAGGCAATTCTTTTCCCTCAATGGAACGATAAAATTCTGTGACAAGCAAAGCACGTTCCACACTAATCTTATTCACGGCATTGAGACTTTGTTCCCTTAATTTTTTTACTCGTTCGTTCATAATACCTTATTTTATACTATCCTCCAATACTTACCTTATACCCTAATTGCGTGAATTTATCCCTGATATCGGTAACACTGCTTTCAGGCTGTGGTTTTAATCCTTTTAATTTGTATTCCAGTCCAATACGGCTCCATTTCCCAACCGAAATCGCATGAAATGGCAAAAAATGAATCTCCTTAACCCGGTTATCCAGTCGGGCATGCAATGCCTCCAGGTCCTTCTCCCCGTTGTTTATCCCGGGAATCAGGGGATACCGGATGATCACCGGGCACCTGCTTTGGATCAGGGTTTCCAGGTTCTGAAGAATACGCCGGTTTGAAACCCCGGTATAGTTTAAATGTTTCTGATCATCCAGCAGTTTCAGGTCGAAAAGAAACAGGTTCACCAGGGGCATTACCTGCTGCAGCTTCTCCAGGGTAAAATACCCTGAGGTGTCGAGGCAGGTATGAATCTCCCTGCTGCGGAGTTCTTGCAGGAGTTCCAGGACAAATTCAAACTGCATCATGGGTTCCCCTCCCGAGAGGGTGACCCCTCCTCCGGATTCCTCATGAAATAATGCCTCTTTCTCAATTTCGCTTAACACTTGTCTTAAATCGTATTCCTTCCCTACCTGCTCCGCTTCGTGGAAAGTCTTTTCTCCCAGTCGTACAGTCTTTGTGCAATATTGAATTTCCGGGAAGATCCCCTCGGGATTATGGCACCACCAGCAACTTAGCGGGCAGCCTTTCAGAAAGATGGTTGTGCGTATGCCCGGACCATCATGTACTGCAAATCGCTTTATATCAAAAACAATTCCCTGCATAGGAAGAAAAAAAATGTTGATTAGTAAAAAATACGCGGAAGAAAGGTGTCAGGCAGGCTAAAATATCCAGCACTCGTAAAGCCCTTTCCCATCGTGGTGCAGAAAATTGATGTTGCGGGAGTTAATCTTCATGACATCCAGTAATTGAGCGTAAAATTATTATCAGGACCGCTCATAAGCAAACATTTAACTCAAAATTTGACGAAGATTGAAACTCACGTAAAATTCATTATAACATTGACTTTCTGGATTTTAAGTTAAATCACCTGATTTACCTGACTGCTGATTACAAAAAAATGACCTGAATTTACAAGTTGTGAATATTGGTTACCAGTTAATGGCAGGTATATGGTCATTCCTTAAGTGTAGTACTTGTATTATTGTAGTATCCAATAAACGATAAATTTAAAATTACCATGCAACGAAGCAAGTTATACCTGTTACTGATTACCCTGCTGACAGGCACGCTTTTTCCGGCTCTGTCACAGGAGCCTTCATACCTGGATCAGAATAATGGCAACCCGCTGACCCCGGGCTATTTTGCCGACCCCACCATATTAAAAGTTGATGATACGTATTACATCTATGCAACAGGGGACGGTGTGCGCCTGGCTTCAGGAGAGCCACAGATCTGGCAAAGCAAGGATTTTGTGAATTGGTATAACCAGGAGATTGACATTCCGACCAGCCTGACCAATATCTGGGCCCCGGATGTGCTTTTCGTGAACAACAAATACTACTATTTCCACGGAAACTGCGAGGCTGGCTGCAACGTCTATGGCTATGAGTCTGACAGTCCCTTGGGACCCTGGACAGCGATCAATTCCGGCAATGCCCTTTTTACCCCAAATACCATTGGAGGCGTTCCCGCTCTTGACCAGCATTACTTCCTGGATGACGACGGATCGCTTTATGTCTACTATGGCACCTGGATCAGCAGCTTTGCCGGTCTGGCATGGGCAAGGGTGGACACCAACGATATGGTTACCATCCTTGAGAGCGGCAACATCGCGAACAGCCAGCTGCCCGAAATTTTCGAAGCTCCCTACATGCTGAAGAAAAATGATAAATACATTATGATGTATTCATCAGGGGACTGCCAGGCAAGCAGCTACCGGGTACAATACGCATACAGTGACAGTCCTGTCGGACCTTTTACTTTTGGCGAGAATAATCCGATCCTGGAGACAAATGCCGACGGAAGTGTCGACGGTCCCGGGCACCATTCCGTACTGAAAGAAGTAGACGACTACTACATTGTCTATCACCGTCATGACAATCCGCACAGCACGGGTGGTGAATTCCGCCAGCTTTGTGTTGACAGCCTGATCTTTGAAAATGACAGCACCATACGGAAAGTCGCACCAAGCCATGCCGGGATCGGTTACCTGGGCCCAAACCAGATAACAGCCACAGACCACGCCCATGGAGCTGCCGCATCTGCTACATCATATTATCACCTGGAAGATGGTGTAAATGACTATGTCTACTATCCTTCCTGTGTCGTGGATAACAATAACGGAACCATTTGGCGCGCAGGAGATAACGATATGCCACATTCCCTGGTCATCGACCTTGGATCCGATATCAACATCAAACGTGTGATGACACAGTTCGAATATGCATTTTACTACTACCAGTATACCATCGAGTACTCCTCAGACAGCGCCAGCTGGGAAGTTTTCGCCGACAGGTCGGACAACCGGGAGAGCGGCAGCCCAATGATCGACGATGGTGATGTCACTGCCCGCTACCTGAGGATCACCGTTTCGGGTACCCAGAAAACCGGCATGTTTGCCGCAATCTGGAATGTGAAGGTGTACAGCGAACTATTTGAGCTTCCTTCATTAACACCAGTAACATCCGATGATGGTCCGGGCACGGCCAGTTCAAAAAGCCTGTTGGTGGAGCTGGATGCCAGTTTGCTTTTGGCCGGAGAAATTGAAGATGACCCTGCAAATGCCGGATCCTTAAACGGTGCATTCACTATCCATGGAAATCCGGTGGTCGACACCATCTATAAGGTAAAATCCATTAACCTGGATGGCAGCGACTACTTCGTCCTTAGCGAAGAAGCCCCGCTGAGCCTTAGCTGGAACTCTGCTTTTACTATTTCGGCCTGGGTTTACAATAAAAAAATCACGCTGGCAGAAACCGTTGTATCCTGGTCCAAAAGAACCGATAATCTTATGGGTGAGTATGCCGCTCTTATGATCGGCACGAGTACCACATATGGTGCAGCTGCACACTGGGGAAGACTCGACATGCCCTAT